>JAAVAM010000019.1:28179-51360 GCA_014804085.1 Treponema sp. | reverse complement strand
AGTAAGGATAACCATAGGTTACAGTAAGGATAAATCGATTTATCCTTACTGTATTTGGATTTATGTAAAGGATAAATCCTAGGGGGAGGGGTATACACGACTTTTTCCGCAGGAACTACATCCTGCCGTCAAGAAACTTGCCAGTCTCCTTGTGGTTGAAGTTCGGAATCATCTCGTTGAACAGGTCAATCAACTCTCCGCGCATCCAGTCGCCTTTTGTGCGCATTGCTTTTATCCGTGCGACAAACATGTCAAGCTTTTCCTGCTCAAAGGCAGGCCTGTTTTTTATGACGCCGAGGTTCTCAAATCGCTCCATGTCAAGCGTCTCCCTGTCCGTGAAGGATTCCTCAAAGTCCTTCTCGCCAGTCGTGTCGCTTTTGAAGAAGTAGACGGGATACTTCCCGGCGGATTTCAGCTCGCCCACCCTCGCGCGCGCCTCGTCCTCGCTCCTGCACTCATACGGCTCATAGCCGCGGCTCTCAAGATACTTGGTCGCAATCTGGCTGAACGTGATGAGGTTCAGGTCATAGTCAAGCTTCGGGAAGAACACGTCACGGTTCTCCCCGAACAGGCAGCTCATCAGACACAGCTCGCCGGACTCCTTCGGCGTGACGAAATAGCGGCGCACGTCGTTCGGAGCGGAGAGCGGCTGCCCCTTCTCAAGGCGGCGGCTGAAACCATACAGGAGCGAGCCGTCGCTGAACGCAACATTCTTCAAAAATTGTTTGGAGAAGTGCTTATTCCCGAAGCAGTTTATAGGGAACTTACGACAAATGTTGCCTTTAAGAATGAGGCAGACATAGTAAAAGACTCTGATTTTCTGAAAACATCGTCTGTCCAGAATCGGAAAACACTGGAAGTCCTACAGGTTGCCAGCGGTTTGGATGACGGAGAAAGCGAAGCGATTATTCTTGCCGATGAATTACATTCTGACGCACTCATAATTGATGAACGGAAAGGCCGGAAAGTCGCTCAAAAATTAGGCATAAAGATTACAGGCACAATCGGCATTATGCTTCAAGCCCATACTGAAAACATGATTTCTTCAGATGAAATAAAAATGTACCTTGACCAACTTAAAAACAGTAACATTCGCCTCAGCGATTCTCTCATACGAGAAACATTGTCCTTGCTATAACAATGGACTCCCTGTTCCATTCTCTTCGCTCCCGGTCAAAAAGCCAGCCCCATTTGTTGAAGTAGCGGACGGTTAGTTTATTCTCAGTACTTATTATAGATTTATCAAATTTAAAGTTTTCGTATTCTGAAAAATTAAAATCTTTTCCGCATTTTTTTAATGTTTTCCTTTGCAATTGACACACTGAAGTTGTATGTTGTATCTTCATATTTTTCCCATTGATATAAACCTCCAAAACTTTGTCCAACTTTTTTTGGGAGCTCAGAATTCTGTTATCAATGGAAGTCGCTCTTTACAAACTCTGATATATTTGCCATTCACACAGTTTTTGTCCCATGCTTACGTCCTTTGTTACCAGCAAGTGCCTTTACACTAACAATATCTATAATAAAGCTGACCATTATTTCACCTATTGTCATTTGTTTTTTCTTTGTTTTCAGATCACATCGCTTACAAATAGACTTCTTTTCATTTATTAATAATTTCCCACAATATTTGCAAGATCTTTTTTTTTGTTTTAGCATTCATACTTGTCATCCTCCACACCTATATAAAAAATGTCATTATTTTTTTGATCCAGCATGATTTTATAAGAATCTAGTGCTTTAATCATTTGTTTAGGCATTTCTAACCAAAAATCCATATTTTCCTCATCATATGGATAATACTCATGTATCAATTCAAAGGCTGTATACTTTTCATCTCCTATTTTTTTTTCTGTTAAAGTTTGCAATAGGGATTGGTAGTCTCCGAGGACACGATTGGCATCATCATCTTTCCCTCTAAGATTAAAAAGGTACACTCGTAATCCAACGTAGCGTAGAATCTTCTTCATATCTTCACTAATATAAGATAGAAAAATGTCAATTTTGTTTACCTTGATAAACAGTCCTTTTTGTTTTGCGAGTTTATTTACCTGATCATATATATCTAGATACAAACTTTCCAACCCTTCCATAAGATATCCATCAGCCTTATCCAAAAAACACTCCTGTTTTTCCGAATCTGCTGTTGATGCACGCTTAATACTATCTCTTGCACACATAAATGGTTTGTCCAGTTTTTCACGTCGTTCAAAGTCCATCAATTCCTTTACATCTCTTCCGACATCTTCAATCTGTGCTGACATACGTTTAAGAAAAATCTGCATTGATAAGGTGGAAATATCTGATAAAACTTCGGCGGGATTAAGGGCTTCCTTTAAGGTAAAGAATTTAACAAGCTGCTCATTTTCATCCAAAATTGCAGGCCGCAAATTTCCTGCTACTTCCTTTGACTCTCCAACATGATAGATACCCTCTTTTAATCCATCAATGATCTCTTGATTGAAATGAGAATAATCAGCGACAAGCATCCCCATCTTTGAAATGTCAAAACCACCCTTTATTGCAGCAGCAATCTGACCGGATAGACTTTCAATATTCTGATAATTTTTCCATTTTTTATCTGAATCGATCCCTACATTAATTTTCCTGATAAGCACATCGAAAAAATCGGACATTGCAAGAAGATCCCTTCCATTTCTATCCTCTTCCGTTATAAAAATGTCTAAAAGCTCTTGCTTGCTTACTTTAGCAATTTCATTCATCTCTATATCAATTATCTCTCCCACAAATCCCTCAAGCGAATATCTCTTTCTTATATCCTCGTCTATTTCCTCATACGGAGTTCTTATAAAATCCTCATCAATTACAGGATTGTCCCTGTCAATCACAAGGATATTCCGAGGATTATAGAAATCATAATTCCTTATATCAGCATTCGTTGTAATCAGTTTCTTTCCAAGCCCCAGCATTTCAACGGTTCTCATTGTTAAACCTATTTGTTTTGGATGCTGTATATCCACCACAACATTGCTTGATAGAAGAATGTCTTTTATTTCGCTTGATTTCTTTGGACTATAACTAAAATCATTCTTGTCAATATGTTTTCTCAAATTACTAATTCTGTATTTAAAATACAAAATCTTGCTTGGAAAATACATAAAGAAGTATGATTTTAAACCAGCGTTTTCTACCCATGTTTTTATTTTTTTCAGAACAAAATATCGGTCGCTATGAATCGTACCCATAAACGAAACATCATATTTTATTTCATGCGAAATTTCTATATTTTTTGAATCATACGTGTCTATAAAAAATAACGGTCTAAAAACCAAACCATTTTGTTCACAATCACTTTTATTGAATGAAAGTTTTCTGTCAAACAGCGGTATTATGTCTTTTGCAAACGGTTTATTCTCCAAAGAATCCCACATATAAAGAATGAATTTTGCAGAATTGAATTTTTTCTTTACTTTATTCAACAGAGACACATCTACGGTTTCCGGGTTTACAAAAATTACGTAATCATAGCTCTTGCCTGACACAATGACACTGTTATAGTATTTCTTGATTTTTGACTTGACAGGAAAAAAGATATGCAACCTGATAAGAATCTTGTCTATAGTTGTCGGATTTGCACGCTCATCATATAAATCGACAGCCGCACCAAATTCTTTTATTTTATTGGCAATTTCCTTTTCATATCCGAAGAACTTCGGAGCGAAAAGAAGCACTCTCTTTCCTGTCAAGTCGCAGCTCATTTATACAACCCTTTCTCTTTCATCTCGTCAAGCGATTTTTTGTAGTTGTCTTGTTCCACTGGCTGTGTCAAAACCCACTCGCAGAATTTTTTCAGTCCCTGCTCAAACGTGAACTTCGGTTCATATCCCAAAATTTCTCTTGCCAAAGAAATATCAGCATAATTATGGCGGATATCCCCAAGGCGGAAATTGCTGGAAATACGAATCTCGCTGTCAGACTTATAGAATTCTTTGAGATACTGAGCAACCGTCATCACATCGACCGACTTGCCGGTGCCCACATTGAAAGCCTTATAAGCGCACCTGTCATTTTCGATTGCCAGTATTGTCGCATCGGCCACATCATCGATATACACAAAGTCACGAGATTCCGTTCCGTCCTCAAAAATATTTATGTCATGGTTTTGGCGCAGGCTGTTACTGAAAATCGAGAGAATGCCCGTGTACGGATTTTTTAGGCTCTGACCCGGACCATAAACATTTTGGTAACGGAACGAGACGGACGGAATTCCAATCGCCTGGCATACGCAATGGACAAGCTGCCCCTGCACCTGCTTCGTAATGCCGTAAACGGAAGTCGGATGTATTTTTGAAGACTCGTCTGTTGCGACAAGGTTTATATTTTGATCGCAGAACGGGCACTTTACGGCAAAATCACCGTTTGCCATGTCGCTTTCTTTTCTTGCAAGCGGATACACAGTCCCGCAGTTTTTGCAGGAATACTTTCCCTCCCCATAAATAGCACGAGATTCCGCCACGATCACTTTCTTTACAGGAGTCTTCTTATTTGCAAGGATATCAAGGAGAAGCGCCGTTCCGCAAATGTTTGTCCTGCAATACTTCTCAATCTCGTACATTGACTGCCCCGTTCCTGTTTCTGCGGCAAGATGAATAACGGCATCCGCCCTGCAAAGCAGTCTTTCCATCACCTCCCTGTCCGTAACAGAACCTTTCACAAAGTCAACCTTGTCTTTGACGAACATATAAAGTTGTGACTTTTCAGGTGTCTCTCCGTGAATCTGCTTTTCAAGCGAATCAAGGACAGTAACATCATACCCCTGCGCAACGAGTTTTAACGCAACATTCGAGCCGATAAAGCCCGCGCCGCCAGTAATGAGAATATGTTTGTGCATTATCTTTTTTCCTCCGAATCAAAAAATATGTCTAATTCAAAAATTTTGCTCTTTAACCTTCTCCCAGAGCATAGTTTTCGCATTGTATCTTTTTATCACCCTCGCTGGGTTTCCAACGGCAATACAGTTTTCAGGAATGGATTTCGTCACGACGCTGTTCGCGCCGATTATGCTGTTCTCCCCAATCGTTACTCCGGGAAGTATAGAGCACAACTCGCCTATCCACACGTTGTTTTCGATATAGACTGGCTTTGCGCTCAACAACCGTTTTTTTGCCACAGAGTCAGGCGGAGAATCATTCTCATCGCCGTTATAAGACCCATGCGCCAAATCCGTTATGAAAACCTTGCTCGCAATTAACACATGATTCCCAATATGGACGCTTTTCAGCGCACTGATATGCACATAATCGTTTATCTGCACGTCATCGCCAAAGAACAAAGATTTAGCACCGTTTTCAGAAAAAGACTCCAGACGGCAACCGTAGCCGGTCGTGAGCCTTTGCCCGAAATCAATGCCACTTTTGCCGCGAATATCCATTGGCAGACGAAATAATCTAGCTGACGGAAATGAACACTTTGTATACAGCAGGCAACGGAATAAATAACAAATTTCCCTAATGCTTCGCTTCATATCCTCTCCCAAATCAAAAACTATTCTTTCGACAAAAATCTTTCTTTCCTGTCTTGGAATATACATCACCATAAAATTCCTTTATTTCCGCCGCACACTTGTCCCACGAAAAACGCTTTACGTTCTCAAAGCCCTTTTTCTGAATTGAATCATACAATTCATCGTCATACAGCATTTTTATGGAATTCAGTGACGCAGCAAAATCATCAGAATCAATATACACAACAGTGTCTGCGGCGACCTCCGGGATACTGGATTTTTCCTGACAGACAACAGGACACCCGCATGCCTGCGCTTCGATTACGGGAATTCCAAACCCTTCGTATTCGCTTGGATAGCACAAGAAAAATGCTTCATTGTAAAGATGCCGCAAATCACTATCAGACAAATATCCGGTTTTCCTGTATCGACCAGCAAGATTTGTCTCAAGCAGTGCTTTCTCGGAACAAGACAAGTGCCCACCGCCGACAATATACAGGCAGCAGTCTTTCAGTTCTTTCACAAGACTAACGCATACATCAAAGCGTTTGTAGCCTGTCCGTGCGCCGACAAAAAGCACTTTCTTTGTCTTTTGGACATCAGGTTCATAAAAATAGGTATCCGTTGCATATCCATTATTTATGACTTTTATCAGCCCTTTGTAATGCGGATAGAATTTTAAGAGGTCAGCCTTTGTATTTTCGGAAATGCAGATTACGCCGTCACTATGCATGACGGCATTCCTCTTTTGGATTTTATGCAAATTCGATTTCAAATCGTTCCTAAAATATTCATACGTAAAATCATGGACTGTCGTTATGTTTATTGCGTTTTTGTTCTTGCAATACCGATACATGCTTGAATGAAATATAAACGGTTTTTTTTCATTAAAGTGCGGATTCAAATACCGTTTTAGAAACAAAAATGTTGAAGACCATTTTTTATTATGCTTGAAATTGTCTTCATTATAAAAAAAATTCTCATCCGCATTGTCGTATACGTAATGAACGGAATTTTCATCGCACCGTCTCGTCACTTCCGTCCAATAAACAGAACCGCCGCCTGCTTTTTGCAGAGAATAAATTATGTCATCGTAGAGTATTTTCATATATTAATATCCCTGTACAATTCCATTCTCTCACCTTTCAAATCCACATTTTTCTGGAAGTATTTTTTCAAATGCCGATTTTATCCTTGAGATTCTATCTGCATAGTCATTTGCATCGCTGTCGTTTAAGACAATCTCAAAATACTTCTGATTTTCAATCGCCGAAACGATAGCGTCTATATCAGCATCAAGTGAAAAGTACTTTTTGCCCACAAAAGGATGAATCGGGCTAAATTCGCCCTTGCAAAGCTGCCATTCGCGAAAAAGCCATTGATTGACATCGTTCACGCTTCTCAGTTTTTCGTGGCATGTCCGATTCAAAACTTCTCCAAATTCATTCCAAACTTCCTCAATCACAGATTTCTTAAACGGCTGCGCAAAATGCGGCTGCATGAATCCGGTAAAGCGCGGCCAAGGAACAAGGCAGACATTGCGCAAAAGATAGGAGCCGTACTTTACATTGAACCATTTGAAAAAATGCCGCGCAATTGTTTTGCGCTTGTTAAATCGGCTGTTTATAATCTCTATGTCATTGAACAATATCGCCGTCATCAAATTTCCGCTGCCGGCCTCCGCATTCATAACCGCGCTGTCTCTCGGCAGCTCGTTCTTGAAGAAGAAATTTTTCCTGACCGTTGAGGTCAGGAACAAATCGTCATTAAAATAGACGATTTGTTCCGCAAGGCCAGGAATTTTATGCATCATAAGCTCAATCGGATGGGAGCTGAATACTGGCAGGTATTTTTGCGGAATGTAGTCAGAGTGCTTCACCCAGTGTAATTTGGGATTGTTCAAGTTCAACCAGTCGGGTTTCTGCCCGCAGGTAATGAAATGCACCGTGCGCACCCACGGCGCGAATTTCTCCACGCCGCGGAACCAATAGCGCAGAAGTCCGTAGTCGCGGTAGCGTTGCTCGCTGGCATCCGTTTCGCGTCGCTTTTCTTTTGGCGCGTATTTGTTGAATTCCGCAATCCACTCCGGGTCGCTGCCGTCCACCCACGGGATTACAAAGTCGATGTCAAAGTCTTGTTTCATTTCTTTTCTCCGAAGATGTTTTCCAGCCGCATACAGAAAGTATCAAAATTGTACGATTGGGCTTTTTCTTCTGCGGCTTTTTGCATGGCTATGGAATGCCCATTTGCAAGCACCGCCCTTGTCTTTTCAAGAAGCTCGTCCGTGGTATTCCATTTGAATCCGTTTATGCCTTCGTCAACTATTTCCTGTTGCCCGCCTTTGTCTATTACGACAGGAATGCAACCGGCACTCATTGCCTCAACAGTCGTAATACCGAAATGTTCGAGCAAGTCAGGTTTCAGGCTTTCCTCGGTTTCAAGCCCTTTTGCATGCCAGAATATAAGGCTTTCACGGTAGAGCTCTTCTAACTCCCTACGAGACGGATTGAAGTGAAACACAACATCGTAACCGTCCGCAATCTTGACAAGTCTCTGATAATATGCTTCGTCCTCAGGAAGTTTTGCCCCGACAATCGCAAGGGTAACATCTCCTGAATCAAGGCGTGTAAATGCCTCAACTAAAACATGAAGCGACTTGCTCGGCTCAATTCGAGAACAAACGATTATTTGTCGTTTCTTCCCAAGAGTTCCGCTTCTAACCATTCCTACGGGCGGATAGACGACTGAGATTTTCTTCTCAGGGATGCCCCATATTTTTTTCAGATGGCGTTCCGTATAATGCGAATTGCAAAGAAAGACATCAAAACTTTCTTTCCATTTTTCATCCAATCGCCTTGCGACAGGAAGCAAGAACGGCATCCGACATGCAGTTTTTGACGCAGTGTAACTTTGCACCGGAAAGTGCATGATGGAAATGTTCTTTTTTGCCTTGAACGTCATAAGATTCCTTGAACAGTTGAAGAGCATGTCGAATCTTTCTGAATACTGTCTCATCCATCGGTAGGCGCGCAGAACTGTCAGGGCATTAGTTGCCTTTATCGGGCAGCGGATAACTTTAAATGCGGAACACACATGAAATCCGTATGTTTCAGAAAGCCTTTCTGCAAGAGAACTTTCATCAGTTCTCAGTTTTTTCGGCGTACAGGTTGTAAGGATTTCAAATTTGGCTTGGCTGTACATCTTTTGCAAGGCTGAAAGCAACCCGGCAAAATAAGACTCAGAGCCTCCCGTCCTGAATTCAATATCCGCTATGAAAATTCCTATGTTCATGTTTAACCTGCCTTTAAAATCCATTTATAATTCGCATCCTGTTGTTTCGGTCTGAAATCTCAGTCTTGTAAAATGAAGGAATCCATGGGCTATACAAAGCCCACCTCGACTTCCCGTCCTGCTCCATGACCCCCTGCGTCCTGTTATACGGCGCGATCAAAAAGTAGCAAGTCAAAAACATGGCAAACACAGGGTATGATGCCGGCCGCGCCTTCTTTCGCATGACTTCATACAGATACGCAAAGAACACCGTTTCAAACACGCTGAAATATGCAGCAAGTCTGCTAATAATTTGGATGTTCCGTCCGAATGCCTGAATGAACAGTCCTGTCAGAACTGCATTGAATATAAAATTCGCGCATCGGGAATTATTCTTCCTAAAAACCATGACAAGAAGAACCAAGAAGATCCTCAGCAGGTATCCCATGCCGGAATTAAATTCCCCCTGCTGGGAAAATATGATGTTCGTCATATAGCCCGCATATTTTCCAATAAATGACGGCAGGAACGGAAGAGAAAAAAGCGAATACACTATCTGCCATACCAGCCGATACCCGAACAAGTTCAGCAGCATGGAAGCCAGAACAAGAATTACCATAGTTATTTTTTTCAGATGTACTTTGTCGCAAAGGAAAAACAGCACTGCGATGATAGCCGACTTGTGGAACAAGAACGCCGCGCATATGCACAAGGATGCTTTCATCTTCTTTCCTTCAATGACCGCATCGGCACAAAGCAGAAGTATTGAAATTGCAATGAACTGTCGTGTCAGTCCAAGATTATAACTGAAGAACATATCGGAGGCGTACACCAACAAGGATACGACAGGAAACGGAGAATACTTTTTCAAAAAGAAAAACAGGAAAGCGGTGCATGACAGGCATATCGCAAACTGCATGAGATCGTAGCTGTTGAATATGTTCTTGAAGGCGTAGTTCAAAGCGGCATATCCGACTTCCATTCTGCCGAATGAGTTTCCGTCATTTATTTTCTCAAAAAAAGACATATAGGCATTCCAGTCATAGCCAGTCTTGTAACGGCACCCTGCAAGAATGACAAAGAATGCGAACAGGTACATATGCACAATCTTATTGCCATAGGCAGAGACAGGCACATTCTTTCCTGTTTCTAAAAATGAGCAGATATACAATGAAAAGATAAAAAACGCATATATCATTTAAACTTGCCACCCCGATGAGTTACAAAAAGCACGCAGAAACAAGGAATTGCAAGAACCGTTCCATTTATGACCGCGCAGACAAGCCATTCAGAATAGGCATGCACAGAAATCGGTTTGCAGGACATAACAAGTACAACTGCCGCATATAGCGCAAAAATGGCAAATATCTTTCCAAGAGACCTGAACATTGACGTATGCATTATTTTTCGAGCAGAATAAATGATGATATCCAAAGTTCTGTAAGAATACGAACAGATTCCTCCGAGAAGGACTCCGACAAATCCGAATTTCAGGGTGAAAGCCACGGAGCAGACGACATTAATCACGCTTTCCGCAAGACTATGCCACTGAGTTTTTTGAAAATGTCCCGCGGCAAAAATCATCTTGTCCGCAGGCTGTCTCAAACAATTCAAAACGCCTACGGCAACGAAGAGTCTTGCTATGACTTGCTGAATATAATTGGCATCCGTCATATCTTTCGTATACAACTGCATAAACGGCATAATCAGCATATACGCCATCGAATAGAACCAGCCCTCCACGGTAAAAAAAACTGTTTCAAACCGCGAGAAGAATTTTCGTGTCATTTCGGGACTGTCCTTTACAAGCGACTCTCCGAACATCGCCTGCATCCCGTTTGAAAACGATCCAAGCAGGTTTCCCACTGCGGTGAACACCATAGCGTATACGGCGTATACGCTCGCATCCTTGAGCGAGCAGAAAAGTGTGATGATAACGAGCGGTGAATTGAACACGACAAGCCCACCGATTTGATGCACCATGACGTTCCGACTTTGTGAGATTGCCTTTACGTCTGGGGCGGAATGAAAATGTATGTCGGCATATTTCCTGCGGACATACAGCGCGATAGCTGCATAACGGCTCAGAAAGACAAGGGAGCTTGCCAGTTTCACAAGGACAATTCCAGTTCCAAGCCGGATGAGGACGACAGCCACGGCAGTATTCAGGATTACGGCCGCAGACTGCACGATGGAAATCACGTACATTTTCTTGTCTGCCGTAAGCAGGACGCGGTACTTCCCAATCAAGAAGAATTCCGCCGCACCGGTAATCCCGAGCACGAGAACCATAAGCCCAGCCTGCATTCGGTCAACTTCCTTGTCCACGGCAAGCGGATAAAAGAATGCGAGCAGAAATATTAGAATCACAAAAAGAATGCCAGACTTCTGGTAAAATTTAGCTGACGCGGAAAGAATGGCACTGCACTTGTCCGTGTCTTTTTCGGCGAGCGGACGGTACAGCGCAGCTATGGCGGCTCCGCCCACTCCTGCCTCCACGAGACTTAGATATGCTATGAACTGCGTTATCGAAGAGACCATGCCGTTTATTTCAGAACCGAACGTGCGCACGATCATGGGAGGAAGGACAAAGCCGCACAGTGCCGTCACCATTTGAAGCGCGAGGTTCGAAACGACCGTCGCGAGCACTTCCTTCTTACGCCTCGTAAGTTTTACCGCCACTGTTTCCCCTCTCAGTTTTCTGCCATGTTTTGTTGAGGACGGTTGCATTTTTTGTAATCTTTTTTTCCCATAAACATTGATATTAAAACATCCGCCATATTTCAAACACTTTGATATGACAGGTTATTTTATTTGAAGTTAAAAGACATTCCTAACAAACTGATACAGTTTTAACTCAGATTTCTTACATATAACCTTTACCAAAATAGTTTGTAATATGCCATGCAAGAAGACTGTAACATTTTTTCTTATTATCCTTAACTAATCACTTATTGTTTTTTTATTTCGTGAATAATCAAGAGCATCGATAGTCATTAACCACCACCAAAGGTGGTGGCTTGAAATGTGAACCGCTCAAAGCGGTTAAGCCCTGCAGCTAGTCGAACAACTCGTCTTGCCTTCGGTCGTCATTCTCTTGGTTTTTGATGTATTCCCTGATGACTTCTTCGTCATCATATGCCCCTCCAGCACCCTGCTTTCTTTCTGCTCCGCCAGCCGCCTCAGCTCCTGCCTTATCTGTCCGTACAGCTTTTTCTTCCTGTACATCGGTATGAACACGACATGACACTTGCAATCATACTTTGTATGACTTATACTTTTGTAGCCTCCCATAGTTCTTTCTCCTGTGTGTGCCTTGCGCGGTTCACGCTTGAGCTTTTACTATGGGATTCCTCTTTCCCGCAACTGTATAACTTTGCCACTCTCACCGGCATAGCCGGTGGTTTATTGCCGTAATTACCTTGTTATAGAAAAATATTTTATAAATATTTAAAACTCATTCTACAAATACCACAAGTTTTCTACATTCTATAAACTTTGATTTTTTTGTATAAACCTAACAATTCATCTATTATATTTTTTGTCATATGTACCTACAAACATTCCTAGAATATTTGTATAGTATAAAATAAATTCTACAATTTCAAAGTTTAATGCAAAACAGCTTTTAAAAAGTCAATCTCTATCAGCGCAAGAGAACATATCAGCAAAACAACAACATTTTTATTGTAATTTATTTTGTATTAAAAAAAATTCCACGCAGTTAAAATCGTAAATTTTAATTTCAAGTCTTTTTCAAAAACTCGCCTACCAGTGTATGAAAGCATCCTTCTCACAGGTTTTAAAACCCACTTAATATTCTTTTAAGCAACGTAAAACTAATATCAAAAATGACATCACTAATTTTAATATCAAACTTTCCGTAAAACCACGTTTATTTACAGTCATTTCTTACTTTATTGCAAAAACAACTGTTTCACATACAAATAAAATGGTACACGCTCCATATCTTATTTACTCAAAAATTCTTTATTTTCAATATATCTTTCAACATTCTTACTAAGTTCAAATAGATTTTGATACACACAATCATTTAGTTTTTTGATATCATCTACTGTCATGTTTCGGCATGCAAACTTATATGACACTTCACCATGTGCCAACTGATTTCTTTTTATTTTTACCTCAAGCAATTTTTCTTGTTTATCATTTGTCAAACAAGAAATACCATATTTTTCACATATTTTATTTATCTTTCTTGCATCTAAGTTGCCTGAAAACAATTTTATTTTATTTGTATATTCTTCGAATGTAAGGAAAAGATTTTTTATCAGAAAAAACAACATATATTTGATTTAAACATTTTTCTGACCAAAAATAACTCAGCATCATATCCCGAATTTTGCGACTCAATTTTGAAAATTGACAATAAGATATTTCTTCATGTATTTTAGATAATAATTCACTCATTATAGATTCAACTGTATTATAAAGCATCATAATAATCGTTGATTTTAGAACTGTAGATTGAACTACAGTTAATTCTTTATTTTCAAGAATAGAGAGCATTTCTGATACTTCATTTTTCTTTTCTTCTAAGTTAGCATCATACTTCATTAGTTAATAACCAGTTCTTCACAAAATTAACACGATCTAATATTTTTTTTGGAGCATGAGTCCTAGAACGACCTACAATATTAGAATAAAAATTTCCATCAGACATCCATGACTTAGCGACATTGACTGCTTCTCTTTTTATATTTTTATTTTCCCGTAATGCCAAACTAATTCCAACAGAAACAGCTTCAAAATATACTCGTGAAACAGGTTGATTATCTTTCCTACAAAAGCCCAATGGAAAACAATCTTTCACATATTGCAACATCAAAACAAACTCATTTCTCTTGTTTTGCAATTCGTCATCTGTTATTTCAGAATTTTTTTCATTCAAATATTTATCAAGAGTATTACTTACACCATTTTCAAAACGTCTATATTTACTATTATATTCATCTAAAAGTGCGAAATACCGTAATATTAACTCTTCTCGTTCTTGCCTCTTTTCTACAGCTTTTGATAATTTAAGACTTTCCAATAAAAGCGATTCTTTTGCACAATCGTTATAAATAAAGTCTGTAAATTTACCCCTATAGATACCCTTTCTTTTTTCCATGTTTCTTAAATTATCACTTCCGCGGTTAATTCTATCAAACAAATCATTCTTTACTTCGTCAGTCGAATTCTCTGATAAAACTATTATCCTCAATGTCGTATTATTAAACTTTTTTTTTCTTGATTCAGACAAATCTGAAAATCTTAAGTTATTTAATAAAGTCAACTTTTCCAACCCAGTTAATATCAATTCATCTTTATAAAAAGCAGCCATAGTCCTTATTCGTTGAGAACCGTCCACAATTTCCATTCTTCCATCTTATCCATTGGCTAAAAAATAGATGGTATTGGAAGTCCTAACAACAAAGATTCTATCAAGCGTGATTGTCGACTTTCATCCCAAACAAATTCTCTTTAATATTCAGGTACAAATATCTCATTTTTTTCTTTGTCTATATCCTTGAGATATTTTTGATTGATAAACTCAATTGTATAATCCTTTGTATCATAATCGACTGTTCTTTGCTCCAAAACTATTTGTTCTTCAATTTTATCCAATCTCTCTTTCGTCATATATAAATCCTCCATAACAAATGCCTCAACAATTGGCGACGGATTAGCACAGTCAGTCGTAATTCCTTGTCTCTTCATTGGCAACGTGCAATTTTTTAGCCGTCACCCGAGAGAATTCTGTTTACCATACCAAGTATTCGCGCTTGAATTAAACTGAAAGCCAAACTCTGCCGACCTTTGATTTTCTTATAATACCCCTCGGCACAACACAATTTCCCGACGGATACAATACCGCCTATGAAATTCCGCATTTGTGCCGATGATCAAAATTGAAAGAAAGTCATTCCTGCCGCCGCCGCAACGGCTTGCAATCATGAAGATTCTGCTTTTAAAAAGTATATACGCAACTACGTTGACTTGTCAATCAGAGGAGTGGAGAAACAGTGTGCGGACTGCCGTTATGACAGTCCGCACAAAGATGAGCCTGACTAGAACGAAATCTGGTAGCCCACGCTCAACTGTAAGCTGCGCGGCGTTGCGGCATCTGCTTTGTAACCTTCTTCTTTTACTTTGAGGGTTGAAACGCCGATGTTGTAGCGGAGATCGCCCACAATAGCACCCGGACCGACTTTATATGCCACGCCCGCACCAACGACTACACTGAACAGGACGGAAGAGTCGATGTCTACATCTCCGTCATTGCCTTCAGCTTCCATTGCAAATTTTCCGACCGGGATCGAAATCTTCGGACCGACCAACGGAGTGACCGTAAAACTGTCGTTAATTTTAAAATCCCAGCCGACCAAGACGGGAATGTCAATCGCCTTGTATGAGCAGTCCATCTCAAAACCATTATTTTCCAAGCCGACCATATTGTACGTAAATCCCACTTCCGGCTGCACGACAAGCGAGGCAAAGACCGGAATCTTCACGAACGCCGTACCGCCAAAGTTGAGCGTTCCGCCCAAATCAAGGTCAAAAGAATCCATGTCGTCCGCGAGCGTTGTGCCTAGCCCGACTCCAAAGATACCGCGAACACCGACCGAGATTTCCGCAGTCGCCATCGACACCGCAGCGACCGCCGCCACGGCACATGCAATCAGTTTTTTCATGTTTTACTCCTTAACAAATGAAAAAATGTTGCATTATCTTACCCCCCCCCAGTTCGTTTTGTCAAGTACTTTTTGAAAATTCGTATTGTTTTATCGTTATTTTCTTGCCCACCGCTCGCCTAAAATCCTGCTGAACACCTGAACGTCATCGGCTCGCCCGTCCGGGGATGGGTAAAATGCAGGTACTGTGCGTGCAGCATAAGCCGCTCGCCGTCCGCGCAATGACCGTAGAGCGAGTCGCCCACAATCGGCATGCCGAATCCGTGGCTGTCGGCGGCGGCAAGGCGCAGCTGGTGCGTGCGTCCCGTGTGCGGCAGGAACAGCACACGCGTCACTTTGCGGCGGCTGCCGTCGCGAGCCTGATACGTCTCCACATCCTGTATGCGCCACTCGGTCACGGCTTTTTTTCCGTGCACGGCATCCCACATCTGGTGCGGACGGTTGTCAAGGTCAACACGGAAATACAGCTCCATCGTGCCGTGCGCCGCAATGCCCTTTGCGGGCAGAATGCCGTCCACGAGCGCGATATATGATTTCTGCACCGTACCCGCCTCAAACTGTCCGCTCAGGCGGCGGTGCGCTTCTTTGGTGAACGCAAGCACCATCAGCCCGCTCGTCTCCATGTCCAGCCGATGCACGGCGGGCTGCGCGATGCAGTCGGGAAACAGGCGGCGCACACGGCTTGCAATGCAGTCCGTCTCGACCTTGCCCGGAACGCTCAGCACACCGCTCTGCTTGTTCACCACGATGATGTCCCGGTCGCGGTAGAGAATTTCCAGCCCGAGCATGGCGGGCAGGATGATGCCGCAACGGTCGTCGCAGGGTGCGTAGCGCAGTCCGTTCGTCTTGTGCGGCGTGTTTCTTCCATAAAATACCTCGCACATCGAGCGCGGGGTCAGTCCGTGGGAAAAGGCATAGTCCAGCAACTTGGGCGCGCAGCAGTCGCCCGTTCCCGTCGGCGGAAATTTCCCGCCACAGCGTTCGGCGCAGATGTCGTTCAGCGAGCGCACCGAACCGTCCGCACAATGGAACGCATACCGCGCGTACACCTTTGCCACCGATTCCTGCGTGAGCGCGAGCCGTTCCGCAATGAGCGCGTTTTTTTCCGCCGCGTCGTCCGCGTCCGAAAGCGCGTCAATCCGTGCGGTGAGCGCGTGAATGGCATCGTCGTTGGCGGCAACGGCTTCGGCAATCTGCGCGGGAGCAACGAGCGGCGGCACATATATCGCCTGGTCGGCAACGTGCGGCACGAGCGCGCGGCTGAACCCCGATGCCGTCTTGAGCACGATTTCGTTCCCCGCCGCGTCGGTCGCCACGAGCGCACCGAGCATAATGCCGTTTCCCGCGCGCTCCTCGCTCACCGGCGTTACCTGCTCCAACGTGAGCGCGCCGGTTTCCAGCTGGCGAATCATGGCGAGGCAGACGGCATGCGCGGCTTCTTCGGCAAACGGCGGAAACATACCGCCACTATAGCACATTTTCCGCCGAAATGGTATAATACCGCCACTATCATTCGCACTGAAAAAAGGACACCGCTATGAAATTGACCTGTGGCATCGTCGGACTTCCCAACGTCGGAAAATCAACGCTCTTCTCCGCGCTGACCAAAGCACCGGCGCAGGCAGAAAACTATCCGTTCTGCACGATCGACCCGAACGTGGGCGTGGTGGAGCTGCCGGACGAACGGCTCGATTTTATGGCAGGCGTGTTCCAACCCAAGAAGAAAATTCCCGCCACGGTAGATTTCGTTGACATCGCGGGACTGATCAAGGGTGCGAGCAAGGGCGAAGGGCTGGGAAACCAGTTCCTCGCAAATATCCGCGAAACGTCCGTCATCGCGCATGTCGTGCGTTGCTTTGACAACCCGGACATCCAGCACGTGCGCGACGACGCAAAGACCGAAGCCCCGGTCGACCCGGAAAATGACATCCTCACGATAAATTACGAGCTGTGCCAAGCGGATTTGGACACGATTGCCAAACGGCAGGAAAAAGTGACCAAGCAGATCCGGGCAATGGGCAAAGAAGAAGAAAAAAAATTCGCCGGTTACAAGAGCGCGGTCGAAAAAATCCTGCCGCTGTTGCAGGAGGGCAAGTGCGCACGCATGGCGGAACTGACCGACGACGAGCGCGAAGGCATCTACGACTTGCACTTGCTCACGATAAAGCCGCAGCTGTTTGTCTGCAACATCGACGAGGACACGATTGCGAGCGGCACGAACGCATACGTGGAGACCGTCAGGAAAATCGCCGCGGAAGAAAAGAGCGAAGTCATCGTCATCTGCGGCAAATTTGAAAGCGACCTCGTGGAAATCACCGACGAAGCCGAGCGCGCGGATTTTATGGAAAGTGTCGGGCTGAAAGAAAGCGGGCTTGCGGTGCTCGCGCGGGCGGCGTACCGGCTGATGGGGCTGCGCACGTTCTTTACGGGCGGCCCCGACGAATGCCGCGCCTGGACGATTCACGCAGGGGACAAAGCACCGCAGGCGGCGGGCGTNATNCACACNGATTTTGANAAAGGCTTTATCAAGGCNGAAGTCTATTCCGTGGANGACCTGCGCACGTACGGCAGCGAGGCGGACATCAAGGCGGCGGGAAAATACCGGCAGGAAGGCAAAGAATACGTCGTGCANGACGGCGACTGCATCTTCTTCAAATTTAACGTGACAAAATAATATTTTTTTTTCGCATTTTAGTGATTTTTTGAAAAATCTGTGCATATAACTATGCGGAGGTTTTTATGAAATCAATNGGCTCTCTTATTATGGCGTGTGCCTGCGCGGTCGNGCTTTCGNCGTGCGCGGCGGAACATTCACACGGCACTGTGGCTCACGAAGCGTCGCTCACCGTGATGAACTGGAATTTGCAGACGTTCTTTGACGCGACGTTCGACGGCAACGAATACAGCGCGTTCAAAAACGAAAAATCGGGCTGGTCGCGGGCAAAATACGACGCGCGGCTGAGCAGGCTGGCAGAAGTCATCACGGCACTGGATGCGGACGTACTCGTCTTTGAGGAACTGGAAAAAGAAGCGCAGCTGTACGATATTACGAACCGGCTTTCCGGCTCGTTCGACCGTGCCAAGCGGTACGGCTATGCGTGTTTTGCGACCGACGAAGGCTCGTCCATCGGGTGCGCCGTGCTGTCGCGGTTTCCGCTCGGCGAAATCACCGTGCATTCGCTCGACATCCGCACCGAACCGGGCAAGCAGCCGCACATGCGCCCCCTTTTGCAAGTCCCGGTCCTTTGCGACGGCAAAAAACTAATCGTCTTTGTCAACCATTGGAAAAGCAAATCGGGCGACACCGACGGCAAGACGGCAACGTGGCGGGCGTATCAGGAACGGGTGCTGACGCGCTGTATGCAGGAAGCCCTCTCCCAAGGCGGCGCGGTGCTTGCGTGCGGAGACTTCAACAGCGACATCGGCGAATTTGCCCGCTACGACGGCGGCTCACTGCCCTACCCGGCAAACATACTGTTGCGCGGCGACCGCAACCTGCCCGTGTATTCGCCCTGGTACGACGCGCAGCGGCAACTGCACGAACCCGGAAGTTACTATTATAAGGACACGTGGGAGCGCATCGACCATTTCTTTGTTGCCGGGAACGCGACGCTCTCGGATTTTGCCGCCCGCACGGACGGCGNGTGGGCAACGGACGACGGCATTCCGGCNGCCTACCGCGTCTACAACGGCAAAGGCTACAGCGACCACTTGCCCATCACGTGCCGCGTCAGTTTTTAGCGTTGCGTTCGTAAAAAATGCCGTCCGCAAAGCCCTGAATCGTCTTGTCGGTGCGGGCGCGTTGCAGACGGTATTCCGCCCATGCGCAGTACCGTTTTTCGCGCTCAATGCCGCACCAGTGCCGTCCCAGTTTTGCGGCGACGACGGACGTGCTTCCGCTTCCCAAAAACGGGTCGAACACCATATCGCCCGCGTTTGAGGAGGCGAGCAGCAGCTTGGCAAGCAGTTTTTCGCTTTTCTGCGCCGGGTGCGCGGTATTCTCCGCCATCGACCAAAACGGAACNGAAATATCGCTCCAGAAATTGGACGGACACGTGTCGCGGAATTTNCCCGCCGCCGTCGCCTGCCAGTCCTTGGGAACGCCATCCTGCCGGTACGGCGCGACCACTTTGCGGCGCACTTTTACCGCGTCCACATTGAACGTGTAGTCGTCGCCCGCCGTGCAGAACCAAATGTCTTCCCTGCTGTTTTTCCAGTTCGCGCGCGCGCCGCGCCCTTTTTCGCGCTCCCAGGTAATGCAGTTGCGGATCACGAGCGCGCCGTCAGCCTCAAACGCGCTCAGCACGGCGGCAATCGGAATCGAGCTTTTCCAGTCGCAGCACAGATACAGCGAGCCGTGCGGCTTGAGCAGCGGCAATGTCAGCGCGAGCCAGCGTTCGGTATACGCGCGGTAGGCTTCCTGCGACTGCCGGCAGAAATTCGTGTCGCCGTAGCGTTTTTGCAGATTGTACGGCGGGTCGGCAATGATAAGGTCGGCACAGGCGCGCGGCAAAAACGGCAGCACGCGGAACGTGTCGCCACAGATCGTCTTGTCGGCAATGTCGCCCGNCAAAACCGGCGCGTCAACGGAAATACAGCGCGAAAGATACGCCGCGCCCTCGCGCTCCGAAAAATCAATCGTCTTGTTCCGGGAAGACTTTGCCATGCCGCCAGTATAGCAAAAAAAATCCCGTGCTTCAACGAAACACGGGATAAGGAGTGTTTTATGATGACAGCCGCTTACGCAACCGTAATCGCAATCTTTTTCGGCTCGGCGACCGGCTTACGCGGCATGACAACCGTCAGCACGCCGTTCTTGAACGTCGCATTCACCGCATCCGCATTCACGTCCTGCGGCAAGGAGAACCGCCGCGTGAATCCGCTCGTCCGACGCTCGCGGATAAGCCATGCGCCTTTGTCCGCATCCTGCTCGTCCGATTTCTCCTCCTTGACCTCCTCCGTGCGGGAAGCGATCGTGAGCACGTCGTCTTTCAGGCTCAGCTCCACGTCGTTCTCCGTCTTGCCGGGCAAATCCATGTCGAGCACGTACGCGTCCTTTTTTTCCTTCACGTCCACGCTCGGAACCGCCGCCTCAAACGGCTTCACAAAGAAGTCGCCCCCGTCAAACAGCCGGTTAAAAAGTGCCAATTCGTTCATATCGTTACCTCCATTGGTTTGATTCCTGTTTCGTGCTTTTCTCGCACACGTAATATATAGCAAGAACCGTGCCAACTTTTAAAAATCAGCAAAAAGGGGGAAGTCTCCCCCTCCGCGCCCACTNCGTTGGTCGCTACCCCCTCTCCTAGGGGCTTACGCGCCCCTAAAACCCCGCGAATCCCGCCCCGCGCCGCCACTGTTGCGCCACCTGTATCATTTTGAAACACCTACATTGTATCAAAATGATACAATTCTCGTTATCGCACCCGCTTTTTTGCGTCATTCCAAGCCACCACGTAGAGGGTGTTCCCTCTCCCAAAAACAAGTTCCGCCGCTTTCAAGCGGAAAACAACGCTTGTCGCGCGCGATAAAATGCACTATAGTGTACGCAAGGAGGGCGCGGGNCATGGACATCACNACAAACAACACCGAAACCAATCCCGACGTGCTGCTCGCGGCATTNTGGGCGGCGTTCCCCGACTACANCGCGGACGAGCGCGAGCGTTTTGACCGCGCATGGCAGTTNCTGCNNGAAAAAACCGCGCCGNTCAAACGCGACTGNGGCNTGCCCTANTACCTGCACCCCCTGCGCGTCGCGGCAATCCTCGCGCAATGCCGGCTGGACATGGACTGCGTAATCGCNGGCCTGTTCCACAGCATCCTGAACGTCGAAGGCGTGACGGTGGCGGACATCGCCGNGCAATTCGGCGAGNCGGTCGCGAACATCGTGACGGACACGTCAAAAATCACCAGCTGGAAAATCCATTCAAAGACGATTCAGCAGGCGGACGCTATCCGCAAGATGCTGTTCGCCATGATTGACGACGTGCGCGTTATCCTCGTCAAATTGGCAGACCGCCTTGACCGCATGCGCAACCTCACGAGCATCGACGAAAAAAGCCGCCGCATGGTCGCCGCAGAAGTCATCGACATCTGGGCACCGCTCGCGGATCGGCTCGGCATGCAGAGCGCAAAAAGCGAGCTGGAAGATTTGAGCCTCAAATACAGCAATCCCGACGGATTCCAGCAGATAAAGGCAATCGTCGCGCAAAAAAAGGACGAGCGCGCGGCCTATCTGGAAAAAGCCGTGAACGCCATTTACAAAAGCGCGGAAAAACAGGGCATTTCCGTGCAGATTACGAGCCGCGCCAAGCANTTTTATTCGATTTATCAGAAAATGCGCANNCGCAACAAGAGCGCGGACGAACTGTATGACCTGCTCGCGCTCAGGATTATCTGCCAGACGAACGCNGAATGCTACGAGCTTGTCGGCATCGTGCACGGACTGTGGAAGCCGCTGGACGGNCGCTTCAAAGANTACATCGCCATGCCNAAGGCGAACGGCTACCAGTCGCTGCACACCACGGTGCTGTGCGAAGGCAAGCCNCTTGANATNCANATCCGCACGAGGGCAATGCANGACAAGGCNGAACACGGCGTGGCATCGCACTGGCTGTACAAAAAAGGCACGAACCACGACAAAGTGGACATCAGCAACCTNGGCATCGTGAANCAGTTGCAGCACCTGAAAGAGCAGGACTTGAGCGACGAGACGTTCTTNGCGCANCTGAAAAGCGACTTGCTCGGCGACGAGATTTTTGTCTTNACNCCGCGCGGCGATGTCNTCCANCTGCCNGCAGGCAGCACGGCGATTGACTTTGCCTANCACGTGCACAGCGCGGTGGGCGAAAAAATCGTGGGCGCAAAGGCGGACGGCAAAATCATCCCGATTACCAAGCCGCTTGAGAACACGCAGATTATCGAAATCCTCACCAANCCGCAGGCNCACCCCACGGAAAACCAGCTCAAAATCGTGCGCACGTCAAAGGCGCGNCAAANAATCCACGCCTGGCTCGTCGCCAANGACCCGAATTTTCTGGACANAGAAGCCGAGGCAAAACGCGCCGCAGAAATNGCCGNGTTCAANGAACACGCCCGCGCCGTACAGGANGAAAAGCGCAAACGCCGCCGCACGGCAAGCGACGCTGCCAAAAACCGCANNNCGGCACACNCANCCGACGGCGCATACAGCGGCAAAATTCAAATCGGCNACACCACGAATTTTNTGGTNAACTTTGCGGGNTGCTGNTCGCCCGTGCCNCCNCAGCCNATNGTGGGCTACGTCTCCAACAGCCGCGGCATTATCATTCACCGGGCGGACTGCCTGACGTTCCACCGCATTCCCAACATCGANCGGCGCACCATTGCGGTCGCNTGGGAANAAAANCACTAGAAATTGATTTCCCGNCANNCTTTAATCGACNGGGTTNCATTGTCCACGGTGACGAGCAGTGCCGTGCCGTNAAAGCCGAACGACTTGACGGTCACTTCGGTCATNCTGCCATAGTGATGCGTGTCGCCCCGGTGGTAATGNCCGCTGAAAATCATCTTGACGTTGCTGTTCGCAAAATCGCGCAGCAGGCGGTTGCGCTCCACCGTGTTTTGCAGGCAGAACGAACTGTCCGAGACGACNGGGTAATGCATCAGCACGATTTTGGCGTTTTNGTCCTCGGCAAGGTGCTTTTCCAAATCTTCCAGCTGCGGCTTGCCNANCGTNCCGTTNCCCGTNTCCAAAAAATANTACGAAAA
>JAAVAM010000019.1:0-28174 GCA_014804085.1 Treponema sp. | reverse complement strand
CGATTTTAAAGCNATAATACGANGTNTGCGGATAAAAATTGCGCGNCCANACGTCCCAGCCGTCGCTCGCATATAAATCGTGGTTGCCGATGACGCTGTAATGCGGCANCNATTCGTTAAAATCGTNGGCAACAGTNNCCAACTGCTTCATAAACGCATGATAATCATCCGCCTGNCTTTGCTTGCCCGAATCCANCACGTCNCCCANATTGATGATAAANCGCGGNTTGTCGNGCNCGTCTGNCNCNTTTATCCANNCGTCATATTTCGCANGGAATCGNTNGNCAACCGAGCCGGACACGCGCGGACCGGTATGCGGGTCGGCAATGATGAGNAANGTATANGTTNCNNCAAAATCNTNGATNNTNTCCGGGAGGATTGAGCTGTTCGTCTTCGTTGAGGTCTGTTATGCTCGTCGCGCGCTCATCGACCTTGGTCTCCGACACNTTGAACATATACGGNCCATACGANCAGGACGANGCGAACACGGCNCANGCAATCAGCAGAAAGGCTATNCGTCTCAAAAATACACNCTCCCCGTNACGCGGANNATCGCCGAATCCAGATAATACGTCGCGGCAATCCAGTCGCGNAGCATGATTTCTGCCTCAAGCCCCAGGCGCAGCCCGTTCTTGAACGTGTAGGCGACCGANGGCGTAAAAAACGCCGTGCCGAACACGGGNACNCGGTACAGCGAGCGCGAACCTGCCTCAAGGCGCACTTCCATGCCGTTGTCCCACTGCTTTCCGAGCGAAANNCCGAACANCANCCCCCAGNTGNCCACCACNCCCGGCAGNNNATAGATNTNGCTGATTTTTTTCAGCAGTCCCGCGCGCAGCGTGANCAGATAATGGNGCGTTGACTGCCAGTCCATTTGCGGCGTAAAGATAATATCGTGCTCNCAGCTNATGNCGTCGTACCATTCCACATGATAATCCAAGCCCAAGCCGAACCGCAGCAACCCATGCTTTCTGAAAAANTCCAGCGACCACCAGTCGCCGTCAACNGTCAGGTCGGTCACGCCGTCNGTAAACTGCANGCCGACAAACGCATTGAACGGGGCGGCGGTAATNTTGTACCCGCCGCTGAAAAAATGCTGCGCGCCCTCAAAGCCNAGGTCGGCGGAACGGCTGTACGCCANCTGCACCCATTGGCGCACCGGGTCGTCTTTGTGGGGAAAACCATGGAATTTCGCGAACGCAAGCGGGGCGGCAAGCACCGCAAGCAAAACAGCAACAAGTCGTTTCATCTGCCCGTCTTTCTGATAACGCCGTCCTCATACCCGGCATCTTTTGTCCTGACCAGCGCGCCCGCCGGAATCACCAAGTCGGTGTAGAGGGCGCAGTCGTGNTCGGGATTGACAAAAGGAATTATAGCACCGTTTTTGGGATTTGCAAAGACATATCGCTCCNCNCCCANCACGNTTTTGAGNACGTCCNGCGTGATGAGTTCCAGCTCCGCGCCNGCCTCNGTNTTGTTGNACGANGTATACGGATANAGATGCCAGCCGTCGCGCCGNNNCAGGGCGGCGGGGCATTTTTCGGGGTGGGCGGCAGCGTCTTTTTCGGCGGCGGCGCGNGCTTTGGGGTGCATGGCTTCGCGCTCACGCGCGCGCNCGGCAAGCATGTCCGCCCCGGCNGCAAACACCGCATCCGTCTGCGCCGCGTCATATTCCGCGCCNACACGCCCCGCAAGTTCATACGGGCTGTCGCTCGCGCCCACCGTCGTCNTGTCGGCTTCGGCACGGCCGTAGAAAAANCCCGTCGTGCTTTCGCGGTGCGCCACCTCATCAAGCGANGCGACAAAGGGCGCGGCTTCCTCCGCCGTAATCGTTCCNGCAAGCGCGTCCAATGCCTTGCGGTANGCGCGCGTCACCATCGCCACGTAATAGACGCTTTTCATGCGCCCTTCGATTTTNATNGAATCCACGCCCGCGCGCCGCATATCGTCCAGATGCTCGATCATGCGCAANTCCTTTGACGACAGGANCGCCGTAAAATCGTCGCCCTCGTACACGGGGAACAGCGCGTCGGGGCGTTTGCGCTCGCGCAGGAACAGCGCGCCGCTTTCGGCAATTNTTTTNGCGTCCGCAAGCACGTCGTAATCCCAGCGGCACGTGTGCGAGCANAANCCGCTCTGCGCGCTCCGCCCCGTCAGGTACGCGCTCATCAGGCAGCGGCCNCTGTAGGCAATGCACATCGCNCCGTGCGCAAAGCACTCGATCTCCATGTCGGGCACGGCATCCTTAATCTCGCGCACTTCCGCCAGCGAAACCTCGCGNNCCAANACCACGCGGTCAAAGCCGATGNTNTTGTACATCTTGACCGCCTCGCGGTTCATCACGCTCGCCTGCGTNCTCACGTGCAANTGCGCCTGCGGAAAATGCTTTTGCANAANCGGCACGACCCCCAAATCCTGCACGATGAACGCGTCAATCGGGTACTGCTTAAAATAGTCGATCTGCGCCAAAAACGCGTCGATTTCCCGGTTGTGGAACGCNATGTTCAGCGCNCANTGCAGCGACCGGCCGGGAAACTGCTTTTTGAGCGCGNCGACCGCCTTNTATTCGTCCTCATAAAAATTGTCCGCCTTGACGCGCAGNGAAAACTGNTTCAGCCCGATGTAGGCGGCATCCGCCCCGTACTGATACGCGTAGGCAAGTTTTTCCACATTTCCCGCAGGAGCAAGCAGTTCCATGACCGGCAGCCCCTAGTAATCGCCCGCNGGCTTTTCAAGGACGATGTGNATCGTCGCGTCGCTCTCNTTGCCGCGCTTGTCGCGCCCCGTGATGAGCCGCCCGATTTTCTCCACGGCAAGGTGCGCTTCCTCAAGATATTCGTCCGCCATCTGAAAGCACGGCATCATNTCGNGCCACACGTCCAGCTCGCATTCGTTGCCCGCGTCCACCAGCAGCTGCTGAAACCGCTCCGCGTCGTCCAGAAACAGCTCCTTTTCGCCCAGCTGCATGTACACCGGCGGAAAATCCGCCAGCATGGCGCGGTCGGCCTTGAGCGCGGAGACGAGCGGGTGCGCGCGGTTCTCAAAATACGTATAATATTCGGCACTGCGCCGCAGGGCATCCGCCGTATAGATTTCGTCGGCGGCNTTTTTCGCGCTCAGGTGNTTGGAATCCGCNCTCACGTCAAGCCACGGGCTGAACAGCACCAGACGGCTGATGACCGAACGGAATTTTCCCTTGAGGCTGATTGCGAGCGCGAGCGCNATTGACGCGCCGCTNCCGTCCGCCGCAATGATGATTTCGGGCGCGGCATCGGGCGTNCCCGCGTCAAGCGAGCGGGACACCTGCTCTTCGGTGTANACNGNGCGGAACACCGCCTGCACGTCCTCCAGAGAAGCCGGGTACTGGTGCGGCGGCGACACGCGGAATTCGGGAACGACCANGCGGCAGGACGTGGCATGTGCCAGCGACGCGCAGAACGACCGCCACCCCGCGCGCGACCCCGCCACAAAAGACCCGCCATGCACGTACACCATAATGCGCTGCGACGAATACACCTCCGGCACGAGCACGTCGCACGGCACGCCGCCGAATTCGCGCTCCGANCATTCCACGCGNTTGGGAAGCATCGCCTCGGCGAACGTCCGCTCCAGCCGNTCGCGGAACACCTGCAAGTCAATCTTTGGCNTAAGGCACAGGCACNTGAGCTTCTTTATCGCATTCTGTCGGTCTTTGGAAGAATTCATACGCTACTATAGCAAAAATGCGGAATATTTACTATACTGTCAGCCGATATGCCCATCAAGATCCAGTCCGACTTGCCCGCGCGCACCGTCCTCGAAAAAGAAAACATCTTCGTGATGACCGAAAANCGCGCNTCCGCGCAGGACATCCGCCCGCTCAAAATCGGCATCGTCAACCTCATGCCCACCAAAGAGGCAACCGAAACGCANCTNCTGCGNCTGCTCGGCAACACGCCGCTCCAGATTGACATCTCANTGGTACANATGGAAGGGCATGTGTCGCGCCACACCAACGGCGCGCATNTNGAGCGGTTCTACATTCCGTCCGGCGACGTGTTCACGCGCAAATTCGACGGCATGATCATCACCGGCGCGCCCGTGGAGCAGATGCCCTTTGAGGACGTGGACTACTGGGGCGANCTGTGCGACATCATGGACTACGCCCGCGAAAACGTGTTCAGCACGCTGTACATCTGCTGGGGCGCGCAGGCGGGGCTGTACCACAACTACGGCATCAAAAANCTGCCCCTCGAAAAAAAACTGTTCGGCGTGTTCCCCAACCACCGCCTCATTCAGGCGGACTCGCTGCTGCGCGGGTTCGACGACCTCTTCCCCGTGCCGACGAGCCGCCACACCACCACGTCAAAGGCNGCGGTCACCNNNGTGCGCGACCTCATCGTCCTNGCCGAAAACGACTGCAACGAGCCGACCATCGTCAAGTCGAACGACGGCCACGATGTCTACATGCTCGGCCACCTGGAATACGACACGGAGACGCTCGCCAACGAATACTTCCGCGACAAGNCGAAAGACCTGCCGATCGATATACCGGCGCACTACTTCCCNCACGACGACCCCNCCCNGCCGCCCCGCAACACCTGGCGCAGCACCGCGCACCTGTTCTTCTCCAACTGGCTCAACTATTACGTGTACCAGGAAACGCCCTACTCCTTCACGTCCGCCGCCTACGGCTGGGGCGACGGCATTTAACGCAATCCCCGCACACAGCAAACACGATTTTTCTCCCGGCAGGCTTCCCACACATGTGGGAAATACGATTTTCGCCTCGGCGACTTTCCCACATTTGTGGGAAACGTGTTTTCCGTCCGGGCAACTTTCCCACATCTGTGGAAAACACGATTTCCGTCCGGGCGACTTTCCCACATTTGTGGAAAACGTGTTTTTCATCAAGGCGACTTTCCCACACTTGTGGGAAACTTGATTTCGTCATGCCTGCTTTCCCACATTTGTGGAAAACGCGAATTCACCATGTCGGCTTTTCCGCATTTAGGGGAAATGGGATTTTTCACTCAGACGGATTTTCCCTATTTAGGGGAAATGTGAATTTCATTCGGACGGCTTTTCCCTGTTTGGGGGAAACGTGAATTTGCTACAATCGGATTTCCCCTGTTTAGGGGAAACGCGAATTCGTCCAATCGGATTTTCCCCGTTTAGGAGAAGCGTGAAAACCGGCGGGGCGATTCCGCGCGGGGCGGCGGGCGGTCAGTTGGCGTGCATCCAGGTCAATTCGTGCTTGTTGTAGTTGAGGTGCAGCACACGGCTGCGGGGTATGGCGGCAAAGCGGGCGACGAGCGGCCAGTCGATCGCGCCCTGCATTTTTATCGTGCAGATCATGTTCCGCGCGCGGCCGCTGGCAAGCCAGCCCTGAATCCAGTCGTACAGGCGGTCGGGATAGCAGATGACGTCGCTCAGCACCCAGTCCGCCACGTCGCAGCACAGGCGGTCGCAGACTTCCGCAGGCGTGAGCGTGAACGCGTCGTGCGCCGCAAAGGTGACGTGCGCATCTGCCATGAGCGCGGGGGCAAGTTCGGCGCGGTCAACGGCGAACACGTCCGCGCCCAGCTGCCGCAGCACCCAGGTCCAGCCGCCGGGAGACGCGCCCGCCTCAAAGCATTTCTGCCCCGCGCCGGGGAACGGCACGCCAAAACAGTGCCGCGCCATCACCAACGCTTCCTGCACTTTGAGGTAGGCGCGGCTCGGCGGGTTGTCATGGTCTTCCACAAACTGAATCGTGCCGGCAGGCAGCGCGCTCGTCGTCTTCGCTCCTGCAAGCAGGGTATGCTCGTCGATGAGCGTGTACAGTCCCATGGGGCTGTGCGGGATGTCCGCGGGGAACGGGCGCGGCTTGAGGTTGAGATACGGCAGTTTTTCCTGGATGAGCGCGGCGCGGCGGAAACACGTGTACTGATACGGCGCCCAGTTGCGCTGTATGCCGCGCAGGGCAGCAGCAGCCTCGCCGATCGACTCAAAATGAACGAGGAACGGCTCGGCAAGCGCGACCCGCGCCCAGTACGGCGCGATAAACGAGCCGTCGGCTTCGGCCTGGAGCGAAAAGTCGGGGCAATGCAGCAGGTCGCCGTACCAGCGGACGGCTTTGCCCGAAAAAGACTGCCCCGCGCCCGTGGCGGCAGGAACGACCGCGCCGTAAGCGAACCGCCCGGCAAGCTCGGACGCAAGCAGACCGTGCATATCGGGAAAGGCAAGGAATGCCGCGCCCGAAACGCGCTCTACACGAACAGGCATTGGTCTTCTTCTTGGGGGAGTCCGTCGTCGTCGATTTCCTGTTTTTCCTGCCGCAGCTGCGCGACGAATGATTCAAGGCGGACGGTATCGGGGGAGCGCAGCACGGAAAAGCCGATGGTGGTCGTGCCGTCGTCCTCGCGCGTCCACACGGGGTGGCAGATGAGCGACAGTTCTTCGGTGGGAAAGCGCGAAAGCCGGACGCGGACTTCGTAGTCGGTCTCGAACGAAAGCGTCACGGGAACGTCAAAATGCACCCGGCAGCCGCCTATGCTGATGTCGTCGAGCACCCCGACCACGGGAGACAGCTCGTCACACGCAACGTGCCCAAAATGCTCAAACCGCGCGTGCTTACGCAATTCAACATGCATAGCCCACAGTATGAAACAAACGCGCACAAAGGTCAAGTTAGGCTATTTCTGCGGATTCACGTGGAATTTTGCCCAGCAAGTCTGCGTCGGAACGCCGGAATCGTCGAATACATAAAGCATCTATACCTGCTTGAAAGCAGGCGAACTTTCTTGGGAGAGGGAACACCCTCTACTTTCGAAGCGTGGGTTTTCCCTCTCCCAAACCCTCTCCCTTTCCCAGCACGACTTAGGGCTACCGCCCTAAGAACCCGTTTTACGCCCTGTATACAATTTTTCAAAGAATTGGCTATTGCTGCAAATCCACGTGGAATTTTGCCGTACAGTTTTTCACAGAGCCGTCTTTGTCAATCACAAGAACGATAAGCGTATATTCATATTCCGCCGAGCCATTGTCGTAATCGGCATAGGCAATCGTGCAGGTTTGCCCGTCGGATATAGGAGTCAGCGTCCCGTCATCTGCCCGGCGCAACCAGTGATACTCCGCTCCCTCTGGTGCGGTGAACACAAAACTATCAGTTCCCGGCGCGCCTGCCAATTCTTTCGATTTTTCTGTCACCACACACCGCGGATTCCACACAGCAGTCAAAGTGACCGAACCGTTTGCGCCACCGGCGCACAATGTCGCATAATCTGATGACGTAATGCCTTGCCCATCAGCAAAAGTCGTCTCGGCAGCCTTCCAGCCGCCAAAATTCCAGCCCGTGCGGGTAAATGTGTTCTTGGTTAGTTGCGTCGGCAGGTCGTCAAACGACAGTTCTTGCGCGGTCATCGTTCCCGTGCCGCCGTTTTTGTCAAACGCGATTGTTATCTTGTCCGGCAACCAGCACGCATACAGCGTCACCACTGCGCCTTCTTCCTCCGCAAAATTGTATTCTAGTACGTACTCATTTTCAAAATCGAAGTTCGTCCAATCCTTGTGTTCTGCGATATTCCATCCGTTAAACTTATATCCGGCGCGCTCAAACTTGTTTGCGAGCAATGCCTTACCAATATCCTTATCATACCAAAACGGTTGCTCATACGATACTTCGCCAGCNGGAGTTTTTCCGCCGTTTCCGTCAAAGACAATCGTATAGTCAATCTCATTCCACCANACGACCTGAAAGCTGAGCGGAACCGAGGTGACCGTTACGGCAGTGACGANGCCATAGTCGTCTTTCGTGACATTCGTCGGCACATCATACGCGGCATTCGTTTCTTTCTGATAGAATCGCCAGCCGCCCACAAGGTATCCTCTTCTGAGGGATTTTTTCGGCAGGGAGTCCGCCGGCAAAACCGTGCCGATTNGGTANGGGCAGGCNNTAAGNTCNNTCNCATNGTCATCGTNATTGTAAAACGTGAACGTCGTCGTCAAATCGTCCGTCAGGGTGTCGCCCAGATTCTCGCANCCNGCGAGCGCGGACANCAGGGCANACAGCAGCAATCCTTTTCTCATACCCACTCCCTACAGCCGAAAGCCGACGCAGACATACGGCNTGACGCAGCCCGTCGGCATACCCGTGATGAACAGGTGCGAAANNTCCNCGCCCGCTTCCAGCGAAAGAAACTGCGCCGGATTGAANACAAGNGACGCGCCCGCCGTCACCGCCGGATAGAAAAGNCGCTTGCGCCCCGACGGCTCGCGCCGGTCATCNTCGCCGCNNTACGGATAGGTCGTCGCATAATCGACGACGACAACGCCGCCGCCGGCCTTGAGCGCGAAAAATGATTTTGCGCCGAACAGCCNNTGCTTCCACACGNCATTCNCCCCGANCTGCAAAAANGTCAGATCGAGCGCGTAAAAATCCGTCTTCGCGCCCCAGTCGGNATACGATCCGCACAGCTCAAAGCCGAANCGATATTTTTCCCGCTTGAGCGGAAACGCGGCAATGCGGCCCACAAACGCAAGGGCGGACGAATTGCCCGTCATGTCCGTANCCGTGCCGTCATACGGCATGAACGCNANCCCCACGCCGCCCGCAACGGTGATGTCCTTAAAAACATAGGNCGGCTTTTTCCTTTTTTCTGCCGCAAGGCGCGCGGCGGCTTCTTGTTCCTCNCGCGCAAGCCGTTCCGCCAGTTCAGCCGCTTCCCGCGCGGCACGTTCNGCCGCCTCCTGCTCCTCGCGCGCCAAACGTTCTGCCAGCTCATGGGCGGCAGCGGCTTCGGCATCGNCCTGTTCNNCGGCGGGCGGGGGCTTTACNGCACTGACNATNTCNATCACGTCGGATTCCGTGGAAAAACCGCTCGCATTCGTCACGCGGAGCCGCCATTTGCCGGGCGGCACGTCCTGAAAATACACTTTTGAGNCGCGCTCTTTTTCGTCCTTGCCGCCNCTGCCGCTGATTCCCAGNTCGCCCGTCACGTTCTCGCCCACCAGCTCGACCACGCTGTCGGCGGAGACGTTCGCAATGTCCACGGCGATTTCCAGCCGCTCGTCCGCGTCAGGTGCNGTCACGTTNTTTTCTATGCTGCGGATTTCCGGCCGTGCCGCCTGAATGACCGAAAANGCCGTCCACGCGCTCGTGGTCGCCTTGCGNCCCAAAAAATCGTACACGGTCACCCGGTAGCGGTAATTGCCCGGCGCGAGCGAAAGTTCGGCAAANGTCTTTTCGGTCGTNAACGACGATACGGCATCGGTCGCGACATTCTGAATCTCCACCTTGTACTCAAGCGCGTTCGCGTTCGCCCGCCATTCNATGCGCTGGGAAAATTTCGGCTCGTCCGCNGNCAAAANCGCGGCAAACAGCATGAGACCGATGACTGGCAGGAATTTTTTAACGCCGCTCGCCATACATGTTCCCCGGACGCACCGTATCTACCCGCGTGGGCGCGGCAAAGTCGATTTTAAACGCGCCNGTCGCCGTCCTGCCCCGCTGCTCCTCGTATCCGTCGCGCGCGTANCTCGCCGCCGTCACCGTCCACACAAAGTCGCCCACNTCAAGGACGGACAAATCGCGTATGGTNACGGAAGTCCGGCTCGTGTTCCGCTCGGTCAGAATGACGGACAGCGAGCCGTTCGCGNTGCGTTTTGCCAGCGTGAACGTGTACGCCGTCGCGCCCGCGACCGACCGCCAGCGGCAGGTAATCGTGCGGTGCGCGCGCAGATACGCGCCGTCCATCACCAAATTCTGCGCAGGCTCGGTCAAAACGGGCGCAGGAAGCAGAGGAATCGTATCGACAATCACGCGCCGCTCGGCAGAATCGAGCGGAATGCCGTCAGCCGTGCTCGCGGACACTTTCCAGAGGTACGTGCCTGCGGTCAGCCGGTTGAAGGACGCGCTCGTGCGGTTTCCGCTCACCGTCTCCACCAGACGCGCCGCGCCGTTCTCCTGCTGCCGCCACANCTCAAAGCGATACTGCGCCACGCCGTTTTCCTGGCTGCCCCAAGAGAACACCGTCGGCGTGCGCAATGCTGTCAGCCCCGCGATATGCGAGCCGTCAGCGGGCGCAATCTGCTGCACGGAACGCGGCGCGCGCACGCTGAATCCGACCGTCGTCACGGGACTCAGCCGTGGGGCGGCATTCCCGTCGGATTCCGCCACCGACTGCACGCGCACCGTGTAGCGGTCTTCCGGCAGCACGAACGACACGCTTTCGCCCGCAACGGAAAGATCCTGCGCAACGATGTCGTCATCGCTGTTCAGTACGCGCACGGCATAATAATCCGCGCCGCCCACCGCGCTCCAAGACAACGTGACNGGCGCATGATTATAAGCAATCAGNTCCTGGTTCATGCGCGGCGAAACGAATTCNGGGGCGCGCAGTTCCGCAAGCACCGTGAGCATCCGTGGCGGGGTCAGCCCGTGCAGCTCGCCGTCCGCCGATTTCACGCCCACGCGCCACCACCACGTNCCCTGNGGCAACGTCACGTTGTCNATGACCGTNGCATCGCTCGTGCGCTCTTCCCGGACGCTGGCAAAATCGCTGCTCGCCGAAAATTGCAGCACCGACTGCGCCGTGCCGTCCGCATAATCGTCCGAAAGCTTCCACATGAACGCCGTGCCCGCAAGCTTTGCCTGCTCCGTGCTGAAATGCTCCGGCGGATACAGCANNTTGTTGTCCTGCGGCACATAGGTNNCCACCGTAAAGCGNCGGATGGCAGAAACGGGCGTAACGTCGTCATCGTCGGGGGCATTCCGCACGATTTTCCANTAATAGCCGCCGTCAGGAAGTTCCTGCGCCGTAAAATCGCGGGAAAGACGCGTCTCGGTCGTCTGCGNCTGCCACACGATGTCCGCAAAATTCGCGTCGCGCGCNACCTGCACCGTGTAGTCCGCGTCCGTNAGGTCGCTCCGCCACATAAAAGTGACCGACACCTGANCGCGGCTGACCAACTGCGCGCCGTCGGCAGGGGCGGANAGTTCCGGCGGGCGGATNTGGTCGTCNCGGAACACGGCAAANTGNGACACGNCGCTCGCCGCCGCATAGCCGATATTGTTCACCGCATAGTACGGNGTGACCTGCCACCAGTACGTNCCCTGCTCCAGCGTGTCCACCGTCNCGAANGTGCCGCCCACGTTGCGGTCAACCACCGCCGACTGCATATCGGGCGTGGTCGAAANAAGCAGNCGGTAATGGTCGGCGTAGTCATTGCCCGTCCAGCGGAAGCCCACCCGCGGCAGNCTGGTACGATAGCGGAAATTCGTCGCCGCNGCCGGGGCAATACTCTGCACNCGCGCGATCGGNTCNACGCTCACGCGCCCCGCAACGGGANTGTCCTTGGTCGCGTCCGTAAAAATCCGCCAGTAGAACGTGCCGTCGTCCGCAAGCAGTTCGGTGCTGGTCGCGCCGCGCACGACGCGCTCCGTCTCTATCACCGCAAAATCTTTGGAGCGCGATGTCTGCACCGTCACCGCCTCGTCGTCGCCCGACCGCCATTCCATGGTGACGGGAATCGCCTCGCCGCGCACGTCAAACAGCTTGAGTTCCTTTTTGGGCGCGATGACCGTCAGCGGATTCTTCTTAATTTCCCCGCCGCCCTGCACGCTGACCGACTCGCCGAACGACAGCGAGGCAGCCGCGCCCGATTCCGTGGTGACCTGCGCCGAGCCGCTTTTGACTTCCACGTTGCTCGCGCCCGCCGCGTCCGCCTTGACCGCAAGCGAGCTTCCCGCGTCCATCGCCACCTGCAAGCCGTCGGACAGCTTGACCGAAACCGCGTTCGCCTGCGAGGAAGCCGACGCATCCACCTGAATGTCGCCGCCGTCCACGTCGATGTGCAGCCCGTCGTCTTCCGTCCAGAACACCTGCACCATCGTGTTCTCGTACAAGTCGAGCGTCGTGCCGTCGGCAAACGTAATCGTCGCCTGCGCAAAATCCGCCGTGCGGATCGTGTCGCCATAATACAGCTCGGCGTTCTGCGCCACGCGCTCCCACACCACGCGGTCGTCGTACTTGCGCTGCGCCACGCGCTCCTTAAAAGAGATCGTCCCGATTTTCGGCTTGTCGTTGCGCGTCGTAAAGGCGTTCAGGTCCTGCCAGAACAAATGCAGGAAAAATCCCGCGCTCACCAGGCAGAAGAGAACGACCAGCACGTCACGGCTTCGCGACTTGTATCTTGTTCTCTTCTGCATCAAGGTTCACCTGACCAAAATTCGGCTCTGCGATTCCCAGCAGCCGGCGCATTTCCGAAAGCGTCCGCGGACCGTTCGGACCGACTGCCTTCTCGCAGTCCGCGTCGATCGCAAACAGCGGGTCGGTCGGGCCGAAAAATTCCTGTATGTCAAACCGGGGCATGTTCACCACGCCGTAAAAATGCTGTTTTCCCTTGCCCTTCACCTCAAACGACACGGGAATCCGCTCCACGATAATCTCATGCTTTTCGTTTTCGGGCGAAAGCGTAAAATGATTCTCCTCGCAGCGGATATAATCGTGCTTGAGCAGCGCGAGCGTGTCCTCCGTAATCAGAATGTCCGTCCCGCACGGCTTGTTCGACGCTTCGGTGCGGCTCGCAAAATTCACCGCGTCGCCGATCGACGTGAATTCCATTTTGTCAAAGCTGCCCATAAAGCCGACCGTGGCGCGCCCGCTGTTCAGTCCCGCGCCGATCTGGATATGCGGCTTGTACTGCGCGGCAGGATCGTTCTTGTGCGCCTCGGTAAAGGCGGCCGCGTCCTTGTTGTACTTCATCAGCGAATAGCGCATGGCAATGCAGCACGTAATCGCGCTCAGCGCGTCCTCGCGGACATAGCGGTCGTGCGCGTCCTGCTTCATCGCCCGCGTCACGGAATGCTCTCCCAGCTGCTCCCACGCCAGGTCGTCGTTGCGCAGCACACCCCATGCCGCCATAATCGCGTCGCCCTCAAATTTGTCCACCGTGCCGCCCGTGCGCGTGATGCAGGTGACCATGCGGCTCATGTAATCGTTCAGAAAATTGATGATCTCCGCCGCACTGTGCTCGGCAAAGCGTTTCTTGAAGCCGTCGCTGATTGCCGTAAAGCCCCGGATGTCGCTGAAAAAAATCGTCACGTCCTTCAAATGCGGCTCAAAGTCGATTTCCTTGGTGATGACCGCCTTGGTAACGCCCTTGTTGGTCAGGCGCGAAACCATGTTCAGAATCTCGCGCTCGTTCATCGTGCTTTTTGACAGCACGCCGATTTCGTCCATGCGGTGCACCGGCACTTCGTCGAACAGCTCCGTGTTGAAATTGCCCCGGTTGATTTCGTTGGCGATGTCCGTCAGCAGCTTGAGCGGGCGGCTCAGCGACTTGGAGAAGAAATAGACGACCATGAGCGCGATCGCAAGGATCGCCAGCATGATGTACACGTTGCGCACCGTCTGCCGCCGGATGCCCTCAAGGACGATCGCCGTCTTTACCGTGGTGATGACCCCGCCGTTCCCGGTGCTCAGCTTGCGGAACGCGCCGATNTATTCCTCGCCGTCGTCCGCCNTGTAGGTAATCTGCCCGCCGCCCAGCACGCTCTCCAGCATCGCCTGCACGATCGGATTTTCGCTTTCGTCCGCGCCCGACAGCTGCAACGCCATGTCGCCNTGCACCAGCACCGCGCCGTCATTGTTCACAAAGAACGACTGGTTGATGTTGCTCGAAGANAAACTCTCGCCCAANGCNTCGGCAGAAAGCANCACNCCGATGGCATTGTCCGCGTCGCTGTAGGAGATCGGGATAGAACAGCGCGAGCGACGGCACGGANAAAAACGCNGACGCGTTCAGCAGCTCGAACGACCCGCCGCGCGCGCGNTCCGCCGCCTCCGTCTCCTGCCCCATATACGAGCGCACCGTCTCCNGCTGGATNTCGCGCGACAAAAGGAACGCGCTGTTCGCNAACAGCGTGTCCGACCCCGGCAGGTACACGGCGGCAATGTCCTTGTTGCGGGCAAAGAACATCGTCATCATCGCGCGNGATTCGGCATCGTTNTCGCCCGCCGTCTTGAGCAGGTCGAGGAACATGCCCACGCCCGATACCGTCGTGTCGATATACGCCTCCACGGAAGCCGCCGTGCGGCTGTTGATGGCGAGGTTGTTCTCCTCGGCGTTCGTGCGGATGTCGCCNGTCATAAAAAATGAGACGATATAGGTAATGNCGCCCACCGCCGTGAGCAGCANCACCGAAATAATCACGATCATTTTCAGGCCGATCGGATTCCGGATGCGGTTTTCCTGCGCTTTCTTTTTTGCCGCCCGCTTCTCTTCNTTTTGCAGCTGCTTGATCCGCTTCTTTTCCTGTGCCAGNTCGTCTTTGCTCGTCGCGAGCAGGTCGCGGATNTCATCTTTGCGCGTNATTGGCGCGTCCGTGTCTGCGTCCAGCAGGAAATCGCTGACGCTCACTTCCGTTTCGGTCGGTTCGGGGGANGCTGGCTTTGCCGGTGCCGGGGCGTTCCGNNCGGGAGCANCAGAAGCCGCCGCCCGCGGCGGTATGTTCGCNCCCGTCGTCGAAACAAAGACCCCGTAGTCAAGTATACTTTCTGCCGTTACTTTTANCTGCGCCATACACACTCTATCTCTTTTTCTTATCGGCATTTTTCAGCATGCGATAAACGGCATTGTAGCAGGTATCACGGGATATTTCTATCCNTCGGGGAATTTTNCCGCTTGGAAGCGGGCGAACNNCTTTGGGGGAGAGAGACCTCTACAGGAGAAGTTTCCGCTTGGAAGCGGACGAACTGTTCTTGGGAGAAGGAAAACCCTCTACTTCCGAAGCGGGGTTTTCCCTCTCCCAAACCCTCACCCTTTCCCAGCACGGCTTAGGGCGCTGCCCCAANACCCCGCTTCGGTTTTTGGTAGCATTGTGTTGGGTGAGGTGNTCNACCCTTATAGGGGTGGCGTATCGCACCCTTGTAGGGGTGGAATGGCTCACCCTTATAGGGGTGGAGTGCCGCACCCCTGTAGGGGTGGAATGATGCNCCCTTGTAAGGGTGGGNCGGCNAGTCCTTGATGGTGGNGAGGGGGCTGTTGTGGNGGCTGCTTTTGCGTTGGGGNANCACCNCCCGNGCGGNTGTTNNGCAAAATCATGTCGGAGCGAAGAAAACCTTTTTGGNTGGCNNCTGCTTTTGCGCTGGAGGAACACCACNCGNCGGCGTTTTGGTCGTCCNGANGNATTTTCNGCAAAAACGCGCNNCGTTTTGNTTGTCCCGACGNNTTTTCTGACNAAAACGCGNGACGTTTTNGTCGNCNTGACGCANTTTNNNNGAAAACGCGCNNCGTNTTGNTNGNCCCGANGNATTTTCTGTCNAAAANGCGNNNCGTTTTGGTCGNCCTGACGNNNTTTCTGCGAAAACGCGNGNCGTTTTGGTCGCCCTGACATGTTTTCTGTGAAAACGCGAGGCGTTTTGGTCGCCCTGACATGTTTTNTGCGAAAACGCGNGNCGTTTTNGTCGNCCNGACGNNNTTTTTGCGAAAACGCGNGNCGNTTTNGTCGNNCTGNCNCATAAAAAACGCGCGACATTCCGNAGAANAATCGCGCGTTCGTTTCAGTCTTTTACTGCTGCCGGGCAGGNNNGTCAGTTGCCTTTGCCNACCAGGCACATCCATTCGGCTTGCGCGCAGAGCGTGTCGCCGACGAATGCTTTGCCTTCCTGCACGACCATGTTTTTGGTGCAGCGTTTGTTCACGATTTCCATGCGCACNNTGTCGCCGGGGCGCACTTGATGCTTGAACTTGACGTTGTTCACNGTGGCAAGGAAGAACAGGCTGCCCTCGTCGAATTTTTTCTGCAACGAAAGTGCCGCGCCGCCGCCCTGCGCCATNGTCTCAATCAANATGACTCCCGGAACGACGGGATACGCGGGGAAATGTCCCTTGAAGAAAAAATCTTCGTCGGTNAACGTGCGGTGGCACACGCAGCCGGTGTCGTCGTAGCGGTCNATGCTGTCNACGAACAGGAACGGCTTGCGGTGCGGCAGCAGGCTTTCGATGTCGGTAAANGCTTCTGCCATATCACTGCACCTTCTTGAACACGAGGCAGCCGTTGTGGCCGCCAAAGCCGAAGTTCGCGCTCATCGCCACGTCCACCGGCATCTCAAGTCCTTTGTTCGGCGTGTAGTCAAGGTCGCANCCGCCCTCAACGTCCACTTCGTCCAGGTTGATCGTGGCGGGAATGTACGAATCCTGAATCGCCTTGATGCAGATCATCGCCTCCAGGCTGCCCGCGTTGCCCAGGCAGTGTCCCGTCATCGACTTGGTGGAAGAGATGTGCAGTTTCTTTGCCGCGTCGCCGAACGCGATATGCAGCATTTTGGTCTCGCCGCTGTCGTTCAGCTTGGTTGACGTGCCGTGCGCGTTGTAGTAGGTGACGTCCTCAGGCTTGATGCCGGCGTCTTTCATGGCGATCGTCATGCATTTTGCGCCCGTGATGCCGTCGGGGTTCGGCGCGGTCAGGTGATAGCCGTCGCTCGACGCGCCGTAGCCCGCCACTTCCGCGTAGATTTTCGCGCCGCGCGCCTTGGCGTGTTCGTATTCCTCAAGCACCAGAATCGTCGCGCCTTCGCCCATGATAAAGCCGTCGCGCTGCTTGTCGAACGGGCGGCTCGCNTTTGCGGGGTCGTCCGCCCATTTGCTTGACAGCGCGTGCAGCATCTGGAAGCCCAGGTTCGCGTAGCCGCACTGCGTGCATTCCGCGCCGCCGGANAGGATNACGTCGTAGCGGCCGCTGCGGATCTGGTCGAGCGCGTTGCCGATTGCGTCCGTGCCTGAGGCACACGCCGTCGCGACCGTGTGGGTCGCGCCGTGCAAGCCGAACGCGATGGAGATGTTTCCNGCGCCCTCGTTCGGAATCAGCTCNGGNATCGTGAGCGGCGGCATGCGCGTCTGGTTTGAGTCGAAATATGCCTTCATCGTGCTTTCGGTCACTTCAAGGCCGCCGATGCCCACGCCAAGGTANACGGCGGTATCTTCAAGCACGTCGGCTTTTCCCGCAAGGCCGGAATCGTCCAGCGCCATTTTTGCCGCCGCCACCGCGTACTGCGAGTACAACGCCATTTTGCGCGCCGCAGACGCGTCCATATAGTCCGCCGGATTAAAATTCTTGACCTCGGCGGCGTACTTCACTTTGAAATTCGTGTTGTCATAGTGCGTGATCGTGTTGATGCCGCTTTTTCCCGCGCGGATAGCCGCCCAGGTCTCGTCCACGCTGTTTCCNACCGGGGAAACGCACCCCAGTCCCGTAACCACAACTCTTCTCATAGTATTCTCCTCAGTTTGTTTCTGACTCTTTCTGACCGCGCCAGGCGCAGTCGCCGCCACGAACGGCGGGCTGCTGGTTTCCGGCCGGGTTATGCGCCCATGCCGCCGTCAACGCCGATTACCTGCGCCGTGACGTAGGTGCTCAGGTCGCTTGCAAGGAACAACGCCGCATTCGCGACATCTTCGGCAATGCCCGCGCGCCGCAGCGGAATCGTGTCGATCCATGCTTTTTTCAGGTCNTCTTTGAGCACGGCCGTCATGTCGGTTTCGATGAATCCCGGCGCNATGCAGTTGACGCGAACGCCNCGGCTGCCCACTTCCTTGGCAAGGCTCTTGCTGTAGGCAATCAGCCCGCCCTTGCTCGCCGCATAATTCACCTGACCGCCCTGCCCGTGCAGTCCCACGATACTTGACATATTGATGATTGACCCGCTCTTGCGCCGGATCATGTCGTTCGACACGACCTGCGTAATCAGGAACACGCTCGTCAAGTTGACGCGGAGNACGTCGTCCCAGTCTTCTTTTTTCATGCGGAAACTGAGCGTGTCGCGCGTGATGCCCGCGTTGTTCACGAGCACGTCAAAGCCGCCCGCCTCTGCCAGNGCCGCCTTGACGGCTTCCGTCACCTGCTCGGCATTTCCNACGTCCGCGCAGATTTCATGGAACGCCACGCCGTTTTCNGCGGCAATGGCATCCAGNTCTGCCTTTGACGCGCTCGGCTTTGAGCACAAGCCCCACACGTCCGCGCCGTTTTTCAGGAACGCNTCCACAATCGCCCGACCGATGCCGCGCGACGATCCCGTCACCAATGCTTTTTTCTGCTGTAACAACATATTCGTCTCCACCAAATCCTTAGAGTGCGCCAATCGCCTCTGCCGTGTTCACCGGCGTACAGGGCANGGTCGCGCCCAGTTCCGTCTGCCCCCACAAGCCGCTCAGCACTTTGCCCGGCCCGACTTCAAGGATTACCCATTCGTTGTCCTTGTCGGCGGCAATCATGTCCGCAAGCACGCGCTCTTCGTCCGTCCAGCGCACGGGATTGGTCAGGTGATCCACCGCGCTCGCCTTTGCCGCCGCGCCTTCGGTCACNAGTTTTCCCGTCACGTTGCTGAACAGCGGGATTTTGGGATCGCTGAACGCATACGGCTCAAGCGCGGCTTTGAATCCGTCCGCGGCCGCCTGCATGAGCGGCGAATGGAACGGTCCGGCAACCGCAAGCCGCACCGTCTTGCGCGCGCCCGCNGCCTTTGCCGCTTCTTCCACCGCCGCCAGCCCGTCGAACGTGCCGCTGACGACCGTCTGCTTGACGCTGTTCATGTTCGCCGCATACGCGCCCGGNACGCTTTTTGCCACTTCCTCTACTTTTTCCGGCGGCANNCCGAGCACGGCNGTCATTCCCGGCGCGTGTCCTTCGTTCGCGGCGGCAATGTCCTCGCAGACTTTCTGCATAATCGTGCCGCGCTGCACGACGACTTTCACGACATCCTCAAACGAAAGGATGCCCGCCGCGTACAGTGCGGGAAATTCTCCCANGCTGAATCCCATTGCCGCGCTCGGCTCGATTCCCTTTGACTTGAGCGCCGCCATGACCGCAAGGCTNGCGGCGGTAATCGCCAGCTGACTGTTATCGCTGCGGTTCAGNTCTGCCTGCTCGGTCTCCCANAGCANCTTCGCGATGTCTTTTCCGCTCGCCGCAGAAACGTCGTCAATGACCGTGCGCGCCTCCGGGAACGCCTCGCAAACATCTTTCATCATCCCCTGCGCCTGCGCGCCCTGTCCGGGAAACAAAAATGCATATTTNTTCGCCATGTCAGCTCCTGTTTTTTTTGACAAAATCTGCCAAAGTGTCAATCTGAAGTCAGTGTATAGCATTGCAAAAAAATATGCAAGCAGAAAAATCCGTGGTACAATAGAAAANAGGAGACCATGNTGAACGACTTTCAGTTTTATGCGCCCACAAAAATCATCTTCGGCAGGGGGACGGAACGACGGGTCGGCTCGCTCGTGGCGGAATTCCCGTGCAAAAAAGTGCTGCTGCATTACGGATCGGGAAGCGTCAAGAGAACCGGGCTGCTCGATCGCGTCAAAGCGTCATTGCGGGAAGCCGGCATTCCGTTCGTCGAGCTAGGCGGAGTCGTGCCGAACCCGCGGCTTTCGCTCGTGCGTGAGGGCATCGCGCTCTGCAAAAAAGAAGGCGTCGATTTCCTGCTTGCCGTCGGCGGCGGCTCCGTCATCGACAGCGCAAAGGCAATCGGCTACGGCTGCGCCAACGACTTTGACGTGTGGGACATTTTTGAGAAAAAACGGCAGCCCGCCGCGTGTCTCCCGATCGGCGTGGTGCTGACCATTGCCGCCGCCGGGAGCGAGATGAGCAACAGCGCCGTCATCACCAACGAAGACGGCCAGAAAAAACGCGGCTCAAACTCCGACACGTGCCGCCCGAAATTCGCGATCATGAATCCCGAACTGACGATGACCCTGCCGCCCTACCAGACGCGCTGCGGCTGCACCGACATCCTGATGCACACCATGGAACGCTATTTTATAAACGACGGCACAATGGAAATAACCGACAGCATTGCGGAAGCCCTCATGCGCACCGTCGTCCACAACGCGCTCATTCTGGAGCAGAANCCCGACGACTACGACGCGCGCGCCGAAATCATGTGGGCGAGCAGCCTGAGCCACAACGACCTGACCGGCTGCGGGAACGGCGGCAACGACTTTGCCACGCACCGGCTGGAACACGAACTGGGCGGCATGTTCGACGTGGCGCACGGCGCAGGACTCGCCGCGCTGTGGGGAAGCTGGGCGCGGTACGTGTACAAAGACTGCCTGCCGCGCTTCAAAAAATTCGCCCGGACCGTGTGGAACATCGCCGCAGACGACACCGACGAAGCCGTCGCGCGCAAAGGCATCGAAGCCACGGAATCATTTTTCCGCGCCATACAAATGCCCACGAACCTGCGCGAACTGGGAATCGCCCCCACCGACGCACAGATTGCCGAACTCGCCAAAAAATGTGCCGTCACCTCAAACGACAACCTCGGCCGCGCAAAAGTCCTGCACGAAGCCGACATGCGCGCAATCTACCAAGCCGCCCGGTAAATATCTTTATCGCATGATTATTTTTATAGAGGGGAAAAGCCTTTCCCCTCGCTCGCACTGCGTTACTCGCTCCCCTTTCGCCTAGGGGCTGCCGCCCCTAAAACCCCGCGTCAGCCGATGAGCGTATANCCCGCGTCGGCAACCGCCTTGGCAAGCGCATCGTCCGCAACCGTACCCGTCAGCGTCACGGTCGCCGTGCCGCTTGTATGGTCTGCCGTCGCCGACGCAACGCCGCCGACTGCCTCCAACGCCTTTTTTACGTGCGCCTCGCAATGCGCGCACATCATGCCGTCCACTTTGAGCGTCCTTGTCATCGTTTTCTCCTTTGTCTTTATCTTCGCACCGTTGAGCCGCAGCGCATTCATCACCACGCAGAAACTCGAAAGGCTCATCGCCGCCGCGCCCAGCATCGGGTTGAGCGCAATGCCGAACGCCTTNTAATACGCGCCCGCCGCCACGGGAATGAGCAGCACATTGTAGAAAAATGCCCAGAACAAATTCTGATGAATGTTGCGCAGCACCGCGCGGCTCAGCCGGATTGCGGCGGCAACNTCCCGCAGNCTGCCGTGCATCAGCACCACGTCGGCGGCATCAATCGCGATGTCCGTNCCCGCGCCAATGGCAATGCCCGTGTCAGNNCGCATGAGCGCGGGCGCGTCGTTGATGCCGTCGCCCACCATCGCCACTTTGCCGCCCGCCTGCAACTGCCGCACCACGCTTTCCTTGCCGTCGGGAAGCACACCCGCAATCACCGTGTCCGTACCCGCCTGCGCNCCGATTGCCTGCGCNGTGCGCTCGTTGTCGCCCGTCAGCATGACCGTGCGGATTCCCATCGCNTTCAGCTCCTGCACCGCCCGCGCNGAATCCGGCTTGATGACATCGGCGACCGCAATCAGCCCGACGAACGCGCCGTCCACCGCGAACGCAAGCGGCGTTTTNCCCTGCGCCGCAAACGCATCCGCCTGCGCGCGCACCGCCGGNGAAATCTCCNCCTGTCCGCCGATAAACGCGACGCTGCCGCCCATAATTTTNTTGCCGCCGCAGACCGCCGTCACGCCGTTGCCGGGAAGCGCGGAAAAATCGTCCGTCTCCCGCGCCGTCAGCCCNGCCTGCGCCGCCCGCGCGACCACCGCCTTTGCCAGCGGATGCTCGCTCCTGTTTTCCGCGTCGAGCGCAATCTGCAACAGTTCCGTCTCNCCCCCGACCNCCGAAACGATGTCNGTCACCGCAGGCTCGCCGCGCGTAATCGTNCCCGTCTTGTCCAGCGCGACNATCTTCGTCCTGCCCGCCGATTCCAGCGATGCCGCCGTCTTGAACAGGATGCCGTTTTTCGCGCCCACGCCGTTTCCCACCATAATCGCCACGGGAGTCGCAAGACCGAGCGCGCACGGACAGCCGATCACGAGNACCGCAATGCCCCGGCTCACCGCAAAACCGAACGTCTCGCCGACCGCAAGCCAGATGACCGCCGTCACCAGCGCAATCAGCATGACCGCCGGAACGAACACGCCCGACACCTTGTCGGCAATCTTGGCGATCGGGGCTTTGGTCGCCGCCGCGTCGCTCACCATCTGAATGATCTGCGAAAGCGTCGTGTCCTCGCCCACGCGCGTCGCCCGGCACTTGATGAAGCCCGACTGATTCACCGTCGCCGCGCTCACCGGATCGCCCGCCGCCTTGTCCACCGGGACGCTCTCGCCCGTCAGCACGCTTTCGTTCACCGCGGACGAGCCGTCAATCACCACGCCGTCCACGGGAATATGCTCGCCGGGGCGCACCACAAAAACGTCCCCGATTTTCACCATTTNAATAGAAACAACCTGCTCTTTTCCGTCGATCTCAAGCACCGCCGTCTTTGGCGCGAGCGCGAGCAGCCCTTTGAGCGCGTCCGTCGTCCTGCCCTTGGAGACCGATTCCAGCAACTTGCCCACCGTNATGAGCGTGACAATCATCGCCGCGCCCTCAAAATAAAAATTGTCAAGCGCGCGCATCTCGCCCGCATTGTCGCCCGCAAGCACCGCCGCCGTCATCTCGAACAGCACGAACACGCTGTACGCGAACGAAACGCCCGAACCGAGCGCGACGAGCGTATCCATATTGGGCGCGCGGTGCAGCAACGCCTTCGTGCCGCTCACAAAAAAACGCTGGTTGATGACCATGACCGCCGCCGCCAGCAGCAGCTGCGCCAGCCCCTGNGCGATATGATTNCCGTCCAAAAACGACGGCAACGGCAAGCCGAACATCATGTGTCCCATNGAAAGGTACATCAGCACGACCAGAAAGCCGACCGAACANNCNAGCCGCCGTTTGAGCACCGGCGTGTCGCGGTCGCGGAGCAACGACTCCTGTTCCGCCGCCGACGTGCCGCGCGNCCCNTNCTGCCGCGCACCGCCGAGCNGCTCCGCGCCGTANCCCGCATCCTCCACCGCCTTCACGACCGCCTCCGCAGCCGCGTCGCCGTCCACCGTCATCGAATGCGTCAGCAGCGACACCGAACACCCCGAAACGCCCGGCACCGCNCCCACCGCTTTCTCCACCCGCGCCACGCACGCCGCACAACTCATCCCCGTAACAGAAAACTGACTCATGCCGCNACTATACCACGAAACGCAAGATATGTCCACCCCCCCCCTAACATCGAGCGGGGGAAGTCTCCCCCTCGCTTCAGCCCCTACGGGGCTTTCGCTACCCCCTCTGCGGGGAACGCTGTTTCTGCAAAAAACAGCCGTGCCTGCCCCGCAACGCCCCAAGCTTCTTTTCTGCAAACGGCGGANCACCGTTGCCCGTTCTTGGCAATGCCGGTCATTTGCGCTATAATTGCCGTATGATACATCCTTTGGCACAAGAATTGAATGACGCGCTTGCCGGTTCGGTGGCGGGCGCGCTGCTTTCCGATCTGGGGAAGCGCATTTTTTTTCCGCGGGGCATTATCGCGCAGGGCGCGGAGGCAAAGAAACTCGGCACGGTGGCGAACGCGACGGTGGGCATGACGGTGGTGGACAAGAAGCCCGCCATGCTGGACGCGGTGCAGCGGCTCGCGCCGGAGCTGTCGAGCGCAGAAATGGTGGCGTATGCGCCCACGGCGGGCGTTCCCGAACTGCGCGAGGCGTGGAAAGCGACGCTGTTCGACAAAAATCCGTCGCTCGCGGGCAAATCGTTCTCGCTTCCCGTGGTCGTTCCCGGTCTGACGGCGGGCATCTCCTATCTTGCAGACCTGTTCGTGGACGAAACGAAGCCGCTGCTCGTGGCGAATCCCAGCTGGGACAATTACGCGCTCATCGTGGAGAGCCGCCGCGGCGCGGAACTGCACCGGTTTTCGCTGTTCAAGGACGGCGGCTTCAATATCCCTGCGTTCGAGCGGGCGGTCGCGCAGGAAGCGGAGCGCGGTTCGGTGCGCGTGCTGCTGAATTTCCCGCAGAATCCGAGCGGCTACAGTCCGACCAACGCGGAGGCGGAGCAGATTCTCGCCGTCATCAGGGCGCAGGCAGAGCGTGGCACCAAGCTGCTCGTGTGGTGCGACGACGCGTATTTCGGGCTGGATTATGAGAAAGACATTTATCCGCAGTCGCTGTTCGCGCAGCTGTGCGACATGCATGAGAACGTCCTCGCGGTCAAGATTGACGGACCGACAAAAGAGGATTTTGTGTGGGGATTCCGCTGCGGATTCCTCACGTTCGGCGGCAAGGGGCTGACCGAGGCGCAGTACGACGCGCTCGTCAAGAAGATGATGGGGCTGATCCGCTCGTCGGTTTCGTGCTCGTCTTCCGTGCCACAGGCGATGTTGCTGCGCGCGTTCAAAGACCCGCAGATTGAGGCGCAGAAAAAAGCCCTGCGCGACGTGCTGGAACGCCGCTACCGCCTGGTTCGCGCGTTCCTGGACAGCCATTCGTCAAACGTGCTGACCGCGTTGCCGTTCAACAGCGGCTATTTTATGAGCTTCGACACCGGCTCGGTGCATGCGGAGACGCTGCGCACGTTCCTGCTGCGGGAAAACGGCATCGGCACGATTTCGATTGACGAACGGACGCTGCGCGTGGCGTTCTCCAGCGTGGACGAAAACGACATTGAGCGCGTGTACGCGGCAATCTATGCGAGCGCGGAAAGCCTTGCGCGCTGAACGGCGCGCCGCGCGGGCAATCGCGCTCGCGTTCTGCGCCGCATTCTTTTTCGGCTGTGCGGCAGACCGCGCCAAGCCCGTCGTCATCTGGACTGACCGCGCGGAGCTTGCGCAATACGTGGAACTGTTCAACGCGCAGCAGCAGACGGAGCGGGCGGTCGTCGTCTACAAGTCGCCGCTGGTACATGCGCTGCCGCCCGCAAAGGACGAAGACGCGCCCGACATCATCATTGGCAGCTGGCTCAAGGATTCGCGGCTCAGACGGCATTTTTTGCCGCTGGAAAACCTGTTCGACGGAAATCGCCTGAACCCGGACACGATATATCCTCACCTGCTCGCCTACGGCGCGGCGGGCGCGCACCAGTATCTGCTGCCGGTCAGTTTCAACGTGCCGCTCGTCATGTTCTCTGCCAAGCACGCGGAGCGCATTCCCGACGCGTATATGCTCACGCCAGAAGCCATCCGCGATGTCGCCGCCGCGTTCAACACGCAGAACAGCCGGGGCATCTACACGAACATGGGCTTTGCGCCCAGCTGGAATCCCGATTTCCTGTACGTGCTGGCAAAAATGGACGGGCTTTCGTTCCGTGAAAAGAAAGGCGCGTACCAGTGGGACGACGCGCTGCTCAGCCGGACAATCGACTTCCTCAAGGCATGGACGACCGAAAAGAACACGTCAACCGCCGCAGAGCAGGATTTCGCGTTCAAATACCTGTACACGCCCGGCTACCGTCAGGTGGAAAGCGGACGCTGCCTGTTCGCCTACACGTCGAGCGATGCCCTGTTCTCCATTCCCGACGATCAGCTTGACGACATCGACTTCCGCTGGATCGCAAAAGATTCGTTCGTGCCCGTCAAAGACGACATCGTGATGATGGGGATTTTCCGGCATTCGGACAACACGCAGGCGGCGCAGGCGTTCGTCCTCTGGCTCATGCAGGAAGAGACGCTGCGCGCCATCATGGAACGGACCGAACGAACGCCGCTGAACGTGAGCACGTTCGGGATTGCAGGCGGGTTTTCTGCCGTGCGCAGCGTGAACGAGCGCGTGTTCCCCTCGTATTACCGCAACCTGCTCGGAAATCTGCCCGATCAGGACGCAATCAAACCGCCGCCGTCGTTTCCGTTGCGCTGGTACAGTTTCAAAGAACACGTCGTTATCCCCTACCTGCGCGACGCGACCAACACCACGCTCACAAAAACACCCTCGCTGAAAGAACGCATTACCGTCTGGTCAATGCAATTCAACTAAATTACGCAGCGCTTTGGGAAAAGCGGGCGCGGTTACCGCCGAAGAAGACTTTTTGCAGCGCGGCACAAAGCTTGGCGCAAGAATTCCACCGCGGAGCAGACCGCGAACACGCCGATTACGCACGCGGCAAAGTACAGCGGATAGAACGCATCGCCCTCAGCATGCGCTCCCACGTGAAGCCACCGCTCGAACAGGAGCGAGGTTTCGCTCAGGCCGTTTTCGCCGTAAGCGTGGAACAGCGGGTTTTCGTGGAGAATGTACACGCCGAACGTCGTCCCCGCAATCGCGTTGACAAGGCGCGAACGTCCGACCCGCACGTATCGCTTGAAGACGTAGAACAGGCTCATCGCGAGCGTCATCACGAAAATGTGGCGGCTCGCGTATATATGCAGCAGAATCCGCTTTTCCAGCTCCGTGCCGATTCCGAACGTTCCGCACAGGAAATGCACGGCGAACAGCGCGGCCTGCATCAGCACAAGCAGCCCGACGAACACCGCAAGGCAGTGCCGCTCAAGGAAGTTTCCTTCCCGCCGCTTCAGGTACGAGACGGCAACGAACATGCAGACAAAATCGCCGACAAGTCCGAACTCGCCACCCGTGGGAAAAAAGAAATGCAGCGTCGGAATCGCCGCGACCAGAACGAGCGCGAGCCTTCCGTGCGTCCGTTCGTCCGCGCCCTGCACGTACTGCTGCAAGAACGGCACAGTTATATAGAACAAAAGATACGTCCTAATGAACCAGTAGCCGCCCCAAACCGGAGTGAGCGCTGCCTTTGCCAGTTCCTTTATGCCGACCGGCTCGAATCCGCCGATTTTCACGAACGCAAAAATCGCGAGGCTGTACAGCATGGTCTGCGCATACAGGCGCACGATTTTTTCCGCACGGATGCCGCTTTTTCCGCACAGGAACCAGCTCGAAATGATGACGAACAGGCACACGCCGAGCTGCCCGTACGAGCCCATGAGATAAGTCGCCGCCGTGTTCACGCCCATCGGCTGCACGAGGAGCGAAAAGTCGCCCGCCAACGAATGCTGCGCCGCATGACTTGCGACAATCATCAGCATTGCCAGAATCCGCAGCAGCTCAAACTGTGAATCGCGGACGGTCTTGTCCGCTCCGATTTGTTTTATCATACCATATTCTCCCNTTTTACATTGTTTTAGTGAAAAACTAATCAGTATGAGCGCAATCTACATTGTTTTAGCGGATTAGAAACATTGTTTTATAGAACTGATATGGATGATTTTCGCGGGAAGTCTATAAAACAATGTTTTTGAATTTTGAAAATGGTCTTATATGGAAGTATGGCATTACAAAAAACATTCATCGAGAACCTGAAATTCTACCGGAAGCAGGCGGGATTTTCGCAGAAAGATTTGTCGGTGCTGCTGAACAAAGGCTACAATTATATCAACAGCATTGAAGGCGGCGTTTCGTTCCCGCCGCCGCAGGTCATCGACGAAATCGCGTCGTTCCTGAAAGTCGAGCCGGAGATTCTCTTCTCAAAAAATTCCTGCCCCGCGAACATCGGCGCGTCGTTCAAAAAACGCTACGGCGCATCGCTCGCGGACACGCTCGTCGCCCGGCTCAGCGGCGAAATCGAAAAAGTCTGCGCGCAGATGTTGTGACGACTGTCAGCAACGGCTACTACGCAATCGGCGAGAAAGTCGGGCAGGCATGGCANACCGGCGCANGGCTGATGAAGCCGTNAGCGATTTGCATCGGACAGAATTTATTTCCGCAAATACGTAAAAATATTTGCGGAAATACGTCTGCATATTTCGGGAAAAACGCATGCGTATTTGCGGAAATACGTTTACGTTTTTCCGCAAATAAATTCGCAAGACTGCGAAGCGCGGAAGGACTTGCTTTGTAACGTGAAGCGCGATGCCGTAAGCTTGCTCCGCGCTCGTTGTATTTCATTTTATCGTAACTATTTATTTTTTCGCTTCACGGATTAGAATATAATCGTATATCGCTTTCACGCAACGTTCAATCCCTATGGAGCTGTCTATCAGAAAATCATAGTTATGNCGATCTCCCCAGGATTTTCCGGAAATGTTTTTATAATATGCTCCCCTCGCCTCATCGGNCCGACGAATGTTTCGTTTCGCTTCTTCTGTCGTATCTCCATACACCTCCATTACGCGCTTCATTCTGTAGTCCTCCGAAGCGTAAATAAAGATGCGGACAACATCCTGCGAACTACGCAGGACATAATCAGCCGCCCTTCCTACGATAACACAGCTTCCGTTTGCTGCAATTTTGCGTATTACCTTATCCTGCGCAATAATAGCCTGCTGTATTACATCCGTGCTGAGATAGAGACTATGAAGCATTGTAGGAGAATTGGCATTAATGTCAGAAATGAATTCCTGATCCAGTCCGCTTTCCTGTGCAGCAAGCGCCGTCATCTCTTTGTAATAGAATGGAATGCCAAGTCTTTCCGCAACCAACTTCCC
>JAAVAM010000018.1 GCA_014804085.1 Treponema sp. | reverse complement strand
GAGGCGCGCGCGGTGGGCGTGACGGCGTTCTGCGCCAAGCCGCTTTTCATGTCCGACCTCAAGTCCGCCTTGCTCGCCGCGAACAATCCTTCCGCGAAGGAAGAAAGCGATGCCGCGCCCTGGACGCTTGAGAATTTCAGCGGAAAGCGCGTGTTGCTCGTGGACGATGTTGACATGAACCGCGAGATTGCGGAAATTATTTTGGAAGAAGCCGGATTTGTCGTGGANACNGCGCCNGACGGAACGGANGCCGTGGCGATGGTCGAGCATTCGCCGGAACGCTACTACGACGCAATCCTGATGGACGTGCAAATGCCGACCATGAACGGCTACGAAGCCACGCGCACTATCCGCAACCTGCCGCGCGACGACGTAAAGACNNTGCCGATTATCGCCATGACCGCCAACGCCATGGACGAAGACAAGGAAGCCGCGCTCAAAAACGGCATGAGCGACCACATCGCCAAGCCGCTTGANATTACCNCGCTTATCTCCGTGCTGAAAAAGTTNTTGAATTGANNNAGGGNTTGNGCNACCGCGCCGGGATTTACTGCNTCACTTTTTNCTANAATNNGNCTGCCGCGCAAGTACAAACGTTTCCACTGACCAGTGGAAACGTTTGTACTCGTTACTGGAAACGTATCCACTAGGGTAGTAGAAACGTATGCACTTGGCAGTGGATACGTATGTACTGAGCAGTGGAAACGTATCCACTGCGCGGGGAAAAACTGCCGATTTTTTCGGTTTATGCGCAAAAAAAAATTTGCCGTTTTGGGAAAACGGTAGTATCTTGTAGATATGATCGGTGTCTGTTTTTCTTGAGAAAACTGCCCGGCATTATTCAAAAGGCCCAAAAGCAAGGAGGAGCTTTGGACGGAGATAAGTAGGGCAGGAAGCAGTTCCTGTTTTTGGACGCAGGAGATTGCCATGAAAGTTAAGGCAATTAAATGTATAGACCCGAGGAAACCCTCGGTGATAAAATACCGGCTCGCGCCGTTCTATTCGTATAAGGTTGGCTTGGATGAGCTTGCGGAAAATATGTCCCGCAGTTCGTCGATCAACAAATCCGACATTACGGGCGTAATAGAAGCGCTGATACCGGAGATTATCGGTCATTTGAAGAAAGGAGGTATTGTTGAGATTGACGGCTTCGGTTCGTTCAGACTTTCGGTTTCGAGCGAAGAACGGGATACGCCGAAAGAGACGTCAATTGAGGATATCAGGAGAGTAAAGATTATCTTCCGTCCGGATCGTCGCTTGAGAGAGGAAGCGAACAAGACCGGGTTTGCGAAACTGCCATACGGCGTTTTTGACGCGACTGACGATGCGGTGGAAATCGTTGTCGAACAGGAAGTATGAGCAGGGCATTATAATGAAAGAAACCGCGTAAAAGCGGGTACTAAGAACGATAGGTATTTTAGAGAAGATTCGCTCTAAAAGCGGATTGAGAACCAATAGATGTCAGACTGTTTGAGGCGGCACTTCTNATGCACGGGCAGCATTCATATTGGANTNTAGATNANGAAATTGANATTCAGCAGCGTATGCTGCNTATATTTGACCACCTGCCACAGCGCTGCCCGCCACTGTAACAGGNAATAGATAAAGCCCAGTCCCGGCATTNGTGCCATGACTGCGCTAAACANATNACTTAANATGAAGAAAAAGGCGTGATAAACGCCNCATNAAACTCGAAGAAGAAAGCAAGCNNAACNGCTTGCGTATCGCCCCGCATGGACCTGCCATCTCCGTCCTTCCATGCGGGGCGTTTTGTTTTTGGGGGCGNTGCGGGGAGTTCCTTNCAAGGGGAATGGCGTTCAGTTCGTNAGTTTTTGGATNAGGGATTCCACGGCCTTTTTTTCTTTTTCGGAAAGCTTTTCAAAGTTCTCTACGAGCGTNCTTTGCCGGAATGAAAGCGCGTTTTCCGTTTTGCTTCCTGCCGCAAGGTATTCCACGCTNACGCCNAGNACCTGCGCAAGCCGGACGGCAACATCGGCGGGAGGCATGGANGGGCGGCCNCCNACNTACGTCAAGAGNGTGCGGGGATTTATGCTCGCCTTTGANGCAAGNTCCTTGTGGTGNATGCCCTTGTATTCCATCTCCTCTTTCAGACGATCGCCAAAGTTCATGGCTTTATGATACAGGAAACCTGTACCAAATCGATTGACAGGTACAATAAATCGTAGTATTATGCGGNATAAGTGCATAAAGTTGTATCGAATNGTATGAGNTACTACGATTTATTGCACGGGATATTTTATTAAGCCAAGGGGGAAACTATGGCNGCATACAGAGTAAAGTATGAAAAGAAAAATGGAAACGTAACGACAACACAGGTTTCTGCGAATTCGGAGCAAGAAGCCAGGCAAAAGGCACTGATGAGCAGTGATGTAAAAAAAGTGATTGCTGTGGTCAAGGCGTAAGAAAACAGACACGCCATGTATGCGTCTNNCTTTAACGTGCAGTTTACAATATGAACTGCACGTTAATATNTCCGCCTGTGCGGGNGAATGCAATTTTTTGAGGAGAATGAAATATGGGATTTTTTGGTGACTTGTTGGTAGCGGCGGGTGCTTCTTTGGCAGATGCTGCGGTAAATAGTATTTCAAATGTGCAGAAGGCATCTGAGTCCTGTGTATCGTTTGTATTTAATAAAAAAGAAAAGACAGGAAGTGAAAGTTCGGAGGAGTTTGAAAAACTACTGGCAAAATGGGATGAAATCTTCCAGAGGGAAAATTTGATAGTTGATCCAAAGAAATCCGATGTGGAAATGTATATTAGTGAAGCACCATATCTATGTATTGACAGGTACAATGTTGACCTAAAGAAAAGCAAGCCTACCGACAGCGTTCCTTTAGATCGCTATGAAGATAACAATGCAATACTAGATATACTGCACTGTAATCTAGATGAGTATGATGAAATAACAGATGAAACTCATGGAAAAATTTCACGAAGTCTTATTCGGTATTATCCAGACAAAAACGATATGGGAACATATCTTGTCTTTTCTTTTTGTCCTCAGATGGTCAATGGCTTTTTTAATCTTCAAAAAAAAGAGCGTTATATCTCGCAGTACAATACAGAGTTTATGTATCCAATGGCTGGTTTCTTGAATTTGGAGTTTAAGTCAAATGGCAGAGGTTTTCACACAGAAGTGATGATTGATAATCCGAACAGTTGTTTTTCCTTTACTTCAGAATCAAATTTTGGTGTCAACAAAGGATATGAGTATATCAATCTAAAAGCATTGTTCAATACAAAAGGTAAAAGTGATGTATATGAACATTTTTGTAATTTCGTCCGCCATCCGTATTCCCTTTCAGAAGCAGAGATTGCCCGCCGAGAAGCGGAAGAAGAGNGTAAGAGACTGGAACAAGAACGCAAGGAGAGAGAGGAAGAAGAAAGGGAAATGAAAAGAAAGCAAAAGGAAGAAGAACNTTTGGCAGAAATTGAACGACAAAAACAGATTGAAGAAGAAAGGAAAAAAGCAGAACGAGAGGCAACTGCCAGTTTATTGGATAGTCTGTAATAGAAAGAGTATCTATGTTAAGGAGTGAAGTCGTGTCAAAAAATAATTCAGATGAAGTGCAGGGAGTAAGCGAACAGGAGCTTATCGACAAGTATCAAAAGCATTTTGATAANAATGTGGCGATGAAACTGCTGGTAAAGCTTAGAAAAGCGACGCGCAATAAGCCGAAAGTGGTTGCCGGATCTGTCGGGGCAATTGTTACGACGCTTGGCAAATTGATTTCTGCGCTTGACAATCCAGCAACGCCGGGGCATTACAAGGCATTGATTATTGGGGCAATCGGATATATTGTNCTGCCGTTTGACTTGATTCCTGATATGGTACCGGTTGTTGGCTATGGCGATGATCTTGCGAGCGCAGCGGGTATTGTCGCTGCGGTTGCGGCATACAGTAGTTTCTCTCTTGAGGAACTTGACAAGTATATTGACGAAATGTAGTAAGACCGATGCACTGTCGTTTCTGCGGGGAAAGCCTNCGCAGNATGAANCAAAAACTATTTTCGCCGCGCGGTGAAAAATGCACTGCGAGTAAGACGGGAAAGCATATTGCGCTTTCCGGGGAAATGTGTTGCGTATACTGCGGCGGCGAATGCCGACCAATGAATGGGCGGCTGTTTACTAATTATGGGGAAAAATGTCCGCCGTCACCAACAAAAGCACATTGTCTGCAATAAACAAAGCAATAGTCGGTTGTTGCGGAGGTCGGTATGAATGAGCGGGATGCGCTTGCCTTGATGAAACGGCAGCTCGCCGACATGAAGCGGAATCCAGAGGCGTTTGCGGATGCCCTCTCCGGCGGGTTTGTCTGCGCGGGATTCGGAGGGGACCTGAACGGCATCGATGTCCCCGAGACGCTGCTCACGGGAAGGCTTCCCGCCGGAGTCAGCGCGGACGAGGCGTTCTCGCAGGTCGTCCGCTTTATGGAGCAGACAATCCGTGAGGCGGAGCGTTCCCAGGGGCGTGAGAGAATCAGCGGGGATGCCGAATGATCGCGCGCTACTGGGGATACAATGCGGACAAGAACAAATTCGAGCCGCTGCGGCAGGAGCCGCTCTCCCTCTTCCCGACGGTAATCGAGCCGAAAAAGCGCGCGGTGTTCTGCCGCCGGTGCCACCGCTGGGAATATATCCGCCTTGCCGGGCGGAAGAGGCTGATGTCGCAGTGCGGCAAAGTCTATGCCCGGCCGTTCGTCACGGAAAACANGCTCGTTGACTACGGGTATGACATCCAGANGCGGGACAACGCCTATTCCATAAAGGTAAAATTCCAGCTTGCCTCGAATGAGAACAGGCGGCTCATGGAGACATCGTATTTTCTGGACTTNAAACGCAAAGTCCTGTACAGGAACGGAGTCGCGGTCTTTGACAGCCGCGGCATAGGAAACCGGCTGCCGAAAGAGATAACGGACACGTTCCTTGCCGAAATGGGGGCGCAGTACAAGGAGCGGTTCGGAATCCGCCCGACCGTCTCCTCCGCCCTGGATGGATTCAGCGTCATCATCGGATATATGCTCGCCCCGTTCAATGTCAACTTCTACAAGATCGCGCAGCACTGGGGACTGAATCCGTATGACAGGGATTTCGCGAGCCTTTCCTCCGGGGACACGCCNACCGCCGAGAACGAGATGTTCGAGAGCCTCGGCATAAAGCCGACCAGGCGGCTNAGGAAACTCTATCAGGAATTCCCGCAGGCNGTNGTCTGCTATGCCGCGGCACAGGACCTCGGCTTTACCGANGTCAACATCCTGCAAAAGTCGGCGGGCGCGCACTTCTATTCGTTCCTGCAATTCTACATGATTTCATTTACGGGCGGGCAGATTTCTTATCCGCTGCGGGAGCCACTGCGGGAATTTGTCCGGGACATGCTCCGGATTGCGGGGCAGAAGACCGTCTGGAATTCCTTTGAGCGCACGCTGAGACATTTCTTTGCCNCTCCAAGGCATATCATCACCGACGGAATCAACACCTACTATCATGTCCGCGANGTTCTCACTGACGGCGAAAAAAAGGAGATCNTGAANGAGGGNTTCANNCAGTACACGCACGATTTCCTGGTGCACCGGGCAAACGCCATCGCCCAGCAGGANGAAGAAGCCGCCCGAAACGAACGGCGCAGGCAGGAGGAGGAATTCAGAAGAAACAACCCGCAGCTCTTTGAGGACGACGGGGATGCCCGCATGGCAACGGATGTTGNCGCTGAGGATGAAAATGCTGAATTCGACATTGACGAGAAATTCCTCAAGCTGGAGTACAAGACGGGCGAATCATTCAAACGGGTGTATAATCCGAAAACGGAACAGGAGGAGGTCGTGCGGGTTCCTGACGAGGAACGTTTCTGCTTTTATGTCGCAAGAGACCAGCGNACGCTGANAGAAATCGGAGAGGCTATGAAGAACTGCGTGGGCTGGTGCTACATCAGTCGCATTCAGAAAAAGATNTCTGTCATCATCTATGCAAAATTTAATAATAAGTACAGGATTTGCATTGAGCTNCTTCCCAGTTTCACCNTAAGACAGGCTCTCGGACCGTGCAACAATCCTTTGGAAGAGGATGCGCTTGAGGCATATCATGAATGGTGCGATGCAAATCGCATTCGGTTTATAAAAGCATTCAAACCTCGTGCGGGGGATATGCCGTAAAGCAAGGGATTTAAATAATGAAGGAATCTANTAGAACTTATTGGAGGCGAGTAGGCGAGAAACTGAAAGGAATATCCAAAGCCATACTTGATGTGTCCGTGCCGGTCGCTGTTGAGGTCGGGATAAATAAAGCTTGCGGCATTATAAATGAAAAACTCCATAAAATGTATCGGAGCACGGTCATAAATTCTTTGATAACATTGTCGCTGAATATTGTAGGCATATTGATCGTCCTTCTTAATCCGTTTGGGGCTGTTGTCTCAAAGTATATGGCGGCGGCTTTCTTTATAAGTTCTGCGGTGTTTTTCGCCGCAAGGCTTGTTCAATACATACGTGAATATGGAAAGATAACATTCGACGTTGGCAGGAATATCGTTGCTGAAAGAAGCGTCAGCAAAGGCATTGAAAATTATGTTCTTGCAGAGTTTCCCGTCATTTCCCTTGCGTATGCGGGAATCAACATTGCCGCTCATCTGCTGCCATCTTTGAGACGAGTTCCTTCATTGAATAAAACCATTAGGTATTTTATTCAGACCTTTTGGCGACGGTTGGCGATTTATGGAGCGGCTGTTTGCGTATATTCAATAAGCGTGTATTGGATTGCAAAACCGCTGTTGCTGAAAAGCATAGCCGGACTTCGTTGGTATGAAATTTACTTTTATCCGATTTTTCATATAATCTCATTGTTCAAATAGGATATTTTTATGATGAATAGTCTTTATCCCCCAAAACCTGGGGAACGAATTGCTTTAATGTGTACAAAATGCAAGAACATATTTTTTGGTCCAAATCCTGGCCATGAATGGTTCGGACTGTTTTCTAAAACAAAATGTTCGGAAACTAAATGCCCGAATTGTGGCGGAAAGAAAGTGATTCCGCATCCAGCAGTTCATTATTAGGGCAGTCAACATTGATAATGACGCTTGGCCGGTATCTCCTCGTATATATGAAAACGTATCTGGCTAAAAATGAGAATATTTCTATACAGAGACATGCTTTCCGTGTGGAAGCTGGTACTTTGCGAATGGATTGCAGTCTATTCGGCGGAGGAATGGCAGCGGATGAACGAGTAGCGGGGCATATTCACTCCGGCGCAGATTTTTAGTATAGTGTGTGAAGAGAATTTCGGAGGTTGCTNTGGCGAAGAACATTCTTTTCATTGTNGGNTCGTTGCGCGNNCGGTCGTTTAACCGGCAGNTGGCGCAGAAAGCGGCGGAACTGGTGCGCGNNCAGGCGGACGTTTCGTTCCTTGAGTGGGCGGACGTGCCGCTGTTCAGTCAGGANGCGGAATNCCCGGTGCCGCCGNCGGTCGCGCGGGTGCGNAAGGAAGTGCAGGCGGCGGACGGNATCTGGATTTTTTCGCCGGAATACAACGGGACGATTCCGGGCACGCTCAAAAATCTGCTTGACTGGCTTTCCCGCCCGCTCGTTCCCGGCGATTTTTCGAGCGGAACTGCCGTAGCCGGAAAAACGGTGACCGTCAGCGGCGTAGGCGGAAAAAGCGCGACGCGCTTCGTTCGTGCCGATTTGCAGAAACTGCTTGCGTTCATGCGGATGCGCGTGGTCTGCGGGGAAGGCACCGGCTATGCGGCGGACGCGGAATCATTCCGAACGGACAAGCTGACGCTCACCGAAGANAATATCGCACTGCTTGCGTCGCAGGCAGCGGAATTCCTCGCGGCGGTGTGAGACGGGTAGCGCACGTCCCTGCCGCCATAATGCTTTCCGTAAATTAAAACTTATTTCCCCCTGCGTTCCCACCATGTTTTGAACAAATCGACCCATACGGCGCATTCTGGCTCGACGGTGCTGCCGTCGGGGGCGGAGGTTTCGGGGGTGGCGAGGGCGAGGCCGTGTTTGCCGTGCGTAAAAAGATGATAGGCGAACGGTACGCCCGCGCGGCGCAATGCGTCGGCAAGGCGCAGGGAATTTTCGGCGGGGACGGACTGGTCGGCAAGCGTGTGCCAAAGGAACGTGGGCGGAAAATCGTCCGTCACGTGGCGTTCAATGCTCACGTCGTCGCGGGAAAAGCGGGCGGTCGGGCCGAGTACGAGGCGGATTGACGACGGGTGGCAGTAGATTTCGTCCGCCGTGATGACGGGATAGCAAAGGATGAGCGCATCCGGCTTGATGTCCGCGGCTTTGTGGGGAAGATACGGCGCGAACAGGTCGCTGTTCCAGTAGCAGCCGAGCGTGGCGCACAGATGCCCGCCCGCGCTGAATCCGCATGCGATGATGCTCTGCGCGTCAACNTGCCATTCGTCCGCATGGGCGCGGGCGTAGCACACGGCTTCTGCCAAATCGCAGGCGGCGGCGGGAAANTCCATNGGCGCAAGGCTGTATGTCAGCACTGCCGCCTGNAATCCNAGCGCATTGAATCGGANNGCGACTGCTTCTGCCTCGCGCGCGGAATGGTGGTCGTANCCGCCGCCGGGACACACGATTACGAGCGGACGNGCNGGNACNGTATCGTTNTGAAGCAGNTNGGTCGTGAGCGTCGGNGGCTGTCCGTTCGTTTTCAGTTTGCCGNCATAATGCACGGGCAGCGGGATTGTNNGGTGTATCATGGTTTGGGCTTCTTCGGCTTTGGNNCGGGGAGTTCGTCGTACATTGCGTNCAGCAGGCGGNNCAGAAANTCGCGGTCGTCGAGGTTTTCGACCAANAGCATTTCTTTTGCGCCTGCGTANGGAATTTCGNGCGGCGCGTTCGGCATGAGCGCGNCGGCNGCGGGCACGGGCTTGACCAAAAGCCGGTCGTCGTAAATGCCNCCCGCCAGTTTTCCGCGCCAGTACAAAAGNTATTCGCCCATCATCGCGCGGATTTTCACGTCNGGCGACTGCGCGAGNTGGTCAAGCACAAAATCACGGTATTCTTGCGACGATGCCATGCGGTCTCCTNNGCTACCATAAACGAGCCGTTTGTGGTATAATGATAATCGCTTTTAAAAACAAAAGACCCCGCAAAGGAGGTGAAACGGGGTCTTTACGAGCATGTTTAATACTGCCGCAACAAAACTTTAGAATATTATGGAAAAATAGTCAAGTGTTTTTCNAATAAAAGAGGAAAATTGCNTTTCGCGGTTTCCTCAAAGGAGCGAATGATGGNAACGATGAAGAAAATCGGCATTATCGGCGCGATGGAGGCGGAGGTCGCGTATCTNAAGGATGCGNCGGCGGGCANGGAATCGTCTGCCGGCNGNNTGNNCTTTTTTGANGGCGCGATTGACGGNGTGAGCGTGGTCGTCGTCAGGAGCGGGGTGGGCAAAGTGAATGCGGCGTTGTGCGCGCAGCGGCTCATCATGCAGTANGGCGTGACGCANGTCATCAACACGGGCATTGCGGGCGCGGCGGCGCNCGGGCTTGGNNTNCTTGATTTTGTCGCCTCTACGGACGCNGTGTACCANGACATGGACGCGACGGGATTCGGCTACGCGCCGACNGTCATTCCGCANATGGCGTGTTCGGNGTTTCCNGCGGACANGGCGATGCTTGCGGCGGCGCAGGAAGCNTTNGCGGACGGCAAAGCCATGTTCGGCGGGCATCNGCTGATTGCNGGGCGCGTGGCGACGGGCGACCAGTTTATTGCCGACAAGGCGGTCAAGGCGCNTATCGTCAAAACCTGCGCCCCCGCCTGCGTGGAAATGGAAGGCGCNGCAATCGCCCATGCGTGCTGGCTGAACGGCACGCCNTTTTTAATCCTGCGCTGCATGAGCGACATGGCGGACGACGAGGGCGAGGCGACTTCCGTGTTCAACGAGCAGGCNGCCGCCGAAATGAGCGCGAAACTGGTTGTCAATCTGCTGAAAAAATTATAAGATTGNAAAGAGCGTTTCTATGGCAGAAAGAAAATACAAGGTCGAATCATTCAATCTTGACCATACCAAAGTCGTCGCGCCGTTCGTTCGTCTGGCGGCAAAGAAAATCGGCGAAAAAGGCGACGTGGTGACCAAATTTGACATTCGCGTTACGCAGCCGAANGCNGAATTCATGCCGACCGGCGCGATTCATACGATTGAGCATATCGTCGCNGAGCATATCCGCGACGAAATCGACGGCGTTATCGATTTNAGCCCGATGGGCTGCCGCACGGGNTTTTATCTTACCGTGTGGGGNGACCGGGACGAGNCGTTCATTGCGGGGCATCTGCTGCCGGTGTTCAAGAAAGTGATTGCGTGGGAAGGACCGNTTCCCGCCGCCACCGAAANNGAATGCGGCAACTTCCGCGANATGGACTTGCCGGGCGCAAAACGGTTTGCCCGGCAGTGGGTGGACGGCATNGAGNCGAANGGCTGGCAGTGCTTCAAATAGGCGTTTTTTGGCGCGGAACGAAATTATAGAAGAAATATCGAATGGGTAGCATCGCATGAATATCTTGCAGAAACTCAAAGAAACCGTCTCTTCCGTCCTGCCGATTATGGCGGTCGTCCTGTTGCTCGGCGTGACGATTGCTCCGCTGGGCGGGTCGCTTATCGTGCGGTTTTTGGTGGGCGGCGTGCTGGTTATCCTGGGGCTGACGGTTTTTCTGCTCGGCATTGACATCGGGGTCATTCCGATTGGCGAGCAGAGCGGCGCGGCACTTGCGGCAAAACGGAATCTTCCGCTGCTGCTGATTGCCGCGTTCATGATCGGTTTTATCGTCACCGTTGCCGAGCCGGACGTGCAGGTGCTTGCCGACCAAGTGCGCGGCATTGCTCCCTCCGTCAACAAATGGCATCTGATTCTGATGATTGCGGCGGGAATCGGCTTGGCGGTGTCGCTCGGCATTTTCCGCATGGTGTTTTCGCTTCCGCTCAATATACTGTTGCTCATTGCCTATGCGATTGTGTTCGCGCTCGCGTTTTTTACGCCCGCCGAATTCCAGGGCATCGCGTTTGACAGCGGCGGTGCGACGACCGGACCGATGACCGTGCCGTTTATCATGGCGTTGGGCTTGGGCGTTGCCGCCGTGCGCGTGAAGACGGGCGCAAAGGACGCTGCCGAAAATGACGACGGCTTTGGTTTGACGGGCATTGCGTCTATCGGACCGATTGCGGCGGTCTGCCTGTACGGCATTATTTTTGCGCATACGGGCACGGCGGCGGACGGNGCTGTTGCGGAAGCAGAAACGACGGCGCATGCGGCGGCGAGCGGGCTGTCCGTTTTTGTGCAGCTGCTTCCCACAATCACGCACGAAGTGGTGAACGCGCTGCTGCCGCTGTTGGCAATGGCGGTCTTTTTTCAGGTGACGCTCATAAAAATGCCGCCGTTCCAGGTTATCCGCATGGTGCGCGGCTTTGTGTTCAGTTTTGTCGGGCTGATTATTTTTTTGGTGGGCGCGAACGGCGGTTTTATGCCGGCGGGCGAACGGCTCGGCGAAGTGCTCGGTGCGCTCGCGGCGGCAAGCCCGCTGTGGTCGGCGTTGCTCGTCGTGGTGGGCTTTGCCTTTGGCGCGGTGGTCGTCATTGCCGAGCCGGCCGTGTGGGTGCTGACCGATCAGGTGGAAAGCGTGAGCGGCGGCACGATTAAACGGCGCGTCATGCTGATTGCGCTTTCTGCGGGCGTGGCGACTTCAATCGGGCTGTCGATGCTCCGCGTGCTGACCGGGTTCAGCCTGTGGTACGTGCTGATTCCGGGGTATGCCATTTCGCTTGTCCTCGCGTTTTTTTGCCCCAAGTTGTTTACGGGCATCGCCTTTGACAGCGGCGGCGTGGCAAGTGGCACGATGACGAGTACGTTTATCCTTTCGTTCACGCTCGGCGCGTCGGCGGCAAGCGGCGGAAATCCTGCGGTGGATGCGTTCGGCGTTATCGCGCTTGTCGCCATGACACCGCTCATCGCAATCCAGATTTTGGGAATGATTTTTGCCATTAAAAACCGACGCGCGCAGCGCACTGTTCGCTGTTCGGCACAAGGAGACGGGCAATGAGTATGTTCAATCTGCTGATGAGCATTGTTCCGCATGACAAGGGCGAAAAACTGACGGCGGCGGCGGTTGAGGCGGGCTGCCGGGGCGGCACGGTGCTTATGGGGCGCGGGCTTGCCCGGTCAAACCTTGCGGCGGTGCTCGGTCTGGGCGAAACGACCAAAGACGTGATTTATATGATCGTGGACGAGCGGCAGAAGCAGAATATCATCGACGCGATTGTCAATGCAACGCTGCTCGAAAAGGCGAATTTCGGTCAGCTGTTTTCGGTGGACGTGGATTTGATGATGCGGACGGGCGTTATCACGCAGGAAGAAAACGAAGGAGATATGCACATGGAAAAGGCTCGCGATTTGATTTCGGTCGTCGTGAACAAAGGCTATGCCGATGATGCGATGGCGGCGGCGCGTCGTGCGGGCGCGGGCGGCGGTACGGTCATCAACGCGCGCGGAACTGCCCGCGAGGACGACGAGAAATTTTTTGGCATGCATATCGTCCCCGAAAAGGAAATGCTGCTGATTGTGGTGGAGCACGAAAAAAAAGCGGCGGTGCTGAACGCTATCCGCGACTTGAAATGCCTGCGCGAGCCGGGAAGCGGCATTGCGTTTTGCAGCGGCGTGGACGACTTTACGTTGCTCGGCCGGAAAAATGCGTAGCGTCGGAGGAATCGTTGTATGGCTAAGAGACTGACGGTGGCGGTACTTGCACTGTGCGTTGTATGTGCAGGCTGCAACAAAACGCAGAACGTCGCGGTGCGTCCGAAAACAGATGATGCGGGAAGTGGCACTACGCCCGTGACGATAACGCTTGGTTTTTCGACGAACAAAGAAGACCCGCGCGGCGTTGCGTCGTTCTTGTTCAAGGAAGAAGTGGAGCAGAATTCCAACGGCAGGATTACGGTTGATATTCATGCCGACGGCACGTTGGGCAGCGACGCGGATCTGATAGACGGCGTGGTCAACGACACCTTGGACATGACGATTTCGAGCGCGGGGAATTTTGCCGTGTATGCGCCCGAAGTGGGCATTTCCGCGCTGCCGTTCCTGTTCTCCGATTTTGAGTCCGCATGGCAGTTTATGGACAGTCCGCTCATTCAAGATGTGGACAAGACGCTGGAAGCGTTCAATATCGTCGTGCTTTCCCATTTTGACAACGGTTTCCGCTGCGTGACCACGACGGATCGGGCGGTCAATTGCGTGGCGGACATGAAAGGACTGCATATCCGCACGCCGCCGAACCAAATCGTCATGGAAACGATGACCGCGCTCGGCGCGAACCCCGAACCGTATGCGTTCAACGAGCTGAAAAAGGCACTGAAGGACGGGCTGTTTGACTCGCAGGAAAATCCCATTCCGATTATCTATAACAGCCGGCTGTACGAAGAGCAGCACTGCCTTGCCATTACCAATCACAGTTACGACGCGATGCCGCTTGTTATCCGCAAAAGCCTGTGGGACACGCTCGGCGAGGGCGACCGGCGGATTCTGCGCGAGGCGGCAAAAAAGGCACAGGATTTGAACCGCCAGCTGGTGAGAAATCAGACGGATGCGTTCGTGTCGCGCCTGCATAACGTGGGCATGACCATTACCAATCCCAACCTGCACGAATTTGCGCAGGCAACGACGCGCGTCATGGATACGTTCTCCGCGGTATACGGCGAAGAACTGATTCATGAAATGAAAGAGCTGACACAGTAGCGTCAGAGTGCCGTATGTCCACCAAGTCGGCTGTTTTTTCCGCGCTCGTTGCGTCCGCTGATTTTGTTTCCGGCGAAGAGCTTGCCGCGGCGTGTGGCGTTTCGCGCACGTCGGTATGGAAAGCGATTACGGCGTTGCGCGCGGACGGCTGCCAGATTGCCGCCGTCTCCAACCGTGGCTACCGGCTGATTTCCGCTCCCGANAAAATTGACGGNGCNTATATCGCGCGGAGACTGACGACCGAACTTGGCGCACGNCCCGGCGCNNTTTTCTGCTTTGACGAAATCGATTCCACGCTCGCGGAAAGCAAACGACAATGCGCGGCGGTCGGCGTGTTCCGGGACGCGCACGGCGAATTGACGGCGGACGGGGCGCGGTTGCACCGCGCGCTTATTGTGGCGGGCAAGCAGACGGCGGGGCGCGGGCGCATGGGTCGTCCGTTTGCGTCGCCGCCGGACAGCGGCGTGTACTTTACGCTCGTCTACGCGCCCAAAAACGGCGTGACCAATCCCGCGCTGCTGACTGCCGCCGCCGCCGTTGCCGTTGCCCGTGTGGCGGACGAATTGTTCGGCACGCATGCGCAGATAAAATGGGTGAACGATGTCTTTTTGGGCGGCAAAAAAATCTGCGGCATTCTGACCGAAGGGGTCGCCAATTTTGAATCCGGGCAGATAGAAGCGGCGAACGTGGGAATCGGCATTAACGTGCGCGACGGCGGATTTCCCGGCGAATTGGCGGCGGTTGCCGGGTCGTTGCAAGAATTCGCGCCCGACAAGGAAAAGGCCGCCCGCGTGAGCCGCAACGAAGTGGTCGCCCGCGTGGTGACGCACCTGCTTTCGTTTTATGACGCGGAGGAACAGGGCGACGTTGCGGCGACTGCCGCGCTCATGGCAGAATACCGTGCGCGTTCGTTCGTCATCGGGAAAACAGTGACGGTCAATCCGGCGGCGGGTCTGCGCGGCGAACCGTATCAGGCGACCGTGCTCGATATTTCCGACGATGCCGGTCTGGTCGTGCGCTGTGCGGACGGCACGGAAAAAACGCTCCAGAGCGGCGAAGTGAGCCTGCACGGCACGGACTTTGCGCGGTAATCCTCTTGTGCCTCGGCGTTTGTTGATTTTTAAGTCATATCGGTTTATACTATAGGTATGGGTGGAAAAAAATCGAAGAAACATACGAGTGGACTGGCATTGGCATGCTGGCTGGTGGGTTTTCTCGTTCTGCTGATTGTCTTTTTGGTCAAGCTTGACGACATAAAATCGAACCTTAAATCGACGCGATTTTTTGAGCGCGTGTTTGGGACGACTCCCACGTTTATCGAACATTACGAAGAGAAAAAGCCCGTTGCCGAGCCGTTGCCCGAGGAAGATGTTGTCATTACGCTCAACACCGTGCCGTCTGCGCAGGTAGAGCCGCCTGTTACGCCCGTGCCGTCGGACGAACCGCGCCCGCCCGTGCAGCCACCGGCAAACGCGGCAGAAAAGCCGATGCAACAGCCGTCAGCACCGCGCGAGCAGACACCGCCCGCGCCCGTTACGCCGCCTGCGGACGAAAAGCCCGCGATTGCGACGAGCACGGCAAAACTCTATTTTGTCTCAATTGACAATGACGGGTCGGTAACGCGCAAGGAAATGGCGCGGACGGTAACACGCAACGATTCGCCGCTCACGGGCAATATCACGCTCCTGCTTGCCGGACCAAATCCGGCGGAGCGGGGAAAAGGCTGCCGCTCGCTCATTCCTGACGGCACGAGGCTGCTTTCTGCGACGGTGCGCGACGGCGTTGCGGTGCTGAATTTTAGCGAGGAATTTGAATACAACCGCGTGGGCGTGGAAGGCTATATCGGGCAGCTGATGCAGATTGTCTACACGGCCACGGAGTTTCCCACGGTGAACAGCGTACAGTTCTTGATTGACGGCGAGCGCAAGGAATACCTCGGCAGTGAGGGCGTGTGGATTGGCTCGCCGCTGTCGCGGTCAAGTTTCTAGCGTTGCTCGATGCGGTACGAATCTAAAATCCTCTGAAAATAAGCCTTGTTTTTGGTGTACGCGCCGCTGAACACGGTGAGCGTAAAGAACCCCACCGAGCCGTCGCCGAGCGTGGTCAGAACCTTAAAGTCCTGCGTTACGCTTTCGGTGTTCGGCTTGTAAAGCACGTTGCTGATTTTTGTCTGCCCGGCTTCGGTTGAGACGGAAAGGCGGCTCAGGTCGGGGTAGGAATGATCCGTGCCGAGCAGCATTTTCCGCGTGAGGAGCGCGAGCATCGTTTCGTCGGCATTTGCGGGGCGGGGGATTACGTCCATTACAAGAATGGCGTTGTCGCCGAGCAGCCACAGGTTGTCCATGGACTGTTTCCACTGCGCGTCAAGCGCGACGGTCTGCACGACGGACGTGCCTTCTTTTTGGTAGGTCTGCTCGCTNGCCGGTGATTTTTTCGGCTTGAANTGGTGGCGNNTGTCGGTAAGCACGGCGGGCATNCCCTTGAACGCAAAGAAACTGTCGTCCTCGGAAGAGACAAGCTGNCCTGCCGTAACGAGCGAGAACACGGNCTTGTTGTTGNCCGACGTAATCGACACGAGGTTGAANAGCGGAATGAGCGCGTCAAAATGCAACGTCACGCGCCCGCCGAACTGCTCATANTCCTGGCGGCTTTCCGTTTTCCCGGTAAAAGTGCCNGCTTTCTGGCGGCGCGCGGTCAGCTCGTACAGAATATCGTGCAGGTAATTAACGATGTCGGTNTCTTCCGGCGTTATCGCCGTGATAATCCGTTCGCCCGTCAAATCGACGCGGTTTTTGGTCGGGTCGAGCGAGAACAGAATCTGTATGTCCTTTGCGCGCTGCTTTTTCTTTGTCATCGGCGCAAAATANCGCAGCGCNTACGTGCTTTCGTCGTAGCACAGNATGCCCGTGTACGACTCGCGCTCGAACGTCGCGTCCTTATANTACACGTACTGCCCCGAAAGGTCGGGAATAGACGGCTGCACGCCGGGCAGCGCNAACGCAAGCGGCGGNAACAGAAAACAGGCGAAAANAATCATCNNGTTTTTCATCATTGTATAGTATAATNGCGAAAGACAAAATGTGCAAGGTGGTTTATCCGCTTGGAAGCGGACGGAACTCTTGGAGGGAGGGAACCCCTCTACTCGGAAGCGGGGGGGGCCTCCCTCCAAACCACCCACCTTCCCCAGCACCGCTTGGGGCAACTGCCCCAAGATCCCGCTGTTATAGATAGCAATAATAAAAAACAACAAATTTTGCGAAACCTTTTGACAAAATGCGCAAAAGTAATAAAAAAATCCCCCGCACACGCGGGGGATTCGACCTGCCTGCGCCGGAGGGCGCGGGCGGGGCGTTTAGAATTTGATGCGGAGAATCATCGGAACTGACCAGTTCCAGCTGCAAGGATGGTCGTCAATATCCTTGTAGTTGCCTACGTCGTCAACTGAGCAGACCACACCGACATTGATTGATGCCGATTTCGTGGCAAAAAACTGCGCCCAACCGGAGAAGCGGAGCTGCACCTGTGCGCCCGCGTCATCTTTGCCATCTTCAGTCTTAGGGGTTGTTTTCCCGTTTTTACCAAATCCAATCATGTCTGCCGCAATGGCGTACACGGTCAGCGTGTCGTTCACGTTGTAGCGAACCATGATATTGTTGGTAAGGATTTTGTTGCGTTCAATTGGAGTTCCCTTGTGTGCTCCAAGTGTCTTTAGACCGTCGTTGTTAGCGATACCTTTCGTTGTTTTGTTAGACACTTTCATAACATCATCCGCGCCATCCCCGACCAAGTAACTGAAGCTGTGGAACGAGGTTATGCTCAACTTTTTGGGGATTGCCTGATAGCGTGCGCGCAGGTCGAACGAAACGTCGGACACGTCATAATCGACAACGCCCACCGCGCCGCCCGCTGTTAGGATAAGATTCTTGATTGACGGCTGTGCGTACAGGGCAAACGCCATGGCTGTAGAATTGTCCTGATACTCACCTACCTTGAACACGGCTTCCGCTTGTCCAATGCCGTCCATGCGTCCGTCCGCGATGAACGAGAACTGGTGTCCCTGTGCATGTGCAGAACTGGGGGCCGATTTATTTCTAGTGATTTCGTTGGTAAGCATTGCCGCTCTAAGCGTCGCCGCGCCCTTATCAAATTTCAAGCCATAGTCTGCGGTGAAAGAAAAATGTTCTTCACCCGAACCATTTACATGACCAATCAAGTTGTCCGCAAAGAATGCCGGAGATGCGGCAAACGCAGAGCCGAGTTTTTTGAACTCAAAGTCCATTCCCTCAAAGTTGCCGAAGTCCAGATCGGACTTTGCGCGGTACGCGCCGTTCAAAATACCATCAGCATTGTATCCTGCTCGCAACGTCACCGGTCCTAGGAAGAGTGAACCCATCAAGACTTTCGCACGGATTCCTTTGTCAGCCTTATAAGGATCGGCCGCATCAACTCCCATATCTTTATTCTCATCAGTAGTGAGCGTCACGTCAAATGCCGCAATGTCGCCAGACAACGAGATTGCCATGTTGTCCGTGCCGGCATCAGAATATTTGTCAAGAAAGCCGAATGCTTTCTCGGTTTTTGACCCCTTTTGGTTGGCGGTCGCAAACAGGTTCGCGCGCTGGCGGAGGTTCAGTTTTATCTCAACGTCCGCGAATGCCACCGCGCCAATCATTGCACCCAACGTGAGTGCGCTTATAATCTTTTTCATTCAATTCCTCCAAAGAATTATCTCTACGACTTTCCCGTTTTAGAGCGAGAACGAAACATACACAGGGATGCTGATGTCAGCATTACCGGCGTGAGACCACGGTGCTACTTTTGTATCTTTCGCATTCCAACGAATGTCAAATCCGGCGGTGACCGTCGCATGGTCGCCCGCAGAAATCTCACATGCCGGTGTAATAGCGAATACGCTGTCAGTAGCGAGTTTTGCATTAAAGCTTCGGACGGTGTTCTGTACAGTGGCAACAAAGCGGATATTATCCCCTGCCTTGTATGAGGTGGAGAGCATATTCCACATCGCCATGTCATCCTGGTCATCATCATTCTCTATAGAAACTGAATAACCGGAAATGTTGTGCATGGTGGTAACCGCCCACTTGTCGGTAATCTGGTAGCGCAGGCGCAAATCTACGCCGTACTCGAAGTAATCCCGCACATCCTCTTCACTGTCCAAACCAAACGAAAATCCGACCGTCGCACCCAGCTTGTCGAGCATGAGCGGGCTGGCAAAGATGCCCACGCCATACTGATCCTGCTTGAGCGTCTTGAATGCCACATTGAATTTGAAAAGGTTTTCCTGCCGGTAGCACAGCTCGCCCACAAAGCCCGACTTGATTTTGACATCAGCATTCTTGTTGTCACCGTTGTAATCACTGCCAAGCCCGACCATGCCAGCTTTGACCATGAGCGACCCGGGTAGCACGTCGTTGAGCGTGTATGCCAAAACCGTGGACATTTTGTCTTTACCTGTAAGGTTGTCAACGTCATTAGCAATACCGTCTTTCACAATCGTACCGAGTTTGTACGCCTCGTAGAACTCGTCGTCAAGGTCACCTGCATCACCCTTCAAACGGGAAGCCCAGCGTCCTGCCCATTTGCCCGTGGTAACCTGCAAGTTGCCCACTGGCAGGGCGAACGTCAGCCAACCATAAAACTGGTCTAGCTTAAATTCAGGTGATTTAGGCGTAAAGATATCATCATAAGCCCTAATATCAACATCAAAAACGACACCGGCCTTGTCATTGCTGAAGTCAATGCTCAAGCAGTCATTCCGGCTAACGCCCTTACTACTTCCAAGCCCTCTTGCGGGACCGCTGACTATTGCCGTTCCGGTATAGTCAAAGCCTATGTCCGCAAAGGCAATCCCTGTAACCAGCGCCCCGACGAGCGCCGTGGTCAGAATCTTTTTCATAAAAAAATCCTCCTAGTTTTTAGAGGGAGTTAAAACCGACGGTTTTTTCGGGAGGGTCGGGGCAAAAACAGCGCGGTATTTTTGCCTGACAGGTTGCAGGGCAAACGGTCTCATCGGCACGTCCATGTGCGCGGGTGTCCACGTGCGTTGGAACGGCCGTGCGCGTGTGCTTGGATGCTCCGTTCCGGGCAGGTTGTAAGCAAGCATCCAAGTGCGTTGGAAGGCGCTATCCAAATAAGGTTGGATAAGACGCGGCGCGCGGAATCTGTCGTCTGTCTTCTATATCTTCTATTATAGAGGGCTTTCCTGATAGGTCATTTCCGTTAATCTCCTTAACAGCGGCACTTCCGTTACTGCCCTTAACGGTGCGGCTTTGTTAAGGTTCTTAACGGTGCCAAGGAGAGGGCTTTAAACATCGCCGGGAGAGACCCCTTAACACGGCAACGCCGGGCGGCTCTCCTTGGCGGGAGAGGCGTGTCGGCTAAATTCGCCTAAAATTGCGGAAATTCAAAAAAGTTACATTGACTTATAAAAAAAGACATGGTAAAATAACGACAAAGAGGGGCGCTCGAAAAAACCGTCGGTTTAAATGCCCCAACAGACAGAGGAGGATTTTTTATGAAAAAAATCTTGACCACAATACTTGCAGGAACGTTGGTTGCGGGCGCGGCTTTTGCTGTGGACGCAAAGATTACGCTCAACTTCCGCTCGCGTTTGAATGCACTCGCTATGTCAAGCGTAGAGAGCGGCGACACGACGAAGACGACCCGGGACTGGATGAACTGGGACAACAACAGAGCCTACAACGGGGCTGGTAGCGACACGTTCAAATTCGTGCTGAACGGCGACCGCGCCGGTGCGACGTTCGCCGTGAACCTCGCCACTGCCACTGGTACTGGTCTCTTTACGCTCAACGAGTACAGCGCATGGATGAACTTCCCGGTCGGTCCTGGCACGCTGACCCTCAGGACGGGCAACTGGAAGGATGGCTATGCGGACGGGGCGTACCGCGTAAAGAAAGACGTTGATGCGCAGAATGGAGAAGGAGTTGACTTTGAAAAATTCAAGCTCGGCTCAATCTTCAAAGGGTCACAGCAGTTATTGTTTGTCGATGACCTTGCCAAGCCCGCCAACCACAAGGCTATTGCCGGATTCGCCGACTACGGCTTCAACGTGAATGATAACGTCAACCTCAACATCTTGGTGGGTGGTGTCAGTTCAGGGGATTATGTTTCTTTAGCCGACCATACTAATACCGCTTATGAAGCCGCTAAAAACCACTTTGATGTGGTCAAGGACGGCGACACGACGGTGACATGGAACTCGGCGTTTGTCTCACGCGCCCAGGTCAAGGTGAAGGACGTGCTCAACGCAGAGCTTATCTACAAACTCTCACATGCAGCGGGCGGCCCCCTCTACCACACGTTCGGTCTGTACGTGATGCCGCAAGTGCTTGACGCGCTCACGCTCAACATCGGCGGCGCGGCCGAGGTGTACGGTGGCAAATATAACCCTGGTAAGAATGCTGATGGTACGGACAAAGATAAGGGAGACTACTTCGACTGGGGCGTTGACCTGCGCGCACGCTATCAGGCGACGGACGCACTCTCAATCACGTTCTTCACGAACGTTTCGGGAACGAACTTTGAGGGCGGTCGTGCAATCAATGCCGGAAATGCTGGTTATAAGGGGACTTATGGTTATATCAATCCTTTCCAAAATACTGATAAGTCCAATCCGTTTGGTTTCACAGCACAGAAATTTAAGGTCGCCATGTGGAACAACCTCTCCGGCCGCTTCAAGATCAACGACCTGCTGACCGCCACGCTGAACGTCGGGCTTGTCACGCCGCTGTCAAAAGTTGACGGTGACGACAACTCTTACAGCCCGGAATGGCGCGTGACCCCGGCAGTCCAGATTTATGCGGCCTCAAACGCATCGCTCTGGGCAGGTGTCGCAATCAGCGGCGCGTCATGGGAGACCTCCAACGGCAAAGTGGATAACAGCGCAATCTGCGTCGAAATCCCGGTCATCTTCCGCGTGAAGATGTAAGTCCCGCACAAGGACAAAAAAGGCACTCCGCAAGGAGTGCTTTTTTTGTGTCTTCGCCCGCGCATGGTCGTCCTGCGGGGCATTACCCCTCGGAGACACGTCCCTGTGCCTTTTTTGCGCTTGCAATTTTTAATTATCTATTGTAGAGAAGACAATGAGTAAAAAATAGCCCGTCCTGTCTNNCCCACAGGACGGGCGGCTTGGCGTGAGCCGAGCAAGAAATTCTGTGAGGCANTCCGCTTTGACGGCGGGTACGTTGCGTTTTTNNGCGATTCGGAGTATACTGCACGAAANTGGCGAAAACGCCAGTTTCGTGCAGTGAGGAAATATGACCATTGTCAGGGAAAAATACATCGCCGACCTTAAANTCAGAATGAACAACGGNCTGATAAAAGTCGTCACGGGCATNAGGCGGAGCGGAAAATCATACNTGCTGTTCAACCTTTTCTATCAGTTCCTCAAAGATTCGGGNGNNAAAGACAGGCAGATAATCAAAATCGCGCTTGATGACGACCGCAACAAGGATTTNCGGAATGCCNCGAANCTTTCGGNNTTCATTCGGAAACGCGTGAAAAATCCCAAAAAGCAGTATTATATCTTGCTCGATGAANTCCAGCTGGCAATCACGGCAGAGGAATACCGNCACCCCGAACTGCCGATGAACATATTTGACGTGCTGAACGGNCTGCTCCACATACCGAATGCCGACGTGTACGTAACCGGCTCGAATTCACGCTTTCTTTCGCGCGACATACTCACCGAATTCCGCGGNCGCGGCGANGAAATCCATGTCCTGCCGCTGTCATTCGGCGAGTTTTCNCGGCACTACGATGGCGACGTGTACCACGCNTGGGCNGACTATGCCATATATGGCGGGCTTCCGCTCGTCCTTTCNATGCAGACAGACGAACAGAAAGCAACCTACCTGAAAAACCTCTTTGCCGAGACGTACATCAAGGACATCATCGAGCGCAACAACATTGAGAAGAACCATATCCTCGAAGANTTGATAAANATCCTCGCCTCGTCGGCAGGCTCGCTCACCAATCCGACCAAAATCGCNCAGACATTCGGCTCGGTGNTGCACTCCTCCGTCAGCGTGAACACGCTCATCAAATTCATNGACNGCCTCAAGGACGCGTTNATCATTACGGAAGTGAACCGCTATGACGTGAAGGGCAGGAAATATATCGGGTCGCCGAGCAAGTATTATTTTGAGGACATCGGANTGCGCAACGCGCGCCTCAATTTTCGGCAGGTTGAGGAGACGCACATTATGGAGACGGTCGTGTACAATGAGCTTCGCTACCGGGGCTATAANGTGGACATAGGCGTTGTGGAAAAGCGCGCGAAAGACAAAGACGGAAAAGACCGCCGCAACCACTATGAAATCGACTTTATCGCNAACCGGGGAAGCAGCCGATATTACATTCAGTCNGCGCTGACGCTGGCAAGCCCCGAAAAAGAAGCGCAGGAAAAATTTTCCCTGCGGAANGCCGACGANAGCTTTAAAAAAATCGTCATCGTAAAAGACATCATTAAGCCCCAGCGCGACGACGACGGCATTCTGACCATAGGACTGTTCGATTTCCTTCAAAATCCCCACAGCCTTGACGACTAGCCCAACCCAAGCACGAGCGATTCCCNGNNGNTTTCNGNCNCTGCACGAAAGTGGCNAAAACGCCAGTTTTGTGCAGTGACGGAAAACCGTTGTGTTTGCGAAAAAAAAAACGCGGGCACCGATGCCAACGGCACGATGCCCGCAAAAGGAGCGAAACACAAGACCAACAGCCCCACGCAAAAGCGGCGAGAACGTCCGTCCCATGCCGCGCGCTACAACAGCCCGCGCGCGGGGCGGCTTGCGGACACAAAAAAGCACTCCTTTCGGAGTGCTTTTTTGCCCTTGTAAGCCTTACATCTTTACGCGGAACACGAACGGAACGGAGATAATCGTTGANCCGCTCTTGTCGTCCATGCCGTCGGCAANGTCAAGGAAGTTGAGGTGNANNCCGGCGGTAATGGTCGCGCCTTTTCCGACGGTGTACATNANACCGGGGGTCACGTACAGGTCGAGGACTGACGCGTCNTTGTCNGGGCTGCCCTGCACGCCCNNAANGGCATCAAGCTGCACGTTGCCGGTNATNGTCCANTTGTCGTTGAGCTTGTAGGTCAGGAACACNGCGTCCCAAATTTCTGAGTTACCGGTCTTTTTAGATCCGTTCTTCTGTACGACCGCCTTGTCCTCAGATGCGCCGGTAAAGTTGAACGCGTTGGCAATGTGGAAGTTCCCTGCAACATAGCGCACACGCAGGTCACCGGCAAAATATGACGTATCACGAGTAATGCCCTTGTAGCCGAGATCGTCCGTCGCATCGCTTGTGTTCGTTGAGAACGTAAAGCCTGCCATCAGTTGGAGATTGCCGTCAAGCAGTCCGAGCGGGCTTCCGTAAATACCGAACGCAATGTCCTTGGTCGTCGGCATCTGGAAGTCAACGTTCACTTTTACGACATCCGCAATCTGGTACATGGCCAGAATACCAGGGGCTGTCTTCATGACGGCGGCGTTTGATTCCTTGTCTTTCTCCTGCAAGAAATCGACTCCCGTAGAGACGAACGTCGGGCGGAATGTGAGCGTTCCCGGTCCGACATCCGCAAACGAGAAGTCTGCGTACAAATATGCCTGTCCGCCGTTACCGACATCAACAAGCGAGTCAAGGAAGTAGCCGGTTGATGCCTGGGTGATAACGCCCGGCTTGTGCAGGAACGCATATTTTCCCGCGCCCGACCAGCTGGTGTCATCGGTGTCTTTCTTCACCTGCTCGGCAGTAAAGATACCGTCCTTGTGCGCACCCACCTGGAATTTGAGCCAGTCCGTAGGCTTCAGCCATGCGTTAATCTCAATGCCCTTTCCGTTGCCGGTGTCAAGGAAAAAAATCGTGGACTGGTTTGCGCCGCTCTCCTTGGTCTGCAATGAGGGCCCCCAGTTCAGCGTGATTCCCGCATAGTCGTTGCTCAGCGTGAATTTCAGGCTGTCCGCACCAAAGTCGTCGCTGCCCAAGTCCAAGACTTTTGTCCTGTTCTTGTCGCTGTCGTCATAACGGGTGTTTTTTACGACGTTCCCGCCCATACGAACCTGCGCAGATGTTTTCACGTCTGCGAACGTCGCACTGACCGCCACCGCGGCCACTGCTGCTACACTGATGATTTTTTTCATAAAAATCCTCCTCTGTCTGTTGGGGCATTTAAACCGACGGTTTTTTCGGGAGGGTGACCGACGCGGCACAGGATGCTCGTCACAGACTGAGATTCGTTCCCGCCGACCCGCGCGGACACATCAAATGCGATTTGAAGCCACTATCCAAGCATGGTTGAATAAGATGCGGAGCGAAGCCGTCCTTCGTGCAGCGGATTCTTGGGAAACGCAATTCCCACTAGTAAAAATCCCCGTTTCGGAATACAATAGGCATTATGAATGACGCGTCATGTTCCCCGGCGGGGTCGCTCGACCCGCATACGCTGTTCTGCGAGACAACGTTCAAGATTGACTTTTTTGAGGTGGATTCCATGCGCATCGCGTGGCACGGCAACTATGTCAACTATTTTGAGCGCGCCCGCTGTGCGCTGCTCGAAAAAATCGGCTACACGTACACTGACATGGAGGCAAGCGGCTACCTGTTCCCCGTCACCGACGTGCGCATAAAATACGTCCGGCCGCTGCGCTTTGGCGACTCCTGCCGCGCACGGGCGGTGCTAGACGAATACGAGAACATGCTCCGCATAAACTTTGAGCTGTACAACGCGGCGACGGGCGAGCTGACCACCAAAGGCAGCGTCAGCCAGATGTGCGTCAGCATGGCGACGGGAGAAAGCCAGTTCGTCTGCCCCGCCGTTTTTACCGAAAAAGTAGAAACGCTGATCCGCGCCGGTGGTTTTAAAGACTGATGAGACGATTGCTTGCCGCGCTCGCCCTGTGCCTGGGCGCGTATCTTTCCACCCCCGCCGACGTGTTCGACTTTCCGCTGACCGCCGCCACGCAGGACGATTTTGCCGCCGTCTGCGCAGTGCTTTCCGCACACGCTATCCAAAAAGGCGACTTCACGCAGACAAAACANATCGCAAAACTGAACCGCNACCTCGTNTCGTCCGGCGCNTACCTTATTTCGCGGGACGACGGNATTGTCTGGCAGACAAAAAANCCGTTNCCGTCCACGCTGACCGTAACGTCNGCCGCCGTCATGCAGNCAACCGCAAGCGGGAAAAAATCCGTCCTGATTGCGGGGAGCAATCCCACGTTCGAGTCNTTNTCTACTATTATTAGCTCCGTCTTTGTCGGCGGCGACCGGCTGAACGNGCAGCAGTTCGACATCTTTTTCTCCCCGTCGGCAGANGGCTGGANGATTGCCCTCGTGCCGAAAGANGCTGCCGTCCGNGCGGTGGCNCANCAGTTCGTGCTGTGCGGNNCNNCGACGTTGCAGAGCGTGACCATGCACGAGCCGGGCGGCGATTTTGTGCGCTACGAGTTTGCAAACCAGTCGTTTCCTGCTACACTGACAGACGATGAAAAAGCCCTTTTTGCCACGCAATAGCCTNACCCCCANGACNTGGCTGTTCTGCCACGGCGCGCTGCTGCTCGCCCTGCTCCTGTCGTTCTTTTTTGCGCGNCCGCCGCGCTTCAACACGAGCCTGCTTGACATNCTGCCGCCGTCGCATTCGCTCAAAAGCGTGGGACANGCCGATGCCGTGCTTTCTGCCAACACGAGCCGGGCGGCAACGGTGCTGGCGTATGCGGAAGATTTTTCNGCGGCAAAAGCGGCGGCGGCATANCTGTACGAACANGCGCCGTATTTTGACGANGCNACGCTGTACGTGGATGCCGNCGCCACCGAAGGGCTGACCGATTTTCTGTTCGCCAACNGGTTCAACCTGCTTGACGCGCAGACCGTCGCNCAGCTGGAAAACGNCGGCGCGGAATCGTTCGCGCAGGACGCATTGGCGCGTATCTACGGCGCGTTCACCCTGACGGACAGNGCCCTGCTTGCNGACGACCCGTTCGACCTGACGGGTACGACNNTGNTNCGCTTCCTGNNNNCGGCGCAGAACGGCGGCGCAATGGCNGTCAAAGACGGCGTGCTTGCCGCAGAACACGACGGCNTGTGGTACGTCATGCTNCGCGGNTCGTTCAGTCCCGCCGCCCTTTCGCTTGCGGGNAAGCATTCCGCCGTCAAAGAACTGTACGCGCAGTGCCGCTCCCTCACCCAGACGACGGGNGTGCGCTTTGCGTTCAGCGGCGTACCNTTCCATAGTTANGAAAGCTCGTCNCAGGCACAGCGGCAGGTTTCGGTCATTTCTGCGATCGGCATTGTTCTGGTCGTCCTGCTNTTCCTGGCGATTTTCCGCTCGCCCCTGCCCGCAATNGTTTCTGCCGCCGCCGTNGTGCTTTCGTGCGGAATCGGNCTTGCCGCCGTGCTGCTTTTTTTCCGNCAAATCCANATCCTCACGTTCGTGTTCGGGACGACNTTAATCGGCACGTGCGTCGATTATTCGATTCATTTTTTNGTGCANTGGAAAGGCGACGCGGCGGTGCGCGACGGCGCGNAAATCCGGCAGAAAATCCTGCGCGGCGTGGGCATCAGNTTTCTTTCCACCGAGATTTGTTTTGCCGCGCTGTTCNTGTCGCCGTTTCCGTTCTTGCAGCAGGTNGCGGCGTTCNTGTTNTTCGGGCTGCTGTGCGCGTTCCTGACCGTGACCTGCCTNTTNCCGTACCTGCCGCTGCCGCCCGCCGAAACGCGGACGATTCCCCTGCTGCGGACATCNAGCGCGCTCCGNCTGANNGCGCCNTTTNTGNCGGCNTTCCGCGNCCTGCCGCTCNTNCTGNCANTNGGNGCGNTCGCAGTGCTGGCGCACAACCGCTCGTCNGTCAAAATCGACAACAANTTGCNNGACATGTACACNATGAGCGACCACCTNNTGGAAAGCGAAAAAATNACCGCGCANGTNCTNGACTACGGCTCGGTCGGCTGGTATTTTCTGNTNGAAGGCGNNANNGCGCAGGACGTGCTGCAAACCGAAGAAGCATTCACGGCACTGCTTGCNCGGGCGCAGGCAGACGGCAANNTGCANAGTTACCTTGCCACGAGCGATTTTGTGCCNTCNCAAGCACGGCAGGAACGCAGTTATGCGGCGTGTGCGCANCTGNTTCCGCTTGCCGCCNCGCANTACGANGCNCTCGGTTTTTCNGACGACGNCGCAACGGCGTTCTCCGCAGACTACGAAAGCCGTGCGCGGCAGTTCGTTTTGCCCGATCAGGCGGACATGCCCACTATTTTGCAGTCGGTGACCAAAAGCCTGTGGATTGGCGCGATTGACGGNCGNTGGTATTCNTGCGTCCTGCCCNTNCATNCNGANGACGAAGCCTNTTTCCGTGCGCTGGCNGNAAGCGTTCCCGGCNTNTATTTNGTGAACAAGACGGCNGACATCGGCNCGGANCTGAACGCGCTNACGGCAATGATGCTCAAACTGCTCGCGNNGGCGTTCGCCGTGGTGCTTGTGCTGCTGTGTTTNTGCTANCCGCCCAAAACGGTCGCCTGCATTACGGCAATCCCCGTCATCACCGTGCTCGTTACGTTCGCCGCGCTGTGCCTCAGCCACATCTCAATCGGATTTTTCAGCGTGACCGGCGNGGTGCTTGTGTTCGGCTTGGGGNTGGATTACGTCATCTATGCAATCGAAGGCAAAAAAAGCGACNGCGCGCTCAACAGCCTNGCNATNCTCGTTTCGTTTGTGACGACGGCACTTTCGTTCGGNGCGCTCGCGCTCATCANCTTTGCGCCCGTGCATACGATCGGGCTGACGGTGTTCGTCGGGCTGACGACGGCATGNGTGAGCGCGTTTGCGATTGCCAAGTCCGCNTAATTCCGGCATACTGACGGTATGCACATTCTCTGCGTCTGCCTNAGCGCGACAATTCAGCGCACNCTTGTATTCGACTCTTTTTGCCCCGATGCCGTAAANCGAACGCACANNTGGCGNGAGGATGCCAGCGGAAAGGCACTGAACGCGGCGCGCGTCCTGAANCAGCTTGCGCCGGGCTGTGCGCACGTGCTTTGCCCCGTCGGGCGCACGAATGCCGACCANTTCCTGCGCCTTGCCGCAAAAGNCCCTGCCTTGCAGATANNCCCCGTNTACACNGACGGCNCGACGCGCGAATGCTGGACGCTGCTCGACCCGGCGCACCAGACGACGACCGAAGTCATTGCGGANGAATCCGCCGCCGGGCAGTATGCGGACGCNGAACAGGCACTGCTCGCGTCCGCCAAAGACCTCCTCGCCTCTACCGACGCGCTGCTGTTTGCGGGAAGCCGCCCGCCGCAATGGTCGGAACAACTCTGCGCCCGTATCTGCGCGCTCGCCGCCACTGCCGGTAAAATCGTCCTTGCCGACTTTCGCGGCGCNGAATTNTTGCAGACGCTCAANNTCTGCACNCCGCACATCATCAAAATAAACGAAGCAGAGTTCTGCCAGACGTTCCACGGCGGACGNNCCCTTGCCGAANCNGCNNTGCACNAAGCCNTTGCCNCAAAAAGCGCGGCACTGAANAANATCGTNNTNGTNACGCGCGGCAAAAACGACACGCTCGCCGCNCAGNACGGNACGCCGTTCCGCTGCCCCGCAGANNCCATTCCCGCCACCGTAAACACNACCGCCTGCGGCGACNCGTTTGCCGCAGGNTTCCTGTACGACTACCTGCGCGGCGGCGACATATCATCTGCCCTNCAAANCGGNACACACTGCGCCGCGCTCAANGCGCAGAACATCNTNCCCGGCNCAATNNTCNNGCNGCAAAACTGAACGCGCACAAAAAAACCGGCGGATAATTCCGTCGGTTTTCTTTTTCCATGGAGACGATCGGACTCGAACCGACCACCCTTTGATTGCGAACCAAATGCTCTACCAGATGAGCTACGCCCCCAAGTAGGATNATATTACCGCAAAGCGCGGGGTTTAGTCAATCGTCTTTGCCNTTTTTGAGCGACAATTCTATCGTTTCAAGCAGGGCGGGAAGTTCNTAGATGTCCTTNATGCAATACGTCNTGCCGGGCAAGTCCGGCGTGTTCAGTTTNTTTCCGTCNGGGTCAACGAGNACCGCAATGCCGCCGAGCGCNGCCCAGCCGTCCGTGTAGCCNTCGGCATCGTCCAGAAAAATACTGTCCNGCACCGTACCGCCGCACAGTTCCAACGCCGTGCGGAACGCGCTTGCNGCGGGCTTGCCTTTCAGGTTGTTCATGCGGATGTCGCAGATAGCGTCGAACAAATCGCGCACTTCCAGAAAGCGCAAAACGCGGTCGGCATGCTCATACGGCGAATTGGTCAGGATTATCTTGCGCTGCGGCAGGCTNTCCAAAAGCGGGCGCAGGGCGGGAGTCTTGTACAAGCCGTCNCACTCGTTTTCGGGGTGTATGGACGCAAAATAGTCCTCAATGTCCGAAAANCCGCCCGCNTCAACGAGCCAGTCGAGCGTCGTTCCGTATTNCTTTACGGCCTGNGANCGCTTGCGCGCGCCTTCCTCAAAATCGACGTGCCAGAAATCNGCNGCNTATTTTTTGATGCGATACGAAATATCCGCGCTCATGCGCGTGTCGGTGGGATAAATCGTCCTGTCCAANTCAAAAATAAGATGTCGTATCATAGCGTGTACCTGTAATATGCGGGAAATTGCAAAATCCAATGATAATCGTCGCCGGTCATCTGCCGACGNTCGATTTTTGTGCCNANCATCAGCTGNTGCNGTCCTTTTTTCAGCACGATACGNGGAAACANCGTNAGGCTGTCGCGGTCAAGCGAGCCGTNGCCGTCGTTGCGCACCGCAAAATACCACACCGCCGGNTGCACGGAAAGCCAGTCCGNNACGGGAACGGAAACNCGCACCGTCGTNTAGAACGAATAATAGCCGCCGTCAAACGACTTTGCGCCNTCCATNGCCTCGTCCACCGTCACNNTTCCCCAGCGGAGCAGCGCGTTGCACGTGAGGACATGGCAGTGCCGCAGTTCGTCCGGGCTGTCCTTGCCGCCGTACCGCTCCACATACTTGAACGTGGTATTGGTCGGCACGGGCGCGCCGTTGATGCAGTAGCCCGCCGTGAGCGCGAACATGTTGTCGGGCTTGTACTGCGCGAACACCGCGCCCGTCAGGTCGCGGGCAGAAAACGACGATGAGCCGTCATAGCTGTTTTTTACGGTGAGCGAAACGCCCGCCTCAAGCGGAATGCCGTAGCCGTTCAGATTGACCTGCGCCGCGCTCCCCGCCTGCAAATCGTCGGAGAACGCATAGGCGGTCGTCCCCGCCGTCAGCCCCGCCCCGAACGAAACCAAATCGCCCCGGTACTGCACGGCAATGCCGTCCTTGACCCACCGCGCCCCCGCAGAAACAATGTCCAGCTGCGAAAGGTACGAGCCGGGCAGATACAGCGGCATACCATGACCGAGCCACAGCCGCACCCGCTTGCAGAACGGCAGGTTCCAGCCCAGATAGACTTTTTCCCAGCTTGCGGAAACGCCCACTTCTTTGTACGTGTCCGCGCCGTCCGCCGTCGTCTTGACCGGGATTTTCAGCTTGACCTGCGCGCCCAGCACGAAATCGGGGAACGTAATCACGTTGTTACACACGATGTTGTTCCCCAAGAACGAAGCGTCGTCCGCCGTCACGTCATGCCGAAAAATGCCCGTGCCGCTTCCCACGCGCACATAGGCGCGGTACGACTGGGCAGCGCAGAACGAAGAAAAAAATACGGCGCACAGCACGAGCGCACGAGTCCGGCAGGAAAACATATCCTAATTGTACAGAAAAACGGCGGCTGTTACTAGCGATTACGCGATTTTCTGTCCAGCCAAACGGCAAGCGTCTTTCGCGCGCTCTCAAACGCAAGCGGCAGCTCCGCCAGTTCCTGCTCGTTGCGGACAAAACGGTACTCAAACGCCGTCACCTCGCCCGCCTGCGCCCGCAGCTCCGCGCCCGCAGGCAGTTCCGCCGCAAAGAACAGGTCGCACGTCTTGTAGACAATATCCTTATACGCATACGTGTTGGGAAAACTGCACAGGTAGCGCAGGTTGCCCGGACGCACGCCCGTCTCTTCCTCGCACTCACGGAACGCCGCCTCCTCCGCGCTCTCGTCAGGATCGACAAACCCGCCGGGAAACGCCAGAAACCCTTTGCGCGGCTCTTTTCCACGCCGCTCAAACAGCACCCGCCCGTCCGCGTCGCAGATAACCAAGCCCACCGCCGTCGCCACATTATTGTACAACTCAAACCCGCAGTCCGCGCACACCCACGCGCGCATCCTGACATTCCGCACCCGCTCCCCGCCGCACTGCGGACAAAACCGAAAATCGTTCTGCATCATCTTCCGTCAGTATAGCATGTCCGCTCCAAACACGCAAACGCCGCGCACCGGTCACCGTGAGCGTTTTCCGTTCCAACAAAAACGATTCTGCATGAGGAAAAAGCGAATTCCCATGAGGAGAATTTGATTCTGCACGTGGGGAAAGCGAATTTCCATGTGGAGAATTCAATTCTGCACGTGGGAAATGTGAATTTCCATGTGCAGAATTTGATTCTCCATGTGGGAAAAGCGAATTTCCACGTGCAGAATTCGATTCTCCACGTGGGAAACGTGAATTTTCATGTGGAGAATTCAAATCTGCACGTGCAGAAAGCGAATTTCCATGTGCAGAATTTGATTCTGCACATGGGGAAAGCGAATTTCCATGTGGAGAATTTAATTCTGCATGTAGAAAAAGCGAATTTCTCCATGCAGAATTCGATTCNGCATGTCAACCGCGGTTTNTATCCGTTCCGTTCGTCNGTGTGTGCCTTGCCGGTCAGGTGGTGGACGGCAATCTTGATGACGGCGGTTGTCTGGAGCATGGGCGCGGGGATGTCGGCTGGGCCGTCGTAGCCGTATTTTTTGAGGATGCNCAGCAGGGCTTCNTTTTTTTCGGTTGCGTCCGTGACGATGGCGGCCGTTCCGCTGCCGCAGACGCTGCCGTAAAAGTTCGTCCAGTCGCAGGCTCGTTCGCCCNGGCCGACGCGCGAAAAAGAGACCGCGCAGAATGAGACGGCCGCGCACGCGGTTATGCAGTCGATTTTCTTGCCGGTCGTCGCGCCGTGTATGAAAATCTGCACGTGATGGTCGTCGTCTGCCCGCCAGCCAAAGTTGACGGGCACGGTGTAGGGAACGCCGNCGTCTATCAGCGAGAGCGTCAGAAATTCCGCCTGNTCCAGTATCTGGCAGATGCGGGNGAAGTCCGTGATTTCTCTGTCTTTCCTGCGCATGGCGACAGCATAGCACAACGCGCAGAACAATGCTAGCCGGGCGTGGTCATTGAGGAAATCCGCGCTTTGCGGTATACTGCGCTCACGAGGATAACAATGGAAAAATTGCGTATTTTGCTCGCCAAGGGCAGAATTTATGAATCGGTCTATAAACTTTTGGGCGACGTGGGGATTTCTATCANNTTGCCTGACCGCACGTATTTTCCCGTCACNAATCAGAAGGACTTGGCGTTTCAGGTGGTCAAGCCGCAGATTACCAGCTGGCTGCTCGCGAACGGCAAGGCGGACGTGGGGTTTTCGGGCAAGGACTGGGTGTACGAGAACGGCGTGGAAGACGACGTGGAAGAGATCATGGACTTGGGGTTTGATGCCGTGCGCATTGTGGCGGCCGTTCCCGAAGGCGTGGATTATGACGCGCTGATAAAAAAGCCCGTCACGATTGCGACGGAATACCAGCGGCTGAGCAAGCAGTGGGTTGATGCCAAAGGGCTTGACGGCACGATTTTCCGCACCTGGGGAACGAGCGAGGGATTCGTGCAGGACAGCCCGGACGCGCTCGCGCAGATTCTGGTTGACAACACGTCCACCGGGTCGTCGCTCCGGGCGAACAATCTGAAAATCGTGGACACGATTATGGAATCGTCCACGCGGATGTACGCGTCAAAGCGCGCGCTTGCGGACGGCGGGAAAAAGCAGAAAATCATGGAGCTGAAAATGCTTTTTGAGGCGGTGCTGAGCGCGCGCGGCCGGGTCATGCTTGAGATGAACGTGGCGAAGGGCAAATTCGACACGCTGGTAAAGAGCCTGCCGGCAATGCGCAGTCCCACCGTCAGCCCGCTGTTCGGCGACGACGGCTACGCGGTCAAGATTGCCGTGCAGAAATGCGACGTGCCCACGCTGCTGCCGCAGTTGCAGAAGCTCGGCGCGACCGACATCGTGGAATACGAGCTGCGCAAGGTTTTATAGGAGAATATTATGGCACGGACGGCGACGATCGAACGGAATACGGCGGAGACGCAGATTTCGCTTTCGCTCAACCTTGACGGCACGGGCATCTGCGACGTGAAGAATCCTATCGGCTTTTTTGACCATTTGCTGCGCTCGTTCTGCAAGCACGGGCTGTTCGACCTGACGGGGCGCATTGCGGGCGACCTGCACGTGGATCAGCACCATACGATTGAAGATACGGGCATTGTGCTCGGCGCTTGTTTTGCGGCGGCGTTGGGCGACTGCGCGGGCATTTACCGCAGCGGCAGTTTTCTCTATCCCATGGACGAATCGCTGCTGCGCGCCGCCGTTGATTTTGGCGGGCGGCCGTTTTTGGTCTGCAACGCGTCGCTTTCGGGCATTCCGCTCGTGTCCGTGCAGGACGGCGGCGAGGAGGGCAGCTTTCAGACGGACTGCTTTGAGGATTTTTGGAACGGCTTTGTGCAGGCGGCAAAGTGCAATCTGCATTTGGACACGCTGCGCGGCAGGAGCGACCACCACAAAATGGAGGGGCTGTTCAAGGCGGCGGCACGTGCCATTCGCGCCGCAACGGAAATCGATCCGCGCCGGGGCGGTCAGATTCCGAGTACCAAGGGCGTGATTGTGTAGGCGCAGGGCGCGAAAATATCAAAAAATTTTCCTTGTAAGACTGGCAATTTAGGTGTATTCTATAGGTACTACTCTTATCAAGGAGACCTTATGTCCAGAAAGAAACAATCGATGGATGGCAATCAGGCTGCCGCTCACGTAGCGTATGCGTTTACGGAAGTCGCGGGCATCTATCCTATCACCCCGTCATCACCCATGGCGGATAACGTTGACCAGTGGTCTGCCGCCGGTCAGAAAAACATCTTCGGCACGAAGGTGAAAGTCATTGAAATGGAATCGGAAGCAGGTGCGGCGGGAACGGTGCACGGTTCGCTTGCGAGCGGCGCGCTGACCACGACCTTTACGGCTTCGCAGGGCTTGCTCCTGATGATTCCGAATATGTTCAAGATTGCCGCGGAGCAGTTGCCCACGGTGTTCCATGTGTCTGCCCGTACCGTTGCCACGCAGTCCCTGAATATTTTTGGCGACCACTCGGACGTGTATGCGTGCCGCCAGACGGGTTTTGCCATGTTTGCGGAAAGCAACCCGCAGGAAATCATGGATCTGGCTCCCGTCGCGCACCTTTCTGCCATTGAGGGCAAAGTGCCGTTCATCAACTTCTTTGACGGTTTCCGCACCTCGCACGAAATTCAGAAAATCGAAGTATGGGATTATGCCGACCTCAAAGACATGGTGAACATGGACGCGGTAAAGTCGTTCCGCGACCACGCGCTCAACCCGGAGCATCCGGCAATGCGCGGATCGCACGAGAACGGCGACGTGTTCTTCCAGCACCGCGAGGCCTGCAACGCGACCTATGACGCGCTTCCCGCCGTCGTGGAAAAATACATCGACAAGGTGAACAAGAAGCTCGGCACGAATTACGGGCTGTTCGACTATTACGGCGCAAAAGATGCNGATCGCGTCATCGTGGCGATGGGGTCAATCTGTGACGTTGCGGAAGAAGTCATCGATTATCTTACCAAAAAAGGCGAGAAAGTCGGCCTGGTCAAAGTGCATCTGTATCGTCCGTGGCTGCCCAAGAAATTCTTGGAGAAACTGCCCAAGACGGCAAAGAAAATCGCCGTGCTCGACCGCACGAAAGAGCCGGGGTCTTTGGGCGAGCCGCTGTACCTTGACGTTGCGACGACCTTGCGCGAAGCCGGCATGAACGACGTGATTCTGACGGGCGGACGCTACGGTCTTGGCTCAAAAGACACCCCGCCGTCAAGCNTTTTTGCCGTGTACAAGGAGCTGGAAAAGGGCGANCCCAANCCGCGCTTTACGATCGGNATTACGGACGANGTTACCCACCTGTCNCTGCCGGAAGTGCGCCCCGCCCCGATTACGTCTGCGGAAGGNACGATTGAGTGCAAATTCTGGGGCATNGGCGGTGACGGNACGGTCGGCGCGAACAAGGATTCCACCAAAATCATCGGCGACCACACCGACAAGTACATTCAGGCATATTTCCAGTACGACTCAAAGAAGACGGGCGGCATCACGATCAGCCACTTGCGCTTTGGCGACAAGCCGATTAAGAGTCCGTATTATATCAATCAGGCGGACTTGGTGGCGTGCCACAATCAGTCGTACATCATCAAGGGCTACAAGATGGTGCAGGATGTCAAGCCGAACGGCACGTTCCTCATCAACTGCCAGTGGACGGACGAGGAGCTGGACAAGCACCTGCCCGCGGCATCCAAAAAGTACATTGCGGACAACAATATTACCGTGTACACGGTGGACGCNGTGGACATTGCGACGAAAATCGGTCTGGGCAAGCGCACTTCTACGGTGTTGCAGTCGGCGTTCTTTACGCTGGCAAAAGTCCTTCCGCCGGAAGAAGCAATCAAATATATGAANGAAAAGGTCGTTGCCAAGTTCAGCAAGAAAGGTCAGGACATCGTTGACATGAACTGCAAGGCAATTGACGAAGGCGCGGGCGCGTTGCACAAGGTGGCTGTTCCCGAAAGCTGGAAGAATCCGCCGGCAGACGCAAAGAAGCCCGCGCTCAAGGGCGAAAAGGCGACCGTGGAAATGGTCGAAAAGCTGATGAACCCGATCGCGCTGATGGACGGCGACAGCCTGCCGGTCTCCGCGTTCACGGACATCGCCGACGGTCAGTTCCCGCTGGGCGCGTCGCAGTACGAAAAGCGCGGCACGGCGGTCAACATTCCGCTGTGGGATCAGGACAAATGTATTCAGTGCAACAACTGCGCGTTCGTCTGTTCGCATGCGACGATCCGTCCGTATCTGCTGACCGATGCCGAGGCGGCGGAAGTGGAGAAGAACGGCGGCAAGGCAGTCGATTTGAAGCCCAAGGCAGGAAAGTACAAGTTTACGATTTCTGTCTCCCCGCTTGACTGTATGGGCTGCGGCGAATGCGTTACGGTTTGCCCGGTGCAGGCACTGTCAATGGTTCCGCAGGAAACGCGCTTGGCAGAACAGGCGGCTTGGAACTATCTGGTGGAGCATGTCTCCAAGAAAGAGGATTCCGGCTTTGGCGACAACACCGTCAAGGGAAGCCAGTTCAACCAGCCGCTGCTGGAATTCTCCGGCTCATGCGCGGGCTGTGCGGAAACGTCGTATGCGCGCTTGATCACGCAGCTCTATGGCGAGCACATGTACATTTCCAATGCGACGGGCTGTTCCTCAATTTGGGGCGGACCGGCGGCGACTTCTCCGTATGTGGTCAACAAGAATTCAAAGAAAGGTCCGGCTTGGGCAAACTCATTGTTCGAGGACAATGCCGAGCACGGCTTGGGTATGTATGCCGGCCAGAAATTCATCCGCGACAACTTGATCGAGCAGATTCAGGAAATCGTGGACGGTGACAAGGCGAGTGCCGACCTGAAAGCGGCGTTTGCCAAGTTCATCGAGACGAAAAACGACACGCTGGCAAACGCTCCGGCAACGGACGCGCTCGTCGCCGAGCTTGAGAAAGTGAAGTGCGACTGCGTAAAGCCGATTTTGGAGAAGAAAGCGTACCTGTCCAAGAAATCCGTGTGGATTTTTGGCGGCGACGGCTGGGCCTACGACATCGGCTTTGGCGGTTTGGATCACGTGCTCGCTTCCGGCGAGAACGTCAACGTCATGGTGTTCGACACTGAAATGTACTCGAACACGGGCGGACAGGCATCCAAGGCTTCCAACATCGGCGAAGTCTGTCAGTTTGCGGCTGCCGGCAAGGAAATGGGCAAGAAGTCTTTGGCAGAAATCGCGATGACGTATGGCTATGTCTACGTGGCGCAGATTGCCTTGGGCGCAAACCCGGCGCAGGCTCTGAAAGTCATTCAGGAGGCGGAGGCATACAATGGTCCGTCGCTGATTATCGGCTATGCTCCGTGTGAATTGCACGGCGTAAAGGGCGGCATGAACCACTGCCAGGACGAAATGAAGGCGGCGGTCAAGGCTGGCTACTGGAATCTGTTCAGCTTCAACCCGGCACTCAAAGCAGAGGGCAAGAATCCGTTCACGCTGACTTCAAAAGAAGGCGACGGTTCTTATCAGGCGTTCTTGAACAACGAGACGCGCTACTCTGCGCTGACCCGCAAGTTCCCCGATCGGGCAAAAGTCTTGTTCGACAGGAACGAGCAGGCGGCAAAGGCACGGTTCGAGCACTTGCAGAAACTGGTTGACCTGTACAAATAAGGTCTCTTGACGAATGCGAAACGCCGTCCGGCTTGCCGGACGGCGTTTTTTGTGCATATTGCCACGGGCAGGGAACTGTGGTAGTATCGTCGATATGAGAATGCCATTTGTCCTGCTTTTTTCTGCGCTGCTTTTTCCGTTGGTTGCCCGGCCGAACGTGCGCCCGGATTCGTACTATCGTTTGTGGGGTTCGGTGACNTTGCGCTCGCAGGCGGATTTTTCGGCAGAATCGGTGCAGTTCGTCACGCTGAATCATGAGGGCGGCTTGCCGGTCAAAGTGCTGGAGATAGGAGCGGATGCCACGCACGACGGCGCGGACGGCACATGGTTTTTGGTGATGACGACCAGCTGGACATGGGCGCAAGACGAGACGCGTGTGCCGCAGTACGGCAAATTTTGGGTATTCTTGCGGGACGATGACCGCATACAGGTGGTTAGGTAAGTNTTTCCGAAATCGAGAGCTGATATTTTTATCCGCAACAGCGTATGGCGTAAGTCAAAATCAATCCTGCCATGTCAGTTGCTGATTTCTAGCCATTTCGGTACAATCGAACCATGGGCATTGCAGATTTTTTGCCGTCCGGGAACGAACGGCTTGACCGACAGCTGAAATTCGCGGCGGAAATCGACCGGATGACGGGCGTTCTCAGGCGGACGCTCCTTGTTGACGGCAGCCGCCGGGAGAACGACGCGGAGCATTCGTGGCACATTGCGGCAATGGCACTGCTGTTTGAGGAACACGCGCTGCAAAAGCCGGATGTCGCACGTGCCGTGCAAATGTGCATCGTCCACGATTTGGTGGAAATATATGCGGGCGACACGTTCGCGTTTGACGAAAAGGCGCAGGGCGAAAAAGAATCGCGTGAGCGNATCGCCGCCGACCGGCTTTTTTCGCAGCTTCCGCCGGAGCAGGGCGCGGCAATCCGCAGTCTTTGGGAAGAGTTCGACGATATGCAGACTGCCGACGCGCGGTATGCCGTCTGCATGGACAGGCTTCAGCCGTTCTTGCACAATACGCTCACGGGCGGTCACTCATGGAAGCAGGCGAACATCACGCGCGCCATGGTCGAAAAGCGGATGGAGCCGGTGCGACAGTTTCTTCCCGGCGCATGGGACTGGGTGCAGAAGAACATCGAAAACGCCGTCGCGCGGGGCTTGCTAGTACCGTAGCGGCAAAGGCGGACGAGCGAATTGCCGAAACGCACGTTTTTTGGTATACTGCACGTGCGTTTGCAGGAGTTCGGTATGGGCGGAATTTTCGGAGTCGCTTCCAAAGGCGACTGTTCGTTGGATTTGTTTTTTGGCGTGGACTATCATTCGCATTTGGGTACGCGGCGCGGCGGTCTGGCGGTTTACCGCGACGACGACAAGTTTCAGCGCGCCATCCACAACATTCAGAATGCGCCGTTCCGCACCAAATTTGAGAACGACATCGAAGAAATGCGCGGGCATACGGGAATCGGCTGTATCAGCGATTACGAACCGCAGCCGCTGATTGCGCGGTCGCATTTGGGTCGTTTTGCCGTGACCACCGTCGGAATCGTGGCGAACAAGGACGAGCTGGTCAAGACGCTGATGGACAACGGCGGCGCGTTCCTTGAGATGAGCGGCGGAGAAATCAACCAGACCGAGCTGATTCTTGCGATGATCAACACGCAGAAGACGATTTTGGAAGGCATCCGTTANGTGCAGGAACACGTGCAAGGCTCGGTGACGATGCTTGTCTGTACGCCCGAAGGCATTTATGGCGCGCGCGACAAACTGGGGCGCACACCGCTGCAAATCGGCATCAAAAAAGACGTGAAAGGCTCGATTTTGGCGCACTGCATTTCGTTCGAGAATTTTGCCTACCATAACCTCGGCTANACGGACGAACACGAGCTGGGACCGGCCGAAATCGTGTACCTGACGAGCGACCGTTACGAAGTGCTGCAACAGCCGCAAGAAGCGATGAAAATCTGCACGTTCCTGTGGATTTACTACGGCTACCCGACGGCGTGTTACGAAGGCGTGAACGTGGAGACCATGCGCTATCATTGCGGAAAATATCTTGCGCGGCGCGATCACGACGACAATATCCACCCCGACTGCGCGGCGGGCGTTCCCGACAGCGGCACGGCACACGCAATNGGCTACGCGAACGAGGCGGGCATTCCGTTTACGCGNCCGTTCATCAAATATACGCCCACCTGGCCNCGGTCGTTCATGCCGACCAATCAGGAGCAGCGCAACCTCATNGCGCACATGAAGCTGATTCCCGTGCCAAAGCTCATCAAGGACAAGAGCATTCTGCTGATTGACGATTCTATCGTGCGCGGCACACAGCTGCGCGAGACGACCGACTTTCTGTATCAGTCCGGCGCAAAAGAAGTGCACGTGCGCCCCGCCTGTCCGCCGATTATGTTCGGGTGCAAATACCTGAATTTCAGCCGCTCAAAAAGCGAGATGGACTTGATTGCGCGCCGCGTCGTCAAGCAGTTTGAGGGCGAACACCCGAGCGACGAGACGCTGGCAAAATACTGCGACCCGGACACGCCNGAATACGCCCGGATGCAGGAAGAAATCCGCAAGCAGCTGCATTTTACCACGCTCCGCTTTCACCGCCTTGACGACATGCTNGATTCGACGGGGCTTGACCACTGCAAACTCTGCACCTATTGCTGGAACGGCAAAGAATGATGCCGTGCCGGTAACAGGGCGATACTAACGTTAGTAACGCCCCATTACTAACGTTAATAAGACACGTTACTAACTTATAACGCTTTACAGACGTTGTTAACACACCCTTATCAGGTATATAACGGTTCGTTATCGNGCCGCTCACCGCAATAAAACAGGTATAAGATCTGTTCTGCCCGCCCGTTGCAGTGCCTCGCGNACCAGGCTGGCGTTTTCGCGCCGGTTGAACTGCACGAGCGCNCGTTGCAGGCGGCGTTCGTGCGCGCCCCGNGCCACGTAGATTTTTTCNAGCGAGCCGTCCGCGTTCTGCCGGTGCGGGTTCAGCCCCGTGTAGTACATGCAGGTGGAAAGGCTTCCCGGCGTGGGATAAAAATCCTGCACTTGGTCGGGGACGAAGCCCGTTTTTTTGAGGTAGAGCGCAACGTCAATCGCCTCGTTCAGCCCCGCCCCCGGATGCGCGCAGATATAATACGGCACGAGGTACTGCTTTTTGCGCAGNCGGCGGTTCATCTGCGCGTATGCGTCGGCAAACCGCTCATAGACGGCGTGGGAACTTTTGCGCATGAGNCGGAGCACGTCGTCGTTCACGTGTTCGGGGGCGACTTTGAGCTGCCCGCTGACGTGATNCTCGCACAGCTCGCGCAGAAACGTCTCGTCGCTGTCCATCATCAGATAGTCAAAGCGGATGCCCGAACGGACGAACACTTTTTTGACGCGGGGAAGCGCGCGCAGTTTGCGCAGCAGGGCGATATATTCCGTGTGGTCAACGGTGACNTTNGGGCAGGGATTCGTGCCGAGNCAGTCNCGGTGTGCGCACGCGCCGCGTTTTGCCTGCGCCGCGCATGCGTCATGGCGGAAATTNGCCGTCGGACCGCCCACGTCGTGAATGTAGCCCTTGAANGCGGGGTGGTGCGTCATCTGTTCGGCTTCGCGGAGCAGGCTTTCGTGGCTGCGGCTTTGGATTCTGCGCCCCTGATGAAACGTGATCGCGCAGAACGAACACGCGCCAAAACAGCCGCGGCAGCTCGTGAGCGAAAACTGTACTTCGGCAAGCGCGGGAACGCCCGTCTTGCCGTTTTCTGCGGGCTTGTCATACCGGGGATGCCACTGGCGCGTGAACGGCAGCGCNTAGAGCGCGTCGAATTCTTCCGTGCTGAGCGGCAANGCNGCNTTTTCCTGNACGACNAACCGCGCGTCCGTCGGCTCGATCAGCACATGACCGTTGAGCGCGTCGGTGTTCTGCTCCTGCGTCAGATATGAGCGCGCAAACAGCGTCTTGCTTTCGTCNGTGTTCTTGCTGATGTCCGCGTATGACGGNAGCATGAGCGCGAGCGATTCGGGAACGCGNNCCGNCGACCATGCGTCCGCGTGGGGCGGCAGTTCTTCNGCTNTGCCCGTGTACCATACCGTTCCGCGCACGCCCCGGATCTGCCGCGCGGGAACGCCTTTTGCGAGCAGCGACGCAATCTCAAGCAGCGAATGCTCGCCCATGCCGTACATGAGCAAATCCGCCTTGCTGTCCAAAAGGACTGAGCGGCGCACGGTGTTTGACCAGTAATCGTAATGGGCGGTGCGCCGCAGGCTCGCTTCAATGCCGCCGATGAGGATAGGCACACCTTTGTAGGCTTCGCGGATTTTTGCGCAATACGTGATGATCGCCCGGTCGGGACGATGCCCCGCAACGCCGCCATGGGCATAGGCATCGTCCGAGCGCGGCTTGTTGTTCGCCGTGTAATTGGCGACCATGCTNTCCATTGCGCCTGCGCTCACCANGAACGCAAGCCGCGGACGACCGAGCACGGTAAAACTTTCTGTCTTTTTCCAGTCGGGCTGGGCGATAATGCCGACCGTATATCCATGCGATTCAAGCAGGCGACCGAGGAGCGCGGCGGCGAACGACGCATGATCGACATACGCGTCGCCGGAGACGAACACAAAATCAAGCTGATCAATGCCGCGCTCCAAAAGGTCTTGCTTGCAGACGGGAAGCAGCGGCACTTATCGTTCCTGCACGACCTCGGTCACTTCGGGGCAGGCATCTTTGAGATACCGTTCGATGCCCATTTTGAGCGTCATCGTCGCCATAGGACAGCTTCCGCAGCTGCCGGTCAGGCGCAGATGCACACGATTTTCGTCGTCAATGCTGACGAATTCCATGTCGCCGCCGTCCGCCTGCAACTGCGGGCGGAACATATCCAACGCTTCCTTTACGGTCGCTTCAAAATTTGCTTCTGCCATTCGGTACTCCTGCCGTTCAGTATACCATAAATTTACTTGCTTAACAACGCGTTCATCGCCTTGACGAAATCGGCGGGATTTTTCAGTTCCGCGCCGCTGACAAGCAATGCCTGGTCGAGCAGGACTTCCGCCACGTTTGCGATGTATGCCTCGTCGCTCGTTGCCTCAAGCGTCTTGACGATNGTATGGTCGCCGTTCACTTCAAGAATCGGCTTGACGGCACCCATGCCCGCCTGTCCCATGGCGCGCATCATGCGTTCCATTTGCAGGCTGGGGTCGTTCTCGTCCACCACGATGCAGCTGGGGCTGTCGCTCAGGCGTTTTGAGAGCGTCACGTCCTTTACGCGGTCGCCCAACGCCTTTTTGATTTTTTCCTGCACCGGCTTGAATGCGTCTTCTTTCTTTTTCGCCTCGTCCTTGTCCACGCCCAGCTCGTCGTCGCTGCCCGCGCGGTTCACGGCTTTCAGGTCAAAGTCCTTGTACTTCATGAGCGACGGAATCACGATGTCGTCAATGTCGTCCGCCATGATCAGCACTTCAAAGCCTTTTTTCTTGTACGCTTCAAGCAGCGGGGAGGCGCGCAGGTTCTTTTCGTCGCTGCCCGTGATGTAGTAAATCGCCTTTTGGTCGGGCTGCATGCGCTGCACGTAGTCGGCAAAACTCGTCCAATGGTCGTCGCCCGTGCCGCTCTCGTCGGTCGATTTGAAGCGCACGATTTCGCAGATGTCGTCGCGGTTCGCGTAGTCGCCGTACAGGCCTTCTTTCATCGGGCGGTTGAACTGGCTGACGAACGTGTTCCAGGTTTCAATCGCTTTTTTGTCCTTGTCGTCCTGTTTTTCCGCCTTGCGCGCCTTGTCTGCGGCTTCGCCCATTTTCCTGAATTCAGAAAGCAGTTTTTTGACGGACTGCGTTTTGATTGTCTCAAGGATGCGGTTCTGCTGCAAGATTTCGCGGCTCACGTTGAGCGGCAAGTCCTCGCTGTCGATGATGCCGCGCACGAATCGCAGGTAGGCGGGGAGCAGCTCGCGGTCGTCGTCGGTGATGAACACGCGCTTGACGTACAGTTTTACGCCGCTCTTGTAGTCCGCCTGATACATATCGAACGGCGCGCGTTGCGGCACGTAGAACAGCGTGGTGTATTCCTGCGTGCCTTCGGCGTGCGTGTGCAGGTAGGTGAGCGGGTCTTGCGTGTCGTGCGTGGTCGTCTTGTAGAATTCGTTGTAGTCGGCGGCTTTCAGCTCGCTCTTGCTGCGCTTCCACANTGCCGACGCGCTGTTCACCTGGTCGGTCTTCTGCTCGCTGCCTGTGATGTTGCCTTTGTCGTCGTATTTGTTCTGCACGTAATGCAGGTAAATCGGGAACGCGATGTNGTCGGAATAGCGTTTGATCAGCTCTTCGATTTTCCAGCGGCTNGCGTAGTCNTTGCTGTCGTCATTCAGGTGCATTTCGATNGCNGAGCCNCANGTCTCCGGCTTGTCAAAGCCGTATTTTTTGGCGAGGTCGCTGTCTGCGGCGATTTCTTCAATAGANTAAGCGTTCGTTCCGTCGCTCGACCANTNCCAGATTTTTCCGCTTTTGTCGCCCGCCTTGCGCGTGATGACGGTGATTTCTTTTGCCGCCATGAACGCGCTGTAGAATCCNACGCCGAACTGGCCGATGAGGTTTGATTCGCCCGCNTTCTTGTCCGCGGCGATTTTTTCGATGAACGCTTTTGTGCCGGAGCGGGCAATCGTGCCGAGGTTNGCGGTGAGGTCTTCGTCCGTCATGCCGATGCCGCTGTCCTGCACGACGAGCAGCTTGTTCGTCTCGTCAAANCNGATGTCGATTCTCGGCTCGGTCTTGATGTCCTTGTAGTTGTCGTCGGAGACGGTCAGGTATTTGAGCTTGTCCAAGGCATCCGACGCATTGGAGACGATTTCGCGCAGGAAGATGTCCTTGTTCGAATACATGGAATGGATAATCAGCTTGAGCAGCTGATTTACTTCGGTCTGAAACTGATAGGTTGCCATACGATTCCTTCTTCTGTGAAAAATATGCCGCGCNAATGGCGTGGCTCTCTTCAATAAAATACTAACAAAACNGCGAATTCGGCAAGGGATTTTTTTGCNGAATNCGCNNTGNCGGCNGATTTTGCNNCCGCCGNGCGNTNGTGCGCTTACCAATGNCGNNNCATTGTGGTATACTGCTGCCATGAGAAAACTTCCGCAGTCAAAACTTGATGTCGGCATTATCGCGTTCGACTTGGACGACACGTTGCTCAACAAGGACGTGCAGATTATGCCGCTTACGGTCGCCGCCTTGCAGTCGTGCGCCGCGCGGGGCATATTCGTCGTGCTCTGTTCGGGGCGTACCGAAAACGCGATTCTGCCTTACGTGCGCCGCCTGGACATCGCGGGTACGCAGGCGGGACGCTACATCATTGCCATGAACGGCGCGACCATTTACGACATGCACGAGCGGCGGCAGATTTACGCGCGCACCGTTGACGGCGACGTGCTGCTGTACGCCTACCGCGAGGCGGAAAAGCGCGGGCTTCCGTGCCAGGTGTATGACCCGGCAACGATTTATCCGTCCAAAGACAACGAATGGACACGCCTTGACGTGGAGTTGTGCGGGCTTTCCATGGAAGTGCGCCCCGATTTTGCCGATTTCATCAAGGGCGGGCAGAGCAAAATGGTCATTCCCGGCGACCCTGCCGCGCTGCAAACATTGCAGTCCGACCTCAAGCGCGCGCTCGGCGACCGTGCGGTCATTTTTGTGAGCAAGCCGTATTTTTTGGAGATTATGCCCGCGCACTGCGGCAAAGGCGAAGCGTTGCTGGAGTTGGCAAAGCGGCTCGGCATTCCGCCGGAACGGACGATGGCATTCGGCGACAGCATGAACGACGAAAGCATGATCCGGCTGGCGCACCACGGCGTTGCCATGCGCAACGGGCTGCCGTACATTCAGGAAGCCGCGCGCTACGTGACGGAAGACGACAACAACCACGACGGCGTGGGCAACTTCCTGCGTGACTGGGTGCTATGATTCGTTTTTCCGTGCCGTTGCGAATGTCTGTGTTACGCCGAGCGCGTCCATCAGCCGTTCTGCCTCCGTGCGCGCCGTCGTTCTTGCCGTTCCGTTTGCTTTCCGCACCGCGCGGATAAGCAGGTTTTTGGGCGTGTGGCTTTCATCGATGAATTCCAGCACGGTCACTTTGTAGCCCGCGTCTTCCAAATATGCCGCCCGGATTGCGTCCGTTGCCAGTGCCGCAAACCGTTCTTTGAGGAGACCATGCTTAAGCAGCGGCGCGAACGGCGAGGCGTTTTCCTGCCGGGCGACCGTGCAGTAATCAAGCTGCGCGTTCAGTTCGTGCTGGCAGCAGGGAACGCTCAGAATGGCGGTCGCATGGTGGCGGACGGCGTAATCAAGCGCGTAGTCGGTCGCCGTGTCGCAGGCGTGGAGCGTCAGCACGATGTCGGCTTCGCGCCCGTCGCCGTAGCGGGCAATGTCTCCCACGGCAAAGCGGAGGTTCTTGCAGCCGCAGGATTGGGCGAGCGCGTTGCACCAGGAAACCACGTCTTCTTTTAGGTCAAGCCCCGTTATCTCGCAGTCAATGTGGCGGATTTCCGTCAGAAAATACTGCACCGCAAACGTCAGGTACGATTTTCCCGACCCAAAGTCCACGATGCGCAGCGGGGTCGCTCGTTCTGCATTGGAATCGGCTTGTGCGCGGGCGGCAATCACGTCGTCCAGCACGTCGTCCACGTATTCCAAGAATCGGTTTACCTGCCGGAATTTGTCGTATTTTGCCGCGATGACTTTTCCCTGCGCGGTCATCACGCCCAGACGGACGAGGAACGGAACGGGAATGCCCTCGCGCAGCAGATATGCCTTGGTGCGGTTTTCGCCCGCGCTTTCAGTCGGCACGACTGTCTGCCCGTCTGCCGGGCGCAACGGTTTTGCAAGGCGCGTTATCCGGCCTTTTTTGTTCGCCAGAATCGTGATTTCTTCGCGCTCCGTGCGCTCGACGCAGGAACGGAACGTCGTGCCCGCATGGGCGGACAGGAACGAATCCAGTTCTGCCGCCGTCATTTTTTGGTGGAAGACTTGCGTTTTGGTGAAAAATTCCGCCGTGTATGCCGCGCCGCCGTCCGTGCTTGCCGCGCGGATTTTGATTCTGACGCGCACGACATCCCTGCCGAACGCCTCGCGAACGGCGGCGGTCGGCTTTGAGAGCGTGGCAGAAAGTATCATTGCGCCTGATCCTTTGCGTACACGCTCAGTCCCACGAGCAGGCAGCCCTGGATATACGGCAGCCGGTGTTCGTCAAGGAACGCAAGCAGCTCGTCGCTTTCTGCCCCCGGCTGAATGACAATGCACTTGAACGGCTTCTTGCACTCGCGCATGAGCGCAAGCCCCTGCACCGGGTTGATGCACAGGTCGATGATGTCAATCTCCCCGTCAATGTCGTTGAAACTGGCAAGCTCTTTTCCCACCGCGTACACCGTGTAGCCGTGCTCAATCAGCCCCTGCTTGATTTGCGCGGCATATTTGTGCGGACGCACCGTATCGCCCGCCACCGCAAACGACTGCTGCTGCATAATTTCTTTCAAATCCATGCCTTCCCCCGGAAAATGGCGATTATTCCATGATACGGAATAACGGGCGGTTTGTAAAGAAAACGATGCGGGCTGTTGTGGCGTGCGGCATACTATGGTATACTGTGGCAGGTTCGGCGGCATACCGACGACACTGTTCATCGTATCCGAATTGCCGTCACCCGTTCCCAGTGTAGTCCGCTACACGCACCACTCCAAATGCTTTCCTATCACCAGTACAAATGACAGACACGCACCTGTACAGGTGCGTGTTATACACCTGCGCGGGTGTCTCTCCTTGCTATTGCCGATCGCACATACCGTGCTACCGGCAATAGACGCACTGTGCTACCGTAAGGAGCATATACCGTGCTATAGGCGATAGACATAGTTTGCTACCGTAAGTGCGCAACCGTGCGCTCGGCAATAGGCATGGTGTGCTGCCGTAGGTGCGCAACCGTGCGCCCGGCAATAGACATGGTGTGCTACCGTAGGTACGGCAACCGTGCGCCAGCACGTAATCGCACCGTGCTACCGTAGATACAGAAACCGTGCGCCAGCAAATAATTGCGCCGTGCTACCGTATGTGTGGCACAAACACGCATGAGCAAGCAAAAACTGTGCGGTATAGTACAAAAAAAAACAGTATTTTACTGTAATCGTATAGTACAATAGACATATCAGTATTCCGTGAGGAGGAAATGATATGACGAAGAACGTATTGAAAATCGCGCTGCTTGCGGCAGCGGCGTTCATGCTGGCATTTTTGCCCGCGTGTTCCGGCGACGACGGTGACAGTGGGTCATCGTCCGTTGCAGTGACGGGCGTGACGGTGAGCGCGAACAAGACGACGCTGTATGTGAGCGGGGACGACGGTTCAAACACCGCGACGCTGACGGCAACGGTCGCGCCGGAGAATGCCACGGACAAAACGGTCTCATGGCTTCCTAGTGACAGCACAGTGGCAGAGGTGTCCCCGGCGACGGGCAGCGAAATCACGGTGACGGCAAAAAATGCCGGTGTGGTGACGGTTACGGCAAAAGCCGCGAACGACAAGACGGCTACCGTGGAACTGACGGTGTTTGCGGACAAGGCTTCGCAGGACATGTTCAGTTCGATTGTCGGATCGTATGAGGCGGGCGAAATATCAATCAACATTGATGCAGCCGGTTTTGTCACGGTTGGCGACAAGAAAAGCGACAAGCCTGCGGTTGTTGACGGCTCAAAACTGACCGTAACGATTGATGGCGCACCGCATACAATTACCGTGGCGAGCGACGGTTCTCTGACGTTTGACGACACGGCAATGAAAGCACTGAAACCGACCCTTCGCAAAAATGACGGAGAGCCGACTGAATATGACACGATAAAAGACGCGCTGGCGGCAATTCCTGCAACAGGAACTGACACCTACACAATCACGTTGCAGCCGGGAAAATACAGAGAGAACGGCTTGTCCTACAACGGTTCTGCCACGGTCGTCATTGAAGGCAAGACGGACGCAAAATTCGGCAAAGATGTCGTCATTATGGGCAAGGGGTCGAGCCAGCTGGATTCAAAGTCGCGCTGTCTGCTGTATGTTGGCGAAACGGCAAACGTGGTGCTGAAAAACGTCACGTTGCAGAACACGCTCAAACGGACTGACCCGGATATTCCGGTGAAAGATGGAAGCAAGCAGACACAGGCAGAGGCTTTCGGCTTTGGGTCGAGCGGCACGGTGACGGCGTACAACGCATCGTTCCTGGGGCATCAGGATACGGTGCGCACGGTGGGCAAGGCGTGGTTCTACCAGTGCTATCTTGAGGGCGACGTGGATTTCCTGTGGATGGAAACGAGCGGTCAGGTTGCGCTGTACGAAAACTGCGAAATCAAAATGGTCGGCGATGAGACGGAAAAGACGTATGTCGCCGCGCCTCGTTCTACACAGACAAGCCCGGTGGGCAAAGGCTTGGTCATCTACAACTCAAAAGTCATCGTTGACTCTAAAGTGACCGAAGGATACCTCGCCCGCACGCCGTGGGACAAGGGGTATTACAACCAGGTTGCGTACATCAACACGACGGTTGACGGAACGCTCAAGGCGGTGTGGTACGGCGCGCCGATAGCGACCGAATTCCCCAAGACGGACATCGGCTGGAAGCTCTGCCCGGTTACGGCGGCGGCTTGCGGCCATACCGGCGAGGACGTTCTGAGCGAGCGCATGACGGCGCGCGAATACAACGGCCGCTACGTCATCTTGAACCGCGTGTTCGACACCAAGACGAAACAGTACAAGACGGCGGAATCGCTGTGGGATGCGGCAAAAGTCATCGGCATTACCGACGGCGACGCGTCAAAGAACAATATCTTCCTTGACTACGCGGACGTGACCAAAACGAGCATTAACGACGAGCTGGTCGTGACGGACTTTGGCGGCGAAGCGACGGGCGTGACCTGGAGCGTCAAGGCATTCAGAAAATATGAGAACGGCGAGCTTTCAGAGCCGGTTGACGGCCTGACGATTGCTGACGGCAAAGTCACGGTCGCTTCTTCGCTCACGGGCAATTTCTATGCCGAAGTGACCGCGAAAAAAGGCAGCGCGAGCGACTCTCTCATTCTGTACAACGTTTCGGCAACCGCAATCAGCCTTTCGCAGTCGGCGGTGAGCATTGCCGAAGGCAGCGACGTAACGCTGACGGCGACCTTTGAGCCGGAAGGCGCGGACGCGGAAGTCGTGTGGACGAGCAGCGACGCAAGCATTGCGACCGTTGAGGACGGCAAAGTGGTTGCGCAGACGGGCAAGGCGGGCAGCACGGCGACCATTACGGCGACGATAAAAGGCACTGAACTCAAGGCAACGTGCGAAGTGACCGTCACCGCGGCAGTCTCGCTGAAGAAATTCGGCACGAGCGTAGCGGACGCGAGTTCCACCGATTACAAAACAATCGGCACGAATGAATACCTGCTGTACCCCGTGCCGATTAAGGTCGGAGAAGCGTATGCGATTGAGGCGAAAATCACGTATACGAGCGTACCGAATATTGGTGCTGGATTTGTGGCGTTTAAGGACGGCGCATATTCTGACGGCGTAGTTTCTGATGTTGCATTCGCAACCCCACAGGGTGTAAAAAGTACAAGGGGTGGCGGACAGGATTATGACGGAAAAAGTTATAAAGACTTTGCAAACAAAGCTGGAACTTACACTGTCAGAGCATATACTGAAGTTGATAGCAACAAACTCTTTTTTGCGTTAATAAACGCTGATGATGTTGAAATGCCGAAGAGTTATGCAGCATCCTATTACGTTCCTGCCGAAACTGATTACATTTACCTTGCAATCGGCGGCACGTCTAGCAGTGGCGCGAGCGTGAGCGCGAACGATATCACCATAACGGTGGGCGACGCTGCCCCGGCAAAAGTGGCAAAGTTCGAGGATTTGGCGGCGGACACAAGGACGGCGTTGACCGTCAGCGGCGGCGTGTCCTACACAATCGCGGCAACGGAAACATCCGCAAAGGGCACGAAGTTCTCCATTCCGCTTACGGAAAATATGTTGAAGGGATTGTCACTTACGCCGAATGTGGCAGGAACATGGTCATGGGATGCCACAGCGGTTGAGACCCCGGACGGCAAAGACATTGCGGCAAAAGCGACCTTTATCCCGACTGACCGCGCCCAATACAAAGCCGTAATCAGCAAAGAGGTTACCATTGCCGTGACCGATGAGCGCGCGGAGTCTGATAAAACATTCGCTACGCTTACTTGGTTGCCCAGTACGATGACGGAACTTTCTTTGGCGGGTACGGTTGCCAATGATGCGAGTAATGTACTGACAGCAAAAGAGGCTGTGAATGGAACGGGGAATACAGTTTCTATGCAGGGGAGTACAGATGCTGAGGGTAAGAGCATAAAATACTGTCAGTATAGAATACCAGGAACAACGGCGGCAACCGCGACTATGAGTTTAACATTTGAAGTTGAGGCGACGACACTTGTAACTGTCACTGGTGTATCTGTAAAAACTCCGAATAGTGGTAGTATAGGAGAATTCACAACTTCTTTATGGGGGTCTACTGACGGAACGAATTATGAAGAACTTGCATCGGGATATGGCAAGAAACAGACGATTAAGAAAGATGGATTGACTATTACAGGGTCAAAATTCTATCTGCAAATTCGGCCGTATATCAATGGAGATAAAACGACAGGCGACAAGAATGAAGGCATCTATGATGTAGAAATCTCCGTTGAGTATTGACCTTATCCTCCCCGCCGCGCGGAGTCGTGCGCGGCAACGGCAAGGATAGCCGCACCTATGGCGCGGTTGCCCTTGCAAAAATTGAAATCTGCGCCGGGGTGCGCGGGGTCTGTCGGCTTCCTCCCGACTTCCCCGTCCCCCGGCGTTCCTTTTGCGCGGGCATCGTGCCGTTGGCATTGGTGCCCGCGTTTTTTTCGCATGAACGCAACGTATTCGCCGCCGCGCCGCGTTCCCTATGTACCAATTTCCCGAAAAATGCTATACTTGCAAGGCTATGGGCAAGATTTTTGTTTTTGTGAACCAGAAAGGCGGCGTGGGAAAGACCACTTCCGCCATCAATATCGGCGCGTACATCGCCAAGGCGGGCAAAAAAGTGCTGCTCGTCGATTTTGACTCGCAGGGCAATATGTCCACGGGCGCAGGCGTTTCCAAGGACAAGCCGACCATTTATGAGCTTCTGGCAGAACGCGTGCCTGCGCAGGACGTGATAAAGCATACGCCCGTGGAGCATTTGGACGCGATCAGTTCCGACACCGACCTTTCCGGCGCGGCAATCGAGCTGGTCGATCAGGAGCGGCGCGAGTTCTTCCTCAAAAACGCGCTCGCCCCGCTCAAGACCGTGTACGATTACATTCTGATTGACTGCCCGCCCTCGCTCGGTATTCTCACGCTCAACGGGCTGGTCGCGGCGGACGCGGTGCTCGTTCCCATGCAGTGCGAGTATTTCGCGCTCGAAGGCATCACGTTGTTGCTCCAGACGGTCAAGAAAGTGCAGAAATCGCTCAATCCCGACCTCAAGATCGGCGGCATTTTCTTTACGATGTACGACAGCCGCACACGCCTTGCGCAGGACGTGGTATTGCAAGTCAAGTCATATTTTAAGGATGTGGTGTTCAGCACGATTATCCCGCGCAACGTGCGCCTTTCCGAAGCGCCGTCGCATGGTCAGCCGATTTGCCTGTACGACCCGACCTGTGCGGGCGCGCTCAGCTATGAAAAACTTGCGGGAGAGGTGATCCGCCGTGGCTAAGAAATTTGGACTGGGCGCGGGGCTTGACGCGCTGATGGGAAGCGGCGGGCAGGACGGCGCGGAATCCGCCGAGGACGGCAAGAAATCGGCGGCAAAGCCGGAGCTTGCCAAAGGGCTTTCCGCCGACGAGAACGGCAGGCTGTTCGTGGAAGCCGCGCTGCTCAAGCCGAACCCGCAGCAGCCGCGCACCGTGTTCAATCAGGACGAGCTGGACGAACTTGCCGCGTCAATCAGGGAGAACGGCATTATTCAGCCCGTCACGATTGAGGACGCGGGGGACGGATTTTTTTACATCATTGCGGGCGAACGCCGCACGCGCGCGGCAAAGATTGCGGGCGTGGAAAAAATCCCCGTGCAGCTGGTTTCGTACAGCGACGAAAAGAAACTGGAAATCGCGCTGATTGAGAATATCCAGCGTTCCGACCTGAACGCGATTGAAGAGGCAAAGGCGTATTACAAGTTAATGGAGCTGAGCGGGCTTTCGCAGGATCAGGTGGCGGCAAAGGTGGGCAAGAACCGCTCCACCGTGGCCAACGCTATCCGTCTGCTCAAGCTGCCGGAAGATATGCAGGGCGCGCTCGTGCAGGGAAAACTTTCCGCCGGGCATGCGCGCGCAATCCTTTCCGTTGCCGACGCGACCGACCAGCAGATTCTGTTCGGAAAAATCATGGGGCAGGGCATGAGCGTACGCCAGGCAGAGGAAGCCGCCGCCGCGCTGAACGGCGGCTCTAAGCCGAAAAAAGACCCGCCCGCCGCCAAGCCCGACCGGCGCGACCCCGACTTTGCCAACCTGGAGCAGCAGTTCATCGACGTGCTCGGCACGAAAGTCGTGCTCAAAGGCAGCCCGGAGCGCGGCTCAATCAGCATCGACTATTTCAGCCGCGCCGACCTCAATCGCCTGTACGAGATTTTTACGGGAAACAAGGCGTAGTTTCAGCAGCCCGCGTCCTTTCATCGCTTTGCGGCAAGCGCATAGCTTGCGTCTATCAGCGGAAAAATGTCCTGCGCGGGAACGCTGCCGTCGAGCAGGACGCTGAGCCAATGCCGCTTGTTCATGTGGTAGCCGGGAAAATGCGTCGTGCCGTTGACAATCAGTGGCAGCGTTTCGGGGGCTGTCCTCACATTGATGACTTCGGTTTTTTCGTCGGAATCCATGCCGAATTTGCGCCGGGAGACGGTGAGCAGCGCGCCGAACCATTTCCTGTTGTCCGCCCGCCGCCAGACGGCGTTTCCGGGGAACTGCTTTTCCCACAGGTACTCAAGCTCGCTGCCGAACCGTTNGCGGACATAGCCGATGACGATCCGCGAGCAGGGGCTTTTGAAGACATCCCGCTCAAAGCATTCCGCCGCAATGCGTTTGAGGACATGCTCGTAGTCCGCGCGGACTTGCCCCACGAATGGGCCGCTTGCGCCGGGAACGGTATGCAGGATGTACGGCTCGCCGGTAAGCACGTCACGAACCGCCGCCCGAACCGTTCCGTCTGCCCGCACCGAAACGCGCAGGTCAAGCTGTCCGCCCGCAATGCGTTCCGTATACGAATGCGCCCCGTCTTCTGCCGAAAACCCGAACTGCTCAAGCCGCGCGAAGTCCGGCTTCTTTCCGCCGAACGCCGCCGCAAGAATGAAATCTGCCATACGCACAGTGTAGCATATATGCCGCGCAAGCAGAAGCGATTATTTTTGCGGGAACTGTTTGGCAATCAACGTACCTCCGCACGAACTAAAGTTTCACCGAACAACGGGCAAAGCGTCTCTCCGTGTAGAATCGAATGCTGCACAAGGGAATTTGCTTTTTCCACGTGCAGAATCAAATTCTGCACGTGGAAATTCACGTTCTGCACGTGCAGGTTTAAATTCTGCACATGGAAATTCATTTTCTGCACGTGCAGAATCAAATTCTGCACATGGAAATTCGTTTTCTCCACGTGCAGATTTAAATTCTGCACATGGAGATTCGTTTTCTCCACGTGCAGAATCAAATTCTCCTCATGGAGATTCGCTTTTCCCTCATGCAGAATCGAATTCTTGAACTGAAAAAAAGTTTTTCGCTTTAGGGGAAAGCCGCTTGCCTTTTTTGAGTTTTTACCCCATAGTGAAAGTATCTCATAACCAAAAGGAGGTTACCCATGAGTAATTATGTTTCATTGGCGCAGCAGCTTACGGACGCACGGCTTATGGCGGAAGGGCTGAAAAAGCGGGCGGATGTTGTTGCGAAGGTCGGGATTGACGAGGCGAAGACGGCGGAACTTGAGTCGCTCGCGCAGACGCTTGCCGCGCTCGACAACGAGCAGGAGGAGCTGAAGGCACGGCTCAAGACAAAGACTGCCGAACTGTCGGCGGCGCAGAAAAAGCTCAGGGACATGCTCGGCGAGACTCGGAAACTGGTGAAAGTCGCCGTTGCCCAGAGCGACTGGCTCACGTTCGGCATCAGCGACAAGAAGTAAGCCGCCGAGCGAACGCCACGACACATGCCCCCGCAGGATTTCCTGCGGGGGATTTTTTATGGGCAGATGTGCGTGCCGCGAAAAAATCCCCGCTCCGGTGCGGGAGCGGGGATGAATGAGAGAATAACAGCGATTACTAATTCTTCAATGCGATATAGAAAAGATTTATGGAATCCCCTTTAGTAATCGTGTGTTCGCCGGCATTGAGAGAGACCGTAACAGTCGCGTTGCTGTCGGTGGTATACGATGTTCCATCAACTTTGACCTTTTTACCACTTTCACCACTCGCAAACACAAGTGTCAGTGTCATGTTTTTCTCTATGGAGAATTTTATGGATGTGCTACCTTCCATTTTTAGACATGCATTATAAGTTATACCATTCACAGTAGCAGAACCCTTGGAGTCGGAATAATTACCGCTTATAGCAAATGCACCCTCAACTGATGGATTCGCTTCCTTTCCCGTGAAATGGCATGTTACATCGGCAGTTATTTGCGTTCCTGTTCCACCTGTGTTTCCAGTGTTATCACCGTCACCGTCGTCCTTGTTGTCGGTATTTCCGTTGCCGCCGGAGCTGCCGCCACTGCCTTGCGTTGTGCCTTGCACGGCGGTCAGACCGCTCTTGTAGTTGACCACAAGTGCTTTGAGCGCGTTGTTCACGCCGTAGTCTTTGTCGTCCGTTGCGTTGTTGAACGTATACGCAAAGTCGGAGTTGTGCCGCCCCGCATATTTGATTACGTCTTCCTTCGCCTTGTCCGGGTTGGTGGGGGCAACGGTAATGCCCATGCCGGTGTCGCCGAGTTCAACGTCAAAGTTGGAGTACATGTGCGAGCCGGATTTTGTCTTCACCGTAGCGGGGACCTGCTCTTTGCGCGAGTCAACCTCATACGCGTCGATGTTCGTCAGGTCTGCTCCGCTCGTGACTATCGTTTTCCACCCGCTCGCCGCAATGACTTTGATTCTCTTTACGTTCATGGAGCTACTGCCGTGCGCATTCTTGATTTCAATCGTCGAATCCTTGGTTACGCTTACCTCGACTTCATAGTCGGTGTAATCAGCTGCCATATTCATTGAGACTGCCGTGCCGTTCACGGAAAGCATATTCGCCGTGCCGGACTGACCGGACGACCCGCATTTCGCCGTCACGACGACTTTCTGCACGTTCGCGGGAACGTCGATGTAGAAGCCTGTCTTGCCCTTTGAAATCTGATAAAAATCACGCTTCGCGCCTTCTTTTATATTCGATGCGTCCTCAATCGCAATGAGCGGTTCGGTCGCAATCGTGTCGGGAGATGCAGTGACATCATAAATCGTCCAACTTCCGTCGTCGTTCGGCGTTCCGAGCGTCTTTTCCTCTTCCTTGTACTCGCCAAGTTCTTTGTTGTTCGTATAGTCGTACTTGTTCGTGATATATTGGAATTTGTTGTACGTATTGTTTTCGGCGAATTTGTTGTTCCATGCCTTGATAACGCCGCCTTCTTCGCCGGAGAACGTGCCGCTGCCGCGCGCGTCCGTGCCCTGCTTGCTCGACATCATCGGGTCGTTCGCGTCACGGAAATAGTTGCCTTCCACGAATGCGGATGAGCCGCTCGTCACGCCCACGCCGTACTTGGCGTTGCCGTCGTAGTAGTTGTTGTACACGTGTACCGCGGTCGCGTTACGGATTCGCGGGTGGCGGCTGTCTGAGTGGTCGTACCAGTTGTGGTGGTAGGTGAGGAAGTTCGACCCGTTGCTTCCCGCGCTCGCGTCGAGCAAATTGCACTTGCCGCTGTCCCAGAAGTGGTTGTATGAGAGCGTGCTGTAGTACGATTTTTTGAAGTCGAGCGAGCCGTCGCCCTTTGCCTGGTCAGAATCGCTGCCGACCGCACCGTATGAGATGTCGTTGTTATGAATCCACAGGTAGTAGTTATTCGTATCAACGGAGATTCCGTCGTCCATGAAGTTGTACACGCCGAGGTTGGAAAGCTCCGTGTATTCGGCAGAACGAATGAGGAAGCCAAAGCCGTAGACCGCCGCGTCATGCCCCACGCCCTCAACGGTCACACCATTCTTTGAGGTCGTCTTAATCTGCAAGCCCTCCGCGCTTGACCCGAGCGAGTCCACGTCCTCCTTGCGGATTGTGCCGATGATGCGGATGTCAATCGGAACGGTCAAGTTCTTGAGCGAGGTCTCTGAGAGTATGTCCTGAATGCCGGTGTATGTCCCGTCTTTGGAGGCGTTCGTGCCTTTCTTTGCCGTGTACGTGACTGTCTTTGCGGTCTGGGGGGTCACATACAGGACAATCGCGCCGTCTTTGAGCGTACCGTCTTTCTTGTACGCGCCGGGCGTTGTCGCCGCACTGGGCGCGAACGCAAAGCCGGATCGGTCATGGTCAGCGACCGTCATCGTTGATGATGAATAGCGGCCCTCATTCTCCGTTCCGACCGCGCAGACTTTCATGGTGTGCGAACCTGCCGCAAGACCGAGCGCGTCCGCGCGCACGACGTTTGAGAGCGTCTTTTTTGCCCAAGCGACTTGTCCGCCGCTCTCGCTCGCCTCATGGTAGGTGTAGGTTTTGTAATAGCGGATAAGCGGCGCGTCAAGCTCTTTGTCGTCAATGAGGACTTTATAGGTCACGCCGTCAATATGCTCGAAGATAATATACGCGCTGTTCAACCAGCCCTCTGACTGTACGATTTTTACTTCCTCGTTCGACACATCGCCGACTGTCGGTTTACCTAGCGTACCACTGGCATCAGAGCCGCCCGGGGTGACCTGGTTATTTCCGCCACTGCTTCCGCCCGAACTTTCAACTTTTTTCCAACTTGGCACAAGCGTAATATTACTTTCAATCGGAGTTTCAAAATCAAAAGAATCCCCGTCCTCAATATACCAACCATTAAACTCATACCCATCCTTTGATGACAGAGACTCCGGTGCCACTTTCTTCCCGCGTTCAATTTCATAGCTTTGCAACACTCCGCCGTCATCATCTTTAAACGTTACGATGTAATATGTTTTGCTTGGGTCTTTCCACTGTGCCGTAAGCGTGATGTCAGCAGTAATAGAGGTTTTGAAAGAAAACTTCGTATCACCATCATACCATCCCAGGAACGTACTGTTGTCCTCTTTGGTCGGGTCATTCGGCTGTTGCGCCAACTTCCCGTCTTCGACTGTTTGCGTCTCAATCACACTTCCGTCATCGTTGACGAACGTCACCGTGTAATACGTTGCTTTCGGCGAGTTGTCAATATTTGAGCCGTCAGCGCAGGATATTACCCCCCCCCATGCACAGAAAACGACCGCCAGCATGCACGCAAGCAGCCGCGCGGATAATTTTGTCTTTTTCATACAAGCCTCCTTATCGTGAGCTTTTTATAATAATTACATTATATTATCCGCCGGTTTTTAAAGCGGATTCTGCCCACTTCTTGGATTATTCCGCTGTCTTTTGCGGGAATTCGCGCGCGGAGACAACTCCTCTCCTTGCAAGGAGGGCCGCCGAGACTTACGGTGTTAAGGAGTCTCTCCTTGCCATGTTTAAACCACTCTCCTTGGCTCCGTTAAGAACATTAACGGAAAACAGCGGGCACACGTACTGTGCTATTGCCGCGCGCACCGTGCGAATAATAGCGGGAGCGCACATCGTTTGGAACCGCGCGCGACCGGGGCGTTGCGGGGTGTCCCCGCAGGTGGGGGTATGGAGCCAACGAAGTGGCGACTAGGGGGCGCTCTCGCCCCCTCCACTTCCCAAACAGCGCGTAATTGACTAAAATAGGAGCATGGACGACAAAAAAGAGATTTTGGATTTGTTGCGGGAAAACGCGCGGCTGCCGATTGCCGACATTGCGGCGATGACCAAGAAAACGCCGGAACAGGTGGGCGCGATTATCCGGCAGCTTGAGGAAGAGGGGGTTATCCTCGGATACAAGGCGGTGGTGAATCCCGAAAAAGACGGGGCGGCAAAGGAAAAAGTCCGCGCCGAGATTGAGATTCAAGTGACCCCGGAGCGCGAGCACGGGTTTGACGGGATTGCCGACCGCATCTATCGCTTTCCGCAGGTAAAGTCGCTGTACCTGATGAGCGGCGGCTACGACCTGAAAGTGGTGATTGAGGGAGACAGCTTGCAGGAAGTGTCGTTTTTTGTGGCGCGCAAGCTTTCTACGCTGAACGGCGTGCGTTCGACCAAGACGCATTTTCTGCTCAAGACGTACAAAGAAAACGACGTGCTCTACGTTGAGGACGAAAGCGACCGCCGGCAGGGCGTTATGGCTTGACAAAAACGCCGGGCACGACGGGACGCGCCGACAAGACAATTCGTTTTTTGGGGATGTATTATAGCATGAACACGAGGGAAGACAAATTCAGCCGCGCAATGGTGGAAACGCCGCCGAGCGGTATCCGCAAATTTTTTGAGATGCTCATCGGGCACGATGACGTGATTTCGCTTTCAGTGGGCGAGCCGGATTTTCCCACGCCTTGGGCAATGCGCGAGGAAGCGTACTATCATCTGGAAAAAGGCCACACGTCATACACGAGCAACTGGGGGCTGATCGAACTGCGCGAGGAAATCGCCAAGTATATGGAACGATACGGCATGGACTATAATCCCCAGAACGAAATTCTGGTGACGGTGGGCGCGAGCGAGGGCGTTGATGCCGTGCTGCGCGCGGTGCTGAATCCCGGCGACGAGCTGATCGTGTGCGAGCCGTGCTATGTGAACTACGTGCCGCTCGCGCACCTGACGGGCGCAACAATCGTGCGGCTCGACACGAGCGTGAACGGGTTTTACCCCACGGCGGAGCAGTTTGAGCGGCTGATCACGCCCCGGACAAAGGCGATTATGTTCTGTTCGCCGAGCAACCCGACGGGCACGATGATTCCCCGCGCGGAACTGGAAAAAATCGCCGCGCTGTGCGTCAGGCATCAGATTTGGGCGATTGCCGACGAGATTTACTGCGAGCTGGTCTACGAGGACAACAAGCACACGTCGATCGGGTCGTTCCCCGGCATGAAAGACTACACAATCATACTGAACGGATTCAGCAAGTCGTTCGCCATGACGGGCTGGAGAATCGGCTATATCTGCGCGAGCGAGGAGCTGATGGCGCAGATCGTCAAGCTGCACCAGTACAACACGATTTGCGCGCCGATTTTCAGCCAGTACGCGGCGGTTGAGGGGCTAAAGCACGGCTGGCACGAGGTGGAGAACATGCGCGTCTCATACCAGCAGCGGCGCAACCTGATGTACAAGGCGTTCTGCGACATGGGCTTGCCCGTTCCCGAGCCGACGGGTGCGTTCTATATGTTCCCTGACATTTCGTCCACGGGGCTGACGAGCGAGGAATTCGCCACGCAGCTGTTCCAGAAGCACTCGGTCGCCGTCGTGCCGGGCAGCGCGTTCGGCGCGGCGGGCGAAGGGCATATCCGCTGCTGCTACGCCACCGCAATCGACAAAATCAAGGTTGCGCTGGACTGCATTCACGATTTTATCAAAACGTGCCAATAAAATAGAAAAGAGGAAACGTCTGTGGAAATCGTCATCGCCGTTATTATCATACTTGCCGTCCTCGGCATTGTCCTTTCGGTTTCGACCAANAAAANGGGCGGGAGCGGCAAAGGNAAAAANCAGAANAGCCGCGCCCAAATTATGAAAGANGCGGGGCAGAAACTNGCGAAAGACCCGCANAATGCCGACGCGCTCACCGCGCTCGGAAACCTGTATTTTTCGGAGCGCAACTGGGAAAAAGCCTATCCTATTTACGAGACGATGAGCAACACCGCCGACAAGAGCCGGGACATCAATCCGNTNACGGCAAAACTGCGGCGGGGCATNTGCGCGCTCAAGCTGGACANGCCNGACGACGCGCTCGAAAGCCTGGAAGCGGCATACGCCCTGCGNCCCACCGACTTTGACGCGAACTATTATCTGGGGCAGGCACTGTATGCCAAAGGCGANCACGAGCGCGCCATTTCCTGCTTTAAAAAAGCCCTTGCCATCAAGCCGGAAGCGACGGTCATCAACACGCCGCTGGGATTCGCGCTGTACAAGGCAAAGCATTTCCGCGACTGCATTCAGCACCTGCGGCGCACGCTCGACGAAAATCCCGACAACAAGGAAGCGTTGTTCTGCATGGCGGATGCCATGCANGAATGCGGCTATGCGGACAAGGCGATAAAAGTGTTCCTGCACCTGCGCCCCGACCCCGAATTCGGNCCGCGCTCGTGCCTGTCGGCGGGGAACTATCACGCCAAGCTGGAAATGCTGGACAAAGCCGTGCAGGATTATCAGATCGGCCTGAAGCATCAGAANATTCCGCAGGACATCCGCCTTGANATCCTGTACCGGCTGGCAAACGTGTACTTTATGATGAACGCCATTTCCAACGGCATGGGCATCCTGCATGANATNCAGCAGGTCAACCAGTCGTACAAGGACGTGCCGCAGCTCATCGACAAATACGGCGAGCTGAACCANAACAAGAATTTGCAGATTTACCTGATGGCGACGACAAGNGATTTTGTGGCGTTGTGCCGGAAAATCGCGTCTTCGTACTATAAAAATTCGTTCGCCAAGATTACCGACGTGTCCGTCACGCCGCAGTCCGTGGAAATCCTCATGGACGTGGAGACNCCCAAATGGCAGGANACCGAAGTGTTCCGCTTTTACCGATCCACCAGCTCCACGGGCGAATTCGTCGCGCGCGAATTCCACGGGCGCGTCATGGANAGCAAGGCGAACCGCGGCGTGCTGTTCGTGGGCGGCACGTTCAGCGAGGATGCCCGCAAATTCGCCGAGAACCGCCCGATNGATTTGGTGGATAAGGTCAGCCTGACAAAACTGCTGAAGCAGATTGACGCGGACAACTGATGACGACCATGTTGCGCTCGCGNTCGTCCGCNTCCGCCGCGCACTGCGTCAGAAACGGCACGGTGAGNGGCACGATTTCGTAGNCGGGAACNGCGGGCAGCGCGNNCATNTCCGCGATTATTTTTTCGCGCTTTGCCTTGTATGCCGCAAGATAGCCGCCGTCTTTCAGAATCCGCAGCAGGACTTTCGTCATCTTTTTTTCGAGCGGNCGGAACGCGCGNAACGCCGCAATGTCAAACCGNCGCTGCNCGAGCCGCTCCGCCTGATTTTCTTCNACGCTCNCGTTCTGCAAGCCGAGCGTGGCGGCGCAGTGGCGCAGAAAATCCGCGCGCTTGGTCATGCGCTCCACCAGCACGAACGNAANANCGNGAAACGCCGCCGCAAGCGGAATGCCCGGCAGCCCTGCCCCCGACCCNATGTCCGCAAGCACGATNTCNTCGCGCGGAACGCCGNNCGCGATGCGTTTTTCGANCAGCGTCCTGATGACTGCCGCGCCGCTCAGACTGTCCAGAATGTGCCGGACGGCAATATCGTCATATCCGTCCGTACTNACCAGGTTGAATTTNGCNTTGTACGCCTGCANCGTGCGGATATAGGCATCCATTTTTTCGGCAANGGCGGGATCNTNCATNCCCAACNGGGCAAGNCCTTCGTGCAGCACGTCCATTNGTCAGNCGTCCAANGCAANCAGCAGGTCNAGTTTCCAGTCCGGGTCGTTGACGCGCAGGGAAACAAAATTGCCCGTCCGCTGTGCCGTCAGCGGCTGNCGTTCGGCAAGCTGATACAAAAANGAATATTCGTTCGTGTAATCCTGCGTCACCGCCGCCGTCACGCCNTACTGCGCGAATCCGTTTTCCGCAGCCTTGGCGGCAAACAGCAGATGAAACGTCTCGCNGCGGTTCGCNCCGTTGCTCAGATACTTGCGNTCGCCCGTCAGCAGGAACGAGCCGTCCGTCTCCGGCACGGAAAAATACACGTCGCGGCACGTGGCNAGCACGTCNTAGCCGTTCACCACAAAGCGCAGGATTCTGCGGTTCGCCGCCGTCTCCTGCCGGTTTGCTACGGCGGGCAGATCCTGTTTTTCCAGCTGCGCTTTCAGTTCCGTGAGCTGCGCCAAAATCTGCTGGAGCAGCAGCGAATCAGCCGAAGCGGGCGCGGTTTTTGCCGTCGCCGCCTTGAGCGCGCTCAGACTGCCGCCGCCCAAAATCCCCGAAGAAAGCAAGCCCAGCTGATCCATGGAAGTCAAATCCGTTGCGGTCAAGCCCAGCTCGCCCGCGGCCTTTGCCGCTGCCCGCTGTGTCTCCCGCACCGCGCTGTCCGACGGCGTGACGGTCGTCTGCTCCTGCACGGTTGCCGACGACTTGTCAATGACGGGGGCTTTTGGCGCGACGGGCGTATAAAATCCGCCGCCAAGGTGCGGCACGGTTACCGTCGGCATGGACGGCGCGGTAATCGAGGGCATTGAAATTCCCGGTGACGCGCTACCTTTTGCGTTTGACTGGGAGAACGCGAGCGACAGCGGGCAGAACAGCAGCGCGGCGCAAAAACGTTTACAGATTCTCAAGGCTTTCCTCAACATACTGCAACCGCTGGCGCAACGCTTCAATCGTCTTTTCCAGGCGATTCTTTTCTTTTTCCAGCTTGGCGCGCGGGTCATCGGTCGTGCTGCGCCGTTTCATCAGCTCGCGCACCGTGTCGGGCGTTTTTCCCGCCAAAATCTGCCGCTCTGCCGACGCGCGTTCGTCCGGCTTTTTGAGCGCGGCGACTTTTTTCATGTTGTCAAAGCCCATCGCCGGATTGACGGGAACCATGCCCACGCGCGTGATGTCGCGGGCGGCGGTGCGGGGCAGGCAGAGAATGCGGTCGAGGTAATCTTCGTAGCGGATATTGTCCTTTTCGCAGAGCGCGTGCGCCTTTGCCAGCAGCTTGCCGAATTCCTGCATCAGCTTTCCGTCCACTTCCAGATAGTCGCGCCGGATCTGTTCGGTCAGCTCCTTGAGTTCCGGGTAATCGTCCAGGTTGAGCGTGTAGATGCCCAGTTCCTCCGCCTTTTGCAGCAGCTCATGGAAGCGACCCCAAAATTCCGCGTTGTGTACGCGCCCCGCCTTGAACGGCACGCCCGCCGACTCCGCGATTTTCTGCTCGTTAATCAGGTGATGCGTGTACTCGTGAATCGCCGTGTAAATGAGCTGGCTGTCCGTCTTAAAATTCTTGTTGTGCAGGAGAATTTCGCGGGTGTCCGGCTTGTACAGCCCGTTCACGCGCGTACTTTCCTTGCCCGTCATCGTCACCGAAAAATCCAGTTCCGTGTTCTCTATCTGCAACAGCAACTGCTTAATCTGTTCGTTGTCCATGCGATGATTATAACAGAAGATGCGGTCTTGCGCTATGGGAAAAAGGAGCGGGCGACGGGGAGATTTTTGCTTTGACCACACCGAAAAATCGCGCCCACCTTGGTATTTGCGCGAATCCATGCTATACTGTCGCCCTATGATGCGGCACGGACAAGTGCAAGCGTCCATGATTTAAGGAGCGGATATGAAAAGCGGGACAAAGCATATGCTGATCACGGTCGGTATCGTTGCGGTGGTGCTGTTCGGGGTGTACGGCTGTTACAAGACGGGCTACAACGGCATGGTCGCCAGGGACGAGGCGGTGCAGGGCGCGTGGGCGCAGGTGCAGAACCAGTACCAGCGGCGCATGGATCTGATCCCCAACCTGGTCAACACGGTAAAAGGCTATGCCACGCACGAGGAGCGCGTGTTCACGGAGATTGCCGAAGCGCGGGCACAGGCGGGCGGCGTGGTGCGCGTTGACNGCGCGATGCTNGACGACCCGGAGCAGTTCAGGAAATACCAGCAGGTGCAGGATTCCCTGGGCGCGAGCCTGCGGCGGCTGTTGGCGGTCACGGAAAACTATCCGGCGTTGCGGGCAAACGAGCAGTTCGTCGCGCTCATGGACAACCTCGAAGGCACGGAGAACCGCATTTCCGTGGAGCGCAAACGATTCAATGAGGCGGTGCAGGGCTACAACACCTTCATCCGCGAATTCCCGCGCTCGATTATCGCCAACATGAGCGGATTCCGGGCGAAATCGTACTTTACGGCGGCAGAAGCGGCGCAGACCGCCCCGTCGGTGCAGTTCTAGCGGGGGCGGCGATGAGACGGCATCTTGCGGCGTTCCTGCTGGTTGCGGGAGCGGCGTTCGCCTTTCCGGCGGCGCATGACATTCCCCCGTTCGAGGGCATTCCCGTGGTTGACACGGCGGGCATCCTTTCCGCGCGCGCCCGGAACGAGCTGAACGAGTATCTGGNCGCCGCGAGCGANCAGACGGGCNTACANGTTGCCGTGCTCACCGTGCCGTCGCTGGNCGGCGAGNCGATAGCGTCATACGGCATTGCGGCGGCGGAAGCATGGGGCTTGGGNCAGCGCGGCGCGGACAACGGCGTGCTGNTGACGGTCGCCATGGAAGAGCATGAGGTGCGCATTGACGTNGGCTACGGNCTGGAAGAAAAACTGACCGATACCGNCTGCGGGCTGATTATCCGNCAGCACATCGTCCCCGCGTTCCGNTCGGGCGACTATGCNGCGGGCATCAAAGCNGGCGTGGAGAAAATCGTCGCCGTCGCNACGGACAGCGCGNCAATCGCCACGGACGCAGNCCCGGACGNCGGCTCGCTTGCCGACATCATCATTCCCGNNATCATGTTCGCGNTNTTNTTCGGCATNGTGGCNAGCGCACAGGGCTACGGNTTTTTGGCATACCGCNTGCTGTTCGCCCTGCTGACAGGAAAACCCGCACGGCGCACNNTNTACCCGCNNNCCGCCCCCACGGACGGACACGACCCCTACGGCTCATTCTTGGGNNGCGGCGGNCATTCCCGTNCCGGCGGATTCGGCNGCTCGCNCGGCGGCGGAAANCGTTTTGGCGGCGGNGGNGGNCACTTCGGCGGCGGCGGNGCATCGGGAAAATGGTAGGCGGTCNCCGTAGAATCTTTTAGGGATTTGAACGGAATTTTCAAGGGTTTTNTTCCGAAACNNCGGGCGTTCTCAATCGTCGCGNAGAACCTGCAAAACTGCCTTGCCGGCACGNCCGCCCGCGCAAAANCGTGCGTAAATTACTCACTACACAGCCGGAAAAACAGCGTATACTATCTTACCGGGCGAACAGGCGGGGCGCGGGCAGAAAACGCATTCCCCTGTTTCACCCCTTGCCGAAAAGCGTTTCCCNTTGTATACTATCGAGGGGTTTTGGTGCATGGATACCCAATGTAAAAATAACCGACGGATCAGCGATGTCATTTTCTCTCTTGATACAGAATTGCGTATTTCTGACGCAAACCGGGGCTTTTTACAGCTTATCAATGCGACCGATGATCACCTGAACCTCTCGCAGTTTTTGGATTCCGCCGACGCGGAGCATCTGACGACGTTCCTCAGGCACTATTCGCCGCAAAACAAGAACCATTATTGCATCATCACGCTGCTGCTTACCGGGCATCCGCTGTCGTGCATTCTGCACATCACGGAGCAGCACGGCACGACGTACCGCGTTGACCTCAAGGAACTTTCCTACGCGCAGGACATGCTGGAAAAAACGATCCTTGAAAACCGCGAGCATATCTCCCTGCTCAACGAATTTGACGTGCATTTTATCCTGCACGAGGGCGGAAAATTCAAGCTGCGGAACACCAAGGACATGACCATTGACATCTACCGCGGCGACAAGACGGATTTTATCATCTATTTTATTGACTTTTTCAAGATTGACACGGAGAACGGCGCGTCGCGCGATACGCTGAACATGCTGTTCGACGACATTGAATCGGGCGTTTCCGGCAAGCAGTACCGGCTCCTGCTCGACGATTCATCCAACATTCTGGTAAAAACGCTCCGCTCAAACGCGCGCAATTCGTTCGTCACGATGGGTCTGATCATACAGTCGCACGTCACGCTGTCAAACAACACCACGTTCAACGAAAAGCGGGACGGCCTGACCGAGCTGTACAACAAAAAGACGATTACCGAGATGGCGACCAAAAAAATCAACGCCTCAAAAGCACCTGCCGCGCTGTTCATCATCGACGTGGACAAATTCAAAGATTTCAACGACCAGTTCGGGCACGCATACGGCGACAAAGTGCTGGTCATCGTGGCAAAAGTCATCCGCGAAGCCGTGGGCGACATGGGATTTGCGGGCAGGATTGGCGGCGACGAATTCATGTGCGTGGTGGAGACGAACGACGAAGAAGTTATCCGCAGCATTGCGCGCAACATCAAGCAGGGCATTCAATGGAACATTCAGGCGACCGACCCCGATCAGGTCGTCACCTGCTCAATCGGCGTTGCCCGCGCCCCCGCTGACCGCGACACTTACGAAGATTTGTTCGAGCTGGCAGACCGTGCGCTGTACATCGCAAAAATGCGCGGGCGCAACTGCTACATCATCTACAAGCCCGAACTGCACGACAAGGAGCTGATTGAGCGTCAGCAGTCCGAGCGCAACACGTCGTCGGGAAAATTCTACATGGAAAGCGCGCTTTCCGAGCTGAGCATTCTGAACACGATCAGCAGCAAAGAGCCGGACTATATCGAAAAATCGCTGGAAATGCTGCGCGAGTACATGACCGTCCACAAAATCTCCGTGTACACGCGGCGCGATGCGGTGAGCCAGTGGCAGACGCAGTTCGTCCTAGGCAAAAACAACCACGATATTCGCATTGACTATTTGAACGACCCGAAAAACGACTTTTTCATCTATTTTAATGCGTATCATTTTTTCCACATGGACAACATCAACAACCTTGATACCATGGACAAGAACAAATTCCACATGTACCTGAACGACAACGTTGCTTCCACGCTTGAAATCCTCTGGCAGGCAGAGGACAGCGACAAACAGGCACTCATCTGCCTTGACATCTACAAGCCCGCGCGGACGATGCCCCGGCATACGATCGTGTTCGCCATTATGATAACAAAGTTGATTTCCCAAGAGATTTTCAGTACAATGAAATAATGAAAGTCATTGTCGCAGGTTCAGGCGGACGCGAGCACGCCATTGCCTATACGCTCGCACAAAGTACCACGATAGAATCAGTCATCTGCGTTCCGGGAAACGGCGGCACGGCATTTGAAGCGAAATGCCGCAACGTCAATCCGGCGGAACGGGAAGATACCGCGTCGCTCCCGTTTGTGGACGCATTCGTCGCCATTGCGCGGGAAGAAAAAGCCGACTTTGCCGTCATCGGACCGGAAGATCTGCTGGCAGACGGCATTGCGGACGCGCTGTGGGACGCGGGCATTCCGACCGTCGGGCCGAAAGCAAAGGGCGCGGCACTCGAAGCGAGCAAGGATGCCGCAAAAATCTTTATGAACACCTACGGCGTTGCCTGCGCCGAAAGCCAGACGTTCTCCGACAAGGCTTCCGCGCTCGCCTACGTCGAAAAAAAAGGCGCGCCGATCGTCATCAAGGCGGACGGGCTTGCCGCGGGCAAAGGCGTTGTGGTGGCAAAGACGACGGAAGAAGCCGTGCAGGCCGTGCATGACCTGATGGGCGGAACGGCGGGCAAAAAACTCGTCATTGAAGAATACTTGCAGGGCGTGGAAATCTCCGTGCTCGCGGCGGTTTCCGTCACGCCCGAAAACGCGCAGAACGGCACGGCCACGATCGTGCCGTTCCTGCCCGCCCGCGACCACAAGCGGCTGCTCGACGGCGCAAAAGGTCCGAACACGGGCGGCATGGGTGCGGTCTGCCCGCTCGCCGACGTAAGCGCGGAGACAATGGCGCAGTTTAAGCAGACGATTTTGCAGCCTACGCTCAACGGGCTGATTGCCGAGCATATCGATTACCGCGGCTTTATTTTCTTTGGGCTGATGCTGACGAAAGACGGACCCAAGGCGTTGGAATACAACGTGCGCCTGGGCGACCCCGAAACGCAGGCGGTGCTGCCGCTTATGCGGAGCGACTTTGCCGCCCTGTGCCGCTCAATTACCGACGGCACGCTCGCCGATTTTACGCTGGCATGGAAAACAGGCTTTCAGGTTGCGCCCGTTGCCGTCAGCGGCGGCTATCCCGGCGCGTACAAAAAAGGACTGCCCCTGCACATCAGCACGGGCAGCGGGGAACAGGACACCAAAATCTTCATTGCCGGAGCGGTCGTTGACCGGCAGGGAGATGCGCAGTCGCTCGTGACGAGCGGGGGGCGCGTCCTTGCCTGTAGCGCACACGGCGAGACATTTGACGAAGCATGGCGGCGCGCCTACGACGCACTCAAAACGGTTTCGTTTGACGGTATGCAGTACCGCACGGACATCGGCTTGCCCGGCGCGGCGGAATCGAACTGACGCTCGCGCAAAACGCTATGTACGTTGAAATTATCGGGTATATCGGCTCGCTGTTGGTCGTCGTCTCAATGCTGATGACTTCGGTCATCAGGCTGCGGGTCATCAACATGATCGGCAGCGCGATCTTTACGGGATACGCGCTCGCCATCCACTCGTACCCGACCGCTGCCCTGAATTTTTCGCTCGTCTGCATTAACGGGTACAATCTGGCGGCACTGCTCAAGGGCAAAAAAGACTACGCCGTCGTGCCGATTGCCGATGGCGCGTTTTTGTCGTACCTGTGGGATGTGTACGCCAACGACATCGCCGTGTTTTTTCCGCAGGCGCGGCGCGATGCCGATTATACGCGGGCGTATGCGGTCTGCTGCGGCGCGACGGTGGCGGGCATTTTCTTGGGCACGGCAGACGGCGACGCAATCACGGTTGCCGTTGACTACACCACGCCCGCCTACCGCGACTGCTCGGTGGGAAAGTGCCTATACGCCTACCTTGCCCGGCAGCACGTGCGCGAACTGCGTTTGGAAAGCGCGTCCGAGCGGCATCGTCCGTACCTCAAAAAAATGGGATTCGTGCAGGACGGGCAGCGGTTCGTCAAGGCATTGTAGCACGAAGCCGCCGCCGTGCTGTGTCAGTAGCCCAAATCTTCGCCGACCAGAATGATTCTGATGCGCCCCGGTATCATGCTCAGCCGCGTCTTGACGAACGTGGCGCAGATGTCGTCCGCGTTCTTGCCTAGGCGGGCGGCGTTTTGTGGAGCGGCGACGGAAAGGGCGCGTTTTTCCAAGTCCGCTTCATGGGCGACCAGTTTGTTCATGCCGACCAGCGCGATGACCGATTTTGCCCCGAACGCGATTGCGCTCACGCGGTTGCCGCGCCCGTCAATATTGTACAGCACGCCGTCTTCGCTCACCGCGTTGAAGCTGGTGAGGAACACGTCCGCCGTCAGTCCGCGCCGCATGAGTGCTTCGGCGGCTTCGGGACTGTCCGCCGTGTCGCGGTCAATCAGATCATAGTCGCCCGCACGGAGTGCCGCCAGCAGCCCGCTCTGCTGCACCGAAACCGAGCCGCCCCAGCTCACGCTCGCCTGTGCGGGAATCAGTGCCAACGCCTGCGCCACCGCGTCCTGTGCCGTCGGCGCATAATACGCGTCAAACCGGCGTTTTTTGAGCGCGTCTACCACTGCTTGTGGGTTTATTGCCATAGTTTTCTCCTTGTGTATCGGAAGTATAGCATGGATTTTATCCGCTTGGAAGCGGGAACTTTATTTGGGAGAGGGAAAACCCTCTACTTCCGAAGCGGGGTTTTCCCTCTCCCAGCACGGCTTGGGGTTGCACCCCAAGACCCCGCGCTTCGGTTTTTGGTAAAACTGTGTCGGAACGGCAAAAACCTTTTTGGGTGGAGGTCGCTTTTGCGTTGGGGGAACAGCACCCGTTTGGGTTTTTGGCAAAATCACGTCGGGACGGCAAAAACCTTTTTGGGTGGAGCGCGCTTTTGTGTTGGGGAAGCAGCACCCAACGGCGTTTTGGTTGTCTTGACGCAAATTCCGTGAAAACGCGGGGCGTTTTTGTTGTCCTGACGCAAATTCTGCGAAAACGTGAGGCGTTTTGGTCGTCCTAACGCATTTTCTGCGAAAACGCGGGGCGTTTTGCTCGTCTTGTGAAAAAAACGCCCCTGCCTGTAGTAAGGGACAGGCAGGGGCAGACGCCGTGCGACGCACGGCGAATGGTCAAGGTTATGCGGTCAGCGTTTTGAACGCTTCGAGGACGGCCTCGTCGTGGGTCAGGCCGCGCTGTTCTGCACGGGTGATTTCCACGAGCATGGCGTGGTAGTCGTTGGGGACGATTTTCTTGAAGTGCGGCAGGTAGTGCGCAAAGTCCGCGAGAATCCGCGTGCCCAGCGCGCTGCCGGTTTCCGCAACGTGGCGTTCGATCAGCGATTTCAAAATCGCGCTGTCGTGGTCGTCGGTCACTTCGCGCATGCTCACGAGCTGCTTGTTCAGGCTCTTGTACAGGTCGTGCTTGGTGTCAAGGACGAACGCTGTGCCGCCGCTCATGCCCGCCGCAAAGTTGCGCCCCGTCACGCCGAGAATGACGACAACGCCGCCGGTCATGTATTCCAGCCCGTGGTCGCCGCAGCCTTCCACGACGGCGGTCGCGCCGCTGTTGCGTACGCAGAACCGCTCGCCCGCAATGCCGTTGATGAATGCCGCGCCGCCCGTCGCGCCGTACAGGGCGACGTTGCCGATGATGATGTTCTCTTCTGCCTGGTAGCCGGCGTTCTTGGGCGGCATGACGACGATTTTTCCGCCGCTCAGGCCTTTGCCGAGGTAGTCGTTCGCGTCGCCCTCAAGCCGCAACGTCAGCCCGCGGGGAATGAATGCGCCGAACGACTGTCCGCCGCCGCCCGTGCAGCGCACCACAAAACTGTCCTCGGCAAGCGTGTCGCCGTAAGCCGACTGGAGTTCCGAGCCAAGAATCGTGCCGACCGTGCGGTTGGTGGAAGAAATGGCGACCGAAACGGACGCGCCGATGCCTTTTTTCTTCAGTTCTTTCAGCAGGACGCGCTCGTCCAAGGTGTCGGCGAGCGCGAAATCGTAGCCGTCGGCGGGGGAAAAATGGACGTTCTGCGCCGTATGTCCCAGAATCCGCGACATGTCCACCAGTCCGGCACGGCTTGCGGGCATGGTCGCCTTGAGCTTAAGCAGATCCGTGCGCCCGACCATTTCTTCCACGGTGCGGATGCCGAGCGATGCCATGTATTCGCGCAGTTCCTGGGCGATGAACCGCATGAAATTCTCCACGTATTCGGGCTTTCCGGGGAATTTGGCGCGGAGCTTGTCGTTCTGGGTCGCCACGCCGAACGGGCAGGTGTCCAGCTGGCAGACGCGCATCATCTTGCATCCGAGCGCGACGAGCGGCGCGGTGGAAAAACCGAATTCTTCCGCGCCGAGCAGGGCGGCAATCGCCACGTCGCGCCCGCTCATCAGCTTGCCGTCCGTTTCGATTACCACGCGCGTGCGCAGTCCGTTCTGCAACAGCGTCTGGTGCGTCTCCGCCACGCCCAGTTCCCAGGGCAGTCCCGCATGATGAATCGAGCTGAGCGGAGCCGCGCCTGTGCCGCCGTCGTGCCCGCTCACAAGGATTACCTGCGCGCCCGCCTTGGCAACGCCCGCCGCAATCGTTCCCACGCCCGCTTCGCTCACCAGCTTGACGGAAATGCGCGCCTTGCGGTTGGCGTTCTTCAGGTCATAAATCAGCTGCGCAAGGTCTTCTATCGAATAGATGTCATGGTGCGGCGGCGGCGAGATGAGCGACACGCCCGGCGTGGCATACCGCGTCTTGGCAATCCAGGGGTAGACTTTCTTGCCGGGAAGATGCCCGCCTTCGCCCGGCTTTGCGCCCTGCGCCATTTTTATCTGGATTTCCTCCGCGCTGAGCAAATACGCTTCCGTCACGCCGAATCGTCCGCTCGCCACCTGCTTGATCGCGCTGTTGTATTCCGTGCCGAGCCGATCCGGGGTTTCGCCGCCCTCGCCGCTGTTCGACTTGCCGTGCAGGCGGTTCATGGCGAGCGCAAGGCATTTGTGCGCCTCCTCGCTGATTGAGCCGTAGCTCATCGCGCCCGTCTTGAAGCGGCGCACGATAGCATCCACGCTCTCCACCTCGTCAAGCGGGATTGCCGTGCTTTCGTCCGCGGCAAAATCGAGGAGCGCGCGCAAGGTGTGGGGCTTGTCCGCCGCGTCAACCAGTGCCGTGTATTCCTTGAATCGCGCGTAATCGCCCTGCTGCGTCGCCTCCTGCAATGCCGCAATCGTGTCGGGATTGTACAGATGATCCTCCGCGTCCGGTCCTTTGCGCCATCGGTGCTTTCCCACGTTGTCGAGCGTCGTGTCCACGGAACGACCGAGCGGGTCGAACGCGCGGGTGTGATGATAGGCGATGTCCGCCTCGATTTCCGCAAGCCCGATGCCCCCGATCCGGCTGACCGTGTTCGTAAAATACTGGTCGATGACCTCCCGCGCAATGCCGACCGCCTCAAAAATCTGCGCCGACTGGTACGACTGGATCGTGCTGATGCCCATTTTTGCCGCAATCTTGACGATGCCGTTCAGAATCGCCGTGTTGTAGTCGTCTATTGCCGTGTGGTAGTCCTTGTCCAGAATCTTCTTGTCGATCAGCTCCGCAATGCACTCGTGGGCAAGGTACGGGTTGACCGCCCGCGCGCCGTAGCCCAAGACCATTGCCGCCTGATGCACGTCGCGGATTTCCGCGCTTTCCAGTATGATAGAAATGGCGGTGCGCTTTTTGGTGCGGATAAGGTACTGCTCCACTGCGCTCACGGCAAGGAGCGACGGAATCGCCACGTGGTTTTCGTCCACGCCCCGGTCGCTCAGAATGATGATGTTGCTGCCGTTGTGATACTCGCGGTCAATCGAGACGAACAGCTCGTCGAGCGCGGCCTTGAGCGACGTGTTGGTATAATACAGCAGGCTGACCGTCGCCGCGCGCAGCCCCTGCCGGTTCAGGTGCTTGATTTTGAGGATGTCAACGCCCGTCAGCACCGGGTGATTGATTTCGAGCACGCCGCACGACGCGCCTTCGGGAATGAGCATGTTGCCGTCGCTGCCCAAGTACACGGTAGTGTCCGTCACGATTTTTTCGCGCAGCGAATCGATCGGCGGATTGGTGACCTGCGCGAACAGCTGCTTGAAATACGAGAACAGCGGCGGATGCTTTTCGCTCAGCACGGCGAGCGGCGTGTCCACGCCCATGCTCACGGTCGGCTCAACGCCGTTCTTCGCCATGGGCAGGATCAGCTCGCGCACGTCCTCGCTCGTCCACCCGAACGCCTTGTAGAGCAGGTCGCGCTCCGCCTGCGCGGAGACGGGAATCTTCTTGTTGGGAATCTCCAGCTCGCGCAGTTTCAGCAGGTGCTGGCTGAGCCATTCCCCGTAAGGATGCTGGTGCGCATAAAAATCCTTGCACTCGCCGTCGGAGATAATTTTCTTCGCCTTCGTATCCACGAACAGGATTCTGCCGGGCATGAGCCGTGACTTCTGTTCGATTTGCTCCTCGTCAATGTCGAGCACGCCCACTTCCGACGACAAGATGAGCATGCCGTCCTTGGTCGTGTAATAGCGGCTCGGACGCAGGCCGTTGCGGTCAAGCACTGCGCCCACCACATCGCCGTCGCTGAAAATAATCGCCGCCGGACCGTCCCACGGCTCCATCATCGTCGCCCAGTAGTGGTAGAAATCCTGCTTGTCCGCGCCCATCGTGCCGTCGTTGCGCCACGGTTCGGGAATGCAGACCATGACCGCAAGCGGCAGCGGCATGCCGTTCATCACTAGGAATTCCAGCGTGTTGTCAAGCATGGCGGAATCCGATCCGTTCGTGTTTATGGCGGGGAACACCTTGCGCATATCATCTGCCGCAATCGCGGGCGAGGCGAGCGTTTCCTCACGCGCCAGCATTCGGTCGGCATTGCCGCGGATCGTGTTTATCTCCCCGTTGTGCGCGATAAAGCGGTTGGGGTGCGCGCGCTCCCAGCTCGGCTGCGTGTTCGTGCTGAAGCGCGAATGCACGATGGCAAGCGCGCTCACGTAATCGGGAGACTGCAAGTCGCGGTAGAACGAGCGCAGCTGGTTGACCAGGAACATACCTTTGTACACGATTGTCCGCGAAGAGAACGACGGGATATACGTCTTGAGCTGCGAATGCTCAAACTGACGGCGCAGGATATACAACTTGCGGTCGAACGCCACCCCCTGCGTCACGTCGTCCGGGCGACCCACAAAGCACTGCTCGATGACCGGCATACTTTCCCGCGCCTTTGCGCTCAGTACGCCCGCGTCCACGGGAACGTCGCGCCAGCCGAGCAGCGGCAGCCCTTCCTTTTTGGCAAGGAATTCGATCATCTTCTTTGCCTGCGCGCGCAGGAATTCGTCGTCCGGGAAAAAGAACATGCCCACGCCGTAGTCGCGCTCGCCGCCGAGCGTAATGCCCGCCTCCTGCGCCGCCCGCACAAAAAACGCGTGCGGAATCTGCGTCAGAATGCCCACGCCGTCGCCGATTTCCCCCGTCGCGTCCTTTCCCGCACGGTGCTCCAGTTTTTCCACGATAGAAAGCGCGCTGTCCACAATCTGCCGTGACTGCGACCCGTCAATATTCACCACCAAGCCAATGCCGCACGAATCATGCTCGAACGAAGGCTCGTACAATGTCTGCTCTGTCTGCATAGCGTCCCCCAAACAAAAATGCCTGGCGCAACGCGCGACCACTCGCACCTCACGTCAGGCATCTTCGCCAATATGCTTACTATACCGAAAACGCCCGATTGCCGCAAGGGGTAGGGACGCGCGGGGCGGGGCGGGAAGCGGCTTCAAATCGCGGTTGATGTGTTCCCGCAAGTTGGCGGGAACGAATCTCAGTCTGTGGCGAGCATCCTGTGCCGCGTCAGTCACTTTCTCGAAAAAACCGTCGGTTTAAATGCCCCAACAGACAGAGGAGGATTTTT
>JAAVAM010000043.1:16074-16902 GCA_014804085.1 Treponema sp. | reverse complement strand
TTCTCCGCTTTGTTGCCTTGTCCGCTACCCCCTCTGCGGGGAACACGGCGTCCTTAAAAGACAGACGCGCCTGCCCCGCAACGCCCCGGACATTTTCTTTTTGTTTTTCTTCCCGCTTGGAAGCGGTGGGAACATCTTGGAGGGAGGAAACCCCTCTACTCGGAAGCGGGGGTTTCCTCCCCCCAAACCACCCACCTTCCCCAGCACCGCTTGGGGCTGACCGCCCTACACTTTCCACCTACCGCATCCAACGGGTAGCGGTAACGGGCGGAAACTGCCCCGCAAAAACCGACAAGATGCCATCCGAGGCTTCGGACGCACCCACAGCGACTGACAACATGCTATCCGAGACCTCCGACGCGTCCACAGCAATCGACAAAACACCGTCCGAGGCCTCCGACACATTCACAGCGACCGACAACATGCTGTCGGAGACCTCCGACACCATCACAGCAACTGACAATGTGCCGTCAGAGGTCTCCGACACCATCACAGCAGCCGACAAAACACCGTCCGAGACCTCCGACACCATCACAGCAGCCGACAGAACGCCGTCCGAGGCCTCCGACACATTCACAGCAACTGACAAGATACCGTCCGAGGCATCAGACGACCTCACCGTGCTCCCCGGACAGGGCGCGCATTACCCAAAAACAACCGCCGCGTATGCGGTGGCAGAACAATATGACAAAGGAGATTCTGTATGAAAGAAATCCAATCACTCCCGCTCACCACCATGAACAACGGGGCGCACTTTATGTTCGTGTCCAACATNGCGGANNGNGCGGANAAAGACACGGCNGTNNCNGNAAANTGCNNGGCACANGT
>JAAVAM010000043.1:0-16069 GCA_014804085.1 Treponema sp. | reverse complement strand
CACTCCGCGCGGCGGTCACGGCGGAGGACGAGANCCTGCAAATCAGCGCGAAAAGCCTNACCACCGACAANATCGNGNCGGCNGNNCGCCTGCGCGACCAGCTCTATGCGGGCTACAAGAAAGCGGTCGGCGGCTACGCGGGCTTTCCGGTGGAATCACTTGCGGATGCGGCGAAAGTCCTACAACAGCACATCAAGGACTACAAAATCGACGTACAGGCGCAGCTGGACAAGGAGACGGGCTTGCTCGTCAACTTCATTCAAGATTTGGAGGGCAAGTACAAGCCGCAGGTGGACGCGCTGTCGCTCGGCGCGTTCGTGGAAAAACTCAAAGCCGCGAACGAGGAAGTGCGCGCGCTCACGGGGCAGCGGACGGACGAGCGGTCGGCAAAGACGGCGGGCGCGCTCAAGGCGGCGCGGGTCGCAAGCGACGAGGCGTATAGGATGCTCGTGCTGCACGTGAACGCCCACGCCCTGCTTGAGGGCGAGGCGGATTACGCCGTGTTCATCGATTACGCCAACACGGAAATCGCGCATTTCCGGCAGGAAGTGCTGGGCGGCAAGAAAAGCAAAGGCGGACGGCGCGGAATAAAACGTTTTGCTTCCCGCTTTGTCCGGGGAGCGTAGCGATAAAAACAAATCGCCCACAAAGGGCGAAAGGAGCAAAGTATGAAAGGAATAGGAACATTGAAAAAATCGGCAGTCATTGCTGCCGTGTGCATGGCGGTGCTGTGTGTTCTAGGGTGCAAGCCAACACCCGAACAGGTAGCAGAACGGACAAAACTGCTTTATGAAGCCATAAGGATTGACAACTTAGAACAGGCGAAGTCATGCATCAAGGCCGGGGCTGACGTAAACAAAGGTGGCAATACTGCGCTTCGGCTTGCAGTAGAACATGGAAGAAGCGATATGATAAAACTGCTCATCAAGGCAAAAGCCAACGTGAACGGAAAAGATAACAACGGTATCAGTACACTTATGCTTGCAGCAAAACAAGGAAAAACTGATATAACGAAACTACTTATCAAGGCAAAAGCCACTGTGAATGAAAAAGATAACAATGGCAGTACCGCGCTCATGTACGCAGCTCAACAAGGGAAAACTGATATAGCAGAATTACTTATTAAGTCGGGTGCGGATGTAAATGCAAAAACCAATGGTGGTCGGACTGCGCTCATGGCTGCGGCACAAAACAGAAATAAAGATACGGCAGAACTGCTCATTAAGGCAGGCGCAGACGTAAATGCAACGACCGCTGGAGGCTGGACTGCGCTCATGGAGACAGCACATGAATGGTGGAATGAAGATATGGTAGAAATCCTTATTAACGCGGGTGCTGAGGTAAACGCAAAAGACAAGGATGACAGAACAGTGCTTATGAATGCACTCAGTGATATGGACAATTGCGAAGCACTGAAACTGCTTATTGAATCAGGTGCAGACGTGAATGAAAAAGACCGTTACGGTTGCACCGCACTTATGTACGCTCAGTCTGCAAAAGAGGCGAAACTGCTCATAAATAGCGGTGCCGCTGTAAATGCAAGAAACAACTATGGTGATACGGCTCTTATGGGTGCTCACTTTATGGGATCAGCTTTTGGACTTAGAGATGAGGACAAAGCTAAAGTCCTGATAGAAGCAGGTGCAGACTTGCATATCAAGAACAATAAAGGGCAAACAGCACTCATGCTAGCATCAAATGACTTAATGTCCATGGTAAGCTACATTCTTCGGAATGCAGGAGCACGGTACTGATTGCATGTGCATATCCCTCAAAATCATTATAGGGATATGAGCATCGAAAAAAACACTTTTTGGAGGAAAACATGAGAGGAACATTGACATTGAAAAAATCAGCGGTCATTGCCACCGTGTGCTTGGCGGTACTGTGTCTGTCGGGCTACAGCGAGCCAACGTCCGCTCAGGTATATGAGCGGACGGAATTGCTTAAACAGGCCATAGAAGACCATGATGTTGAGCGGGCGAAACTCTGTATCAAGTTGGGTGCAAATGTGAATGAAAGGGTCGTCAATTATTCCGTGCTCATGATGGTGGTAAACAAAGGAGAAGATTGGAAAGATATGGCGGAAGTGCTTATCAAAGCGGGCGCGGACATGAATGCAAAGGACCATAACGGTTACACTGCACTCATAAGTGCGGCAAGTAGAGGATATAAAGATATAGCAGAATTGCTTATCAAGTCAGGCGCAGACGTGAACACAAAGGACGGTAACGGGTGGACTGCACTCATAAGTGTGGCATACAATGGTAATAAAGATATAGCAGAACTGCTCATCAAGGCGGGTGCAAAGGTTGAGGAAGAGGACGAGTACGGTCAGACCGCGCTCATACATGCAGCGTGCAACGAAAGAAAAGATACTGCCGAACTACTTATTAAATCAGGTGCTGATGTCGATTCAGCACTCATATATGAAATACAACATGGTAATACAGACCTCGCGGAACTACTCATTCAGTTAGGCGCAAATCCGAATGCAACGGACAGCGAGGGAATTTCAGCACTCACCTATGCAATNCTCTACGGACAGAACGACATCGCCGACCTGCTCCGCGCCGCCGGGGCAAANGAGTAGCNACNANCGGNNCTCCCNNAAAACACCCCGNCCGCCCGCACANGCGGGCGGCTTCCCTTTTCCCCGGTCAGTCCCGACCGCCACGGACGGAGCGCACGTCCATCCCTTTTCTTACCGGCGAATCTGCGCTATACTGAAAACCATGGCCGACTATCACGTATTNCCCGACGCGCCGGAAGGNACGCCGCCGAGCAATTTCGTGCACCTGCANGTGCATTCCGACTATTCNCTGCTGGACAGCTGCGCCACNATTGACGCGCTGGTGGCAAAGGCAAAGCGGCTGAACATGGGCGCGCTCGCGCTCACCGACCACGGCAANATGTTCGGCGCGCTCAANTTTGAGCATCTGTGCCACGTNAACGGCATNAACCCGATCGTGGGCGAGGAATTCTACGTCGCCTACGGCAGCCACCTGGAAAAGAACACCGTCCCCTATTCGCGCAAGGGCGAGGACGGCGACCGGCAGGCGCGNTATTTCCANNTAATCCTGCTGTGCGAAAACCAGAAAGGCTATGAGAACATGTGCTGGCTTTCGTCGCTCGCGTTCACCGAGGGCATGTGGTACAAGCCGCGCATCGACTTTGCCATGCTGGAGCAATACCACGAGGGGCTGATCTGCTGCTCGGCGTGCATTGCGGGCGAACTGCCCCAGCTNCTGCTCGCGGGCAANGACGACGAGGCAAAGGAAATCGCGCTCAAGTACAAGAACCTGTTCGGCAAGGACCGTTACTACATCGAATTGCAGGANCACGGGCTTGACGAGCAGAAAATCGTCAACAGAAAGCTCATCGCCCTTGCGCGGGAGCTGGACATTCCGCTGGTCGTCACGAACGACATTCATTACGTGGAGCAAGAGGACTGGGAGGCGCAGGACTGCCTGCGGTGCATCGGCTTTAAGGAGAACATGAACGAGCCGCACCAGACGATGGGCGGCGACCGGCACGAGTGGTATTTNAAGACCGAAGCCGAAATGCGCGCGCTGTTCCCCGACGTGCCCGANGCGTTCGACAACACGGTGAAGATNGCCGCCATGTGCNACCTGACGATCCACCAGTACAAGACGCAGGAACTCAAGGACTGNCTGCCGCGCTTTGAGCTGCCGCCGGAATTCCGCACGCACGGCGACGACTACCAGAGCGACCAGAACGACTACGTGCGCCACCTGGTGTACGAGGGGCTGAAGCAACGCTACCCGGAAATCACGAGCGAAATACGCGAGCGCGCCGAATACGAACTGAACATCATTTTCAGTATGGGGTTCAGCGGCTACTTCCTCATCGTGTGGGAATTCATCAACTGGGCCAAAAAGAACGGCAAGCCGATCGGACCGGGGCGCGGGTCGGGCGCGGGGTCGCTCGTCGCGTATGCCATGACGATCACGGACATCGACCCGTTCCGTTACAAACTGATCTTTGAACGCTTCCTGAATCCTGAACGCGTCTCCATGCCGGACTTTGACGTGGACATGGACTACGATTTCCGGCAGGACATCATCCAGCACACGCGCGAGCTGTACGGCAACCCGCAGGTGGGGCATATCGTCACGTTCGGTACGCTCAAGCCCAAGAACTGCATTGCCGACGTGGGGCGCACACTCGGCGTGCCGCTCGCGGAAGTCAACATGCTCAAAAGCAAGGTGTCGCAGAACCTCAAGGCAAAGCTCAAGAACTGCTTTGAGCCGCCGAACGAGAAATTCCCCGACGGCGGGCAGCTTGCCGAATACCGCCACGACCCGCGCTATGAGAAGCTGTTCGACCTTGCCGAAAAACTGGAAGGCTGCAAGCGCAACACGGGGCTGCACGCGTCGGGCATGGTCATCGGGCTGACCGCGCTCCCCAACTGGGCACCCGTCTTCATGGACGCAAAGACGGGCGAAGTGGGCGTGCAGTACACGATGGACATCATCGAGCCGTGCGGGCTGGTCAAAATGGACTACCTCGGGCTTAAAACGCTGTCGCTCATCCGCTATGCCGAAAACATCATCAACAAGCACCGCAAGCCGGGCGAGCCGCTGTTCTCCTGCGAGGCGGTGAGCGAGACGGACGAAAAGACGTTCGACCTGTTCTGCCGCGGCGACACGACGGCGATCTTTCAGTTTGAGTCGGCGGGCATGCAGAAAATCCTGCGGCAGGCAAAGCCGCGCTGCCTGGAAGAGCTGGTCGCGTTGAACGCGCTCTATCGTCCCGGTCCTATGGACTACATTCCGCAGTACATCGACGGAAAATGGAAGCCGGAGACGATCCACTATCCCGACCCCTGCCTGGAGGGCATCCTCAAAGAGACCTACGGGGTCATGGTCTATCAGGAACAGGTCATGCAGGTGGCGCAGCGGATTGCGGGATTTTCGCTCGGCGGCGCGGACATGCTCCGGCGCGCAATGGGCAAGAAAAAGCCCGAAGTCCTCATGGGCAAGAAAAAGGAATTCATCGACGGCGCGCTCACGCAGGGCTTCACCGAAAAACACGCGGAAGAGATTTTTGACATCATGGTGCCGTTCGCGGGCTACGGATTCAACAAGTCGCACGCGGCGGCGTATTCCGTGGTCGCGTACCGCACGGCATGGCTCAAGGCGAACTGCCCCGCAGAATTCATGGCGGCAAACCTGACCAACGAAATCACGTCCACGGACAAGCTGCCCGAATACATCGAAGAGGCGCGGCGCATGGGCATTCCCGTCGATCCGCCTGACATAAACCGCTCGGACGCGATTTTTGACGTCGTGGACGGGCATATCGTGTTCGGGCTGAAAGGCATCAAAGGCGTGGGAGACGCGGCGGCGCGCGCGGTGGTNGAGGAGCGCGAGGAGAACGGCCCGTACCAAGATTTCATCGACTTTGTGGACCGCATCTCGCGCAAGACGGAGGACAACAAGCGGCTCGTCAACACGCGCGCGATAGAAGTCCTCGTACACGTCGGCGCGTTCGACAAGCTCGGACAGAACCGGCCGACGCTGATTGCCAACCTGGAGCGCGTCATCGCCTACTGCGACCAAAAAAACAGCGGCAGCGAATTCGGGCAGGCGAGCCTGTTTGAGGAATCCGGCGAAAAAGAATTCGCCGACTACGTGTTCGAGCAGGTGGAGGACACCACGCGGACGGACAAGCTCGCCAAGGAAAAAGAACTGATCGGCTGCTATGTCTCCGGGCATCCGCTCGACGACTACCGCAAGGCCGCCGAGCACGCGACGCTCAATTCCCGGAACATCGCCCGTGAAGCCCGCTCCCAGCTGGCAGAAAAAGAAGCGCGCGAGGCCGCCGGCGCAAACAGCTGGCGCGAACGCGGCGCGGCAAAATCTTACACCGCGCTCGGCATGATTACCGAGCTGCGCCAAATCACCACGAAAAAGGGCGAACCGATGGCATTCGCAAACCTGCAAGATTTCCACGGCACGATTGCGCTGACGTTCTTCCCCAAGACGTGGGAGAAAGTGCGCGACCGCGTGCATGCCGACGAAGTGCTCGCCATTACCGGGAAAATCGACGTCTCGCGCGGCATTGAGCAGCCGACCGTCATCGTGGACGGGCTAGAAGACATCGACGCGCTCCAGTCACGCGCCATGCAGGAACTGCACATTCAGCTGGAAAGCGGCATCAGCGACGAGCGGCAACTGTTCGACCTTAAGGAACTGCTGTTCGGCAAATCGGGGAACTGCGCCGTCTACCTCCATATCGACAGCGCGGACAAATCGTACACCGTCAAGGCGAACACCCAGCTTTCCGCACCGGGCGACCCGGCGTTCGTCACCACCGTCGCGAGCCTGCCGTTCGTGCGCGACACCTGGCTGGCGTAGTTTTCCCTTGACTTTCTGCGCGTTTGTCCCTATGTTTAAATTATGCCGACTGCACGTTTGTTTCTGACTATCGCGAATGTCATTTCGCTCTATGCGCTGCTCTGCACGATACGTGTGCTGCTCACCTGGTTTCCACGGGCGCAGTACACTCCGTTCGGGCGGATTCTGGCATCGCTCTGTGACCCGTACCTGAACCTATTCCGCCGGCTGCGCTTCCTGCGCATCTCAATGTTCGACCTGTCGCCCGCCGTCGCGCTCTGCGTACTGATTGCTCTCTCGCACGTTCTAGGCAACCTCGCCGCCGCACGGTCNTTCACGCTCGGCGGGCTTCTGGCGACCGTGCTGTACCTGCTCCAGTCAATCGTCGTCTCAATCTTCGGCTTCCTGATCCTGCTGCTCGCCATCCGCCTTGTCGTCCTGCTGCTGGGCAAAGACCGTTACGGCTCGCTGTGGGACAGCCTCGACCATTCGCTCAGCCCCATCGTGTTCCGCATGACCGCGCCGTTCACGCGCGGAAAGCCGACATCATACAAAACCGCGCTGATTGTAGCCATTGTCGCAGGGGGCGTCCTGATGTCTATGTTCAGTATCGTCATGGAAATGCTGATCGGCTTCTGCCAACGCCTGCCGATATGACAATTCGTCCGCACAAGCGGACACACCGGCACGGCAGTTCGCCTTGCGCGAAAACGGACAGCGCAAAAAGCCCTACAGTCCCCGCACCATGCGGTCTACGGCAGCGTATTTCTTGCACAGCGTTTCTTGCAGAAAATCGACATACGCGTCAAAGCCGTCGCGCGGAATGCCGGACGGGTCAAGGTGTGTTCCCCAGATTGCCGCGTCTGCCAGCTGCGCCTCATCTATCGTGTCCCGAAGGCGTTTGATTTCCCCTGCTATGTTGATGTTTCCGCAGCGTTCATGCCAGATTTCTTTCAGCCGCGCTCTGAAAGTCGGAGACTTGAACAGCGCGTCGTAATACAGCGTATTCGTAAGCGTACACCCTGTCTGCGACAGCGAAGCCCAGTCAAAGTCCCAGACCGGGCCTGCTTTCAGCAGCGAATCAGCCGTGGTGAACGTCAGGTAGCAACTTTTGGGATGTCCCAGCTCGCCGTTGCTCATAAGCTCGTTTATGAGATAGAATTTCGCCCAAGAATCTATGTCAAGCATCCGCAGATACGACTCGTNGGGCGCNCCGCCGTCCGCNGGATACAATGCCTGCTCAAGCACGGCTATTTTNTCTTGCAAGNTCNCCAGCCGNNCGTCCGTCATGGCATCGTCATTCTTTATCATATAGGGAAGTTNCTTTACCGCTGACTTGAATTTCCATGCCTCATCGTAATACACGTCAAGCTCAAGCAGAAAATCCTCGTCCTCATCGATGTCCACGCGATTCTTGTCCGGCTTGATTGCCTCGCCCAGCCAGTACAGNCCTTTGTCTGCCCCGTTCAAGTTCAGCATGACGAATTCACCGCGCACGGTATAGTCCGCCCCGAGTTGGCGACTCAGATAAAACGCCATGCAGTTCCGCATGAAAGAATTGTCGAGATAATTCGCTATCAGAACCCACCGCTTGTGTTCTGGCATCCCCATAATCCCCCGCTTTTTGTCGAGCTTGAGGGCATACGGCTTTTTGGGCTGCGTCCACGTTGAGTTTCCCCGCCCCCGGATACTTGCCGTCACGGCACTGAAATCCCACCCTTCGTCCGCCGCNCCCGAAAGCGACAGCACCGCGCCCTTCACCCAATCTTCTTTTGACGTTATCTCCGTTTCGCCGGGAGTCATAACGGAAAGCACGGGCACCGGTTTTATGNCGGCCGCTTTCGTTCCGTCATCNGGCGAATTACCGTCGCAGGCAAAAAAGACAGTCAGCCCGGCCTGCCACGGCGACCCNAAAAATTCCTTGTTGGCGACTCATTACGCGCCTCCTAAAATGTAAATTGTCCATCAGCCTCTTGCAAGAATAGACTAATGTCCGTACATAATAATGAATTGGCGTACTTTTNTCTATAAAATGAATAAAAAATAGACTTTTGTACTACGTTGTGCGTATGAATTTCTGGGAAAATGTGGAATTCGAACTTGACAAGCAGGGAATTTACAAAAAGGAACTCGCTCAGGCNGTGGGAATAAATGCGAGCAATTTTGACAAGGGAAAAGCGCGGAACAGCATCCCGGCGGCAGACACGGCACTCAAAATCGCCCGCTTCCTGAACGTGCCGCTCGAATCACTGCTCGGCATGAACGACAGCNGGGACACNGTNCGTCCGCAGGTCGCCGCGCTTGAGCAACTGCTGAACCGGCTAGACGATTCCGACGTGCAGCACCTTGCCTATATCGCTACGCGACTTGCCGAGCGTTAGGTCGCCCCGGAAAATTCCGCTTACTGCCATGCAACAAACGATTCAAGACCGGCAGCTGCCCGCTTGCCTTGCGCGGAAACGCCAATCGCGCTATACTTTTCTCGCCTATGAAAATCTCCGAAATCCTGAACGCAGTCAGTTCCCTTGCCGGGGTCGGTCCGGCGACCGCAACATTGCTCGCAAACCTGAACATTTTTACCGTGAGCGACCTGCTTCAGTATTATCCGCGCGACTACGAGGACCGCACCANGCGGATTTCCTTTGCGGACGCGTACCGGCAGAACGTCAAGGCACACACGATCGCGCAGGTCGTCGCGCACGACTGGTTCGGCTACGGACGCATGAAGACGCTCAANCTGATTGTCACGGACGGCACGCTTCAGGCAGAACTCGTGGCGTTCAACCGCGCGTTCTTGGAAAAATCGCTCCCCGTCGGCTCGATTATTGCCGTAACGGGAAAATTTGAAGAGAAATACGGGCGGNTNCAATGCACGGGCTTTGATGCCGAAAAAATCGCGGACGGCGGCGCGGTGGNCGATTTTGCAAGCCAGCCCGTCCCGAACAGCGCGGTTTTTCCGCGCTATCATCTGACCGAAGGACTGAGCCAAAAGACGCTGGCAAAGGCAGTCGGCACGGCACTCGCAAAATACGCGCTCGGCATAGAAAACGAACTCCCCGACGAACTGATTGCGCGGCGCGGATTGCTTNCCAAGGCGCAGGCGATACGGCAGATTCACCAGCCAAAGACGATGCAGGATGCGGCGGACGCGCGCAANNCNCTCGTGTACGAAGAACTGTTTTTGTTCCANAAAACGCTGGCNGCACGGGCACTCGCNCACCGCGGAACGCTTCCCGCGCTTGACCCGCACGAAATTTCCCGCCCCGCCCAGCCGCCGGTCAGCCCGGACGATTTTGCACAGAACCTTTCCCCGCGGCAAAAACAGCTGCTCGCGAGCCTGCCGTTCCCGCTCACCGACGACCAACGGGCAGTCATCGCGCAGATGAACGACGACATCGACAAAAATTATGCCGCGTCGCAAAAAAACACGCGCCCCTTTGCCATGCGCACGCTGTTGCAAGGCGACGTGGGCAGCGGAAAAACGCTCGCGGCATTTTTCGTGTGCCTNCGCGTCATCGATTACGGAAGCCAATGCGCGTTCATGGCACCNACCGAAATNCTTGCCCGCCAGCATGCCGAAAATGCCGCGCGCCAATTGGAATCGCTGCACGTGCGCGTGGCATACCTGACCGGCAACGTAACGGCAGCNGGCAGGCGGCAGCTGCTNGACGCGCTCAAAGCCGGCGAAATCGATTTGGTCATCGGCACGCACGCGCTGTTTTCCAAGCAGGTGCAGTACCATGACCTCGCGCTTGCCGTCATTGACGAACAGCACCGTTTCGGAGTCATGCAACGCTCGGCAATNATCGACAAAGGNCGCACCAGCACCGATGCCGTNCTCCGCGAGCCGAATCTCCTAATGATGAGCGCGACTCCCATTCCGCAGACGCTCGCGCTCACCGTGTTCGGCGATTTGGACGTGCGTTCCATTCACACGATGCCGGGCGGACGAAAACAGATTCAGACGTACCTCGTGCGGCAGGGAAACGAACGCAATGCGTATGAAGCCGTCCGCAAGGAATTGCGGGCAGGACACCAGGCGTATTTCGTGTATCCCGCGATTGAAAAACAGTTTTTTGACCGCGACGAAAGCGGCGCATCAAAAACCGCCCTCAAATCCGCCGAAGAAAATTTCGCCTTTTTGAGCAGGCAGGTTTATCCCGAATGCACCGTCGCGCTCATTCACGGCAACATCGACGAGGACACGCAGAACCGCATTCTGACGGANTTCCGCGCGGGGAACATTCAGATTCTGGTGGCGACNTCCGTGGTGGAAGTCGGCGTTGACGTTCCCAACGCGACCTGCATGGTCATCGAACAGGCNGACCGNTTCGGCCTTGCGGCGTTGCACCAACTGCGCGGNCGCGTCGGACGCGGAGATGCCCAATCGTTCTGTTTNTTGATTTACAGCGCGAANCTCACNGAAACCGGCATCGCGCGCATGAAAATCCTGCGCGAAAGCACGGACGGCTTTNCCATCGCAGANGAAGATTTGCGTCTGCGCGGTCCCGGCGAAATCACGGGNACGGCNCAGAGCGGCGAACTCACGTTCGCAATCGCCGACCCCGTGCGCGACAAAGACATCATGCTNCAGGCNCGCGCAGACGCATTCCGTTACGCCACGTAGGATTCCAGCTTGTGCACCCGCACCGGGTGCTGCAAGCGCACGATCGCNCGNTTTTCAATCTGCCGGATACGCTCCTTGGTCAGATGACATTTGTCGCCAATCTCCTTGAGCGACATCGGGTCGCCGCCCCCCANNCCNAAACGCATCCGCAGCACGCGGGCTTCGTCAGGGCGCANGGNNTTCAGCGACTCGTCAATCTCCCGGCGCATTTCTTTGTCCATCATCGCCTCGTCGGGACCAACATACCGGTCNTCTTCGATAAAATCACCCACCGACATNCTGATGCCGTCCTCGCCGAAAACCTGNGCGTCCAANCTCACCATCTCGCGGTTGATGTTCAGCATTTCGCGCACGTACGTCTCGTCCATGTGCAGCATTTCGGCAATNTCGGTAATCTCCTGATTCTCNGTCTTGTCCGTTCCGACCAACTTCCGCGCGTGTACAATNTGCACCANATCATTCGCGCGGTTGAGCGGCAGGCGGATAGCGCGGCTTTTTTCGCAGATTGCCTTCAAGATNCTCTGCCGGATCCACCAGACCGCATACGAAATAAAGCGATAGCCTTTCGTGCTGTCGAATTTGTCAATCGCCGTCAGCANCCCGATATTGCCCTCGCTGATCAGGTCGCTNAAATCCAGTCCGCCGCCNTGATAGTTTTTCGCCACGTTTACCACAAAGCGCAGATTCGCGTTCACAATCTTATCTTTTGCCGCCTTGTCCCCGGNCTTTGCCTTTGCNGCAAGCGCANTCTCCTCTTCGCGGCTCATCAGCGGAATAGCCTGTATATCCTTTAGGTAAATCGAAAGAACTGAGTCATCGTTTGTCATGTGCTGCTCCTTGTAATCGTAAGTATTNACTAATNATACAGCAAATTCCGTGCCAACTTTTTCGTCCTGCTGATTTTCATCGGATTCATGCAAAAAAATGCCCAAAATTTCGCAAAATTCTGATAATTTTCTTTGACTTTTCGGCAAGATGTTATTATTTTAAAGATAACACGAGTATATTTTGACACACGGTTGTCTGATATACTCAAAATTCGTGTCATTTTGACACAAATATACGTTTCAAGCACTGGAGGCATATACATGAAACTCAAACCACTTGCTGACCGCGTTCTGCTCAAACAGGAAAAAGCCGAGACAAAAACAGCCAGCGGTATCATCATTCCCGAAACGGCGCAGGAAAAAACACAGACGGCAAAAGTCGAAGCCGTCGGACCGGGNACTGAAAAGGAAAAAATCACCGTTGCCNTAGGCGACCGCGTTATGTACGACAAATACGCCGGCACGCAGGTCAAAATCGACGGCGAGGATTATCTTGTCGTCAAGAACGCGGACATCATCGCGATTATCGAATAGCAGGACACGGATTGCCCAGTTTTGCTTTGCCAAACGCACCCGACAATGGGTGCGTTTTTAATTTCCTATCGTCTTGCGCAACAGCCGCGCGTCCGCATGGGTCGGATTGAGCGCAAGGCAGTATTCTAACGAAAGCAATGCGCCGTTTTTGTCTCCCGTGTCATGCTGAATCACGGCGGTGCGATAGAGAATATCGGCCTTTGCATGGCTTTCGCGCGTTCTGCCCGCCGCAAGCCCGTACAAGGCAAGCGCGTCTTTTTTGTTGCCCGTACTGCTGTACATCATTGCCAAATTGATTGCAGACACGGGCGACGACAGCGGCGAAATCGACGTGATCTGTGCGCGCGCACTGTTGCGGTGCAGNCCGCCCGTCTCAAACAGCACGTATTCGTACAGGCGGCGCGCGGCGGACACATTGCCGTCAAGCAGGGCAAAATATGCCGCGCATTCNCCCTCCCAAATCTCCATGCCATGNACGACTTTCGCCGCACGGTCGCCAAATGTCCCGCGCAAGACTTCCGGCGGAATCACGGCTTGCGAAACTGCCCGCTCGCCGCCAAACACGTCGGTCCGCTTTTCCGGGACGGCAACATCATCGTCTTCCAAACGGTAACGCGCCGCCACATAATTGGTAAACANCCGCCGCGCATCTTCGGTCTGTCCGTTTGACAGCAACTCATGGACGGCAAGCTGCACCAACTTTGGCGGATACAGACTGCGCCCGCGCTCATTTTCTTCCAATGCTTTCCACACAAANGCAATNNTCGCCGTCGGAGTCAAGCCGGGATTGTTTTTTTCGGACAGCAGCAGATACGCCACGAGCAAGTCCTCGTCNTTTTCGCCCGTCGTCTCCTGCTGNTCGGCAAGTGCCGNTTCCATACGATACAGCGCGTCGCTCATCAGAATCTTAGGGCGGTCATCATACGCCTGCAAGGCATGCGTACGGAACTGCGTCATTCGGAGCGTTTTCTCCAAATCGGTCATCACCGGCGGCAACGAACTTTCGTAGGCAAAACGACCATACGTAATCAAGCCCGGCACATACAGACGCGCATTTGTCACCACGTCAAAAATCAAATCGTATGCCTGCTGATACTGCCCTTGCGCCTGCTCCCACAGCGCGGAATTCACCTTGACGGACGGGGGAATTTCCGCAGAATGCTCGCCTTTGTAGCGAAGCACCACCTGCCGCGAACGCTCCGCGCCATCCCGGTCGTCAAGCATCATATAGGCATCGCTCGCCAGTTCTGCGGCAGCCGGAAGCAAAACTTCGCTGCGCACCCTGCTCAAATTGTCCAGGCAACGGTCGTAATATCCGGCATCGTACTGCACATACGACCAAAAGAGTTGCTCCGCCATCGAGCGCGGCTGATCGGGCTGCAACAACGCCGCACGATGATAATCGCCTTGCAGCAGGCTCACCAGCGCACTGTTCATCAGCCAGCGCGTGTTTTTCGTGCCGATATAGGCATCGTAATACACCGATGCGAGTTCCTGCGCATACCAGCCGCCATGCTTCAGCAACGCATCCGCTTTTTTGAGCACCGCCTCGGCATAAAGCGAACCATAGCGCGTTTCGGCAAGAATGCGGCTCTGCGCCACCGCCTCGTCCAAGCGATTCTCGCGGAGCAAAAACTGCGTGTATACTGCCGTAAGCTCCGCATTGTCGCGCAGGGCGGCAAGCCCGTTCCGCAGCACCGCTTCGGCAAGGCGACGCTCACCCAACGTCAGGTAACGGCGATAAATGCCGAGCCGCGCGAACGCACTGAACGCATTTTTTTCGGTCTGCTTGAGCAGACGCATTGCGTCCGCCGTCTGTCCTTGCCGGATAAACGCATCCACGCTGTCAAGCTGCGCAAGAAACGGCTGTCCATCAGATTTTGCACACGAAACAAGAAAAACGCCCGCCAAACATAGACCGAGCGCAACTGCGAGCCACTTTTTCGTTGCCTTGCGTATCATACGTTAATTTTCGACGGTCTTTTTGATATTGTCAAGCACCGCGTTGATAAACTTATACGAATCGTCCTGCCCGTAATCTTTTGCGATGCCGACGGCCTCGTCAATCACAATCGAGGCGGGCACATCATGCTGATACAAAAGCGCATAGACGCTCATCCGCAAGATTGCGAGCGAAACTTTGTTCACGCGGTCAAATTCCCAGCCGCTCAAATGTTCGGCAATCCGTGCGTCAATGTCCGCCTGATGCTCTGCCACGCCCGCAATAAGCATCCGCGCAAACGTACCGCTCTCCGCGTCAACCGGCTCGCCCGTGTCGCTTTCCGCCCATGCCAGCTCAAGCACGTCGTCCAACGAATTGCCGCCAATATCCCACGAATACAGTCCTTGGAACGCAAGAACCCTGCCTTTCCGCCGTGACATAGCCTACCAGTTGAGCAATTTGTTGAGCGCGTCGCCCGTTTTTTTGCGGTCAACGTTCTGCGGCGTGTCCAAAGACTTCGTGATGTCCTGCACGGCGGCAATCAAGAACTGGCTCTGCTTCTGCTGTGTCAGATTCTGCTTGATGTAATCGTACACGGTAATCGTCGTGTCCGGCTGCACAACGTCGCTCAAGCCGAGCATTTTCGCGCTGTATTTTTGCCGGACCGCATAAAACTGAAAATTGTCCGCCGTTTCGTTCAAATTTGAGATATAGCCGACATCACGCCCGAACAACTCTATCAATTCTTGGTAGCTGATACCGAGCTGCTGCGCATGCTGCGCCGTCTTGCTCACGATCAAATCGCCGCCCTGATACGTCTTGTCATTCGCCATGTTCGACTTGATGGCATCGTAGGTCAGTTTTTTCGCCTTCAAGTCCGCAAGCAACGACTCCGCCTTCGTCTTTGCCGCGGCGGTATTTTTTTCGTCTTTCGGCACGATGACCAAAAAGAGCTTCATCATGTCATTCCACACGAACGATGCCTTGTTCAGCTCATAGAACGAACGGATTTCTTCGTCCGTCGGCGCGACATTCTTGATTTCGTTCTGCTTCTGGCTGAGCACGTACTGCTGTGCTAAAAGCTGATTTTTCAAGAACGCCTTGTAATCGGCGACGCTCATGCCCACNTGCTGCTTCATAAAATCGTCCAGCGACATTCCCGTCTGCGACTTTACGATGTCGGCAAACTGCGCTTCGGTCACCGGCTGACCGACCTGCTGGCTTACGCTCTGCAAAAAATACTGATTCACCTGCGAGTCAGTGATGGACATTCCCGCCTTCTGCGCCGCCTGCACCACCAGCTTTTCGTCGATGATCGCGGCAAGAATATCTTTCTTCTGATCGACCGTAAACGATGAAATACCGTTCTGCTTTTGGTACATTTCCACGCGCGTCTTCAAATTGCGGAGCGTAATCGTCTCCGATTTGTTCAGTTTTACCACGGCAAGCGGCTGCAAATCATTCTGCGCAAACGCAACGGCGGCGGCAAGGAAAAGTCCCAGACCAAGAACTGTTCGTTTCATAGCTATTATCCTCGTATTTTTCGATGGCATTCCATTTCCTAAAACAGNTTGCATGCTTTCTTGTTACACAAACTGACGACAAATCACGCTTTTTCCAACGGAAGTCCGCCGGAAATCACCGCGCGGATTCTGCGCACGCCTGCCGACGACGACTGCTCTTTCGTAATCTTGAATTCGCCAATCTGCGCCGTGTGCTGCACGTGCGGACCACCGCAGACTTCCTTGCTGAACCAGTCGCGCGCGGGATCTTTGCC
>JAAVAM010000017.1 GCA_014804085.1 Treponema sp. | reverse complement strand
TGTCGAGCAAACGTTGCTCAATGTCGAGCAAACGTTGCTCAATGTCGAGCAAACGTTGCTCAATGTCGAGCAAACGTTGCTCAATGTCGAGCGAAGCTTGCTCAACGTCGAGCGAAGCTTGCTCAACGTCGAGCGAAGCTTGCTCAACGTCGAGCGAATGTTGCTCGATGTCGAGCGAATGTTGCTCGATGTCGAGCAACTCCTGCTCAATGTTGAGCAAACCTTGCTCAGCGTTGGCAATTAAGGAAAAGACGCTCTCCGAAAAAAATACCGCTTGCCTTTTTTTACGTTTTACCCCATAGTAAAGATAACTCATACTCAAAGGAGGATTGTTATGGGAGCAAATGCTTCATTGGCGCAGCAGCTCACGGACGCGCGGCTTATGGCGGAAGGGCTTAAGAAGCGGGCGGACGTTGTTGCAAAGGTCGGGATTGACGAGGCGAAGACGGCGGAGCTTGAGACGCTCGCGCAGAAACTCGCCGCGCTCGACAACGAGCAGGAGGAGCTGAAGGCACTGCTCAAGACAAAGACCGCCGAGCTGTCTGCGGCGCAGAAAAAGCTCAAGGACATGCTCGGCGAGACACGGAAGCTCGTGAAAGTCGCCGTTGCCCAGAGCGACTGGCTCACGTTCGGCATCAGCGACAAGAAGTAAGCCGCCGAGCGAACGCCACGGCACATGCCCCCGCAGGAAACCCTGCGGGGGATTTTTTTACGGGCAGATGTGCGTGCCGCGAAAAAAGCCCCGCTCCTGTGCGGGAGCGGGGCAAGGGGCGGACGCGGTTGCTAGTGCGTCCGTTGTGTGGTAAATTCTGCTATTTTGCCGTTACTGCTATGCTCTGGATGCGTACGCCACGGCTGTTGGATTTAGCGGGGAATGCACCGAGGTAGTATGTACCCGCCGAAACCGTATCGAAAGTGACCTCTGTGAAGGAAGTTCCAGTTACAGTGGTTGCGCTTCCTGCGACAGTACCTGTACCGTCATTTTTCGTACAGAGAACGATATCGGAGCTGTTTGAGCCTCCTGTGCTTGAAGCTTTAACGACGATGGTCGATTCTGCGCCGATCTCAAATTTGAGACAGCCGCTAGCTGCTTTCCCAGTTTCAAGAGAAGACCACTTGTTACTGCTAGTACGCCACTGGGCACCAGTACCTTCTACAGAGACTTTGCCAAGTAGCGTACCAGTTGATATTGAAGTCTTGTCCGTAGGGGTTGTCGAGGGAGCATAGTCAAGTGCAGTCCAAGTGCCAGAGAGTGTATTGGGACTGTATTCATGTATGTCCACCACAATCTCGCCGCTAGCCTTTACCGTCACGTCAATCGTCGCGGTATTCGTGCCGTCGCTAGCCGTGATGGTCGTATTGCCCTTGCTTTTTGAGGTGATAACGATTTTGCTGTCTTCGATTTTTGCCGTCGCTATGTCAGTGTTGGCAGATGACACCTCCGTGGCGGTCAGACCGAGCGTGTCCTCGTTGTTCGCAACTTCTGCGGACTGTTCCGTAAATGCTCCCGTTACTTCGAGCGTTACGGCTTCGGACGTGTACATCTCCCCGTCCACTGTGTATGACGCGGTGATTGTGAGCGTTCCCTCGGATGTGGTGTCTACCTTGCCGTCCGCCACTGTCGCGCCGTTGTAGGTAATGTCCGCATTGACGGGCACGGTTTCGCTGTCCACCCTGCCCGTGGAGTACGTCGTCGTCTTGGTCGCGGCGGGAATTGTTGCCGTAATGGTTACCTCGCTGTCTTTTACGACGGATGTCTCGCTCAGCGTGACCACCGGGGCGACATAAGCCGTATCTTCTTTTACGACACTCTCCGCGGCTTTCTTGTCCACGACATGGATTCCGTAGATACAGAATTCGTTGTCAACAGAAGAGAGAACGACGGTGCTTGCTGTCGCCGTGAGGTAGAAAGTGCCTTGCGCGCCTGCCGCCCAAACGGACTCGTCCGCACCGGTGATTTCCATTTTTCTGACACCGCTGCTCGCGTTTCCGCCGTCAATGCGGAGGATTGCGCCGACTTTTACCGATTTGATTGTCAGTGCTCCCGTGCCGCTAGCGTTTGATTTGTTTACTTTCACGCGCGCCGTATAAGTGTAGCCGCTTCCCGTTTCTTCGTCATAGTCGATTGTGGTATAGGGTTCGCCGACGATCTGATACTTTGTGCGTCCCATTGTGACAAGACCGTCTTTGGAGGTCAATGTCTCATAGTCTGTGCTGTCAGCCGCTTTGTCCAAGTCCTTGCTCGCGACGAATGACGTAAAGTAAACGGTCTCGTCCGGCTTGCTGTCGTCTTTGACGGTGTAGGCGATGCTTCCGCTCGCCGCAACTGCCTTGTCATAGTCTTTCAGTGCGGCTGCTTTGAGCGTCGCCGTGATTGTGCCGCTCTCTGCGCCGTCTTCTGCTGCCACCGTAAAGGTGATTTTCATGGTAGTGTTATTCGCTGTTTCCGCGACTTTTACGTCAGCAATAGACACTTTTTCGCCCGCTGTCAGCGTGATGTACTCGCTGATGTCCGCGTCTACTTCCAGTGCTTTTACTGCGTCGCTGAACGCGCTGTTTGCCACCGTCAGCGTGGCGGTAACGTCTTGCGGTGTACCCGCCGTTAGTGCAAGCCCGCCCTCCGGGATTTCTACGCCCGCAAACGTTGCCGACGCTTCTGCTGGTGGCTCTCCACCGTCGTCATCGTCGCCACACGCGGGGAATCCCACGAGCACGAATGCCGCCGCTACTGCGAGCAGCGCGAGTTTTGACAGTCTCTTTTTCATCGTATTTCCTCCTCAAGAAATAATCTGATATTCCTATCATACTATACAATGAAGAGAAAATACTGTTTTTTTTTTATAGTTTACCGACCACTTTCTGCGCGTTTTTGACGGGAATCCGCCCGTGCGCGGGGCAATATATCCGCGCGCGCAAAAAAACAGGACGCGCCCGGTCTGCTGCCGCGCGGGGCGGCTCGGGTGCGTCCGTGTTCGTGGCGGGGGTGGCGCGGGTCAGTCGGTGAAGCGGATTTCCTGCCAGCGGGCGTTGTATTTGTCCAGCCCGTCGCCGAGGTCTTCTTTCAGCTCGCAGTTGGTCAGCTCGTTCGCATCGTACATCGGGGCTGCCGTCATGTACTGCGCCGCCTCCGTGTTCACGAAGCAGGGAAAGTTGAATGCGTCAAGGAACTGCGCGTAGATCTGGGGGCGGTGGATAAAATTGATGAATTCGTTTGCCAGCTCGTAGTGCGGCGCGTCCTTGAGGATGCACATGCTGTCGAGGTAGGACGGACCGCCCTCCTGCGGAATGAAGAAGTCGATCATCTCGCCCCATTTTTCCTGCGGCACTTCGCTGTAGATGACTTCGGCGTAGCCCTGGCACAGCCAGAAGTCGCCGCTCGCGAACGACTTGCCGAATCCCTCCGCGTCGAACTTGACGAGGTTGGGCTTCCAGCGGTCGCTGACGAGCCGTGCGGCGGCATCGAGCGCGTCGTCGTCCAGCGAGTTGACGCTGTATCCTAGGTAGGCGAGCGCGTCGCCGAGCACTTCGCGCATGTCGTCCATCATCGTGGCGTGTCCGCTGAACTGCGTGTCGGCAAAGATGTTCCAGTCGCGGGTGTACGGGGCGGTCGCCTTTGTCTTGTTCACGGCAATGCCCGCCGCACCGAAATAGTACGGGACGGCATAGCGCATGTCGGGGTCGTAGGTCGCTTTTTCCAGCACGGCGGGGTTGATGAGCGCGCGGTTGGTCAGCTTGCTCTGGTCAAGCTCGCGGAGCATGCCCTGCTTGATCATGATGGACGTGTAGTCCTGCGACGGGACCACGATGTCGTAGCCTTTTGCCCCCGCGCGGAGCTTGGCGTACATCTCTTCGTTCGACGCGTAGCTGTCCACTTTGACCGTGCAGCCGAATTCCTGCTCGAACTGCGCTATCACGGCATCGGGCGTGTAGTACGTCCAGTTGTACAGGTACAATGTCCGGCCGTCCTTTTTGGCGCAGGAGGCGAGGGCGAGTGCGGCGGCGAATCCCAGTGCCGCGGATACGAGGTGAGCGATGCGTTTTTGCATGACGTGCTCCTAAAATATGAAGAATAGCCGCGCCGTGTATGCTAGCGCGCGTTGGCGAACGACTTGAGACCTTTGCGCAGCACGAACACGAGTACGCAGACGGCAAGGATCAGCACGAACGAAAGCGAGTTTATCACCGGGCTTACGCCGAATCGGATCATCGAGTACACGTACAGTGGGAGCGTGGTGCTTCCCGGTCCGCTGACGAGTGAGGTGATGACGTAATCTTCCAGCGACATCGTGACGCTCATGGCAAATCCGCCGGCAATGCCGGGCATGATCGCGGGAATGATGACCTTGAACAGCGTCTGCCATTCGTTCGCGCCCAGGTCGTGGCTCGCCTCAATGATCGAGTAGTCGAATTCGTCGAGCCGCGCACTGACCATGAGGTAGACGAACGGCAGGCAGAACGTGGTGTGCGCGATGAAAATCGTGAACAGCCCGAGCGAAAGCTTGATGCCGCTGAAAAAAATCAGCAGCGACACGCCCATAATCACTTCGGGCAGCACCATCGGCAGGAATCCGAGCGTCTGTATGTACTGCTTGCCCGCAAAGCGGTACCATGATATGCCGATGGCGGCGAGCGTCCCCAGGATTGTCGCCACGAGCGACGAGGTGAGCGCGACCAGCAGGCTGTTGAGCAGCGCGGACCACAAATCCTTTGAGTCGAACAGCAGTTTTTCGTACCACACGAACGAAAAATGCTGGAACGTCGTGTCCTTTGCCGAGTTGAACGAATAGAAAATGATGACGAACAGCGGAATGAACAGGAACAGCAGCGACAGGCACAGGGCGGTGTTGGACAGGCTGAGCTGCGGCGCGCGTTTTTTCCAGTCGCGCTTGGCGTGTTTGGCGTTCTCACTCGTCCGCCCACGCCGGATAAACAGTTTGTACGGGTTAAAATGCATCATGCGCCTCCGATTGTGCTTTTCTTGAGGCTTGCTGCCAGAATCGGCGCGTCCGTGCTTGCCGCCGCGTCCTCTTTTGCCGCCGCTTTCTTGAGGCTCGCCTCCTTGCGGTTGGTTGAGAGCATCCACAGAATGGCGATCATGGAGACGGCGGTAATCACTAGGCTGAACGCGGACGCGAGCGGCCAGTTGCGCACTTTCTGCACCTGATCAACGATGATGTTGCCGAGCATGTAGCTGTCCTTGCCGCCCACGAGCTGCGGGACGGTGTACGTGCCGAAAATCGGAATGAACGTGAAGATGAGCGCGCTCACGATACCGCTTTTGATGCCGGGAATAAGCACTTTGAGCATGGACTGCGCTTTTGTCGCACCCAGGTCGCGCGCGGCTTCGAGCAGGCTGAAGTCAAAGCGGTCAACCGCCGTAAAAATCGGCAGGATGGCATAGGGCAGGTACATATACACGCTGACGAGGATGACCGCGCCCTTGGTGAACATGAATTTGTGCGGCACGAACGCGTCGCCGCCAAAGCCGAACGCGTGCTTGATGTGCCAGAAAAAGCGGAAGATTGCGTTGAGCAGTCCGTTGTCGCCCAGAATCGTCATCCAGGCGAAGATGCGGATAAGGCTGTTCGTGAGGAACGGAATGACCACGAGCACGAGCAGGAACGTCTGGTATTTGCTGCGCGCCATGGCATAGCCGCAGGGAAGCGCGACCACAATTGTGATGAGCGTGGACACTGCCGTGATGAGCAGCGTGCGCAGGAAAATCATGCCGTAGGCGGGAACGAGCATCTGCTGGTACGCCTTGAGCGTGAATTCGTGCACTACGCCGCCGTACACATCGCGCTTCATGAACGAGTACGCCACGATGATGACGAGCGGCACGACAAAGAACAGCGTGAACCACAGCCCCATGGGATACGCGTAGAACGGGCCGGGATTCGCTTTCTTGTACGCCGCGCCGTGCGCTTTTGCCGCGAGCCTGAGCAGGAACGGCTGCTTGGGACGCACCTGCGTCTTTTCCTGTTCCGCGCTCATTTGTTGATGTCCTCCACGATGTAGCCGTCGTTCGCCGCCCATGAGATGTACACGGTGTCTTTCCATGCGATTTCCGGGCCTTCGTCAAGGTAGTTGATGTGTTGCTTGAACACTTTGACGATCGTGCCGTTCTCCAGCCGCACGTAGAATTTCGACTGGAATCCCGTGTAGATCGGCTCTTCGACCACGCCCTTGAACACGTTGATGTCCTTGCGCCCCGCGAATTTCGGCTCTTCGAGCGTGATGCGGATTTTTTCGGGGCGGATCGTAAAGGCGACTTTCTGCCCTTCGTCGGTATGCTCGTAGTCGGTGACGAGGATATTCTTGTCCTCTTCGCGCGTCGCCGCCGTCTCGCCTGTCAGCTGCGCCTGCATGCCGAGCGCGGGCGTGTTGAGCGTGACCATGTGCTCGATGTCGGTTTTGCCCGGCACGTTGTATTCTTCGCATTTGACCACGGTGCTCTCAAACAGGTTCGTCTCGCCGATGAACTGCGCCACGAACTGCGTGGCGGGGCTTTCGTAAATCTCGAACGGCGTTCCCACCTGCAAGACATGCCCGCTGTTCATCACGGCAATGCGGTCGCTCACCGCGAGCGCCTCGCTCTGGTCATGGGTCACGTAGATAAAGGTGATGCCGATTTTGTCATGGAGCGCGTCAAGGTCGATGAGCAGGTTCGCGCGCAGTTTTGCGTCAAGCGCGGACAGCGGCTCGTCGAGCAGGAGGACTTTCGGCTCGTTGATGAGCGCGCGTGCGATTGCCACGCGCTGTCGTTGCCCGCCGGAAAGCTGGTTCGGCTTCTTGAACATATGCGCTTCCAGTTGCACGAGTCGCAGGTACTCGCGCACTTTTTCGTCGATTTGTGCCTTGGGAAGTTTTTTCAGCTTGAGCGGGAACGCCACGTTGTCGTACACGCTTAAATGCGGGAAGAGCGCGTAAGTCTGGAACACCGTGTTTGACTGCCGTTTGTTCGGTGAGAACGGAATGACGTTCGTGTCGTCGAACAGCACCGCGCCGTCGTCGGGGAATTCAAATCCGGCGATGATGCGCAGCAACGTGGTCTTTCCGCAGCCTGAAGGCCCGAGCAGGGAGAAGAACTCTCCCGGCTTAATCGTGACGGTAACGTCGTCGAGCGCGACGAAATCACCGAATCGCTTTGACACGTGGTCAATGGTAACCTGGCTTCCTTTCACTCTTTTTCCTCTACCTAGCCCGCTGTCGCAGGTATGTTGATTTCGTGCAGAAAACAATGCATAGCCCTAACAATAGAACGAATGCGCAAAGTTATCAATATATTTGGGGAATTATTTTCAGAAAATTATGCGCGGTGGCGACGCATGAGCGATGGAAGTCCCGCAGTACGCGGCGCGCCGCATATGAGCGCGGCGAAAGGCGGACGGAGCGACCCGCGCGAGCGGGAAACGCCCTTATTCGTGCAGAGGGGTTGTTGATTTTTCTTCCGACTGCTTTGCCGCCTCTTCTTTTTTCGCCTCTTTTTTGTCCTTGATGTCCGCAAAGCCGATGAACAGGGCGATCATGCCGACGAATGCCGCCAGGACGGGGGCTGCGCCTTTGAGGAACGCGATGATGTCCGTGCCCCAGTTCAGGCAGGAGGGCAGACAGGCAATCACGGCGAACGCGATGAGGATAAGACCGACTAACATTGCTACCATAATAATTCTCCTTTCGGAAGTGATGTGCTATATGCTATCATCGCACAGATTGCTTGAAAATTCAACAGAAAATGAGTACAGTGGTGGCATGCTTAGTCAGGTGCATTTCCGCAGGGCGGCGAGGACGACAATCCCCGTGTTTTTCGGCTATATCGCTATCGGCATTCCGTTCGGGCTGATGCTGGTGAACGCGGGCTATCCGTGGTGGCTTTCTGCGGTGATGAGCCTGTTCATGTATGCGGGCGCGGGCGAGTACATGGCGGTGGCGTTGTTCGCGGCGGGTACGCCGCTTGCCGCGATCCTGCTCGCGGAAATGTTCGTGAATATCCGCCATATCGTGTACGGGCTTTCGCTCATCACGCGGTTCAAGGACGTGGGAAAATGGANGCCGCTGCTGGTGTTCCTGCTGACCGACGAGACGTATGCGCTGCTGACGGACGTGACCGTTCCNGACGGCGCGGATGCGGGCGCGTATTACGGGACGATTGCCGTGCTCGATTATGTGTACTGGATTACCGGCAGCGTGATCGGCGCGNTGCTGGGCACGGTGCTTCCGTTCAGTTTTGCGGGCGTGGANTTTGCGCTGACCGCGNTGTTCACGGTCCTGCTGATCAATCAGGTGCGGGCGAGNAAGGATTTNCTGCCGCCGGCAATCGGCATTGCGACGACGGTGGTGGCGATCGTGCTGTTNCGTGCGGGCATTTTGCCGGGGCAGCACATCATTCTGGCGGCGATTGCGCTCGGCCTTGCCGCGCTCGTCGCGGTGCGGGGCAGNNAATTCCGCGCGGAGGAGTCGTGATGAGACTNCCGCTTTCGTCCGCGTTCGTGGCNANGGTGCTGACTGCCGCGGTGATTTTCCTGCTGCGGGCGTTNCCGTTCCTGCTGTTCAGCAAGAAAGACCCGCCGCCGTTCCTCCGCTTTATCGAAAAATANATTCCTTCAATGATAATGGCGATTCTCATCGTCTACTGCCTCAANGACGTGCGGGTGACGGTCGCGCCNTTCGGGATTGCGTCGTTCGTCGGNATTGCGGTNACGNCCGTCCTGCACCTGTGGCGCAACAACGCGATGATCAGCATTTTTGGCGGCACGATTGTCTACATGCTGCTGCGGCTGCTGTAAATCGTCCTGCGGCGGTATGCGACGGGCGGAAAATATGCTATAGTAGCGCATGACGTATTTTTTTGAGACNTACGGCTGTCAGATGAACAGTGCCGAAAGCGCGGCGGCTGAGCAGCGTTTCCTTGCGCGGGGATGGACGCGGGCNGAGGACGCGGAAGTCGCCGATCTGGTGATTATCAACACGTGCTCGGTGCGCGCGACGGCGGAGAACCGCATTTTCGGGCGGCTCGGCTGGTATGCGGGCTTNAAAGCCCTGCGCGCNTGCCGCCCCGACGCAAAGAACAAGTCGCTNGANAAAGCNGCCGCCTACGTCAAGGACGGCGCGAAGCCGCTGAAAGTCGCCGTCATGGGCTGCATGGCGGAACGGCTTCAGAAGTCGCTCCGGCGCGATTATCCNGTGGTGGACTATGTNATCGGGACGTATGCAAAGCAGCATCTGGACGAGCTGATTGACGACATCGAAGCCGANCANGGCGNGGCGCNTNCGGCAGTCCGCGTGAACCGGCGCGACGGCATNATCACCGAAGANCCCGTGTATTCGTTNGCGCCGATNAGCGCGGGGCAGGGCGCGTTCTCCACGTTCGTGCCGATTATGAACGGCTGCAACAATTTCTGCACGTANTGNATCGTGCCGTATGTGCGGGGCAGGGAAGTGAGCCGCCCNGTTGACGCGATNCTTGCNGAGCTGGACGAACTGANCCGGCGCGGNGTGCGCGAGATCATGCTGCTCGGGCAGAACGTGAACAGNTACCGNGGNCGGCGCACGGCGGACGGCGCGGACACGGAAATCGTCACGTTNCCCGAACTCNTGCAGATAATNGCCGACCACCTTGCNCGNACNAAATCGACNATCGGNTGGGTGCGCTTNGATTCGAGCCATCCCAAGGANTTGAGCGACGAGCTGATTGCGGTGATTGCCCGGAACGACTGCCTGTGNAAGGGCATCCACCTTGCCGTACAGCACGGCAGCGACCGCATCCTCANGGCGATGAACCGCCATTACACCAAGGCGGACTACCTTGCGCTCGTGGCGCGTATCCGCGCGGCAATNCCCGGCGTNGCGATGACNACGGACATCATGCTNGGCTTTCCCGGNGAGACNGAGGACGACGTTGCCGAGNTGCTCGACCTCATGGAGCGCGTGCAGTTTGAGAGCGCGTTCATGTACTATTTTAANCCGCGCGAGGGAACGCCCGCCGCGAGCATGGCGNACCANGTGCCGCTTGCCGAAAAAAAACGCCGCCTCCAGCGCATTATCGACGTGCAGCTGGAGATNACGCAGCGGGAAATGGCACGGCANGTCGGCGCGACGGANAAAGTCNTNGTCGAGCGGCAGAGCCGCGACTGCGCCGACGAAGTGCTTGCCAAGACCGACCGGGACGAGCGCATCGCATTCNGGGCGGANACGTCGCTCATCGGGCAGTTCGTCACCGTGCGTTTTGACGCATTGAACGGAAACACGTTCCGTGGTACAATGCTACCGTAGCATCCGCACTGCGGATTTCAGGAGATACCTATGCCAGTCAAGCTGTTGGGAACGGTCGCGCTTCTTATCATCGTCACGATTTTTTGCGGATTCAACNTGGACGANGANTTCCGCTGCGACATCAACCTGCTGTTCCATACGTTCCGGGANGTGCCCGTCTTTCTGACGGTNCTNATTTCGTTNTTTGCGGGCGTNCTGCTGATGATGCCGTTCTCATTCGGGAACGCCAAATACCGCGCGGCGCAGAAAGCGGCGGACGCAAANGCNCGGCAGGAGCGGGAGACCGCCCGGTCGCAGGCAAAGGCTGACGCGCAGGCAAAAAAGGACGCGGACCGTGCCGCGCGCGCGCGCAAGGCGCAGGAGAGACTGGCGAAGAAGCACCCCGAAGCCGCCGAAAAGGCGCAAGTGACCGCCGCGAACGAAGTGCCCGTCATCAAGCCGGAACCGGCGGCGGCAAAGTAGGCGGCGATGAAAAAAACGGTGCTATTCCTTGCGGCGGTGCTGNCGTTCCCGCTGGCGGCGCAGACNGCAATCAACACGGCGCGGCTTGCCGCCAAAGAAGCAGAAAAAAAAGATTCGCTGGACGANGCNGTCTCATACCTNACGCNGCAGATTCCCCTGCTGTCGNCGGCGGCAGAAAAACGGGCGGGATACGCCTTTTTGGGTGCCGTGCAGGAGCAGATGGGGCGGTACGCCGCCGCAGTTTCGTCGTATGCCGCGGCCGCCGCCATTTCCGCCGGGAATGCCGCCGGAATGCCAAAAAAATCGAACGAGCAGCTGGTGCTGGATGCCGTGCGCTGTGCGCTTGCCACGGGGGATTCCGCGACCGCCGACTCGTATCTGGGCAGTGCCGTGCGCGCTTCGCCGGACGCGACGGTCGCCGCGCAGGTCAAGCTGTATGAGCAGTGGAGCGTACTGTGCAAGGCAAAGGGCGAGGACGACCTTGCCGAACCGATTGCCCTGCTCAAAACCTACGCGACCTTGCCGTCCATGCGCGCCGTCGCGCCCGCCGTGCTGCTGACGCTGTGGCATATTTCCGGTGAGCAGTCGTTTGCCGACACGCTCAAAAAGGACTGGCCGTCCACGCCCGAAGCGGCGGTGGTAAAGGGGACGATTCAGCAGCTTCCCGCGCCGTTCTGGTATTTTGTCCCGCGCAAGGGCAACGTCGTTCCCGACGTGGAGCAAGAGCCGGTCACCTACCAGCAGTCGCCCGACGAGAACGTGGCGGGCAGCGTGGGCAGTGCGGCGGAAGCGACATCAGCGGGCGAAAAATCCGAGCGCGCCGTCTATCAGCAGCTCGGCCTGTTCCGCGACGAGAACAACGCGAAAGGTTTGGTCGAGCAGCTCAAGAAGAAAGGCTTTGCCGCAAAAATCACGACCGAAAAACGTCCGAGCGGCACGACCTATTATCTGGTCGTCGTTGACGAGAACCGCTCCGGCACGATGGGCGCAGAACTGCGCAATGCCGGGTTTGAGTGCTATCCCGTCTTTGAGTGACGGCCGCTGTGCCGTTGGGCGACAGTTTGTCCGCAGCCGTCTGCCAGAATACCGTCCTCAATCGTCACGACGACGCGATGGTTTTGTGAAATCTCAGTCAGTGCCGCCGTGAGCGGAATGTATAGTTGCAACATTTTTTTTTTACATTAGTATAGTCCCACAATAAAATTTTGGAGGAACTCTTACTAATGAAAAGGGTGCAATTTGCGGTGAAAGCATTGATGCTTTCTATGATGGTCTGCTTTTTGTCGTGTACGGATGTTACGAACGAAAGTTATCCAACGAAGGCAATTGATTCGTTGGAGGTGACGGCTCGGTCTTATTCAGGTGTGAATATTATCACCTGGAAGGTGGTAAAGGATGCGCGGGCATACTCAATTTATCGGACGGCTGACGGTAAAAACGGAGAGGATCTTGTTTTAGAAAGGTCTGATCAAACATTTTATGTTGATGATGATGTCGAAGCTGCATCTTCCTATAAGTATCGTGTCATTGCACATCCGTTAGATTCTACCGTGCATGATGCGGCACAACGGGAAGTAAGCTTGACTACGCCAAAGGTTGCGACGGATTCTTCAAATAAAAAAGGAACCTGGGCATCTGCGAATACGTCATTTTTGGATTTGGCACAATATGAAAGCGATTATAATCAGAGTGCTACTGTATTAAGTACTAGTGCAATTAAGGCGAGTTTGCTTACTCGTTCGGGATCTGTAATTCGGGTGAAATTTCCGGTAAAACCGTATGCGTCGTATACCGTAAAGATTGGACAGCCGAAAGGTGCTTTGCTGGAATCTTCCTCGACAATAGATAATACCGTTACGATAAACGGATTTGACTACACGGAAACGGCGACCGTTGACCTTGCGGCGGTGTACTCCGGTGAAAAAGAAGTGACGGTCATCGCAAAACCGTATGGCAGGCTGTATAACAGTTTTACCGTTGCGGCTTCTTCAAAAGTTACGGTTGCCAGCTACGATGCTATTGCTAGCGCAGTGGTGGGTGACGTTTCTGTAAAATGGACGAATTACTACAGCTGGTCAAAAACTGCATACTCCCGCATTCGGTTTGTGCCTGCCTCGTTGCAAGGTAAAGACTTTGCTCCGAGTGAGTACAAAATCTACCGGGCCGTAATCACCACGGGCGGAGAGACAATCTCTTCCGATGATAAAAAAGTTTACGGGTCTATCACAGAACTTGGTTCACCTCAAAAAGATATAGATGCCTCAACGTCGGACACGACGATTTACTATTATGATGACAATCTGAATATTTCCACCGATTCTGATGTTTCTGCAGTCCGCTATTATGTGATTCTCAACCACGATGACAAAATCAAGACAGCAAGCGAGGTGCTTTCAGTCCCGGATTTTAGTGATGAGAATTGGAATTATGTCCCGGAGGAAAAACCCGAAGGTTATGCATATATCCAGCATTTGACAATGGATACGTATGGTTATTTAACCGTAACTGCTTACACGAACGGTTCTGACACACCGAAATTCACGTATGGTGACTTTGAGACTTATAATCAGGCAGTTGTCGCAGTAGAGAATGAACTTCAATCGAAAATCTCACTAAGTAACAATTATTATAGTGAAGATTATAACTATTCTGGAAGTTCAAATTATCCTCTGTCAGTGGGAAGGTACTACGCATTCCGCTTTGTCAGCAAAACGGCAAGTGGGGCAGATGCAGTGCACAAGATTATTGCGGTCCCGCAAAAAGTCGGGGATGCATATTATCTTTCAATCAAATCAGGGCAAACTCATGGGTATGATTCTTTATCCGCATATCCTTCGGTGTCTGTAGAGAATAAGCGATTTGGAAGTGTAAATTACGAATCCATAAAGATACGTTGGGATGTTGATTATCAAAATGTGCGATATTACAATATTTACCGGGCGACTTCTTTTGATTACCCAATTGAATATGATTCGCTTGACTATACATTTGTTGCTACGAAACAACATATCTACAATAATTACTATCCTTTTGATGATGACTACACAGATGAAAGTGAAGAGCTTAAAAATATAGGCTTTGACCGCATTGTCATCTATAAAGTTGAGCCGGTAGGTCGTTATGGGGTGGCACCTCAGTGCGGAACGGCATATACGATTGGCTTAAAAGCTCCAGCGAACTTTGACATAGCGTTGTCTAAATATAATGCTGATGACTTTTATAGTCGCTATACTTATAAACTTTCATGGACTGCACAGGAATCTTATTCATCTGGTCGAGAGTGTTACATTTTCCACTATGAATCATCTAGTGCTGTTTTGTCAGATGAATATGTAAAAGGATGGTTTAAAAACAATCCTGATTCCTATCAGATAGGCAGTGTAAGTTTCGGAACTACGACCTATGATGTTTCATTTTCTGACACCACTTCCGTACATTATTATGCAGTTGGCACACGTATATGGAATTCTGAACAAGGCTATGTGTACGCTATAAGTGACGTAAAAAAAGTTTCTTTGTCCGGTATTATGTCGGCTACAACTAACGATGCGGGAACGACATTTTATCTTACGTGGCAGGAAATTCCCGGTGCGATGCGCTATAAGGTTTATTGCATGGGTAGCAATGCTCCCTCAATGACAGATATTGAGTCGGTTGGTTTTGATAATTTTACGTATTTGACATCATATACATATAATAATTTTTCTAATCATCTGTATAAATTCTTTTTTGTAGTAGGTGTTGATGATTATGGGCAAGAAGTCGGAAGGACGACAATATCTTCGTGGTCGTCGCAGTCGTAATGTGCTGATGTGATACCGGTTTCGCCGCCCCATTCCTTTGGGGCGGCTTTTTTCGGCGATGGGTGTACCGGCGCGGGCTGTTGTGGTATGCGGCATACTATGATATACTGCGGCAAGGTTTGGCGGCATAGCGATGACGGTGTTCGCCGTATCCGAATTGTCGCTGCCCGTTCCCGGTATAGTCCGCTACACGCACCACTCCAAATGCTTTCCTATCACCAGTACAAATGACAGACACGCACCTGCACAGGTGCGTGTTATACACCTGCGCGGGTGTCTCTCCTTGCTATTGCCGATCGCACATACCGTGCTACCGGCAATAGGCGTACTGTGCTACCGTAAGGAGCATATACCGTGCGCCCGGCAACAGGCATGGTTTGCTACCGTAGGTACGGCAACCGTGCGCCAGCATATAATTGCGCCGCGCTACCGTAAATACAGAAACCGTGCGCCAGTAAGTAGCTGCGCCGTGCTATTGTAATTATAAAGACAACGACGTGCAGTGTTACAATATTTACCGGGCGAACGCGCCACATTGTACAAATCGCCGTTTTCTTCTATACTGACGCTATGAGCAACGAAACAGAACGAAACGAGCATACGCAAGCGCGCGAGCTGTGTCATTGGGCTGACCAGATGGCGGCGCGGATTATACAGGAGCGCGGGGATTTGCCGCTGTACACGTGCGCGAGCGGCATTACGCCGAGCGGGACGGTGCATATCGGGAATTTCCGCGAGATTATCACCGTGGATTTGGTGGTGCGCGCGCTCAGAAGCCGGGGAAAGAACGTCCGTTTTATTTATTCATGGGACGATTACGACGTGTTCCGCAAAGTGCCGGCGAACATGCCCGGTCAGGAGACGTTGCAGCAGTACCTGCGCTTTCCGATTACGATGGTGCCCGACACGACGGGGCGCGACGAGAACTATGCGCGCCACCATGAAATGGACGTGGAGCGCGAGCTGCCGCGCGTGGGCATCTTCCCCGAATTCTTGTATCAGGCGAGCCGCTACCGCGCCAACCGCTACGCCGAAGGCATGAGGAAAGCCCTCCAGAACCGCGACCTCATCAAATGGTGCCTGAACAATTACCGCGACGACGCGCACAAGATGAAGGACGACGACGTGTACTGGCCGGTTGCCGCGTTCTGCTGCAACTGCAACAAGGACACGACNGAAATCACGGGCTACGACGGNGAATACGGCGTGGANTACCGCTGCACNAACTGCGGGNACGAGGCGCACGGNGANNTNCGCACGTCAAAGGAATTCAAGCTGGGCTGGCGCGTGGACTGGCCCATGCGCTGGAACGAAGAGCGCGTCGTGTTCGAGCCGGGCGGNAAAGACCATATCAGTCCGGGCGGCAGTTACGANACGGCAAAGCTGGTGAGCAAGAAAATCTACGGCTGGGACGCGCCCATTACGATGAAATACGATTTTGTGGGGCTGAAAGGCATTCCGGGCAAGATGTCGTCGTCCAAGGGCAAGGTCATCTCACTCGTGGACGCGCTGGAAGTGTANCAGCCGGAGGTGCTGCGCTACATTTTTGCCATCAACAAGCCCGACCACGAATTTGCGGTCAGCTTTGACCTTGATGTCATCACNATGTATGAGGCATACGACCGCACCGAGCGCATTGCNTGGGGCGTGGACAAGGCGAAGAGCGATGACCTGTTCCTGCGGGAAAAACGCGTGTANGCGCTCGCGCAGNTCGCGGACATGCCGCCGGTCATGCCGTATCAGGTGCCGTTCCGCCTGCTGACCACGCTGTTGCAGACGTATTCGGGCGACGTTGANGCGGTGATCGCTTCGCTGGGCGACGTAAAGCCGGAGCAGGANGCNACGTTGCGNCGCCGCTGTGCGTGTGCNTGGTACTGGGTGAACGAATGCGCGCCCGACGATTTCAAATTCGCGNTGCGCACGGACGGCAGCAAGGCGGANNTGTCGGNGGCGGAGACNAATGCCGTGCGCGCCGTCCGCGANGACGTGCTTCCNGTCATGGACGNNTGCGCGACCGACAAGGACTTGCAGCAGAAGATTTACGACGTGGCNNTGGCGAACGGCATGGACGCAAAGTCGCTGTTCACCACGATGTATCACGTGCTGGTNAACAAGGANCAAGGGCCGCGCCTGGCGAGTTTTATGCGCATCATCGGGCAGGAAAAACTGCGACAGATTTTGAGCGTATACTAGGGAAACANGCNGCGTCTGCCGATANTAAGGCAGACGCTGTTTTTTTATCGAGGGGATATGAGAAAAAGATTCTGTGTGCTGNNNCTGTGCGCCGCCGTNGCCGTGCATCTTGCGGCAATCGAAGTTGNCGAGCAGGAACTGCGCGNTCCGNNNNGCGATGCCATTCAGTTTGAGAACTANGGCGGNCCNTATGCCGTCATNGAAAGNGCGGANGCAATCGTCGGNATCGGNACGGCACTGGGGCNGGAGGTCGCCGCGGACGTTNCGGCTGCCGNNACGGTNCAGCNNGGCGCNAAATANACGCTCGTGCATGCGGTCGGCGGTCAGGCNCAGGACGGNCTGGATGCCGANATNCTNCTGCTCAACGAGACGGCGGGNGTCGATCATATCCGCAANCTCCGCCGGATNGTCGCGGGNTATCTTGCNGNCGCNTACGGTTATGCNCAAGAGGATGCGGAGACGCTCGCCACGTTCATNACGGTGTACAACGCCGTCTACCGCGGTCAGNTCGCCGTGTTCNGCGAAAAATACAAGGACNNNGTGNTNCAGTATCTGTCGGAAGCGGACGTGGGGCTGAGCACGAACTGGCAGGACTGGGCGGGNCANACGCAGCTGGTCATTCCGCTCAANGACGTGACCAGTACCGATGCCGCCGTGGACACGACGACAATCAGCGACGAGAACGTGGTGGAAGCCNTGCGCGANGAGGCGGACAAAGGCATTGCCGAGCGCGAAGCCCTTGCCGACATCAAGGAGCGCGAGGCNACCGATGCCNCCGAAAAAGCGCAGNCGGCACAGCAGGANGCGGCGCAGCAGCGCAAGGACGGCGACANAGCGGGNGCNGCNNAGTCGGCGCNGGAAAGCACGGCGCAGCAGCAGATTGCCGACCGCAAGACCGCCGANGNCAAGNNCGACCGGCAGAGCATNGCNAANGATAANGANNCNATTGCGTCCGCCGCGCCNNGNACGGAACNNTATCTGACGGGCTTGTTCGTGGCGGATGCCGCAAAAGNNNTGTANCGGCTGGTGACNGTGGACGGCGACACGGGCGCGNTNATCCGCCGCTCGCCNGTCACGCANATCCGNNGCANGANGNTNNANNGCGTTTCGGGCGTGACCGTNACGCAGGANGACGGNACGCGCNTNACGTTCCCCGAACTNTACCTTGCCGTCTGNGGCGTGAACGGNGGAAAATCTGCCGTNAAACTCTGCCTGCTCGACACNGAGCANCTGGAACTGCAAAAGCAGAGCGAGGANACGCTCGCGGAAGGAACGNCNCTCGTGCCATACAANGACGTGTTTTTNGCNGTCGTCCAGCAGGGNAAGGAATGCTTTGCCGCCGCGTTCGACAAAAACCTGACGATGACGCAGAAAAGCGCGCTCGCCGTCAAGCCGACCACGCCGTTCAACATTACCGACCGGGGCATATTGGTAACGGACGCGAACGGCAACCCGCGCCTGCTCGACCNGCGCGATNTGAGTACGCTGTGGACGAGCGCGGGNNNGGACGCAAAATAATTACCGTTTTGCTATTTCGGCAAGCGAGGCAACCACGCCCGCAAGGTTCTGGAAATCCGCCGGCACGATGAGNTTGGTCGCCTGACCGTCGGCGGCTTTTTCCAGNGCCTCAAGGCTGCGCAGTTTGATGACCGCNTCATCGGCGGCGGCTTCTTTTATCATGCGCANGCCGTCGGCGGTGGCTTTCTGCACGTCNANNATNGCCTGCGCCTCGCCCTCNGCCTTGCGGATTTTCGCCTCTTTTTCGGCCTCAGCCTGCAAGATTGCCGCCTGCTTTTGCGCCTCCGCCTCCAGAATCCGCGCCTGTTTCTGCCCTTCGGCAACGAGGATTTCGGACTGCTTCTGCCCTTCGGCGACAAGGATTTTTTCGCGNCGCTCGCGCTCGGCGCGCATCTGCTTTTCCATCGCCTCGCGGATNGCCTCCGGGGGCATGATGTTCTTCACTTCCACGCGGTTCACCTTGATGCCCCAGGGATCGGTCGCCTCGTCAAGAATGGNGCGCATTTTGGTGTTGATCACGTCGCGGCTGGTGAGCGTCGCGTCCAGCTCCAGCTCGCCGATGATGTTCCGCAGCGTTGTGGCGGTGAGCGTCTCAATCGCCGTCATCGGGTTTTCCACGCCNTACGTGTACAGCTTGGGGTCGGTAATCTGCATNTAGACCACCGTGTCGATTTTCATCGTCACGTTGTCCTTGGTGATGACCGGCTGCGGCGGAAAGTCGAGGACTTTTTCCTTGAGNGACACCTGATTGGCAATGCGGTCGAGGAACGGCACTTTGACGTGCAGCCCCGTCTGCCAGGTGGCGACATACGTTCCCAGCCGCTCGATGATNGACGCNTGCGACTGCGGCACNATGCGGATGTTCGTGATAATCAGCAGGATCACGACGAACAGCAGCGCGATGATGACATACAATTCCATAGTTACTCCTTGCGGCGGCCGGCGGCCGCGCTATCGTTTTCTGACAACGGCTGTTGCCCCTTCAATTTCCGTGATGACGCATTCCGCGCCCTTGGCGATTTCCGTGCCGTCCGCGCTGCGGGCAGACCAGGTAACGCCGTTCACCTTGACCGCGCCCTTTTGCAGTGCGGTGATTTTTTCGGTGACGAGCACGGTTTTGCCGACAAGCGCGTCGCTGTTGGTCGGCACGTTCTTGACCTTGAGTTTTTTGACGGCAATCGGGCGCGTAAAGACGAGCAGCACGAGCGAAAGCACCACGAACAGCAGCAGCTGCCACTTGAACGGCACGGGCAGGAACGAGACAAAAATCAGCACGAACGCGCTGCACCCGAACCACACCGTCGTCAGCGCCATCGTCATGCCCTCCAGCACGATGCACAGCACCGCCACCGCAAGCCAGAACCAAGGCAAATTGTTCAGCAGGAAAAACGAAACGGAATCCATACGCCTACGATACACCGATTTCGCGGAAAAGTAAAGGAACGGGCGGCGGTTTCTTTTCGTTCCTTACCNTAAGGATTTCCGCTTTTCGCAAAAGTCACGNTTCCTCAANATAAGGAAGNCTGCCCGGGCAAAAGTCAGCGTTCCTTACCNTAAGGATTCNCGTTTTTGGCAAAAGTCGGCGTTCCTCAAAATAAGGAACGCTGCCCGGAGCAAAAGGAGCATTCCTTACCATAAGGAACGCCGTTTCGGGCGATGGCACGATTCCTTATCGTAAGGAAAGGCGGAATTGCCTTGGCAAATCCTTATCGTAAGGAANGATGGGATTNNNCCTGCGCATCCTTATCATAAGGATGTGTGCCGCTCACGCGTCTTTTTTCTGCGGGACTGCCACGATGAGGGCGAGCGAGACGAGGTAGGGCAGGGCAAGCAGGACGGGCGGCGGCACGTTTTTGAGCGCGGCGATGTTCTGCACGGTGACGCTCGCATATTCGGCGGCGGAAAAGACGAGCACGGCGAGCGCGACGAAGAGGGGATGCTTTTTTCCCAGGTAGACTGCCGCGAGCGCGGTCCAGCCGCGTCCGCCCGCCATGCCGGGCACGTATGACGACAGCCGCGCGGCGAGTACGCACCCGGCGAGCGACGCATTTGCCGCGGCGAACAGCCAGGAAATCGTGCGGTAGCGGGCGGGGGAAATGCCGCATGACTGGAGTACGTCGCCGTCGCTTCCCGTCACGCGCAGCGTCAGCCCGAACGTCGTCCGGCGGAGCATGATGATTTGCGCGGCGGCGAGCACGGCGCAGGCTGCCGTGGTGACGGCGCGGACGGTGGCGGCATCAAAGCGGAACGCGTCGCCGTACAGCACCCCGCGCGTCCCGAACAGCGTGGCGGACAGGAACGTGGCGAGCGCGGCAAAAAACATGTTCATGGCGAGCGAGACGAGAAACATGTTCGCTTTGCGCCGCGCCGCGACCCGTTCGATCGCGCACACGAGCAGCGTACAGGCGGCGACGGACAGCACGGTGCCCGCCACGAGGCTGCCCGTCCACTGCGTGAAGGCGTAGCAGCAGAACGCGCCCAAGTTGATCATGCATTCCAGAAACATCGCCATGCGCCCGGCGTATTCGCTGATAAGTCCGCCGAGCGTGACGAGCAGCAGCGGCGCGGCAATATGCATGACCGAAAGCGCGCCGTTCATCGCCGTGCCTCCCGTTGTTTCGCCGTGACGACGAGCGGGATTGCGATAGAGAACAGGATGACGCTCTGCACGATGCCCGCAATGTCAAAGTCGAATCCCTGCGTGAGCGACACGCGCGATGCCGACGTGAATATCCAGGAAAGCAGCAGGCTCACCGGCATGACGGCGAGCGGGTTTGCGCGGGCGATGAGCGCGACGTTGAGCGCGTTCCAGCCCATGTTGGCGTAAAATCCTTTGTGGCAGGTGTAGTACGTGCCGCAGACGGCGAAAAACCCGGTGAGCGCGTGGAGCGCGCCCGAAACGGCAAGCGTCAGGTATGTGTTGCGCCGCGTGGAGTAGCCGCAGTAGGTGGCAAAGACGGGNGCNGTTCCCCACAGCCGCAGCGTGCGCCCCGCGCGTGTCTTAAAGACGACTGCCCAGGCGATGACGCAGACGACGAGCGCGACCGCGAACGACCAGGACAGCGGCGACGGCGGCAGGATATGCGGCAGCCGGTANGCNTCCGCAATATACGGCAGGGCGAGCATGTTCGTCTGCGCGCTGTTTTTTGAGGCGGTAATCAGCCCGTCGATGAGCGGAATGACGGCGGAGGACANNANGAACGTGGTGAGCAGCACGCGCGCGCCGCGCAGTTCGCGCAGCAGNGCGGANATNAGTGCNANNANCGCNCCNNNNGNGGCGGACGCGAGCAGGGCAAGGCAGCACGCAAGCGGCGCGGGCAGGCGGAGCGCGTTCAGCACGACGCAGCCGACAAAGCCGCCGGCGTACACCTGCCCTTCGCCGCCCAGGTTCATCACGCCGCCCGTAATGGCAAGCGCGGAGCCGCACCCGGCAAGCATGAAAAACGCCGCCGTGTTGAGCATCGTGCCGAAATAATATGCCGACGTGAACGAATCCGCGAACAGACTGCGCAGGGCGGCGGCGGGCGTTTTTGCGCAGCACAGGATGAGCGCGACGCAGACGGCGATTCCGGCGGCGGGCGATATGAGCGCGGAAAGCATGCTTCTGGCGGTGCGGGCGGTCATGCGGGAATCTCCGTGGCGGCAAAGCGCAGGTGCAGCACGCCGCTTTCGAGCGCGTAGACGGTCTGGCAGAGCGAGAGCGGAAAATCCTGCGTTCCCAAAATTAAGACTGCTTTGCCCGCGCGCGCAAGGGCGACGAGCGTCTGGCAGAGCGTTGCCTGCGCCTGTATGTCCAGCCCCTGCATGGGATTGCACAGTATGAGCAGCGCGGGGTCGGTGGCAAGCTCGCGGGTCAGGATAAGCCGCTGGAGCATGCCGCCGCTCAGCTGCGCGACCGACTGCTCCGGCGTGATATGCACGTTCGCCCGGCGGATAAGGCGCAGGGCAGTGCCGCGCGGGTCGGTTTTTGTGTAGACGGAAAGCAGCTGTTCCACGGTGATGTCCGGGTGCGCGGCGCGGAACGTGCGGTCGGACGGGACGATTGCCGTGCGGTGCGCGCGCAACAGCCGGGGCGTGACCTTGCTGGCGCGGACGGTGGTGCTTGCGCCGTCTGCGGCGGTGAGCGTGACGAATCCTTTTGCGCTGGCAGTCTCCATGCCCGTGAGCGCGTCTTCAAGCGTGTCGAGCGCGGCTTCTTGCAGTCCCGTCACGGCCGTAATCGCGCCGTATGCCGCCGTGAGCGACGCGTCGAGCAGGGCGGGGCGGTTTTTGGGCAGCGAGGACAGGTGCAAGACGGCGATCGCGTTTTTTTGCGGGGCGGAAGGGGGTGTTAGGGGTGCGCCCCTAGGAGAAGGGGGAGCGGAAAAGCTCTGCTTTGGAGCGGGGGGAAGACTTTCCCCTCCTTGTATTGCGCCGGGCGTTTCGTTCGGGGCGATGGTCGGGTGCTGTGTGAGCCAGTCGTCATAGGCTTTGGGCGAGTCGAACTGTGCGACAAGCGTGCCGTTTTGCAGGAGCGTCACCGAATCGGCGCAGGTGGTGGCTTCGGCGCGGCTGTGCGTGATGACGATGACGTTCGTGCCGCCGTCCGCGAGCGTGCGCAGGTTTTGGTATAGGCGCGTCCGCTCGCTGCTGTCAAGGAACGCAGACGGTTCGTCGAGCAGGAGGACGCGNGGCTTNCGNAACAGCGCGCCCAAAAGCGACACGTAAAANCGCATGTTGCCGCCCAAGTCTTTGACGAGCGCATNCAAATGCAGGTGTTCTGCCCAGCGGTCACGGAGCGAACGCAGNTCGGNGGTCGGCGCGTGCAGGAAAANCGGCTTTCTTGCGCGCGAATCCTGCACCTGCAAGATGATATTTTCGTGCGCGGTGATTGCCGTCGCGAGNAGCGGGCGTTGGTGCACGGGCACGATTCCCGCACGGAGCGCGTCTTTNGGCGAGGCGAATGNGACGNNNGTTCCGTCAAGCAGGATTGAGCCGTCCGTCGGCAGGAGGTCGCCGCAGAGCAGNCGCGCGAGCGTNGATTTTCCCGCGCCGTTTTCGCCGACGAGCGCGTGGATATGNCCGCCNGCAAACGACACGCTTACCCGGTCGAGCGCGGTTTTGAGCGGATACGATTTGGTCAGCCCGCGGGTTTCGACNGTCATGCCGGTCAGTCGTCCAGCCGCTGCGGCAAGGTCAGNTCCCCGTCNCGCAGTGCGGCNACCAGTGCCGCCATTTTTTCGCGGATGTCCTGCGGCACGGTTTCGATNTANGCGGGATTGTCGTCAAAATACGACAGGTAACCTTCCCGNAGNCCCACCGTGCGCACCGTTCCCCAGGGCGTTTCGCCCGCAAGATAGGCGCGGGTCGTNTCCTGCGCGGCAAATTCGTGCTTGGTCATGCAGCACGAGATGATGACTCCGGGGGCTTTCTCAAAGCCGTTTTCGTCNAACCAGACGATGTGCATGCCNTTTTCGCGGGCAGTGGCGATGACCCCTTGCGANGCCCCGCCGCAAATCGGCAGGATTACGTCGATGTTGGNNTCGTNCATGGCGCGGGCNATTTCCGCGCCCTTGGCGGCATCGTACCAGTTGCCCACCACGCGGAAGTCCGCCGTCGTTCCGGGAACGGCATCCGCCGCGCCCTTGGCAAAATACGGATACAAAACCGTGTTCATAATCGGNTATTCCTGCGCCGCAATNAGNCCGACCTTATGCGTCNGCGAGAACAGCCCCGCCATNTAGCCNGAAATATACGCTTGGTCGCGTTTGTCATAGCTCACCGTGTANAGCTGCGGNTTTCCCNCCGCNGAAGCGTCAAAAAGAATGAATTTTACGTCGGCGAACTGCTGGCANATNGGCGCGACCAGCTCNGGCAGNGCGGGATTGGACGAGATAATCACGTCGTATGCGCCCGAAGCCGCGAGTGCCGTCAGNTTGNTTGCCCATTCCGCCTGATTCGTGCCCGCTTCCATGACGTACAGCGTCGNNCGTTGTTTTTCGTCCGCGATCGCGNCATTGTATTCGTCCACCGCCGCCGCNGTTCCCGCCGCCAGATGCGCATACGCGGGCGAATCCGCAATGATTCCCGTGATGAACAGCGCGATTGACGGCGCGCGGTCGGCAGATTTCTTTGCGCAGCCCGCGCACACNAGCGCGATTCCCGCGCACAAAGCCANNAGTTTTTTCATAACGACTCCTTGTTTCGCAATGTCTTCAATATATNTGCCGNGCGTNATTCCGCCGCTCGCATTATTCCGCCTGCGCNTCCGCGATGTTTCCGTGCAGCTTGAGCAGCAGGCGCANCAGTTCGTCNTGTTCCGCCGCNGAAAAATCCCGGTAACTTGTCCGCAGCAGTTCGTCCGAAAGCCGCGCNGTCACGNCATTGTACGCCGTGCCTTTTTCCGTCAGGCGGATATATTTTTTGCGGCTGTCGGATTCGTCGCGCTCGGTCGCCACCANGNCGGCGGCTTNNAGCTTGCGCACNAGNACCGTCGTCGTCGATTTGNCGCGGTTAATCCGTTGCGCCAGCTCGCCGAGCGTCATCCGTTNCGTCCGCGAAAGGCAGAACAGCATGAACCCGTGCGANGAAACCAGTTCCGGCAGCCCCGCNTCCGTCATTCTGCGCCGCAAAAAATCCTGCGAAAGCGAATGAATCCGCGAAATGAGCGAGACCACCGNNTCCACGCCATAATCCATGCGCCCAGTNTAGCGNAAAACCGCGTCCGTGTAAAGATAGTTTTATATAAAACATTTTTTTTTTCGCGNACTGCGTCGCGCCCATACCCCTTTCTCCTAGGGGCACGCCCCTAAANCCCCGTTGCCCATCTTGCGAATTTCAACTAGAATAGCATATCATTGCTGTGGGGGCGGATATGCGTACCGACATTCAGATTGCNCAGGCGAACGACATTGCGCCGATTGCTGACGTGGCGCGGACTATCGGGCTTGCGGACGGAGACCTGGAATTATANGGCCCGTACAAGGCAAAGCTGACCATGCGCGCGTTGCGTGAGCGGCAGCAAAAAGTCGCGGACGGCGCGCGCGGCAAACTCATCCTGACGACGGCAGTCACGCCTACGCCCGCCGGAGAGGGCAAGTCCACCGTCTCTATCGGGCTTGCGGACGGCTTGCGCGCCATCGGCAAGAACGCGGTCATTGCGCTGCGCGAGCCGTCGCTCGGTCCGTGNTTTGGCGTAAAGGGTGGCGCATGCGGTGGCGGCTACGCGCAGATCGTTCCTATGGAAGACATCAACCTGCATTTTACGGGAGATATCCACGCCATATCCATTGCGAACAACCTGATTGCCGCGCTCATCGACAATCATATCCAGCAGGGAAACGCGCTCGGCATTGACCCGCGCACCGTCAGCTGGAAACGTTGCGTNGATNTGAACGACCGCGCCTTGCGCTCGATTGTCGTCGGGCTTGGCGGCAGCACGAACGGCGTTCCGCGCGAAGACCANTTNTGCATTTCNGTTGCCAGNGANCTGATGGCGATTGTCTGCCTTGCCACGTCCATATCCGANCTGAAAAAGCGCATCGACGGCATTACAATCGGGCAGACGTTTGCGAAAAAGTNCGTGCGCTTTGCCGAACTGGGCTGCACGGGTGCGGTCGCCGCGNTGCTTAAAGATGCCATTCGTCCCAACATCGTGCAGACGCTCGAAAAAACGCCNGCGTTCGTGCACGGCGGNCCGTTCGCCAACATCGCGCACGGCTGCAACAGTNTGAANGCGACCGTCTGNGCGCTTGCNGCCGGCGACTACGTGGTGACNGAAGCGGGCTTTGCCGCNGACTTGGGCGCGGAAAAATTCTTTGACATCAAGTGCCGTATCGGCGGACTTTCNCCNGATGCCGTGGTNATNGTGGCGACCGTCCGCGCGCTCAAAATGCANGGNGGCGTGGAAAAGTCCGCGCTNGCCGCGCCNNACGTNGCNGCGCTTGAAAAAGGCTTTGCNAACCTGCGCGTCCATATTGAAAANATCGCNAAATTCGGCGTGCCGTCCGTGGTGGCAATCAACCATTTTGAGACGGACAGCGCGGAAGAGACCGCCGCGCTNCAGGCGTTGTGCCNNNACTGCGGCGTGCAGGCGGTGGTCACGGAAGGCTGGGGCAAAGGCGGCGCGGGNGCGGANGNNTTGGCGCGCNCCGTCGTCTCGCTCTGCGACGCGCAGAAAGCCGCGTTCTCCCCGCTCTATGCCGANGANATGCCGCTNGNGCAGAAAATNGAAACCGTCGCGCGCGAAATCTACCGTGCGGGCAGCGTGGAATTCTCTGCCNNCGCGCGCAAAAAACTGGCGCAGTTNACGGCGGACGGCTACGGNNCGCTGCCCGTCTGCGTCGCAAAGACNCAGAACAGCATCAGCCACGACCCCAAGCTCACCGGCGCGCCGGNCGGCTACGTGTTTCCNGTGCGCGACGTGCAGCTGTATTCCGGCGCGGGCTTTGTGNTCGTCCTTGCCGGGGANGTGATGACCATGCCGGGGCTTCCCCTNNGTCCCGCCGCGCTCAATATTGACGTGGACGATGACGGCNTGATTTCGGGNCTGTTCTGACCGCCGCGCATATATCGGCTTTTAATAAGGAAAACGCTATGTTNAAATTTTTTCTGAAAAAGAACTTCTGTGACGGCTGGGACAATCTCTTTTTTATCTTGGTGAGNAATCTCATCACGATTGCNGTGCTTGCGGGGNTGGGGCTGCTGGTGCAGGTGGCCGCGCGGTTTGCCCTCATCGCCGTATTTGCCGCCCTCGTGCTTTCCGGCGGCATCNTGATGACCGTCGTGTTTGCNTGGGGCGCGGTCGCNCGNAAAATCGCNGACTTCAACGCGCCGTCCGCGGCNCTGTTNTTCCGCTCGCTCAAAGAATCCTGGCNCNCCGGCTTTCTCTTTGGGCTGNTGNTCGGCGCGTTCGTCCTGTTCGTGACGGTCGCGGCGCGGTATTATGTGCTTATGGCNTTGAGAGGCAACGCGGTCGGCGTNTTTTTTACGCTGCTCGTTGCCGTGTTCNCGCTCGTGTGCGTTATGGCACTGCAATGGTTCGTGCCGCTCTATTTTTTGCAGGAGCAGAACACGTTCAGAAAATGCCTCAAAAANTCGTTCATCATCTTTTTTGACAACACGTTGTTTTCGTTTGNCATGCTCTGCTACAATGCGGTGCTGTTCGCCCTCTCGCTGATTCTCTTTTTCCTGCTTCCCGGCGTTCACGGCATTACGCTTGCTTCTATGAATGCGCTGCGCCTGCGCCTGTACAAATACGACTGGCTCGAAGAACACCCCGATTTTCTGACCGACCGCGACAAGCGNNCCGACGTTCCTTGGGCAGAGCTGCTCGCCGCCGACAAAGAAACCTTGGGCGAGCGCANGCTGACNTCNTTCATTTTTCCGTGGAAATAGGCGGGAACCCCCGCGCAATCAATGCNNAGCGCNGGGCNATNGCGTAGTTCGTTTTGTCTATGGAGAATCCCTCTATGGACTGCTCCATGAGTATATCGAGCGTCCCAAAAATGTATTCGCGTATCAGCGTGATAGATTCTTCGGGCGTGTCTTCGGTTATCAGAAAAATGGCAGCGTATACGCCCGGGCTTTTCTGCTTGACGACCAGTGACTTTACGTGTATCTGCATCTGCTTTGCACTCAGCTGGAGCGACACGACGAATTTGGTCTTTGTGTTCAAGAATGGCAAATTGTCTTCNGACACAAGGATTGCCGCGCTCGCCGTGCTGATGTCAATGAGCTTCGCCTTAAACATCCGCCCTTGGGAANTCCACAGAAAGCCCGCATTCCGGTCGCTTGCACAACTTGCCCGCACGTGCTGCCGCTGTCCTTTTGTGCCGAGGCTGTCCATCTTTGCCGCCATACTGGTCACCATGCCGACAAACTGTTTTTCAACGCGGAATATGCCTGCCTCAATGTAGCCGCAGTCTTGCAAGGTTTTCAAGTCAACGGGCATGAGGTACTCGTAGCAGATGCCGATAATCGTAGAACTGAACGATATATCTTCTTTGATGCTGCGGAAGAAATTAATCCAAGCGGGAATAGACATCTGGATGTCGGGGTTGACGAACAGCAACGCGTCGTGATGAATCCGCATATATGCCTTTGCGTGCCGGTAATCTGATATGGTATAGACTTCGTATTCCAGCCGCTTCAGTGCCTCCACAATGCGCGCACCAACCGAAAAGGTCGGTGGGTAGAGAAAAAACACTTTGCGTCCAAAAGCCGGTACNGCTGGTTTCTGTNCGTTGTCCATAAATGTCACTCTTATTATANCGCTATGCCGCAGATANTGCAATGATTGTTTTTACAAAAAANCGCCCCGCCGTTGCGGCGGGGCGTTCTGTCTTGTTACTTTTTGCTGATAAGAAGCGTCTTGGTGTCAAGTTTGAGGCTTGACTCCGTGGGCTTNTTGTCGCCCAGCTTTACGACCGTGAGCATAACGCCGTCATTTTTCTGNTCGAGGTTTGCGACCACGGCAAAATACTGCTCAAGGGCGGCGGGTATGCTGTCGGAGCTGAACCATACTTTTACGCTCTCCGCCTTTGCGTAGTCCGCGACCGCCTTCANGTCGTCTTCGCTTACTTTNGCAAAGTCNACGCCGTCCATCACCACGCCNGNAACGACAATGCCGCCCGCTTTCAGTGCTTTGAGCGTGTTCACNACNTTTGCCANCGTAAAATTNTCCAGCGAAAAGTTCAGNATCGTGCGCTTTGAGACCACGCTGTCTTTCAGTTCCGCNGCGCCGTTCTTNTTCTTGGCGATTTCCGCAAAGATGCTGTCGTACCAAGAAATGACGTTTGACGAATGCAGGTCAAACGTAACGTGCGCAAGCTGCTTGTCCTGCAACAGCGTGTCCATGCCGAACTGCACGAGTACGCTCGTCTTGCCCAAGCCTTTTTTCGCCGTCACAATGCCGATTTCGCCCGCCTTGAGTCCGCCGTCCGTCGCTTCGTCGAACAGACGGATAGGGCTTTTGTCATACAAATCTTGCTTTACCATTTAGTTGCCCGCCTTTTTCTTCGCTTGGAATGCTTTGATAAGCTCGTCCGCCACGTTGTTCGGNACGCGCCCGTACTTTTCAAATTCCATCGTAAACTCCGCCTTGCCCTGCGTAGAAGAGCGCAGGATCGTNGAGAAGCCGAACATTTCGCTCAGCGGCACTTCCGCGTTTACGGTGGACTGGTTGTTCTCATCGCTTGAGTCCAGAATGACCCCGCGCCGCTGGTTGATCAGACCGAACATATTGCCCTGGAATTCCGTCGGACCTTCAATCGACACTTTCATGATCGGCTCAAGGATGACCGGCTTTGCCTTTTCGTANCCCTCGCGGAANGCGCCGATTGCCGCCGTCTGGAACGCAATGTCGGAAGAGTCAACGGGGTGGTACTGNCCGTCGTTAATCGTACAGCGNACNCCCACGACCGGCGCGCCGATGAGCGANCCTTTTTCCATTGCTTTCTTGAAGCCCTTGTCGCAGGACGGGATATATTCGTTCGGGATTGCGCCGCCCTTGATTGAGTCCACGAATTCGTAGTCCTGCTCGCTGATCGGCTCCATAAAGCCCGCCACGCGTCCGTACTGGCCGGAACCGCCCGTCTGCTTTTTGTGCGTGTAGTTGAAGTCCGCCCGGCCCGTGATTGACTCGCGGTACGCGACTTCCGGCTGAGAGACTTTGACCTCGCACTTGTATTCGCGCTTCATGCGCTCAACGTAGACGGCCAGGTGCAGCTCGCCCATGCCCTTGATGATCGTCTGGTTTGATTCGGGATCGACGTAGGTCTGGAACGTCGGGTCTTCCTTGGTAAAGCGGTTCAGCGCCTTTGACATGTTCGCCGCGTCGCTCTTGTTGACCGGCTCAATCGCCTCGGAAATAACCGGGTTCGGCACGAACATCGANGTCATGGCGTAGTTGATGCCTTCGCCGCAGAACGTGTCGCCGGAGGCGCAGTCAACGCCGAACAGCGCGCAGATGTCGCCCGGCTCGCCCACGGAAATATCTTCCATTGCCGCCGAATTCATGCGGACAAGGCGGCCGACCTTGAACTTCTTGCGCGAGCGGGTGTTGTACAGCTCCATGCCCTTGAGTACGCGCCCCTGATAGACGCGGATATACGTCAGCTGCCCGAACTGTCCGTCGTCCAGCTTGAACGCAATCGCGACGGTCGGCTTGTCGGGAACGTTGAACAGCTCGACCTGCTCTTCGTTCTTGTCCAAGTCCAAGCCGTAGTTGTGCACTTCGGTCGGGTTCGGCAGGTACCGCTCCACGCCGTCCAGCAGCGGCTGAATGCCTTTGTTCATGTGCGCCGAGCCGCAGAACACGCCGACGAACTGCTCGGCAATCGTGCCCTTGCGGATTGCGGCAATCAAATCTTCTTCTTTTACGTCGCCGCCTTCCAAGACCGCTTCCATGAGCGCGTCGTCAAAATTCGCGGCTTCTTCCAAAAGCTCCTGCCGGTAGCGTTCCGCGTCTTCCTTGAGGTGCGCGGGAATCTCCGCGACGCGCACGTTCTCGCCGTTGTCGCCGTCAAAGTACAATGCCTTCATGCCGACCAAATCAATCACGCCCTCAAGCTTGTCCTCAAGCCCGATCGGCAGCTCAATCATGTGCGCGTTCAGGCCGAGCTTGTCGCGGAGCTGACCGCAGACGCGGATCGGGTTTGCGCCCTGCCGGTCGCACTTGTTCACGAACGCAATGCGCGGAACATGGTAGCGTTTGAGCTGGCGGTCAACCGTAATGGACTGCGACTGCACGCCCGCAACCGCGCACAAAATCATAATAGCACCGTCAAGGACGCGCAGCGAGCGTTCGACCTCAACGGTAAAATCAACGTGACCGGGTGTGTCAATCAAGTTAATGGTGATGTCTTTCCACTGCACCTGCGTCGCCGCCGACTGGATGGTGATGCCGCGTTCGCGTTCCAGCTCCATGTTGTCCATAACCGCGCCGACACCGTCTTTACCACGGACTTCGTGAATCGCATGAATCTTGTTACAATAGAACAAAATGCGTTCTGACGTGGTAGTCTTGCCAGAGTCAATGTGGGCACTAATACCGATATTACGAACTTTGGTAATATCAAAAGCCATATTGTTTACCTCTCAAAAAAAGTTTCCTGTGAAAAAAATCCCGCAACGAGTGCGGGATAGAGCCAACTGTCGGACTTGAACCAACCACCTGCGCGTTACGAATGCGCTGCTCTACCGGATGAGCTAAGTTGGCGAATATGGTATCATAACAAATATAAGCAGTTCAGTCAATCGCTTTGCGCACGTTATTGGCAAAAACTACTCGCGCGAAATCTGGCTGCTCGACGCGAGCCGTTTCATGTCGGTAATGCTGTTGATGATAATGTACGTGTCGTACACCTGGATTTTCTTGCGCGAGACGTATTTGTCGATTTCGTAGCGGGTGGTGTCCGCCGGAAGCCCTGCCCAGCGGGCAATGTCGTTGATCGTCGTGTCCACGCGCCGCTTGTCGGAGCGTTTCGTGTTCTGCGACATTTCTTCGAGCAGCACGAGCACTTCCGCCACGCGCGTCGGCAGGTCGGCAATCGTCAGTATCTTGAGCCGGTGCTTCTGGTCGTAAATGCGCTTGCAGAACAGCTTGAGCAGCTTTATCGCCATTTTCGGGTTTCCCGTCACCAGAAGGTCAAAATTCGCCTTGTTGAACGCGAGGCACTTTACGTCGTCCGCCGCAAGGCACGTCGCCGAGCGCGGGGAATTGTCAAGGATCGCCATTTCGCCAAAGAACTCGCCGGGGCGCAGGATGTCAAGGTTTTTGTTCGTGCCGTTGACGCATTTGACAAGCCGCACGTTGCCGCTCTGAATCANATAGAACGAATCGCCCGGCTCGTACTCGCAGATAATCACNTGCCCCGGCTCATACAGCTTTGCGAACCGCTGGAACGCGGGCAGGTCGAACTGGCGGAGCGCCTCATCATAGGAATAGGCTTCCTCGTCGTATGATTCNTAGGTTTTTTCCGGCACTTTTTTCTGCGGCGCGACGACCTGCGACTGCGCTTTCAGCTTTGCGCTCGTGTACANTTTTGCCACGTCAAGCCTGCCGGGATAGTCCGGGTAGCGTTTGAGGAACGAAAGGCACACGTCGCAGCAGGAACGGTAGTACCCGTCATCATAAAACGCCTGTGCCACCGCCAGCATACCCGATTCCTGNTTGATCGTATCGTCCTTGTGCAGGATCGACTCGGTTTTGCGGTGCACCTGCCGCANNTGCCCGGAGAACACGCGCAGCATTTTCATAATAATCTGCGTGTTGGACGCGAACATCGTCTCNAATTCGGGGACNGTCATGGAAATGCAGACGGCATCTTCCTCAATNGAGACCGTCTCCTCGCGCGGGAACTGACCGAGCGCGCTCTTCACGCCAAAGAATTCCCCGGCTCTGATTCGCTCGTTGATGCGGAGTTTCGACCCGATGTCAACCGTCATGCCGACGGCAAGCCCTTGTTGCAGAATAAAGATGCGCTCGTCGTAGTCNCCCTTAAAATAGACGACCGCACCCTTTTTGTATTGCGTGATCTTNGGCATACTTCGTCCCTATGCGCTTTACTATATCAAAACGGCGCGATATATGCTAGTATCAGTGCCATGATTGACTTGCATTCGCATTCGACGGCTTCCGACGGCACGTCGTCTCCTGCCGCCGCCGCCCGCTATGCCGCGGAGAAAGGNCTGACCGTATGGGCNTTGACCGACCACGATACGGTGGCGGGCTTGCCCGAAGCCGCNGCCGTGTGCCGGGAGACAGGCGTNGTCTTTGTGCCGGGAATCGAAATCACGGTACANTGGCCGACGGGGGAAATGCATTTGCTGGGGCATGGGCTGACGCACTGCTCGNCGGAGCTGACNGCGCTGATTGCCGTGCTCAAGAANAACCGNGACGAGCGCAACCGCCTTATTATAGAAAAAATGGCTGAGGACGGCNTACANGTGACGGCNGACGAAATCAAGGCGTTCTGNNGCGTGGAGCAGCTGGGCCGCCCGCATTTTGCCGATTATCTGGTGCATATCGGCGTGGTCAAGAACCGGCAGGTGGCGTTTGACAACTATTTGTCGCAGGGGCGGCCNTGGTATGCCGTACATCAGGGCGCGGATCTGGACGCTGCGATTGCCGCAATCCTGACAAGCGGCGGCGTTCCCGTTCTGGCGCACCCGCTTTCGCTCTATGTTTCTTGGGGAAANATCGAAGGNGTGCTTGCCGACCTCGTTGCGCGGGGNATNCAGGGCATGGANGCNTGGCATCCCGGCGCGCGGGTGGGCGAAGCGATCCGCCTTGAGGAACTGGCGCACAAACTCGGCTGCTTTGTGACGGCGGGAAGCGATTTCCANGGCGCGGGTGTCCGTGCCGACCGGCATCTGGGCAGGACGAGCGGCGANAAGAAAATCGACGACCGCTTTTGGTTTGACGAGNTGCTCCCGCACCTGCCGCAGTTTGCCGACTGCCGGTGGTGACGGCANTCGCCNTGNGNCGNTGTCCGCCATACGTCATCGCGCCCTGCCGATACCGGGCATCCGCCCTGCCGTATGCGTTGCGCCGNCTGCNCGCACCGTATGTTCCAAANTGTTTCACCGTATGAAACACTTTGTTTCTTCCNCATGAAACAATGTGTTTCNTCNGTAGGAAACAGACTGTTTCTTCCGNATGAAACAATGTGTTTCTTCAGTAGGAAACAGACTGTTTCTTCCGCANGAAACGAAGTGTTTCTTCCGTAGGAAACAGATTGTTTCTTCCGTAGGAAACAATCTGTTTCANCCNATGAAACATGCTGAAACATTCGNCNTGTGCNNNCGNGTACTTCGTTCGTAAAAAAAGCATCTTTTTTTGTGTTTTTTGGGGAAAAATGCAATTTCTGTGTCTATAAGAGTACCGAGGGGTGCTATGCAGATTTTTTCGTTTTCTCCGTTTGGGTATGAGGGCGCGTTGGTCGCCGTAGAAGTGGANTTGCGGCGNGGGATTCCCGCCGTTGACGTGGTGGGNCTTGCCGACGGCGCGGTCAAGGAAAGCCGCGAGCGGATGCGTTCGGCNATTCGGAACAGCGGGTTTCCGTTTCCGCCGGAGCGCGTGCTGATCAGCCTGTCTCCTGCCGATTTGAAGAAAGAGGGAGCCGGGTTCGATTTGGCGCTGGCACTTGCNGTGNTGTCCGCGAATGACCGCAAGAACGCTGCCGGTTCGGAACNTGCCGATCCGTCGGATGCCGTGCTGGTGATGGGCGANNTGGAGCTTTCCGGCGCGCTCCGCCCGGTAAAAGGCGTGAACGCGGCGGCNACNACGGCGGCGCAGGCGGGGATTACGCGGTGCGTCGTGAGCGCGGCGAATGGCGCGGAAGCCCGTGAGGTGCNCGGCATGAAGGTGTTTGCCGCGGCAAACCTTGCGGAAGCCTANGCCGCGCTTTNCCGTCCCGAACTGTTCACGAGCGGTGAGCCGGNNGGGCNGTCGTCCGTGCCGCCGGGCGCGGTGGACGTGGACGGCGTGCTGTTTCCCGCGNTNCGTGCCGACGGCGACATGCGCGACGTGGCGGGGCAACGNCGTCTGGTGCGCGCGCTGCATNTTGCGGCGGCGGGCGGGCATAACGTGCTTGCGTTNGGTCCGCCNGGGTGCGGCAAGACGCTTGCCATGCAGCGGTTTCCGTCGTTGCTGCCGCTGCTCACGGTGGAAGAAGCGCAGTCGGTGACGCGCGTGCACAGTGTTGCGGGGCTGCTTTCCCCGCAGCAGCCGCTTATCCGCGAGCGTCCGTTCCGGCAGCCGCACCAGACGGCGAGCATTGANGGCATGTGCGGGGGCGGCGCGTACTGCCGTCCGGGAGAAATCTCGCTCGCGCACCATGGCGTGCTTTTTCTGGACGAGGCGGCGGAATTCAAGACNAGCGTGTTGCAGATGCTGCGCGTTCCGTTGGANAGCGGGACGGTTTCGCTCAGCCGTGCCGGTCGCACGACGGTGTANCCCGCGCAGTTCCAGCTGCTGCTCGCGGCAAATCCGTGNCCGTGCGGGANTTATGGCGTGAGCGGCAAACTCTGCCTGTGCAGCGGCAAGGCGGTGGAGCAGTANTGGCGTAAGTTNAGCGGNCCGCTCCTTGACCGNGTGGACATCCGTGTTCCCGTCTCCGTTCCCGACGANCGGAGTGCGGACGCNNCGTACCGGTGTTCGAGCGAATCGCTGCGGNNGGAGATTGCGCGGGCGGTTGCCGTTCAGCGGCGGCGGCAGGGCAAGCGCAATGCGTATCTTATTCCGCAGGAAGTGGTGCAGTGGTGTCGGCTTGATACGGCGGGGCAGTCGTTTTTGGACACGGCGGCCGCGAACAACGATTTTTCCCCGCGCGCNGTCAGCAGTTGCCTGAAGCTTGCGCGCACGATTGCCGACATGAGCGGCTCGGANCGCATTGCGGTGGCGCACCTCAAGGAGGCGATCGATTTGCGCAGGAATGACGGGCCGTTCGCTTTTTTCGGCGGCGATGTATGATAGCGGGCAATAAAAAAAACGCGCGGGTGCGCGTTCTCNAATGTCCGTCAGTCCGTTGCGGAAAGACGGCTGATACCGGCTCTGAGACTTGAACTCAGACGCTTTTAGGGGCAAAGGATTTTGAGTCCTTCGTGTCTACCATTCCACCAAGCCGGCGTGTTCCTCACTATANCAGAAATGCGCCGGGTTTGGCAAGGGGGCGTGGGGAGATTTTTCGGCTTTTGNCCGTNCCGCCGGAAGATTGGAAAAACGCGCGGAATATGGTAGTATCAGANCGGTGGTTGCCATGTTGCAAGATTTTACCCATGCCGCGCCNGAAGCGGTGCTCAAGAGNGTGTTCGGCTATGATTCGTTCAGGCTCTTGCAGAAAGAGACGATTGACCACGTGCTGCACGGCCGCGATACGCTGGCGGTCATGCCGACGGGCGGCGGAAAGTCGCTGTGCTATCAGATTCCCGCNCTCATCTTTGACGGGCTGACGNTGGTCGTTTCGCCGCTTATCTCGCTCATGCAGGATCAGGTGGCGGGCTTGCAGGCGGCGGGCATCAACGCGGTNTTNCTGAACAGCACGGTGGAATGGGGCGATTACCGGGANGCGGCNGANTCGATTCGTCGCGGCGACACAAAAATCGTCTATGTGTCGCCCGAAGGNCTTGCCACGGCGCGTATCCGCGATTTATTGACCGACGGACGCGTGACGGTTCGGTGCATNACGATTGANGAGGCGCATTGCGTGAGCGAGTGGGGGCATGATTTCCGCCCCGACTACCTTGAGATTGCGGCGGTCAGGAAGCTGTTTCCGGCTGCGGTCTGCCTTGCGCTGACGGCGACGGCGACCAAGCAGGTGCGCGACGACATCGTGCGCAACCTGCAATTGCAGAATCCGGCGGTGCTGGTCTCCAGCTTTGACCGTGCGAACGTGTACCTGAACGTCGTTCCCAAGCAGAACGGGCTGGGGCAGATTGTGGACTGCATCCGCCGGCATTGGGGCGAAAGCGGCATTGTCTATTGTTTTTCGCGCCGGCAGGTGGATTCGCTGACGGCGCAGCTCGAAAAGCTGGGCTACGCCGTGCTGAATTATCACGCGGGCTTGCCCGACACCGAGCGCGCCGCGCATCAGAACAAGTTTATCCGCGATGAAGTGCAGATTATGGTGGCGACGCTTGCGTTCGGCATGGGAATCGACAAGCCGAACGTGCGGTTTGTCATTCACCACGAGCTGCCCAAATCGCTCGAACAGTATTATCAGGAAATCGGGCGGGCGGGGCGCGACGGCTTGCCTGCCGAGGCGTTGCTGCTGTACAGCGCGGGCGACATACACAAAATCCGTTACTTTTTTGACGAGGCNGCCGACAAGGAGAAATCGGAGCAGCTTTTGCAGGGCATGATTTCCTACGCCGCCGGCCGCACGTGCCGCCGGAAGGCTTTGCTCGGCTATTTTGGCGAGCGGTACAGTCCGGGCGACGCGAATCGTCCTGCCGCGACGTGCTGCGACATCTGCGACCGTGGCGAGCTGCCGCTCGTTGACGTGACCGTTCCCGTGCAGAAACTGCTGAGCTGCATTATCCGCACGAACGCGCGGTTTGGCGCGCAGTATGTGATNGACGTGCTGCTCGGCTCGCGGCAGAAACGCATTCTTGACAATCACCATGACGCGCTTTCTACNTACGGCATTGGGCNCGAGCTTGACCGGGAGCAATGGTTCGCCGTGGTGAACGCGCTGCTNGACGCGGACTACCTGCGCAAGACCGAAGACTATGCCGTCTTGCANATTACGGACAAAGGCGCGACCGCATTGNGCAACCGGGACGCGGTGCGGCTGCCGCTTGCCTTTGCCCGCGCAACTCCGGCGGCACAGTGGGGCGCGGACGGNGTGTTCGTGCCAAANCAGCGCGCTGCGGCGGGCGCGAATGGCGGNATGCTGTTCCCNAAGCCGACGGGCAAGAAGTCAAAAAAACAGCTTTCCGCCGAGTACAACCAGAAAGTGGCGGACTCGCTTGCGGAGCGCGCCGAAAACCGCGTGCTGATTGACGCGCTCAAAAAATGGCGGCGCAGGGAAGCGGGCGANCAGAACGTGCCGCCGTACATCATTTTTGGCGACAAGACCTTGTACGAGCTTGTCGCCCTGCGCCCGCAGACNNCCGANGACTTGCTGATGGTCACCGGCATNGGCGAAAGCAAGGCGGAGNAGTTCGGCGAGGCGATCCTGCGGGTCATCCGCGAGAACGCCGANTNATNAAAANAGCCGCCGCGCCTCNACNTAAAAGCGTTTTTCGCTCGCTTCGCCCATGGAAAANCTTTTGCGCGGGAGCGGNCCNCNGCCGTTTATCGTGNCNAAAAAACTGTCNTTNGCAATCGGCGGGAGCAGGATGCCCAGCTGCCCGTCCGTGCTGCCCAGCTGTACGGTTTCGTCCGTNCCGTGGATATAGTCGATTTCGATGCCNGCCGNNTGGTGCGCCGCGATGTATTCGTCCAGCGCGGGCTGNAGCGNNGCGATCGCAAGGTCGGTGATCGCCGTTTGCAGCAGTTGATACGTCGTTTTTCCCGCGTCCGTGGTGATAAGCCCGAACGNCGCGCCCNNTGCCGNGCGGTCGCTNACGCGGCGTTCCAGCTCNGCCGCGCTTCCGATTGTTTCCACNGTGCCGCCCAGTTTTTGCCGCAGGAAGNNAATCANGTCGGCATTGTCNGCGTTGAACACGACGCGGTGGATCGGCTCAAAGGTCNGCCCGGCNTCATANATGTTCACCACCTCCACGAGNGCATAGCGCACGGGGCTTGCGCTGATTTCCGCCTCGCTCTTGCCCTGCGCCCGCAGCGTTTTTTTGTGTTCGTCCCAGACGGCTTTTGCGGTGGCAAGGCTGTGGTTGCCGTCGCCCACGGCAAACAGGAACGTATTGCCGTCNTTGTCCGTGCCTTTTTNGGCGATTGCGTCCAGCGCGCGCGCGACGTGTTCNTATNCCGCCTCACCGCAGNCTGNCCAGCCNGTGAGNTGNCCGCTTTCCTGCTGCAAGTCGCCGTCGTACACGGGNNTTCCGGCCTTGGCGAGTTCGCCCGTCTTNCCCACGAGCGCGTCGTCCGGGTCGTCGGCAAGCAGCATGATGTGCGGCAGCTCAAGCGGCGCGCCGGTGCGGATTTTCATGCGCGGCGGNATNCGTTCGGGNACGGTNGCNTCGGTGGCGCGGATCATCGCCTTGCTGAACGGCTGCCATTCGTACTTGTCCAGATCGACGGCAAGAATCAGCCCTTTGCGAGTTCGCCCGTATGCCGTCGTGCGCTCGATATACATGAACCCCTGCCGCGCGGGCGCGAACACGCCGCCGTCAAGGTAGCGGCGCATGGTCTGCTTGATACGCGCGATTCGTTCGTCCTTGTCCGCGTCCGCAAGGTACGCCTCAGGAAAAATCAGGCCGAGCGTGGACGGCCCGTCGCCCGCAACCTGCGCGGCCTTCTGCCAGTACGAGCGGTCCTGCGTGTACTGGTCGCACGCAATCACCGCCCAGCGGCGCAGGTCGATCTGTTCCGGCAGCAGGATCTCCGGCACTGCCACGCCATAAGCCTCATACGTTTCAAATGCTGTCATGCTTTGCTCCTCAACGACCGTTCCCGTCGTCTCACCTCAGTATACCGCACAACCCCGCAAGACGGCAAAGGAAAAAACGCCGTTCCCCCGTGCGGAGGAACGATTACGAACGAACGCGGGCTTTCTACGCTTGTAGAAACGCTGCCCATGCGGAAAACATGCTTTCTACGTTTGTAGAAAACCTGCCCGGACGAAAAGCAGGTTTCCTCATTTTGCGGAAGGCTGACTTTTCGCCGGACGGCTTTCCTCGTCTTGCGGAACGCCGACTTTTCGCCGGGCGGCTTTCCTTATTTTGCGGAAAGGCGACTTTTTCGCCGGGCGACTTTCCTCGTTTTGCGGAAGGCTGACTTTGCTCCGGGCGACTTTCCGCATTTTGCGGAACGCTGACTTTATGCCGGGCAGTTTTCCGCAAAATGCGGAAACACGGCTCTGTGTTAAAACGGATGTAAAAAGTCTGTATACTACAAAAAAAAAACAGTATTTTTATCTTCTTGTGTAGTACAATACTAATATCACATTCATCTTCAAGGAGAAAAGAAAATGATGAAAAAACTTTCAAAATTGGCGACGTTGCTTTTTGCGGCAACGTTCTTGTTCGGATCGGCGTTTGCGTTCGTCTCTTGCTCAGACGACGATGAGGGTGGCACGGGAGCAACACCGGAGACACCAGGCACACCGGAAACTCCGGGAACACCTGAGACTCCGGAGGTTACTACCGTGGACGCAGTGTGGACATTCCAAGGCGTGGCTTTGGGTGAAGGCACGATGGCGGGACTCACGAGTGGAAGCAAGATTAAAAGCGATGTAGAACTTGCTGCGACAAGTGGCACGGGCGCAACGCTTACGGCTCTTAGTGAAAGTACATTCAAGGAAGACAGCGGGAGCAACAACCGTGGTCTCAAAACGGACGCGAGCAAGAAGTTTTCTGCGATTGCCGATGTCACGTTCGGTGTCAATGGCATTGGCTCAAGCGATGCTTCAAAAGGCGCAATCAAAGGTGCGCTCAAGTTGGTACTTTCTGCCGACGCTACGGTAGTGCTCAAGGGGTTAGTCTCTGGCTCTGCGGACACAAGATACTTATTGCTTGCTAGTGCCGACGAGCAAATCCTTAAAATCGTTCCAGAGACGAAGGGAGACACAGCGGAGCAGACAATCGAGCAGGAATTGGCGGCAGGAACATACTGCATCGGACTTGACGGTTTTATCCTCGCTTCTGTTGAGTGCAAATAAACGTCGTTGATACAGGACATCGTTCTGCATCAATGACCCACACCTTCCCCGAAGAGCGTTGCCCTTCGGGGATTTTTGTTTTTTCGTACCTTGTCCGCCGTGCGCAGAAAATTTCCCAAATCGCCGTTTTTTGTGCTATAGTAAAGGCATGGGCGAACCGTTTTCGCAGGGGATGAGACTTTCCGCGCGCGCCGTGCAGGCGCAGCAGCAGCGCATGAGCCAGCAGCAGATTATGTCGCTCAACGTGCTCGCGCTGGCAAGCGTCGATCTGCGCGACGAAATCTACGCGCAGGCGGCAAAGAATCCCGCGCTTGAGATCGTGCGCGACAGCCTTGCGGCGGGGGCGAAGACGGCGCGGGAGCGGCAGAGCCAGTTTTCCGACAACACGCGGTACGGAGCGGCGACGGCGGCTGGCGAGCTTGCAAGCGATACGTTTCAGGCGGCGTTGGAAAGCTGTGCCGACGAGCGGGAGACGCTGCGGGAGCATTTGGAACGGCAGTTCAACAGCGTGCGGCACACGGACGCGGAGACGGTCGTGGGGCTTCGCCTTATCCGCAACCTTGACTCGCGGGGATTTCACCTGCTCGCGCCCGTCTCGCTGCTAGATAAGGACAATCCGGCGCACACAGCGGCGTTGTTGCAGTCGTGCATGGAGACGATCCGCGCGCTCGACCCGATCGGGACGTGCACGTCCGGCGTGGAGGAAAGCCTGTTGGTGCAGGCGGCTGTCCGTGGCGACGCGCCCCCGGCCGCGCTGTTCATACTGGACGGGCATCTTGACGTGCTGAATCCGCCGCAGGCGGCGCGGGTGGCGAAAAAAATCGAATCGCTCGTGCGGGACAATGCGGCGTTGTCGTTCGGCGGCGGAACACAGCCGGACGCGCCGTCGTTTTCCGAGTCCGAGGTAGCCGAGGCGATTGCCTATATCCGCACGCTCGACCCGTACCCGGCACGCAATTTCGGCATGGATCAGGCGCAGTTCATCGCCCCCGACGTGTTCGTGGAGAAAATCCCGCCGGCGGAGGCGGACGAGGCGAATGGCATTGTGGCGGCGGACGGGTGTTCGTTCAGGGTGACGCTCGCGCGGGATGCCGTGCCGCGGCTTGCCGTCTCAAAAGCATTCGCCGCGTTCAGCGCGCAGACCGAAAAGCCGCAGGATGAGCGGCAGAAAGCCGAACGCCGGTTCGTGCAGGATTCCGTGCGCGAGGCGAATGTGTTTATCGAAAGCGTGCAGTTCCGGGAAGCGACGATTGCCAAGGCGGTCGCGGAAATCGTGCGGCGGCAGGCGCGTTTTTTTTGCGAAGGACCGCGGTTTCTGGTGCCGTTGCGGCAAAAAGATGTCGCCGAGTCGCTCGGCGTGCATGAGGCGACTATTTCGCGCATGGCAAACGGGAAATTCTTGCAGTGCGAGTGGGGATTGTTCGCGATCGGCTATTTTTTTACGAACGCGGTTGGCGGCGCGGAGCAGACGGCGCAGGCGGATGGCGACGGGGCGGCGCATTCAAAGGCAGCCGTCAAGTACGAAATCGCGCAGCTGCTGCGCGCGCATAAAGACGATAAAAAGCCGCTGAGCGACCAAAAAATCGCGGACGCGCTTGCGGCAAAAGGGATCGCCGTCGCGCGCCGGACGGTGGCAAAATNCCGCGCGGAGNTGCATATCAATTCGTCATACGAACGCTAGCNGNNNTCAGTCGAGCGGCGTGTCCGCGAGCAGTTGCCTGAGCGANTCCAAGTCCTCTTTGGTGAGCGTNACNCCTTTTCCCATTTTCTGGTGNTCGGNNGACCANGANCGGATGTCGTATTTTGCGGGTCTTCCGCCCCAGGACACTTTGTTCAGCTCCAAGTTCCATCCGCCCTTGCCTTCGGAAATCACGCCGAGCGATTTTTCTATCGAAAAACTGAAATCATCTGCCATAAAACACTCCTTGCCGAAAATCTCTGTTTCTTCATTATATGCCGTATTTCAAAAATTTGCCAAGAACATTGTTGCGCACAACGGCTTTATGCTTTATGATTGTAGATAATACGTGAGTTTTTTCAACTTTTGGGAGGAACGAGTGAAGATTATACGAATCGTGGCGTTGCTGTGCGCCGTGGCGGCGTTTGTCGCGTGTAAGTCTACCGAAGTCGCGCCGGAGCCGCAGCCCGAGCCGGTTGTCGAGCCAACGCCGGAACCAGAGCCTGAGCCGGAACCGACATCGGATTTTTCCGCCGCCAATCAGGCTTTGCTGGAGAAACTGGACGCGGCGCGTGAAAAGGCGGTCGAAGCCGACGCAAAATCGTACTATCCCAAAGAATTTGCCGACGCGGATGCGCGGGGCGATCGGGTCAAAAAAGATACGGAAGCGCACCCGGACACTGATTTTTCTGCCGACATCAACGATGTCATCGCCCGTTATGAGGCACTTGCCGCCGCCGCTGAAGCCCAGCGCATGAGGAAGCGCGCCGATGACATGGATTTTTCTGCGTTCGACAAAGCCGCGTATGACGCTGGTGCCGCCGCGCTGGATAAATTCGCGCAGGACGATACGGGCGCGGCGCAGTTGGTCGATGCCCGTGCCGCGTATGAATCGTACAAATTGCTGCTGAACAAAGGATTTGTCGCGCTTGCGGGAAAGGAACGCGCCGCCGCGCTTGACGCAAAAAAAATGGCGGACAGCGTAAAAGCCGGCGTGTCGCAGAAGGAATCCTACGGAAAAGCCGCCGACGCGTTCAAACGGGCGGATAGCAATTATGTGACTAAAAGCATTGAGGCGGCATACGAGGGCTACAAATCGGCAAAAGAGACGTTCAGCGGTTTGTACGAGACCGTCTCCGCCGCCCGCGCCGCCGCCCAAGCCGCCATTGCGCGCGCAAAGCAACGTGCCGCAGACAGCGCGAGTTATGCCGCCGACGCGGACGAAATCGCTCCGATTTCCGGGGACGTGCAGGGCATTGAGGATGAGAACGCCGTGTTGCTCGAAGAGGATGAGTGGGCAAATCCCGACGACGCGGTTATTGACGTGAGCGAAGGAGCGACCGCGCAGGCTGCTGAATCTGCCGCCGCTGCCGCAATCGCCGCCGAAGAGATTTTTGACAATGCGACCGAAAATCTGATTGATTCGGCACTGAATGGAGACAAAAAATGAAAAAAGTGCTGATGACCCTTGCGGTGCTGTTTGCCGCGTCGTTCGTGTTCGCCGCGAGCTACAAAAACAATACGTACCAAAAACTCGCCGACGAATACACAAAAAAGGCGGAGCAGGCGTTGGACGCGGGCGAATACGCGCTTGCCGAAGAATATGCCGCCAAGGCAGAAGAGAATGCCGCGCTTTCCGAGGCGTACATCAAGAAAATGCTTGCCAAGACCGATTGCGACAAGGCGATGAAAGACGCGTCGAAACGGCTGGACTACGCAAAGTCGATTCATGCGGACCGGAATTTTCCGATGGCGTTTACCGCCGCACAGCAGGCGTATGCGAACGCGCAGGAATCTTACGACGGCGAAGATTACGTGGCGGCGACTGCCTACGCGAATCAGGTGCTTGCCGCGCTCGCCGATGTCCGTGAGATTACGCCGCTTCCCGAATTCTACGTGGTTCGTCCCTGGGCAGACACCAAAGACTGCTACTGGAACATTTCCGGTCGCGCCTATGTGTACAATAATCCGCTGTTGTGGGAGAATTTGTATCAAGACGCAGAGAACAAGCAGAACATGCCGCGCCCGTCCGATCCTAACCTGATTTTGCCCGGCATGAAAATGAAAATTCCGAGCATTACGGGAGAATTCCGGGAAGGCACGTACAATCCCGCAAAGAGTTACGAGCCGTACAACGCCAACCGCTAAGGATATATCCCGCCCTGTGCGGGATTTTTTATCGGTGCGCGATGTATTCCCGGTACAGCGACAGCCCTGCTGACATCAGCGCATGCGGAAATGCTTTCGTCCCCATGTTTGCGTAGACTTCCTGCTTGGGAAGTTCAAAATACTGCACGTATTCGTCTTCGTCCAAATGCTGTCCGCCNGCCGGNCGCAGGTCGGTTGCGACAAAAACATGCACGTGGTTGCTCATCAGCGCAGGATTCGGATTCATCGCGCCCAGCTTAATCAGTTTTCCTGCCGAAAATCCCGTCTCCTCTGCCAGTTCGCGCGCNGCNGCCTGTTCGGGCGTTTCGTCACGCTCAATNACNCCGCCCGGAAATTCGATGCTCAGCGCGTTCTCGCCGTGCCGCCATTGCTTGACGAGCAGGAACGTGTCGNCCGCGTCGGGAATGACGATCACCCAGTCGGGCGCNTCCATGACGATGTAGTNGCCTTTCAGCCCGTCGCTCGCCGTCGATTCGATGGTNGTTACGTCCAGCACGGGNGTTTTNAGGAGCGTCGTCTTTTTTCCGCGCGTCCAGGTCAGTTTTNCGTCGTCCGTNNNTGTCATTTCGTGTACCTCGCATGGCAGACCTTTACTTTCTGCCGATTTCGTTTTATGATAGAGACAGCATAAATCCAAAANCCGATACTGGCAAGTCTCAAGGAGGTGCGTATGGCAGTTTTGACGATTTCCCGGCAAGTCGCCGCNTTTGGNGATGAAATTGCCGCCGCGACNGCGGCAAAAATCGGCTACCGTTTTGTCACCCGCACCGACATCGAGCGGCGTATCGTCGAGCTNGGCTTTCCTGCCGAAAAACTGCGCCGGTACGATGAGAAAANGCCCGGNTTCTTTGCGTCGCTCACCAAAGACCGCGACGAATATCTGGATTATTTGCAGACCGCCATTCTGGAAAACGCCGCGGACGGAAATGTCATCCTTATCGGTCGCGGCTCGTTCATCATTCTGGAGGATTTGCCCAATCACCTTGCGTTCCGTTTTATTGCGCCCGACGAAATCCGCCTTGAGCGGCTCAAGCGCGAATTTAATTGGAACGACCGGCAGGCACTCAAGCGCATTCAGGAGAGCGATTCAAACCGGCTTGGTTTCCACAAAAGTTTTTTCAATTACGACAGCACCAATCCCGCGTTGTTTCATCTCGTGATTAACACCGGAATGCTTGATGTTGAGAGTGCCGCCGTGATGATTGCGGAGACCGTCAAGTCCACCATAACGCCCGAAAAAGAGGCTGCCGGTCAGCGGCGCGTGGACGATTTGCTCATCGGGCAACGTATCGTCAATATGCTCGTTTTTGATTATCATCTCAACATCAGTTTTTTGCGCGCCGGTATCAAAGACAAAAAAGTCACTTTGCAGGGCATTGCCGATTCCACCGCAATCGTGGATCGCGCCATGGCGATTGCTTCGAGCGAGCTTCCCGGCTATACCGTGGAGAGTGCTATCAGCGTGGTGCAGGATTTTAAGGCGTACCCGCACTGATTTTTCCGCCGCTCGGTGCGGGGCGTTTTGCTCTTGACTTCTTGCCCATGATTTTAGATACTATAAAACATGAAACTTTCCAATAAGTTTACGTTGATGCGCGTCTGTTTCGCCCCTGTTTTTTTCCTCATCTACTCTATTCCGATTTGGACGGGCAGCGTGCTGTTGCAGCAGATTTCCGCATATTGCATGATTCCGTTGCTCATTATTTTTGAACTGACCGACTTTTTTGACGGCTACTATGCGCGAAAACGCGGCGAGGTCGGCGATTTTGGCAAGCTTTTCGATCCTTTTGCGGATGTCATGCTCAACTTGACGGTGTTTCTCTGCGCCATGAGTTCCGTAAACCGCATTTTCGGCGGATATATGCCCTCGCTTATCTTCGTGCTGATTTTGTACCGCGAACTGAGCATGAATTTTTTGCGTATGATTGCCTCAAAACAGGGCGTTGCGATTGCGGCGCGCAAGGGCGGCAAGCTCAAGACCGTATCGTATATTGTTTCGGGCTTTTTTGCGCTTGCCGTGGAAAGTGCGCTCCGACTAGGATATGGACTTGGCGGGTACGGCTCTGAACTGCATACGGCGGCGGTTGTGTTGTTTTCACTCTGTTTGGTGCTCAGTTATCTTTCGTTTATCGATTATCTGCGGATTTTTGCGTCGATCTTGAAAAAAGATTTGTAAAAATTTCTGAGAAAAAGTGAGAAAAAGTTGGTTTGGTTATTGACAAGGTGTGCCGGGTAGTGATATAGTCATTCTTACCCGCCGCCGAGGGGCAGGCGGGGAGTTCTTTGAGACGAGACGAGGGAAGGGGGAAGAGGACG
>JAAVAM010000042.1 GCA_014804085.1 Treponema sp. | reverse complement strand
TCAAAGACCACGTTGTCCTGCTGGACGACTTCATCGTAGCGCAGCATTTTTTCCTTGATGTCGGCATATTCGGAAAGCGTGGCATCCTCTATGCCGAGCGCGGCGAGCGCGTCCGCCGTCTCCGCGCTTTCGTCAGGAGTGGCGAACGCCCCGGCATGCACGTCGAACGAAAAATACGCGTCGTCGTCATAGGTTTTTACCACATAAGCGTCGATATTGTTTGCGCGCAGGCGTTCGCTGCTCTGCTGTGCGGGATGCTCTTCCTTGTAGCTGCGGACTTTGAGCGAGTAGGGCTTTTCTTCCGAGACGGGAAGCGTCTCCCCGTCGTTTTTCTGGAGGACTTCGCCCGCCGCCGTTTTTTCGCCGCCGGGGTTCGCCTCGCAGATCCACAGTCCCGAAAGCCTGAGCAGTCGGATGCGGGGGTCGTCAAGCAGCCCGCTGCGGAATATCCGCGCTTCGTCCCGCCGCTCGAACGGCTTGTCATAGAGCACACGGTACAAGGTCTTGCCCGCCGCCTTATGGACGGAGACGGCGTTCGGCAGNCCNCGTTTGGTGAGGACGGCGGAGAACTGCCGCGCGTTGTCGGCGGACGTGAACGAGCCGAGNCAGACATACCAGNCGTCCGCAGGTGCGGCNGCGATNNNAAGGCAGAAAAGGGCAGCGCACAGGATGCTTTTGAGCGATTTCATTTCNGATTCCTTTTTATGGTATCNATTATACCGCCCGGCGNTTTTTCCGTCAAATGCNGGGNAAAAGCGCNTCGCNGTATGCCGCGCCGTTCTGTGCGGCGGCTTTTATGTANCGAAGAGATCCGCATGGCTGCCGGTTGCCGTGGCGGAAAGGATGAGCATATCTTCATGGATTTGGTACATGAGCAGCCAGTCAGGCTCGATGTGGCATTCCCTAAAATCTTGTAGGTTNCCGGTCAGCTGATGATCCNGGTACTTTTCNGGCAGGGGCTGTCCGTCCGCAAGAAGCGCGAGGACGTGGACAAGTTTTTTCATGTCTTTTCCCCGCCGCTTCATCAGCCGTGCGTCATGCTTCATGCGGTTTGTGTAAACGATTTGGTACATGCGCTATGCTTCCAGCATGGCGGCGACTGCTTCTTCCGCGCGGTCAAAAGGTCCGTGCAGGTTTTTCAGTGTCCTGCTGTCGGAGACGGCTTCTTGGAGCGAACAGCCGTTCGCCTCATGCCGCACGGAGAAAGGGATACCCTCCTGTTCAATGGAAGCCTTCAGAAAAATACGGACGGCACTCGGCGTGTCCAGACCGAGGCTTGCGAACAGGGAATCCGCCTGCTTTTTTACTGCGTCCTCAACGGGAATCTGCAATGTCGCCATAAAATACCTCCGTCGCCTTTCTGNTGCCATTGTATCACGCAAGTACCGTAGGCGCAAGGATATTTCCCCCCTCCGCTCACGGGCAGATGCTGTGCGCNCCGAACGCGTCGTTGACNGCCTGCGAAATCCGTCCGAGCACGTCGGCGCGGAGCGTNTCTTTGTCTATGGAAATCATGCCGTCCTTGTCGAACAGGTCGAGCGCGTCGATTTGCAGCGCGGCGGCGATTTTTTCGAGCATCGGCAGCGACGGGAAACTTTTGCCGACCTCAATGAGCGCGATGTAGTTCGGGGCGGTTCCGGCTTTTTCCGCAAGCGCCGCCTGCGACAGCCCGAGCCGCCGNCGGTGGAGCTTCATGTTCTTTGAGAGGCACGACTGAATGTTCGTCATCTTTTCCTGCGTGCAGCGTTCGGGCGGATGCCGCAATTCACACTGACAGTTATATTTTTCCTAAAACAAACATACTTGACAATAACTTACCGATTATGTAATATTGCGAAAATACATAACTGTACGGTATGTGTNCCGTCAGAGAAAGAGTGGTCGTAGTCGTCTATGAAAAGCATAATCCGCATCGTATTCCTCGCGCTTGCCGTNGCATGGNCCGCCGTCGCGCAGGACGCTCCGCTTTGGGTTCTGGACAAGAACGCCTGTTTTCCCGATGCCCAGTTCGTCAGCGCGCTTGGCAGCGGGACGACGGCACAGGGCGCGGGCGANGATGCCGTGTCGCAGATTTCNCTCTATTTTGACGCNCATGTCGCGGTGGAGCGCGGNACGTATTTCCGCATGACCGAGGGAANCGAGAAACGCCGGGCGGCAGAAAACGCNGTCTCCGTGTCGTCGGACGCGGACTTGCCCGCGCTGTCGTTCACCGCCCCGTTNAGGAGCGACAANACCGGCGAATGGTTTGTGTGCGCGTACATCGAGCGACCTGCCGCCGCCGAATTCTACCGCTCGCGCCTTGACCGNATCCTTGNCTCCGCGGANCGCGCGGTCGCGTCGGTGTCCNGGCGGGACGTGTCGCTCGCCGACGTGGGGACGCTGNCGGCGGCAAAGGACAGCCTTGCNCNGGCGGACGGCATTGCCGAAAGCNTNTNCGCCGTTTCCCGCCGGGCGCAGGACGGCTANGACGCGAAAATCCTGCGCCTGCGNGGCGANGTTGNCACGNTGCTNNGCANNGCNACGCGCGGCGCGACGTTCCGCATTGCCATNCAGGGCGACGGCAGCGANACCATTGCGACGGTCATCGGGGAANTCCTTGCGGCGCAGGGGCTGTCCGTTTCGGAGCGGGGGCGGTACTGCGTTTCGGGCANNATCACCGTGTCGNTGTCGGAAAACGAGGTCGGCGTGTTTGCCCGGCCGGGCGCGTCCCTGCGCGTGGTTGACGGGCAGTCGGGGGAGAGCGTCTATTCGTTCGTCCGCCAGTACGCAAAGTGGGGGCATAAGACCGAAGCGGGCGCGCGCGCAAAGGCACTCGCGGAGGTGGAAAAAGACCTGCGCGCCCATTTCCGCCCCGCCGGTGGAAACTGACTCGGCGAAAAAAGAGAACGTGCGGGCGTGTCCCGCATTCGGCAATAAAACAGAAGGAGTTTTGTTATGAACGTCAAGAAAATTGCGGCGGTCGTGTGCGCCGCCTGGTGCGCGGCGGCGGCATGTGCCGTTAATATCGAAAATGCGCTCCAGCAGGTGGCGGATCAGTTTTCCGCGTCAATCAAGAAAGGAACGACCATCGCCATCATCGGCATTTCGTCCGACACAAAGGATTTGTCCGATTATATGCTCGACGAGCTGACCATGTGCTTTGTGCAGACGCGCTCGCTCACCGTCGCCAACCGCGCGAATCTGGACGCGATCAAGGCAGAAATGAATTTCCAGCTGTCCGGCGAGGTTTCGGACGATTCGATCCAGCAGATTGGCGCGATGGTCGGCGCGAACATCGTCGTCCACGGAAGCCTGAAGCCGCTCGGCAGGAACCTGAGCCTTGTGGTGCAGGCACTCGACGTTACTTCCGCCGCCGTCGTGGATATGTGCCGTTTCTCTATAGAACAGAACGATACCGTCAAGGCACTGCTTGCCGGAACGCCGACCCCTGCGGCGAAGCAAAGCGGCAAGTCTGCGAAGAAGAACGAAAAATCGCCCGCAAATGCCGCGATTCCGCAAACGGCTGCCAGTACGAAAAGCGTCCAAAAAACCAAGCCGACGGCATTGCCGCAGGATTCCGGCGAATACCATATCGTCGATTTGACGGAGGTACAGGCGAAAGAGATACAGGACAACTGTTACATTTATAACCGGGGAGATGTTCCCATTCAAGTCGCCGTGTATTCGCTTGGCGCGAACAATGCATGGGTATACGAGGGCGGCATTATGGTGAAAAAGCGTTCGTCGGGGGAAATCTCTGAACTGAGTGACAGGCTTCGCCCGGCGGTATACGGAGTCAGAGTTGTAGAAGTGAGCGGCAAGGATATGAATTTCCTTGTCAGCTGGGATGTCGGACACCATGACTTGCGCATATATATTCAGCCGTCGTTCTTTTAATGTAGTGAATTTTGCTATGGGTATAAATACTAAAAACAGAAGGAGTTTTGTATGAACGTCAAGAAAATTGCGGCGGTGGTGTGCGCCGCATGGTGTGCTGTTGCGGCTTCTGCCGTTGACATCGAAACCGCGCTCCAACAGGTGGCGGATCAATTTTCCGCTACTTTCAAAAAGGGAACGACGATTGCGATTGTCGGTATTTCGTCCGATTCGACGGAGATGTCCGATTTTATGCTTGACGACCTGTCCATGCGCTTTGTGCAAGCGCGCAAGGTTACGGTCGCCAACCGCGCGAATTTGGATGCCATCAAGACCGAGATGAATTTCCAGTTGTCCGGCGAGGTGTCTGACGAATCAATCCAGCAGCTCGGTGCGATGGTCGGCGCAAATATCGTCGTCCACGGAAAACTCATTCCGATCGGCAACATCTTCAACCTCACCGTGCAGGCACTCGACGTTACTTCCGCTGCGGTCATCGATATGTGCCGCATCCGCGTTGAGCCGAACGATATAACTAAATCCCTGTTTGCACAGGGCGGGGGAACACGGAAGAAAAACTTTTCCATTATGTCAGATATGTCAGAATCAAAATACAGCGGAGACATTCAGCTACGGATGGGGCTGCGTATCGTGAGCTGTTGCGATGTGGGGAGTGCTGGGTTCTTATTGGGCGCAAGGAACTTCAACTTGTTCAATATCAATGACACCTTTGCCGTCGGTTTTTTTGAGGATTTGTCGGGGAGTATGGGGGGCAACTGGGGCTTCAATTTTGTCATCGGACCTGCGCTCGGAATAAGTGTTAAGGATACCGTGAAAATTCTGATAGCATCGGGACTTGCAATAGGTTTCGATTATAGTGAAGGTGGCGATTATTATGGGATAGATGATGCTCCATTTGGCTTTGTTCTTAACGCAACGGCAAAATTCAGACCTACAAAAATGATCAGCCCGTTTGTTAGTGTGCAGTATGATGTGAAGAGTGGAGAAGTCCATTATGATAGTAGTTCTCGCTGGTCACACGGTTACGGTTCGCTCAATGGTTTTGATATTGCAGGGGGTATCACTTTCAATTTTGGAAGGAGGCATTAACCGGCTGCCGGGAACGTTCCGGCGGCTGGCTTGTATATAGTGAAGAATAGGGTGCTATTCTTAAGGAGAAACTATGCATTCACGTTTGGTGAACGGATTGGCTGCCGCAGTCGCGGCGGCGGTGTTGGCGGGCTGTGCTTCGACAAGCCCGGTCAAGAANGAGGTGAAGCCCGGTGCGCAGATNATTGACTGGCAAGGCTCGGAGNTGGGGCGCGCGATCCCGGAATGGGTGTATGCCGTNAACGACAGCGACAANGGCGCGCTGATGCGGCTGCCCGAAATGGAAGGCAAGATTCCGTTTTCGGTCACCGGGACGGGGCAGGACCGCGACCTGCTGAAAATCTGGGTCGATACGAACGACGCGTCGGCGGAGCTTTCCAAGCTGATCAAGGAGAACGTGACGGCCACGGCGGGCACGGGTACGCGCGGCAACAAGGACGAGGACAAGGAAGCCGCGAAGAAAATGGCGCAGGCGGTCGTGACGGTGTTCTCGAACGCGCAGTTCTCCGGCTTTATGAAGGAGCGCGATTTCTGGACGCAGGTGCGGCGGCAGGACGGNCAGACGGAATACCGCTATTANGTGCTGTACAGCATNGAGCGGGAAAANCTCGCGCANCAGATCGATGTCGCGCTCGGAAAGATTTCGGCTGAGAACGCAAAAGAGCAGGAGCTGCTCGACGAAATATCCGANCAGGCAAAAATCACCGCAATGAGCGCGCTCGGCTCAACGCAGGCNGTCAACTANGCGCGTNTTTGCGCNGTGCGATTGCGTTGCGGTCGTCCCCGGTCGCAGGAGTTCCTTTCCTGCGGCTGGGGATTGTTTTGCGGGGAGGGGTAGTCTGTTGTTTTGTTGTCAGAGAGTGAATACCTTCATTTGCGCATTATGTCCATCAAATGTTGATAAGTGTCAGCCACGTCATAACGAACCGCGTCGCTTCCGAGTTTTTCAAACAGTTTTCTTGCGCAACTGATTTTCGCGTTTTCTATTTTTCTTAATTGCAGGCTTTCCATGCTTCCTTTTGTTTCGGCGATAAAATAAATGTATTTCACTATTCCTTCGTTGAAGGCAATGGCCCAGTCNGGCGAATAATCGCCTACGGGCGTGGGAATTTTAAACGATCGCGGCAGCTTTGCGTACACGCACACGTCGCCGTCATTGCGTTCCAAATCCATTGCGAAATTCTTTTCAGTCTCGCTGTCCACAACGACAAACGGCGTGATATGCTTGTCCGCTTTTACCGCCCTGTCAAAGTCGATTACGTTTTTTGCGGCGGTAAAAATATCGCTTGAATACGGCTCTTCGCTCGTCACGTTGTAGGTTATTTCGTCAACAATCATCGTCGCCTTTTGCTCGTTGATATACCGCACCGCCTTGCTTATGAATTCTNCGGGATTGCGCCTGAACATGGCGAATGTTTCGGGATTGATGCCCTGCAAAATCTTCACGACTGTTTTTCTCGTGAGCGCGGTGCCATAACAAATCTTGCCAATCAAATCATACGTCACATTTGAGCCGAGCGCATTTTCAAGCGTCGTTGTCTTTGTCCTGCTTTCGGTAAAGTCAAGTGTTTTTCCCTGCGAGCCAATCGTGCTGATATAGGTAAGCGCGGTCGTATACATTTGCTCGTCAAGTGCTTTTGTCGCCTTTGCAATCAGCTCGTTGCTGTCGAATGAAACGGAATATGCGTACTTGTGATTAATATATTTCCAAAGCGTTTGGAATTCCTTTTTAGCGAAATTCTCGTTGAGCGCGTTCTGCATAATTTTAGGTTTGTTCGCGGGAGCGATGATTTCGTCAAGAACGCTCGCATCAAACACTCCCTGAACGAGCTTGTGAACGCCGTCTGAAATCAGGGCGAGCTCGCTCGGAAGCGGCGCAAAATTGCCGGCTTCCTGCGCGGCGCGATATGCATCGGTTATGTTGCCTTCCCTGTCGATGTAGTCGCTGGAACGCAGGNACACAAAAATGTCGCTCGCATCCGTTTTTGTAATTGTATAAATTCCGTCCGCCGTCTGAATGGTTTTTCCCTCGAAGTACTCGATGGTCGCCTTGGCGGGCCTTTCGTACAGCGTGTCTTTGATTTCCTTTTGCAGGCTGCCCGCAAACGATTTATAGCTGTCGCTCGCAATGACGGTGAGCACATTTATATCGTGGACTTTAACGCCGTAAACGCTGCCGTCAATTCTGTCGCCCGCCTGATTCACGCAAAGCCGCATGCCGCGCCCCACTTCCTGCCGCTTGCTGATTTCGCTGTTGCTCTGCTTGAGCGTGCAAATCTGAAACACGTTGGGATTGTCCCAGCCTTCGCGAAGCGCGGAGTGCGAAAAAATAAATCGCGTCGGCTCGTCAAACGAAAGCAAGCGTTCCTTGTTTTTCAGAATCAAGTCATAAGCGGATATGTCGTCGCACGCGCCTTTTTTCTCAACGGAGTTGACGGCGTGCCCCGTCTTTTTGTCAATAGAAAAATATCCTCTGTGCGTGTCGTGAACATCAATTCCTTTCAGATATTGTATGTACGACGTTTCAAAAAGCGAAAGATATTCGTCCAAAATGCTCTTGTATTCCTGCTCAAACATCTGCCCAAAGTCGCCCAACGCCTCGCTGCCGTTTTCGTCATACTGCCGGTAATGCGCAACCTCGTCAATGAAAAAAAGTGAAAGGCATTTAACGCCCATATCGAAAAGTTTTTCTTCTTTTTCAAAGTGCGAAAGAATCGTCTCGNGAATTTGTATGCGACGCATTTCGCGCTCGGAAAGGTCGCCGCGCACTTCGCCCACCGCAAGAGTCATTCCGTTTAAAAAAGTAACCGTGTTGTTNATGGGATTCACTTCTTTTACGACATAGNCGTTTTTNTACTGTTCNAGCGGCGNCATTTTTCCGCCCGCCGANATATNGTAAAGATTGTCGTTCACGCCGACAATGTGCGTCTCGCGCTTGATTCCATTGCCGTAATTTACCTCGAAAGCCATTCTCGCCATAGGCGGTTTTTTCGGATCGAGCAAAATCTGCGAAAGATAAACAAAGCCGTCCGTTCCGCGCAAGTTCCGAAGTTCNAATCCNTTCACTTCGATTTTCTTNACCANNTTTTTCTGATAAGCNTCAAGCGCNTCCAGCACNTACACAAGATTGTGCGTTTCNCNGTGCGTCGCCGAATAGTTGAGCGAGAACAGCGGATTAAAAAGTTTGATGCTTGNCTGNGTNGCNTTNCCGCCGAGTTTCTGNGGCTCGTCCAAAATCANGATAGGACGGTTCGCGGCAATCACATCAATCGGGCGGCGGCTTCCGAAACTGTCCTGCTTGCTGTAAATAATGCGCGCCGCTTCGTTTCTCGCGCCCTCTTTTAAAGACGACGCGAACGCCTGCGAGTTGATTATCATAACGTTAATATCTTTACTTGACGAAAAATTATCCAGCTGATTGAGATTCTTGCTGTTGTAAATAAAATACCGCGCCTTTTTGCCGTACTGTTCGAAAAAGTGATCTTCCATTATCTCGAACGACTTTTTTACGCCCTCGCGGATGGCGATTGACGGAACGACGACGATGAACTTGCTCCAGCCGTATTTTTTGTTCAGCTCGAACATCGTCTTTATGTAGCAATAGGTTTTGCCCGTGCCTGTTTCCATTTCAATGTCGAGCGCGCAGCGGCATCCCGCACCGAACGGCTTTGAGAGTTCCTGCGACTGCCTTATATTGCCCGCAATCTGCAAGGCGCGGATGTTGTCCAAAAGCCGTCCGTCCGAAAGCGACAGTGGCGCGTTGCCGAATCCCGTTCCGCTCCAAAATCCGCAGTCTTGGAACGAGTCCAGCTCAGTTCCGCTTCCCATGTCGCGCAAATAAGAAAGCCTGTCGTTGAACGGCTGCCCCGTAAACGCCTCGACCACGGCGTTCACCGCGTCCGTCTGATAGTCTTGTATTTTGAATTTGAATTTCATTTTCCGTCATGTCCTTTTTTCTATGTGTTCAGTCAATTTCTTATACAGTTTTTCACTAATACGTATATCATTTTCTTTGAGGCGTTCCGCGCACTTTATAACATCTTCTTTTGTCAGCACCTTCTCATCAAATGCCTGTGCTAGCATTCCAATAGTACCCGTAACGGATATTCCCATTTTCTTGGCGACCTGTCTGCCCTTGCGCTCGTCCATTAACAGCACATCAGAACATTTCTCATCTGCCAAAATGATTGCTTCGCTTTCCCCGGCATCAAGCCCCGTAAGACTTCGCAATATGGCAACGGCTTTTTCATTTTGCACTTTTTTCACAAGAAGAAAATCACAGTCTTGCACAGCCCTTACTTCTTCGGGGAATTTTTCATTCGCTGTCAGCTCGTAATAAACGGATTGCGGAATGCAGATTGTACCGAACAGTTTTCTCAGCAATTCCAGTTGCCCTGCTTTCAAAAGTGAAATAATGGGAGTTGTGTCCGAAACGACAATCATACGGCAGTTCCTTTTGCCCTCTTTAGCACCACTAAATCTTCTTCAAATTCTTCTTCTGTTTCATCAAAGTACGGCATGCCCAGTCTGCCATATAGCGCAATCAAATCAATCTTATACAGTCCAAGCATTTCCGCCGCCTTTCCATGCGACATAACGCCGCTTTTGATATAGGGATAAACGAGCATCGCGTTTCTTGTAATTTGTGCGTCCTTATCCTCAAGCACCGTGTACGGCACGATTTCTTCGGGCACGTCAATTTCAACTTTCGTCATTGTCATGGCATCCGTCTCCTTGTTTTTCAGAATCCGACTGATTTATAGTATATCGGCTCTTCCACGCCGAGGAACGTCTTGAGCGCGTCCTGAAAGACCTTCGAGCAGTTCACGTTTTTTTCTTCGGCAAGTGCGGCAAGCCATGAGGGGAGGGAAAGCGTCTTTTTTACGAAAGCCGTCTTGACCGCCGCGCGGACGGACGGCATGAAAACGTTGATGACGGCGGGAACGCAGTTTTTTCTCAACTCCACGTCATTCAGCGTTCGGGGTTCGGGAATTTCCTCCCCGTCCTGCTCCATGGCGAACAGGTGAAGTCCCAACGCTTCCCGTGCGTTTCGCACGGCTTCGTCAGCGTTGTTTGTCTCGGCGCATGAAAAACAGCCCGGAAGGTCGGGAAAACTTATACTGATGCCGTCGTCGGCATATTCAAGGACAGCGATAAACGCGTATTCGTTTTTCATTGCTTTTTCTCCTTGGGGTCAATACCCGCCTGTCTGAAAATGCTTTTTGCCGTTCCTATAGGAATCGACCGCTTCGGATGCGGCACGGTAACTCGCCCCGGCTTTTTTGGATGCTTGAAGTGGTGATGGCTTCCCACGCACGCCACTTCTTGCCAGCCGTCTGCCGCAAGCATGCCTATGATTTCCCGTGACGAATATTCCATGCGCCGCTCCTTGCGTCTAGTATGATACATAATAAATTACGTATAGTCAATTGCTTGATTCGTGCGGAGGGCATCACAACACCTTCCTTACCGTGCTTGGGCTATAGGTTGCGAAAATCTGCTCGAAGTTGGCGGCGACGGAATCCGAGGACAAACCGCTGTCGCGGAATACGGCATAAAGCGGCTTTGCCTTTGCGATTTCCGTAACTATTTCTGCGGATATGCTGTCCTCAAAACACGCAATCAAGTCGTCATCGTTTACGATAAATACGCGCTTGCCCGCAATATTCTTTTCTTCAATTTTAGCGGAAAGGGGCTTGCCCAAATCGAGCATGACTTGGAACAGCAAATCAAACACGGTGCGGTCGGGCTTGATGATATAAAGGTTTTGAGTATTGTCAAAGTCAGCGCTTTCTTCCTTGCACGGGCGCAAGGTTTTATTTGTGGGAGTGTTCGCGAGCAAAATGGACTTTTGCTTGTCGGGCCAAGTGAACTGATAGCGGAGTTCGCGCTCGTCGATAAGCGTGTCCGCAAGCTCCTGCTTGAGCACGTCAAAATCAACGGCTCGCCGTACCACCCCCCCCACTTCCTGCCATCCGCACATTCTGTTACGGCGTTCGGGAACAATGCCTGAATCTTCCATATGTTTTCCTGCACTTTGTCCATAGATTGCATTTTTAGTTTATCCATTAAATTGCTCCTCATTTTCTAGCTTATGGTTGCTAAATTTTTCTTCAAATGCCAATATAAGTTCAGCTTTTATTGCTACTCCTAAATTCATCGGAATTTGTGTAAGTGAACGAGGTTGTGGCATATTGGGTAAATTCATTAAAACAAAGTCACCTGCTGCTGAATACTGAGGTCCACCATATAATACTCCCACAAAAACTATCCGACTTCCAGCATAAAGATCATTTCCAATATGATATGTCCCCTCGTTAAGTATGAATATAGGCGAACCACTTGAGCCTGGAAAACACGCTATATCAACCAAGAATTCCTTTTTGCCTTGATAGTTTTTCTTTAAATGTGTGGCAGTTATACCTTTTCTAATTATCGGTTTGTGATTGTATTTATCAGACAGTCCTGTTGGATATCCAATCATGATAACATCTTCCATAGCTGATAAACTTTCTAATTGTTCTGTTTTGGCAATTAAACTTACTTCAAGAGGAATGTAGAAAACCTTAACATGACGCTTTTCCAGTTCTCGTAAGACATTAGCAACTGGCAAACACCTTAAATCTATAGCTTTATCAGGATGTTGGATCCAAGCATTATCTCTATAAGTTATACTAAATGATTTATTATCAATCGGATTTCCTTCCTCATCTTGCAGACAGAATTCAAATTGAGTTTCAATGCTATTTTCTACAACGTGATTATTGGTGATAATAACTGGAACACATGTTCTTGTCTCATCATTCTGACAAAGATTGATAATAAATCCCGTGCCACTGCCAATTGTGCCGTCTGCATATTTGCATCTAATAAGTACAGTCGAATAAGTTAGTTTTTCTGATAAGCTCATTTCCATGATTTTATTCCTCACTATTAGCGTCATGCTCCATTCAGTGTTTCCGCCGTCTCTCAGTATACCACATTTCCCCGTTCCCTGCTAGGACAGCCCCGCATTCCTGCCGGGGACACGGCCATGTCCTTGACCGGTGCGCATCCCTGTCCCTGTCGGGGATACATATTAGTCCCTGACAGGGACGTGTACACGTCCCCGATAGGGACTAAGCGGAATTTCGTCCCTGATGGGGACTAAGTGCAAAACCGTCCCTGACAGGGACGAAAAAACAGGCAGTCCCTGTCAGGGACTAAAAAGTGCAAAAATATTGCACGAATATATTGACAGTGTGCAATAAAAATGTACAATACATGGAGGAAGGGTAGGGCAGTGTTCAGGGAAACGATAAGGGGATTGCGTGAGAAGCGAGGGCTTACGATGGCGCAGCTTGCAAAAGAGATCGGTGTTACCAAAAGCCGGGTGAACATGTGGGAGAATAAGGGGACTGTTCCGCGACAGAATGTGTTGTTGCGGCTGGCTCAGTTTTTTGATGTTTCTACAGATATCCTGCTGGGAAACAGGATTGAAACATTGAAGTCCATCTGCAAGGGTGAGATTGAGATACCGTCATTAGGTACAATGTCAGTAAAGCAAGGTGCTTCAGAAAAAGATATGATAGTGAAATTCTCACCAACAGAGTCTGTTCGGCAGAATATGAAATCGATGAAAGTGATAGTCAAAACAAATGCCGCCGAATGTGAGCATGATTTGTTAGATAGCCTTGAAATGCAGATGCAGAAAGTAGAGGCTGAGCTGAAGGTCTTGCGGGGCATGGTGCATACGGCACGCGCCGCATACTCCGGCAAAGATAAAAACAAGGAGGTAACGAAAACATGAAGGCGGGGAATCACCGGAACTTCCCGGCAGAAAAATGGGGCAGCCCGCGCTGGAACGCAGACTGCCCGCTTCATCAAAACGTGGTATGCGCTTTGAGTGTCTCTCTAGAGCATACCACGACCGGCCGTCCGGGGTCAATATGTATCCTAATCAGGAGGTGTTTGTATGTCAGAACTTATTACTGAGCATTCAGACTCCGAAAAGCGCGTGAGCGCGACGTTTCATAAAAATTGTATGGTTGACGGCGACAAGATGTATGCCACTGTCAAGAGGAACATGGCGACGCTTGAGAACGTGATCGCGGTTGTCAAGAAGAACAACCCGCTCGTCTCCGAGACGATTATCCGCATGATGGCGACCGAATTCAAGATCGCAATCCTCCAGAAGCTTAGGGAGGGGGAGGCGGTGAACGTGCTCGACCTCGGCATCTTGTACTTGAATTCCCGTGGCGGCATTGACGCGCAGGAGCCGACCGTGGACGACGTTCCCGATCTCGGACTCGGCTTTGCGCCGTCAAAGGAGGCAAAGTCGTCCGTCGCCGGTGTCCTCGTGGACAGCGTTGCGACCGAGAACACCGCCCCGGCAATCAGGCAGTTTACTGACCTTTTTACCGAGCGGGTCGGGTGCGAGGCGACCGAGGGGATGCCGATGCAGATTTCGGGCGAACGCCTGAGGGGCGCCGGCGACGGCATCCGCACGGGCGTGTTCTTTGCGCCGGTCATGTCTGACGGGACGATGGGCAGCGATGAGTCTGCCTGGGTGAGGGCAACGCATGTCTTCCAGAACATGCCCAAGACCATATCGCTCATCCTGCCGCCGCAGCTGAAGGCGGGATCGTCATGGTTCGTTGTCATCAGGACATCGAGCAGCCACGGAAAACGGGAAGTCAAGTCGGTGCGCGAGACAGTGAGCGCCCTGCCGCTGACCGTCATCCCCGCCGAGGAATCCGCCCTGACGGCGTAAAGACTGTCCTGCCGCAGGAGTTTCTGCGGCAGGATTTTGTTCTGCGGTGCGGGATATGGCTATACAAACTGCTTTTCAACGTAGGTAATGTTGTCCCGGTTGTATTCCATCATGCGTCGGTCGTTTTTCATGTCATCAATCGAAAGCCATTTATATGTTTGACCGTCAATGTGGATGGCGTTTTTCTTGTTGAGCTGCGGATTGCTGGCAATGTCGCATAAAAACTGATAGAACGTGTGGTGGTATGTTTTTGTCATGTTGGAGGAGACGGAGGCTTTGGTAAAATCCGCTTCTTTTGTTTCCGTGAATTCGTATGAATGGTTTGATATGCGCAACGTATCCTCTAGAAAATGGAGGACGGATTCGTAGTCACGGTCTTTTTCGTTGAGCGTGCGCAGATATGGAAACAAATAACAGTTCCAGCGCTTGTCTTTTTTCATGAGGTATCTGTTTGGAAAATTGCCGGAACGGTCTTTTAACAGGATTAAAGAGAAATTGTGGTCTTCGCCAGCCCTCACGATGTCCTGATAAAACGCATCCACTGAATAATGGGAGCCGTAGAGGCTTGCGATAAAAACAGCAAGATATAAAAAACCTATAATGACGATGATAAGCTGCGTTTTTGAAGGAAGTGTCTTGATGTCTGCAAGCAAAACCGATGCCACGTAGCCTATAAAGCATAGCAATGTTTCCCATGAATGTGCCCGCGTCTTTATGTGATGAGCGCGCTTGTGCAACAAATCCAAAAGGGCATTCTCTTCAAGCATAATCATTTTTATTATTTTACTGTTGATTTGCAAGTATTGCAAGGTGTTTTTATCCGGGCGCGTTGCGCACAGAACAGGCAGCGGAAACCGCTGCCTGTTCTGTTTCGTCATTTCCCGATTCTGAACGTTACGCCCGTAAAGAGTTTGAGGTGCTGCGCGTAGTCCAAATCCGCCCAGGTGAGGTCGAGGTCGTCGTTTTTTTCTTTGCCCCATGCGACCGTGGTTCGTCCTGCCCGCCCGAAGCCCAGCGAGTAGCCCGCGCCGAAATTCAGCCCCAGCCCGAACTGCACGTTCTGCACGCACCAGAACGTGTAGCAGGCGTCCAGGTGGAAGCCGAATTCCATGGCGATCAGGGTGTCGTGCATGTCGTCGCCTCTGCTGGCGTTCGCCGGGGTTGAGATGCCCGTGCACCCGAATTTGAAGCCGGGAGACACGAAAATTGAGCTGCGCGTCCCGGGAATGGCGAATCGGAACGCCGGTCCTACCGTGAGCGCGGCGTTGAAGCCGCCGTCTATTTTCCGCAGCGATGTGTCGTCGATCCATGAGAAATGGTCGTACCCAAGCCCGACGTTCAGACCGACGCTGAACGGGCGCAGGTCGCGGAAATAGAACGTCGCCTGCGTCTCGAATCCGAGCGGAACGGACTCATAGAAGCTGTCCGCCCCCGCAACTTTGATGCCGTTGTACGGTGTCATCTGAAGTCCCGCGCTCAGCTCCACCGTCGCGAACGATGACGCGGCGGCGGCCGCTGCCACAACAATTGCCGTAAGCAATTTTTTCATATATAACTCCTTCCCGCGCTCTCCGGCGCAGGTCATTTTTGGTACACAAGGATGTCGCCGGGTGTGCAGTCCAGTGCCGCGCAGATTGCTTCCAGCGTGGAGAATCGGATGGCGTTCACCCGGTTGTTCTTGATTTTTGACAGGTTCACGTTGGTGATCCCGACCCGCTCCGCAAGCTCGTTCAGGGACATCTGCCGCTCCACCATCATGCGGTCAAGGCGGAGGATGATTTTTCCGCCGCCCGTTTCTGTCGGTTCGTCCGCGCTCATACCAGCCCTTCCACTTCGTGTTCCAGTTCCGCGCCGTAGGCGAAAAACCGCGACAGGCACAGCACCGCAAAGCCGATCGCAAGCCCGTGGAGCTGGACGCTCGCCCCCAGTCCGGGGCCGATGATCAGCCTTCCGGCGGCGAGCGCGGCAAAGCCCGCGACCGGGATTGCCATGCAGAATGTCCCGATTTCGCGCACCATGCGCACGATGGCCGGGGTGAAGATCAGCGCGCCGTCCGTCCTGCATGCCCCTTGCTCGGCGGCGGCGAAAATCAGGCGAATATTCCTGAAAATCATCGCCATGCAGAGCATCGTCACTATGCCGACGACCGCGATCAGCGTCACCGCCGCCGGAATGGCGTTCCCGTCACGGTCGGCAATCGCAATTTCAAAGCCGTTCGTTCCTACGGAAACGTCCCCGCCGTTGCTCAGAATAATCATGCCGCCCAGCGTGTCCGGGCGCACGACCGAAGCGACGGCAAGCACGACCACTGCCGCCGCCAGCGCAAAATAGATGATTTCGGCAATGCGCGAGACCGCGCGGATGCCCCTGTTCCATTTCCTGATTCCCATGCCGCCCTCCGTTTGCGGTGATGCCTTACGGTAGCGGAAATAATATCGTTTGTCAATAATATTTTATCGAAAAACGATAAAATATTATTGTTTTTCGATGTGTGGCGGTTCGCTTAATTCCGCAAGAGGTCGGTCGGAGGCATTTACCCCTTGCGCCCGAAGCCGGGGACGATGGGCTTGGTGAAGCTTTTGCGCATGGCGGCGAGGATGTCTTGTGCGGCTTTTGCATCCACCGCCTGGGGCGGCTCGTGGTATGCCACGAGGCTGGCGGGGATTTCGTCAAGGAAGCGGCTGCCCTCGCAGGCAATGACATCGCGCAGACGGCGGCGGTGGCGGCAGGCGGAGATGAACAGCTTGTCGCGCGCGCGGGTGATCGCCACGTAGAACAGGCGGCGCTCTTCCTCCACGGCGGCGTTCCCGCCTTCCTCCACGGCGCGCGCATGGGGGACAATGCCTTCTTCCGCGCCCGCGATGAACACGACGGGGAATTCCAGCCCTTTGGCGGCATGGATCGTCATCAGGTTGACCTTGCCTTTCTCCTCGCCGTCGTCAAGATCGTCGCGGCTCAGCAGCGTGATGCGGTTCAGGTAGGCGTAGAGGTTCGCGTCCTTGGTGTCGGGGTTGTTCTCCCAGGTGTCCATGGAGTTGATGAGGCTTTCCACGTTCAGGTACTTGAAGCGGGCGGCTTTTTCGCTTTTGGGGTTCTCGGCGATGAGCCAGTCGAAATAGCGGATTTCTTCCACGAGCGCGCGCACTTTTTTGGCGAGTCCCTTGCCGCTCAGCATGGTGCGGTTGTTTTCTATAAAGGTGACGAACGAGCGCAGGTCGTCGCGCGTGGATTCGCTGATGCCGCTCTCCGATTCGTCCGCGCTGATGACGGCGGTGATCGCCTCCCACAGCGGCACGTCGAGCGTCCGGGCGGTTTCGTTCAGCCGTTCTATGGTGGTGCGCCCGATGCCGCGCCGCGGCGTGTTGATGATGCGCAGGAGGTTCACGTCGTCGTCATGGTTGGCGATGACGCGCAGGTAGCTGATGATGTCCTTTATCTCCTTGCGCTGGAAAAAACTCGTGCCGCCGCTCATGACGTAGGGGATGTTCTCCTGCAAGAACTGCTCTTCGAGCGGGCGGCTTTGCGTGTTGGTGCGCATGAGGATGCAGAAGTCGTCGTATTTCCGTTTTTCTTGCAGGCAGATGGAACGGATGCTTTCGGTGATGAACTGCGCCTCGGCGGTCTCGTTTTCGGGCATGTAGATTTCGATCGGCTTGCCGCCGCCGTTGCCGCTCCACAGGGTCTTGTCCTTGCGGTTGGTGTTGTGGCTGATAACGCCGTTCGCCGCCGCGAGGATGGTTTCGGTGGAGCGGTAGTTCTGCTCGAGGCGGATTTCTTTCATGCCGGGGAAATCGTGCTCGAAGTTGATGATGTTCTGGTAGTCCGCGCCGCGCCAGCTGTAGATGCTCTGGTCATCGTCCCCCACCACGGCGACGTTCTGCCCGGCAAGCGCTCGCATCAGCTCGTACTGCTGGTGGCTCGTGTCCTGGAATTCGTCCACCATGAGGTAGCGGTAGCGGTCTTTGTAGCGGGCGAGCACGTCGGGGTGCTCGCGGAACAGCCGGATGGGGAGCGTGATGAGATCGTCAAAATCGACGGCGTTGTACAGGCGCAGCCCCTGCTGGTAGCCTTCGTACAGCTGCCGGTACATGTCGCTTGCGGCCGTCCAGTTTTTGCGTCCTGTCTTGATGTCGCTGAACAGGATGCCGATTTTGTACACGTCGAGCGCGTCGGCGGTGAACTGCAGCTCGCGCCCGGTCTCCTTGATGAGCGCGTTGCGGTCGGTCTCGTCGTAAATAGAAAAATTGGTGCGCCAGCCGAGGCGTTCGATGTCCTGCCGCAGGATTTTTACGCCGAACGCGTGGAATGTGGCGATCGTCAGGTTCTGCAATTTGCGCCCGGTCAGCTCCTTGACGCGCGTCTCCATTTCCCGGGCGGCCTTGTTGGTGAACGTGAGCGCGAGGATCTGGCTCTGCGGAATGCCCGCGTCGAGCATGTGCGCGATTCGGTAGGTTATCACGCGCGTCTTGCCGCTGCCCGCGCCCGCAATGATGAGAATCGGGCCTTCGGTGGTCATGACGGCCTGGTACTGCTCGGGATTCAGTTCGTCTTTCAGGTGGGAGAGGTCTGCTGCCATACCGGCATTGTAGCGGAAACGGAAAAGATGTGCTATACTTTTTGTATGCGCGATTCGGTCTCTTCTTTTTTTACGAACCATCATTTTTCCGTGGATACGGCGGATTATAATCTGGTGCGCCCGCTGCTTGCGGACATGAACGCGAAGCTCGGCGGCGATACGTCGGCGTGGCAGGACATGACACGCACCTGGCTGCTGCCGCCGGAGCAGCCGCCGCGGAATCAGTCGGTCATCGTCATTGACGCGGGTGGGACGAATTTCCGCTCGTGCCTGGTCACGTTCGGCGCGGACGGCAGCCCGGTCATCTCGGACTTTCGGAAAGGCGTGATGCCGGGCGTGGAGCGGGAGCTGTCCCGGCAGGCGTTCTTTGACGCGGTTGCGGACAACATCGGCTACCTGAAGGACAAGGCGGACAGAATCGGCTTCTGCTTTTCGTATTCGATGACGATTACCAAGGACGGCGACGGCATTCCGCACTCGCTCAGCAAGGAAGTGAAGGCGCGCGAGGTGGAGGGCGTTCCCGTGGGCGCGGCGTTGCGGGAGACGCTTGCGGCGCGGGGTTGGCACGTCGCTCGCATCGCGCTGCTGAACGATACGGTCGCGGCGCTGCTCGCGGGCGCGGCTTCGGGCGGCAGGCGGTATTCGTCGTATGTCGGCTTTATTCTGGGCACGGGCATGAACGGCGCGTATATCCAGCCGGCGTTGGGCGGGGAAAGCCGGCAGATTGTCGTGTGCGAAAGCGGCAAATTCGGCGCGTTCGCCCGCTCGGACTTTGACGTTTCACTTGACGCGAAGAGTCTGCATCCCGGCGAATACATGCTGGAGAAATGCTGTTCGGGCGGCTATCTGGGGCCGCTTGCCGGGGAAGTGCTGCGCGCGGCGGCCGCGGACGGTTTGGTGAGCGCGTCATGTGCCGCGTCGCTGGGTCGCCTGCCGGATGTGCCGCTGGTCGTCGTGGACGGCTTTTTGCATACGCCGGGCGACCGGGAAAACGCCATTGCCGCATGCTGCGCGACGGCGGACGACAGTGCGGTGCTGCACGAGGTGCTTGACGCATTGGTCGAGCGGTGCGCGGGGTATGCGGCGAGCATTCTTGCGGCATGCCTCGTGCAAGGCGGCGCGGGCACGGACGATCCCGTGTGCATCCTCTGCAACGGCACGACGTTTTACAAGACGTGTCGNCTGCGCGAGCGGATTGCGTCGTATCTTGCGCGCTTNGCGCCGGGNATCCGCTTTGAGTTCGTGCAGAAAGCGGACGACATTACCATAGGAACGGCNATCGCGGCNCTGGCATGAGAAGGCTCGTCTGCGCCGTTATCGCGTCGCTCCTCATTGGCGGCGGCTGGGCAAANGGCGGNGTGCTTGCGGGGGCAGGNNCGCTGTCGGTNNTCCGCACNCAGTTTTTTGACATCATCTTCCCGGACGAATGCGCGGCGGCTGCGGGGCGTATCGCGGCGGTGGCGGACGGCTACTATCAGGAAATCAGNGCGCTGCTGGAGACGGCGTGTNACGCGCATTTTGCGGTGACGATCACGCGCTCGGTGGAAAGCATGAACGCCTATTTTACGGTCGCGCCGTATAACCGTATCGTGCTGTATGACACGCCGCCCGACACGTCGCTTGACAGTTATGCGGACACGCTGGAATCGGTNTTCTANCATGAGCTGACCCATGCGGTGACGACCAACATGCGCTCGCCGTTCGCGGGATTCCTTGCGGGNGTGNTCGGCGACTGGTTCGCTCCGGCGGGNTTCACGCAGACGAATTTCATGCTTGAGGGCGCGGCGGTCAGTTTTGAGAGCCGGGGCGGGGCGGGGCGCGTNCACAGNNCGTACAGCACACAGTTGGTGCNGCAGGCAAAGCTCGACGGCAGGTTTCCTGATTGGCGCGANGTGACCGGCGCGCGCGACACGTTTCCCGGNGGCACGGATGCCTATGCGTTCGGGGCGTTGTTCAGNCAGTTCTTGCAGGAAACCTANGGCATGAAAAAGTATGCCGAATTCTGGCGGACGGCGGGAAGTTTGCACGGGTTCAAGCGGTCGATAAAAAAGACCTACGGAAAACNAATTNCCGCGTTATGGAAAGACTTTGCGGCATGGGTGCGCGTTCCCGACGACGTAACTCCGGCGATTGACCCGNNGCGCGGCACGGACGATTTTTTCGTGGCGAACGGATATGCGGCGACAAAGACGGGCTTCTCGCGGCAGAACGNGCGGCGGGCGGTGTTCAAGTGCGTGGCGACGAGCGCGCACGGCATCGCCTGGTACGAGCAGAAGACGGGCGGNGTGTGGTACGCGGCGGTGCGNGACGGAACGGTGCAGAAGCCGAAAAAATTGTTCGCCTGCGCGGCAGTCAGCCGCCTTTCGCTTTCCGACGACGGGGAATGGCTTGCCGTNTCNTATTTGTATGCGTCCGCGCAGACAAAGGNCGCNGTCTGCCNGTANCATTTTCCTTCGGGACGNCTGTTGNCNCTGCCGGTTGCGTCGGTGCGCGANGCGGGATTCGTGCGTGACCGTGACGGNGCGCTGCTCCTTGCCTGCGTGAACATCGCGCAGGACATTCGCTCGATTGATTTTTATGCGGTCGGNNCGCGGAAAAACGACATCGTGCGGGTAAAACGGGTGNNGTTCGCGGCGGACGANNTNCCGTTCANCCCGTGCGCGGCGGCGGACGGCGGCTTTGCNTGTATCGTCAAAAAGGGCTTGGACTGGCGCATNCGCNTGTACGAANACGACACGANGTACCGCGCGTTCGGNANTCCGCGGACGATNNTGCATCATCTGCACGNAANGCGCNGCNNGGACGGACGGCTTGCGTTCAGTTTTTCGTATGCGCCGATNGGNNCGNNGCANTTTCCGCGNGCGGGGNTGNTGTACGTCNATCCCGCNGACNTTNCGNGNGAGCTGGTTTTGCAGGACGATGANGTTTCGGGNNGTGTGCTGGATGNNGCNTTTTTTCCGGGCGACCGGGACGAGCGGCTGGTATATACGGCGGCTTTTTANGACACGCAGCGGCTNATGCAGATGGACGTTTCCCGNCGGNCGGTTNTCCGCCACANNGGNGNTGCGCCNCAGGCNGANACNNCGGANNNGNACGNANACGATNCGCGTGTNGCGGNTNNTNCGGNANNANNNGNGCGGCTTTCNTATNANCCGTTCCGCTATTACCGNCGCGGAATGCTGATNCCNGTGGGCATGGTTTCGTCGTANCGGCGGGACGAACTGTCCGACTATTCGTTCGGCTATACGTCGGTGGGCACAGCGTTCGTNGGCGCGACGTTCGGGNCGTCTCAGCCATGGGGCGACCAGGTNACCGTGGTGAGCGGCGGGTGGAATCCGTTTGACCGCAACGGCGGCGTGTCCGCACATCATTCCGGCGGCACGGACACGTTCTCATACAGCNTCAATGCAAACGTGCTGTTTGACGGCGGCGGATTCATGCAGACGACGGAAGGNATCTCGCTTGCAAAGACGCTGTACGCGAGGTTCGGGANCACGGTTTCTTTGGGCGCGNACGGCATCGCTTTTTACGGGCATGACGCGCTTTCTGCGGAGAACGGGTGGGCAGGAACGGCGCGCGCTTACGCGCAGTTTTCGTCCGTGCGCAGAATGTCGCCGCGCTATGCGGATTACGGCGGCGTGTGGGTGCAGCCGTTCGTGTTCGCCGAGCGCGTGTTTTTTAACGCGGCGAACGTCGGCATGAGTNTNGGCGCGCGCGTTCCGGGGCTGTTTCCGCTCGCGNTGTCGGCGGCGATTTTTCCTTCGTCAANGGAGTTTGCGCGCGTGTCGGCGAGCGTCGTGCTGTGCAGNTGGGAAGTGCAGAAAGGGATTCCGCTCGCGCTCTACGTTGACCGAATCTANGTGCGCGCTTCGTATGCCGGGGCNGTTGCCTATGACGGCGNCGGCTGTTTTGACGTGCGGCGCACGGCGGCAATCGTGCGGGGCATATCCNNTGCCGACTACCGCGACTCCGTGGCGCTCACCGTGGGCGCGGTTTCNGCGNTCAATGCCGGCATTTTGTCGCGGGTCACGTTTGATGTCGGCCTGTCGCTGCANTATNTTCCGCGCGCTCAGAACAATGGCGACAAAATACGCTTGGGGGCAGGGGTATCCCTTGTCTACTAGCANAAAATGGTGTATAATGNTATCATCGATTTAAAGGGGAAGCAAAGTGCCGCGGGGAAACAATCTGGGTAAGACAATCGTTCTGGTAATCCTTATCATCATTATGATTTTGGGCGGGTTGTTGTGGTTTGACTATTTGGGCGTGATTAACGCGAANCGATTTTTTGCNCCCGTGTACAAGCTGTTCGGGCAGACACCGCAGACTTCCACGACCNCCACGAAATCAAAGCCGCTTATNGCCGATTTNGACGACGACCGGCTCGCAAAACGGCTNGAGGCGCTTGACATCCGCGCNCAGGAGCTGGACAAGCGCGAGGATGAGATTGCGAAGGGCGAACGCCAGTCCGATGCCGTGGCGCAGGAGCTGGAGGANCGGCTGAAATCNNTNGANGAGCGCGAGGCGACGTTTGAGGCGCANCGNAAAAAATATGAGGATCGCGACGCGGAGCTTATCAAAGTCGCGCGGTACTGGTACAATATGCCGCCCGCTTCTGCCGTCGCCGAAATCTTAAANATGGAAGATCAGGATATCGTCGATATTTTCCGCAAGGANGACGAGCTGGCGGAAAAAGAACGCCGCGCGTCAATGGTNTCCGTCTGGTTCATGAATATGCCCGCCGATCGCGCCGCCGTGGTGCAGCGCAAGATGACGAACAAGCCGCAGTCCTTGGACTGACTCCCNCACAATAAANNCTAAACACGGNCGTAAAATCCTCCGATGTTGTAGGTGGAGGTNGTGCCGATGCTTTCATTACAATCGGTTCACGTCGAGCAGTTTTTGCCGCAGNCAGGCGGGCAGCCGCTTNNGGNGCAGGCAGAACAGAAACCGGCGGAGGATGCCGTCTCTTTTTTGGACTTGCTTCACGCNGAACAGCANGCTGACGACGACGGGCAGAAAAATGTCTCGCGCATGAGCGACGNGCAGCCGAANCAACAATCCGACGAAAAACGCGCAGAAAAAGCGGACGATACTGCNGTGTGNGAGGCGCGTCCGCGCGACGAAAAACNGCGCGTCAGCAAGAAACAGGACGAGGACGGGCANGATGCCATTCCCNCAGGCGCGGAATCGTTGCTTGCCGCCGTCACGCCGGAGCGTCTTGCCGAAATCCCGGTCATNCCGNTGGNGGNCGANGNNGCGGCGGCGCAGGCGGAAAAAATTTCTGACCGGGAAACGGTCGGCATGAAACTGACCAATTTTTCATGGCAGTATGCGCAGGAGCGCGAACCGGCAGAAACGGTTGCCGCCGGGGACGAAGNAATCNTGCCGCTGACGGACGAAAANANGNTCGCGCTTTNTCCTGACGGCGGGCTTGACGAGGCGTTGGCGGCGAACGTGCAGNAAGTGGNTGCCGAAAATCAGCCGGCATTGATGGCAGATGCNCAGCCGGTCGTCTTNAAGGCGGATGACACGGCGGAANTCCCNGCCGACGGCGCAAAGAAAAACATGCCGGAAACAAANAACAAGCCGCGCATTGCCGTGACGGANNTGCGCACGGANCGGCAANCNNTCGCCCCGGAGACNGAAAAGGCGGTNGGCAAGGCNCAGCAGAAAAANGGCGCGGATTTTGCGTTCGCGCAGAAAGACGNGGCTTCCGTGCAGATGACGATGGATATGGTCGGTGCGGNNGACGCNGGNAAGAANATCACTTCNGCNAATACNCAGANNGCNGCCTCGCATGGTTCGAATTTTCAGGCGATGCTCGCCAATGCCGTCCAGGAGAACGCTCCCGATTTTGTGAAGGCGGGCAGTATCGTGCTGCGCGACGGAAANCAGGGNGCGATCAACGTCATTTTGCGCCCNGAATCGCTCGGAAACGTTAAGATTAGCCTGTCGCTTTCCGATAAAGTAATTANCGGGCAGATTACGGTGCAGTCGCAGGAAGCCTACAANGCNTTCCGGGACAGCATCGACACGCTCAGGGCGGCGTTCGCGCAGAGCGGGTTTGAGGCGCAGGGCTTTGACTTGAGTTTTGCGGGCNNCCAGCAGTTCGCGCAGTCGCAGCAGGACTGGCAGAATCCCGAATTCGCGGTTCGTGCCGACNAGAGCTACGGCGATTTTGTGGCGGGCGAAGTCGAATCGGATATGGCCGATTANGCCGTGTCCGACTACGGTGTCAATATTGTTGCGTAAGGAGCAGTGCAGATGGATTTTCAGGTCAAAGGCGCGTCAGAGCTGGGCATGATGAGCGGCGCGGAGCGGTTCANGCTTGACAACGACGTGAATGCGTACAACAAAAAGCTTGACTTTGAGCTGCGCGAGGGACGCACGTCGAGCAACAAGCTGGGNAAGGACGATTTCCTCAAGCTGCTGGTGACGCAGTTGTCCAATCAGGATCCGCTCAGTCCGATGGAGAACACGGAATTCATCGCGCAGATGGCGCAGTTCTCATCGCTTGAGCAGATGACNAACATGAGCAACAATTTTGAGCGGCTGAGNACGCTGATGAACACCACGGCGGCGACGGAGACAATCGGCCGCGCGGTGGAAATCGAAATGGGCGACACGACGACGATTGGCGTGGTTGAGGCGGTGACCCGCGAGGCGAATCCGCAGCTGAAAGTCAACGGGCAGCTGTACGACATGAACCGTGTCAAAGCGGTTTACGGCGTGCAATAACATAAGTTTGGTTTTAATGAGGGTAGCTTTATGATGAGATCTTTGTATGCAGGCGTTTCGGGATTGCAGAATCACCAGACGAGAATGGACGTTATCGGCAACAACATCGCTAACGTGAACACTTATGGCTTCAAGCGCGGGCGCGTTGACTTTCAGGACATGATCAGTCAGCAGCTGAGCGGCGCGGCAAAACCGACTACCGAAGTGGGCGGCGTGAACCCCAAGCAGGTGGGGCTTGGCATGAGCGTTGCCGCGATTGATACGATTTTTACGCAGGGCAACTTGCAGTCAACGGGCGTGGGCACGGACATCGCCATTCAGGGCAACGGCTTTTTTATCGAAAAGAACGGCGAAAAATCCTATTACACCCGCTCCGGCGCGTTCAGCCTTGACAACGAGGGAACGCTCGTCAACCCGGCGAACGGTTTCCGCGTGCAGGGGTGGATGGCGCGCGAGGTTGACGGCCAGCAGATTCTGCGCACGTCGGCGACTCCCGAAGACCTGATTATTCCCGTCGGCTCGAAAGATCCCGCGCGCGCGACTTCCATGGTGAACTATGCGTGCAACTTGGACAAGAACCTGCCGATTATCCCCGAAAATCCCACGGAAGCCGACATCATGAAAGGCACTTGGACGACGGAGATGAAGATTTACGACAGCTTCGGCGTGGAGCACAATCTGACGGTCGCTTTTACCCGCGTTCCCGACAATCCGAACCAGTGGGTTGCCGCCGTGCAGGTCGATCCCGAAGCGGGCGAAGACCGCGAGACGCGTATCGGCTTGGGCACGACAGACGGCATGGGAACGACATTTACCGTCAACTTTGACAACAACGGCGTCCTCGCTTCCGTCACGGACAGCGCGGGAAACACGTCGAACCCGGCGGGCGAGATCATCTTGCAGACTTCGTTCAATGTCCCGAATGCGAACCTGAACGAGGACGGAACGCCGTACCGGCAGAATTTCGCGCTCAATTTGGGCACGATCGGCAGCATGATCAACACGGTGACCCAGAGTGCGTCGCCCAGCTCGACCAAGGCGTACTCGCAGGACGGCTATATGCTCGGCTACTTGGACAATTTCAAGATTGATTCGAGCGGCATCATTACGGGTGTGTACTCAAACGGCACGAACCGCACGATTGGTCAGATTGCGCTGGCGACCTTTACCAACCAGAGCGGTCTTGAGAAAGCTGGCGACAACACGTTCGTGGAGAGCAACAACTCCGGCATGGCGAATATCGGCACGAGCGGCATTGCGGGCAAAGGCTCCATGCTTGCCGGCACGTTGGAGATGTCAAACGTTGACCTGAGCGAGCAGTTCACGGACATGATCGTAACCCAGCGCGGCTTCCAGTCAAATGCGAAGACTATTCAGACAGCAGACACCCTGCTTGAAACGGTTATTAACCTGAAACGTTAATAGATACCCTCTACAACCAAGTTAAAAAAGTATAAAATAGACAGCCCTGCCGTTGCGCAGGGCTGTTGTGTTGTCAGGCAGAAAGCGGGGGAACGCAGAAAAATACGACAAAAGCCGCATACCGAGCAAAATGATTTTCATAACCATAATCGCCAAAAACAAAAAGATTGATTTGAATTTTATACTTTACCTCACCATAGATTTTGCTTTTTCCATCAGAACCCTGTCGATCTCTGCCTGGACATCGCTCATTTTGTAGAGACGGGTTTCTTCTGTCTTGTTGTCATCGTATGAACAGATAAAGCAGGTTCCGTATTCTGGATGCTCGATGAAAGAACAGTTGCCCCACCATTGAAAATCTGTGTAATCATCGCTCAAAAAAATCAAGGGGCTGAACATTCCGGGATATTTGTCTGATATTTCCAAAAAAGCAACTTTGTCTAAAATATCACCTTTAAGACCTTTATATCCGGAAACCGACAGGAACATCCAGCGGCAGTCTGAAGAAACTTCATAATACCCTAGATACTTTTCTTTTGGAAAAACATGCTTTGCCGTTGAAAAAACGACATCTCCATATTTCTCAGACCAGGTAATGGCGAGGGGATATGATGATGAAGATTTTGAGACAATCATCCTTTCCTTCGTTGACACATATATATCCAGCAAAGATGTTTTGGATAAGAATTGTGTTATTGTTCTTGTCAATTTGTTTTCTGTTTTTACACCCGTATCATTGTTGTAGAAAAAGAATTGCGCATTATACATTTCTTCATTATATTTAAATGCTAGGAACATATTTCCAAACGGCGACAACTGCTTCCAAAGATGGACTTCACTTCTTTCATTTATATGCGACATATCCAGAAACTGAGTCCGTTGATTATATAAAAAATTCACGATACAGTCGGTTTTTCCGAGATCCAGCCAAAAGAACGACAGAAGCAGCTCGTCAGAAGAAATTGGGGTAACATAATCTATGGAGCCTTTCCACGACATTACGGGAATAAAGTCGCTGTGAAGTCCTGTGTCGGCATTATAGCAGAGCAGTTTCATGGAATCCCATGTCCATATCCAGCCAGTTTCCGGGGAAGCCGAAAAATATCCTTGTGTAAAGCTGCGGTTTGGAAAATTGCAGACAGGTCTTGTTGCCATTGTATCTTTGCTCAATTTCTTTCCCCAGTCCAAAGTGGCAAAGCAACCGTTCTTGTTTATCGTTATGTATTTTCCGTCTCTCCAAGGAAGGCATTTTTCATAAAGTTTTACGGATAATTTCACGTATGGCATATGCAACTTATCGCCGCCTTTTTTGTATTCTGCATACGTTTCCTCCTCCATCCAGACTCCATAAAACTTAAATGCTTCTGCATATATAAAGCTGGTTAAAAACAACACATACAAAACCGTCACCTTTTTTATGATCATCCTTTGACTCCTAAAATGATGGAAATTTACAAAATAATATTCTACTGAATTTCCTATGAATTTNTNAGATNCCGCAGATCNAGCTATTTCCTNNAATCATAAAATTNGATGATTTGATTNGTCAAGACTCTTTCAGNTNTTGATATGTTAGTAACTTTCTTGCTGTTANCGTATTTTTTTTTCGNCGGANNNTGANAAATTNNAANGNCATTAACATTTTATTTGCGCNNGGCAAACACAAAGAAGCNNCAAATCATTNTATNACAANGACTTGCAGTCGGGATGACAGGATTCGAACCTGCGGCATCTTGGTCCCAAACCAAGCGCGCTACCAGCTGCGCTACATCCCGAAAATTCGGAGGATAAAAAAGCNTTCCGCGAGGAAAGCTTTTTGTGGGCAGTGAGAGACTCGAACTCCCGACAACCTGGGTGTAAACCAGGGACTCTACCAACTGAGCTAACTGCCCGGATAATGTATACAGCCTACCAAAATCGGGCGTTCGTGTCAATGGCATGGCGGATAAAATCCCGGCTTTTCAGCGCGANCGGTTTCAGTCGGCAAAACCAAAGTCGATGATGTCCGCTTCCATGGGTGTCTCAATGTCGTTGCGGAACAAGATGATGTCCTTGAGCTTGAGCGAGAACGTGGAATTCAGTTCCGTGCGCTCTGCCGCTTCGCTCACGACGGGCATCTCAAACGAATAAACGCAGTCCGTGTATTCGGGCGCGGATACTTCCACGGTGAACGAAAAATGCTGGTTCAGGCCTTCTTTTTCGGCGGGGACGCTTTTTGCCCAGAACGAATAGGCTCCCTGCGTACTTTTGAATGTCTTTACGGGATTCTGCCAGGTCTCGTCGATCATTTCCACGGGCTTTCCGTTCTGTTTGAGCACGACGGTTGCACCGGTCAGCGGGTCGAATGTCGTGCCGTCAAGAATCGTTCCCATAAAGGCGGGCATATTGAACACGGGCGACGACGTACCCTGCGAATGCTGCTTCTTTGCGCTCTGGTGATACGGGCGTTTGGTCGAACTGACGATACGGATTCCCTCAAGCGTGAGCGTGTCAATATCGGCGCGCACCTGTCCGTCTTCTATCGTCGTGATTAGATGGGTCGCCCCACGCCCGGAGACGATATATTTCGGCGTAATGCGGTTCAGGACATAACTCATGGTATCCAAGCGGCAGTTCTCGCAGTCGCAGGTGAGCCATGCCGACCCGAACGCCTTTACCTGATCATACAGCCCGTTGACGCGCTGCATGACGATTTCTTCCATTACGTTATGTACATTCATGTTCCCTGTCCCCTGTCTTATTNTTACCAGTATAACGCAGTTTTGCGATACCTGCAAGGATTTTCGTGTTTCGGTCGTCCGCGCAGGACGATGCTTGCAGGCGGAATGGCATCCTGNCCGCAAGCGTTTTTGCCGCGCGTTCAATCCGNTTAGTTGCCGCCGTCGCGCGTGTATGCGGCAAGACCTCCGGCAAGCAGGATGTTGCGGCTGCGTTTTGCCAGATCGTTGATGCCTTCCACGGCAAATTCGCCGTTCTTGCCTTTGACGGTGATGGCAAACGGCGTGCCGTCCGTGAGCGACGCGATGATATTGCTGATAGTGATCGTGTCGCCGCAGGCAATCTTGTCGTAATCGGCAGGATTGGCGAACGTAATCGGAATGATGTTATAGTTGATCAGGTTCGCCTTGTGGATGCGCGCAAAACTTTTGACGATGACGGCGCGCACGCCAAGGTACATCGGTCCGAGCGCGGCATGCTCGCGGCTCGATCCTTGCCCGAAGTTTTCCGCGCCNACCACAAAACAGCCGCCGAATTCGGTTGCCGCCGCGCGGGCGTAGAAATCCGCGTCAATGCGCTCATAGGTGAACTTGCTGATTTCCGGCACGTTCGAGCGGAACGGCAGGACTTTTGTGCCCGCCGGCATGATGTCGTCCGTGGAAACATTGTCTCCCGCCTTGAGCAGCACCGGGAAAGAGAGTGTGTCGGCGGTCTTGCGGCAGGGCGGGCAGGGCTTGATGTTCGGACCGCGCACGATTTCTATCTGCGCCGCGTCTTTTTCCGCGAGCGGCGGAATGAGCATGCCGCTGTCGGTCGCGAATTCCGTGACGTGCCGGAGCGAGAGCCGATTGTCGCCGCCGTCGAGCAGGCTTAGGCGGATGCCCGTGCGGTAGGCGGGGTCGTCGTACTGCACCGTGGTCGCGTCCGTAAACACGCCCGTGATTGCCGAAGCCGCCGCCGTCTCCGGCGAGACGAGATAGACATTCGCGTCTGCCGTGCCGCTCCTGCCTTTAAAGTTGCGGTTGAACGTGCGCAGGGAAACGCCTTCCGAATTCGGAGCGAATCCCATGCCGATGCACGGCCCGCACGCGCTTTCCAGAATGCGGAAGCCTGCCGCAATCAGCTCGCCCAGAATGCCCGCTTTGTCTGCCATGAGGAGCGTCGCGCGGCTTCCGGGCGCAATGCCGGCTTCCACATTCGGCGCGATGTGCTTTCCTTTGACGATTGCCGCGACGCTCTCAAGGTCGTCGAGCGACGAGTTGGTGCATGAGCCGATGACCACCTGCGTGATCGGTTTTCCTGCCAGCTCGCCAACGGGCTTGACGGCATCGGGGGAGTGCGGACAGGCGGCGAGCGGTTGCAGTTCGCTCAGGTCGATGCGTATCACCTTGTCGTACACCGCGCCTTCGTCCGCCTTTTGTTCCGTCCAGTCCGACTCGCGTCCCATTGAGGCGAGGAATCGCCGGGTCGATTCGTCCGACGGAAAAATCGATGTGGTTGCGCCCAGCTCCGCGCCCATGTTCGTGACGGTCGCGCGCTGCGGCACGGTCAGCGATGAGACTCCCGCGCCGAAATATTCATAGATCGCGCCGATACCGCCCTTGACGCTTTCGCGGCGCAGCACCTCAAGGATGATGTCCTTTGCGCTCACGCCTTTTTTGAGCTGCCCGGTCAGCTCCACGCCGAAGATTTTTGGCATCGGCGTGTGGAATGCGCCGCCGCCCATTGCGACCGCGACATCAAGGCCGCCCGCGCCAATGGCGATCATGCCGATACCGCCGCCGGTGGGCGTGTGGCTGTCCGATCCGAGCAGCGTCTTTCCGGGCTTGCCGAATCGCTCGAGGTGCGCCTGATGGCAGATGCCGTTTCCCGCGCGGCTGAAATATAAGCCGTATTTTGCGGCGACCGACTGCAAATAGCGGTGGTCGTCCATGTTCTTGTAGTCGGTCTGCAAGGTGTTGTGGTCGATGTATGACACGCTCACTTCTGTCTTGACGCGGGGAATGCCGATTGTCTCGAACTGCAAATATGCCATCGTCCCCGTCGCGTCCTGCGTGAGTGTCTGGTCAATCCTGATTGCGATGTCCGCGCCGCGCGCTATCGGCGTACCTTTTTTGAATACGGTTTCCGCGCAGGCTTCGGGTACGATATGTTCCTGCAAGATTTTTTCGGCGAGCGTTAATGCCATAAATGACCTCGGTATTTCGTGAAATGTATACGGCAAGTATATATTTTTTTTGAGAAATGTACTATAGTATTTGGAGCGATGTGTACAAAAACTTTGCGTTTCGTCATTTTAAAGTTTTCATTTGCCGTGGGCTTTCTTGCGATTTCCGCGTGTTCTGACTTGCAGCAGGGGAAGCGTGCCGAAGATGATGCCCAAACGTTGCGTGCGGTTGCGCAGGCGATGGCGGAATCCGTTCCTTGGACGGACGAGCTGGAGAGTGACCGGCTGACGGCGACGGTCTCGGTTGCAGACGGCATTGACCGCCATGTTTCGCTTTCGCCGCTGTCGTTCCTTGCGGGGTCTGCCGCGCGGAATGCGCCGCCCGTCTATCCTTTTTTGGAGGACTTCGGGTCGCTTGACACGACGCTCATCGTGCCGGACGTGAAGACGGTGCTTGACGGATTTTGCGNTGCGGTCTGCCGTGNGGAAAATGCCGATTCNTTCATGGCGCGGGGCTGCCTGTATCAGCTCGCGCTTTTTTACCGTGACGGNNATCTGGCTNTGCCGGAANCGTCTCCNGACGCNGANNNGGACGAAAAAAAGCCTGCGTTCTCNTTTTTCGACACGTATTTTTACGGGCAGCCGTATGTGACCGGGGAGACNTACGAAATTCCCGTGCGNTTTGTCGGGAAAAAACGGTCGATGGACGTGCTCGTGTTCCTGCTCAAAGAAGACGANGCGTGGAAAATCGACGAGNTGCGGATTCTGCGCNCGGAGGATGCCGATGGCGCATGAGCTTACGGGCATTGAACGNCAGCTGGTGCTGCGCTACCTGATTGACGGCANCGCGCCCATCACCGTCAGCCCCGTGCAGAAAAANGCTCCCGGCGGCGCGGTCTGNTCTGATTCGAGCCGTATTTTTCCCGTCGCCGTGCGTTCCGANCAGATGACGGTGCTGGAGCAGGGGATTATCCTGCTCAAAGATNCGNGCGACGGNGTGCGGCAGTTNGTCGATACTGACGTGCGCGTGCAGTTCTATTTCAACCGGNTCGGGNTGTATTTCGTGACGAAACTCAAGCTCANGTCNTCGGGGCTTGCGCTCGTCGTTCCGTCGGCAATCCTGCGCGTGACGGACGCTAAGACCGAAAAGAAACACGACATGAGCGCGGTTCTGTATTATGAGACGGANCGGCGCTNAGGCGGCATGNACATTGACTGCGATTTTTCCGATGATTANCCGCTTTTTGTCGTGCCGAAATGGNGCGACATTCCNGAACGCGACGCNGCGCAGGCAAGCGGATATGCGCGGCGGNTCGGNAACGACGGATTTCTCATTCCNGTGTGCNGGTATCTTGCGCATACCGAGCCGGAGACNGCCGCCCTGCAAGGGACGNTGCGCGCCCCGGTCGTGCTGTATCTTGACCAGGAACGNATTGTGTTCGGCGCNGACACGCCGTCNTTGCGGTTGCGGGACGGCGGCGAATATGCGCTCAANCTGGGNATNCCGCTGACAAAGCCGCTCANGACNCGCGANGTGTACGTGACTTGTTTGGTGAGCGGCGTGTTTGCCAGCAACGATGCCACAAAATCGTGCGCCGTCTGCACGTATACGTCGATCAAGGAAGAGGACGCGCGCTTTCTGTCCGACATGATGCGGACGTGAGCCGCGCGGGGTCAGTTTTCGGGTGGCGGGTCGTTTTCCAGCCTCGGCTTGTTTCCCAGGAGAATTGCGATCGGCTGGAGGTAGGACACGTTTTCGCAGATGATTTTTACGATGACCATAATCGGCACGGCGATAATCATGCCCACGAATCCCCACATCCAGCCCCACAGCGACAGGCTGACCAGAATGATGAACGGCGAGATGCCGAGGTTCTGCCCCTGCGCCCGCGGCTCGATGATGCTTCCGATAATCAGGTTGATGGCGAGCATGACGACCGCCACGTACACGACCGTGCCTAGCGACGGATAGAACTGCACGAGCGCGAACATGACCGTCAGCACACCCGATATAATCGACCCGAACGTCGGAATGAAGTTGAGTACGAACGCAAGGAATCCCCAGACCACCACGAATTTCATCTTGATGGGTAACAGGAGCAGCATGACGAACAGCCCCGTCGCCAGCGACATGATGAATTTGAGCGAGATATAGCGCGTCACGTCGGCGACGATATTGTGCGTGATCCGTTTGACGCGCCCGTCGTCCTGTGCAAAGGCAAAGCGGAGTTTGTCCTTGGTGGCGTGCATTTCCGCGAGCAGGAATACCGAGAACAGCACGACCAGCAGCAGGTTGCGGCTGAAATTGTAGACGATGTTCGTAAAACTGAGCGCGTATTTGCCCACGGTGTTGCGGATTGAGATGTGGCTCCACATATTCTGGAAAAACGTCATGTCGGAGTTCACCTCGATTTTAAAACGGTCTGCGATNCGCGCGTAGATCGTGTTCAGCCGCGCTTCGTAGGTCGGCAGCGATTCAAGGATGGAGCTGATGCCCGTCGTCAGGATATTCGCGATGACCCCGACGATGCCGAAAAAGAACACGAACACGACTATAATGGCAAGCCACCACGGAAAATGCAGTTTTTCGTGCAGCTTGTTGATGACCGGATANAATACGAGCGAAAGGAGCACCGCCACCGCGACAGGAATTACGATGCTCGCCATTACCTTGAGGATGACACCCGTCGCGATGATGCAGAGGAAGAGCAGCAGGAAGAAAATGCCGCGGTTTTTCGTGTCTTTTTCGGTCATGATGCCCCCGCTATTTTTTCACCGCATGATACACCGGGTCGGCAATTTCTTTTTTCGGCCCGATTTTGTCAAAGCCGCAGAACGGCACGAGTACCGGCGGCACGGTGATTGAGCCGTCCTCGTTCTGATAGTTCTCAAAAATCGCNAGCATTGCCCGNCNGACGGCGACCGCCGTTCCGTTGAGCATNTGCACGTACTTGTTTTTTCCGTCGTCGTCATGGTACTTGACGTTCAGCCGCCGCGCCTGATAGTCCGTGCAGTTCGACGTGGACGTGACTTCGCCGTAGTCGCCCTGCGGGCTGTCTTTCGTGGCGCGNCCGGGCATCCATGCTTCAAGNTCCCATTTGCGGTAGGCAGGCGCGCCCAAATCGCCNGTGCAGGTGTCCACCACGCGGAACGGCAGCCCCAGCCCGGTGAAAATTTCTTCTTCGATGAGGCGCAGTTTTTCGTGCAGCGCGTCGCTCTGTTCGGGCAGGCAGTACACGAACATCTCCACTTTGTCGAACTGGTGCACACGGTACAGCCCNTTGCTGAAATGCCCCGCCGCCCCCGCCTCGCGCCGGAAGCAGTGGGAAAGCCCGCAGTAAAAGAGCGGCAGGCTTTCTTTTTTGAGGATTTCGTCGGAATGGTAGCCGCCCAGCGTGATTTCTGCCGTGGCGACCAGGCATGTGCCGTCGCCTTCGAGCGCGTAGACATTGCTTTCGTTGCCGCGCGGGTTGAAGCCGATTCCTTTGAGCACCGATTCGCGNGCGACATCCGGCGTGATGAACGTGGTGAACCCGTGCTTGCGCAGGATCGTGAGCGCGTACATGATCAACGCTTCTTCCATGAAGACCGCTTCGTTTTTGAGGTAGTAGAATTTCTGCCCGGAGACTTTCGTGCCGCGGTCAAAGTCGATGAGGTCAAGGGNTTCGCCCAGCTGCACGTGGTCTTTCGGCTGGAACGCGAACGTGCGCGGCGTACCCACTTTCTTGACCTCAAGGTTTTCCGTATCGACCTTGCCGATAGGGACGGCGGGGTGCGCCATGTTCGGGATCTGCCGTCCGGCTTCGTCCAGTTTTGCTTCGGTTTCGGCGAGCTTNTTTTCCAGNTCGGCGATGCCGTCCTTGAGCGACTTGCCCTCAGCGATGTATTTCTGTCGNGTGTCCGCGTCAANNTTNTGCTTCATCGCCGCCGCGTTTTCGTTTCGTCTCTGCTGCAATGCCTGCAATTTCGTGGTGAGTTCGGTGCGCTCATCGTACAGTCTGACCACAAGCTCCGCGTCCGCCTGCATATTGCGGTTGATGATATTCTGTTTTACTGCGTCAAGGTTTTCTTTGATAAATCGGTAGTCGAGCATATTCGCCTCCTTTGCTGTATCTTAGCGGTTTCTCCGTTTTATTTCAATGCGAACGTCGCGTCAACGGTGACGGTGAACGTGACTTTTCCGCTCTGCACGGGAGTCGCGCTGCCGGCGGTGTCCGCCGATGCGTACAGATNGGAGACCATGCTGGCGTTCGACGTGACTTTCATCAGGTTGCCTGCGTTCGGATTGGCGAGTTCTTCGATCTTGAGTACCTTTCCCAGCTCAGAGCCGCTTGTGCCCGCAATGAGCCTGGCGGATTCCTGCGCGTTCTGCACGGCGGCGGTNCGCGCCTGTTTGATCGCAAGGTCGGGATTGGAGACCGTGAACGTGAGCGACGAGAGCGAATTCGCGCCCGCCGTAATCGCCGCGTCGATAATCGAGCTGGCAAGCTCCTTGTTCTTGAGGAAAATTTTGATTTCGTTGGAGACCCGGTAGTCTCCCGCCACGCGCCGGTCCTTGACGTACTCGTATTCCTGATAGATCGTGTAGTTTTCGGTGGAGATTGNGTCCTTTGATCCGCCCGCCGCNATGACGGCTTCCTGCACCCGCGCCATTTTTGCCGCGTTCTGGCTTGCCGCCGTCCCCGCGTCCCGNGCCGTGGTGATGACCGACAGCACGATAAGCGCGCGGTCTGCCTCCACGGACACCGANCCCGTGCCGCGGACGCTGACGGTGCGGCTGTCCGCCGGATACTGCCGCACGATGCATGACGCGGAAAGNACGCAGTACAGTGCCGTGNCGGCCGCAAAGATAACCGATGTTTTTTTCATGATGTTGCTCCTATCGGATTTCAATATAAAATCGCTTCAAATAAATGATGCGGTTGTTCGCTTTTTTCCAGAGTGCGCTCATCGGGTAGTTTTTGGTGAGCGATTCATACGAGTCGATTGCCGNGCGGATGCTCTTGACGCTCGAATCCGCTTCCAGAATCTGNCCCTGCAAGAACAATGCCTCGTCNATTTTTTCGGTGGCATCGTCAAGATAGCGTTGCACNAGGTCGAGCGCGTTTTCGTACTGCTTGTCGGCGTAGGCACGTTTTGCCCGCTCCANCAAATCCGCGCCNTTTTCNTCTGCGACATCCTGTGTTCTGTNTTCGNCTGCNGGGACTGTCGCTCCNNNGTAGGATGGGGCNGGGGCGGGCGGCTTTGTGTCTCCGCCCGGCGCGGATTCCGTCGTCTGAATGACGGTTCTGACTCCGCGCTCGTCGGCCGTCGGGGGGACGACAGCTGGCGGCGTGTTTTGCACGGGCTTTTGCTGTTCTGCATTTGGCTGCTGAGTCGTCGGTATCGGAGTGACGGGCTGCTGTTCTGCCGTGCGTTCGGTATCGTTTTTCGGAAGCCCGGTTTCCGTTTCGTTTGCGTCCGTGGCGGCGTTCTCGTATGATTGCCGAGTCTGCCGGGTCGGTTTGGGCGGCACGACTTGGGCATAGGCGGGGGCGGTCGTGCGCTGTCCTGCCGCCGCGCTTTCATTTTCTATGCTGACTTCCAGATAATCGTCGATGTATTGTCCTGTGAGCGCGTCATTCTTATAGAAGTGAAGCAGCGTTTTTCCCGGCTTGCGCGATCGTAGCGAAAACGTCGTGTCCGTCGTGCCCAGTTTCCGCCCGAAATAGCTGACAATCGGCTCTTTTTTGGTGTCGCGGTTTTCTTCTGTTTCGCCCAGATAGACCCAGCCGCTTCCGGGATACACAACATCCAAATACTGGTTGTTTTTTATCGTAACCGCCCGCGACGGTGTGATGATTTGGCTGTGCGACGCGGCGGATTCCTCGGAGTGCGCGTCGTTGGCTGTCGCCGTATAGTGCGTCGCGCTTCGTGGCACGGCGGTTTCGCTCGCTTGGCTCGTTGCCACAGTCGTGTTTTGCGCAGGATTTGCCGTGCTTTGTGCGGCGGGTTGCATTGCGCCGTGTTGCGTGTCGGTTTCGTTCTGCCGATTTGCCGTCGCGGTTGCGTTCTGCGCAGGAGTTGCCGTATTTTGCACAGCAGATTGTGTTATGTTTTGTTGTACGCTACTTTCAGTCTGCTGATTTGTATTTTGTACGGGATTTGTCGTGCTTTGCACGGCAGGTTGCATTGCGGAACTTTGTGCGTCAGGTTCGCCTAAGTGATTTGCTGCCGCATTCTCGTTTTGCAGAGGATTTGTCACGTTTTGCGTGGCAGATTGCGTCGTGCCTTGTGACGCGTCAGTTTCGTCCGCCTGATTTGTCGGTTCATCTGTGTTTTGCGGGAGAGACTGTCGGCTTTCCGATGTTTCTGTCTGTGCGGATTCGGTCTGCCGTTGCATCGCTATCGTGTNTGCNTCGGAAANGGTTATCACAGGGANGTCCGGGTCNGGTTCGTCAAAAATTTCCGGCTCCAAAAANTGGTTCGCCATGACTATGGCATCGTACCCGGCGGTTTCGACTGGCAATATATCCGCCTCTGCGATGATTTCGTCGGCATCAGTCACNCGTGTTGCTGCCGTCANGTCGGNGTTGTTGTGTGCCGTGTCCGTTCCGTCCGTCTGCGNGNNGTCCGTTTCTCCCGCAGCAATTGTCTCAGTTTTTTGTGCGTCATTTTNGTCGGGCGTATTTTCTGCATGAGCGATTTCGCNGTCGNTTGTCTGCCTCTCATCGGGTTTTGCTTCGTCAGCAGGGGAGACTTCTCGCGTGTCGTCTGTGTTTTCGGCAACGATGATTTCGCCGTCTGTTGGCGAATTGTTTGTCGGTATGTCCGCGCTTTCCCGCGCAATCGGTCGGGGGGCGGCCGCCGTGCTAGACGGCGTGGATGCGCATGATGCCAGCACTATGGCGCAGACTGCGGCAAAAAACAGTTTTTTCATGGCGCGGCTCCTATGATTTCGGCGATGATAGCATCGTTCGCTTTTTCAAGGCTCTGCATCGATTCTGCGTCGGGCACGGTAAAAAAAGGCGCGACATCCGCTTCGGTCCAGGCGTTTTTGACCGTGCGGGACGGGTAGTAGTCTTTTTCCACTTCGGGCGCGGCGGGAATGAGCAACTTTGCGTCCGCGCTGAACGATTCTCGGCGGAAAGTCTGCCCGGACGCGCCCGGTTTTGCCGTCTGTATGAGAATAATGACGAGCGCGGCAAGGAAAAGGAGCGTGACAATGCCGATAATCGTGGAGATGAGCGGCTTTTCGTGCATAAAATCGCGGATCGTACCGCCAATATCGTCAAACATCATCGCCTATGCCTCGTTGTCCGTGCGTTCGGTCGTTCCGGCTTCGGCGGAATCGTCCTGTTCCGACTGCGCCGCCTCCATCGCCTTCCGGTCCGCTTCGTGCGCCGCTTTTTCCAGCTCCGCGGCTTTTTTGTCCGCCTCGACTTTTGCCTTCGCGTCCGCCTTTGCTTTTTTTGCCGCGAGCTTGCGCAGTTCCAGCTCGGGGTCGGTGACCGTTCCGTCGGGATTNTGGATGCGCTTTGCCGGGCGCGGCGGAATGTACGCGTCGGTTTCCGGCGCGACGTCTTCCTCAACGAACGGCTCGCTCTCGTCGAATTCGTCTTTTACCGGCTCCTGGTCAAGGCGCATCGTGATGATTTTGCTCACGCCGCTTTCTTCCATAGTCACGCCGAGCATGGTGCGCGCGCCCATGACGGTTTTTTTGTTGTGCGTGATGACGATATACTGCGACAGCCGCGCGAACGAGCGCAACGCCTGCACGAAACTGGAGACGTTCTTGTCGTCCAGCGCGGCATCGATTTCGTCCAGAAGGCAGAACGGGGAGGGGCGCACCTGATANGTGGCGAAGAGCAGCGCGACCGCCGTCATCGTCTTTTCGCCGCCGGAGAGCAGGGCGATNTTCTCCATCTTCTTTCCCGGCGGCTGCGCGAGGATGTCGATGCCCGTGGTGAGCACGTTCTGCGGATCGACGAGCCGCAGTTCCGCCCGTCCGCCCACGAACAGGCGGCGGAACATATTGTGAAAATTCTTCTTGATTTTGTTGTAGGTGTCCAGGAACATCTCCGTGGACTTCGACTTGATTTCTTCGGACACGCGGATAAGGTTTTCGAGCGACTTGTTGGTGTCGTCAAAGCTCGCCTGCAATTTTTCGTANCGTTCTTTCTGCTCGCCGAATTCTTCGGGNGCCATCAGGTTGACCTGCCCGAGCGACTTGAGGTCTTCGCGGGCGGTGAACAGCTTGTCGCGCAGCACTGCCGTCGGNGTGGTGATCTTGTACATCCGCTCTTCGAATTCCATCAGGTCGCGCGAGTGCGCGTCGATAAAATTCTGCTTGATGTTCTTGATGTCGCTGTCGCTCGTGACAAGGCTGAGCGTGAGTTTTTCGTATTGATCCTGATATTTTGCCTGCTCGTCCTGCTTCTTGCGCAGGTCATGCTGTTTTCCGCTCACGCTGGAATTGCAGCGGTCGATCTCGTCGTTCAGGTCGCTGATGGCCTTGACGCAGGCGCGTCCCTGCTCCTCAATCTGCGCGAGCGTCTGCTGGATTTCGTATATCTGCCCGTCNTAGTCTTCCTGCCGCTGCTGCTCCGCATACAAGTCGTTTTCGGTCTGGCGGAGCGTCGCCTGCTCGTTCGCGAGCGAGCGGCGCAGGATGTCGGTCTGCTGCCGTGCCGCGTCAATCTGGGCGCGCATCGTGCCTTCGTTCACGCGCAGTTTCGCGAGCGTGTCCTTGTACTCGTCGATTTTGGNGGCGAGGTCGGCGTTCTGGCTGCGGCAGTCGGCGATATGCTCCTGAATCGTGACGATTTTCTGCGCGTTCTGGGCGATTTTTCCGTCGATGCNGCGTTTCTGCGTGATAATGCCTTCGGGCGCGAGGAATTCGTCGATGAANGCGGGCATGGTCGCCGCNTACGTTTCGACCGCGTTCTCAATGTCCTTGATGAGTGAGCCGATTTCGTCGAGTGCGGAAACGGCATCGTCAGCGAGCTGCTTNCATTCGTTTTCGCCGTGNCCGCTGATCGCNGCAAAGTCCGAGAANATGTTTCGGCGGCCGTCGGCGTAGACGCGCANCTTNCCGATGCTCGTGAGCAGCGCTTCTTTCGATTTTTGGCTTTCTGCGGAGGAGAAGCCGCTGTCGCGCAGTTTTGCGTCCAGCTCCGTCACGATGTCTTCGGTGATTGCCGTCAGTTCCTGCTGGAATCGGGCNCGCTCTTCGTTCAGCCGTTCGATTTCCTGCGCGCTTTCGTCCACCCGGCGGCGGTTTTCGTCGATATGCCGTGCCGCCGTGTCGATGTTGTCCTGGAACGAATCGATGTTTTTCTGCACGTCGCCAAGCTGCTTGGTCTTTTCGTGCAGGTCGGCTTCCTGTCCGTCGATCTCGTCGTTCAGATCGTCGATGCGCTCNTGGACTGCCCGTTTATGCACTTCCAGCTGCCCGATTTTTTCCCGGATAACGCCTGCCTGCAAGTTGAGCTGCTTTNNCAGGTCAAGCTTGCCCGTCTTTTCGCTCTGAATCCTGACCAAATCCTGCTGCAAGTTGGTCATCGCGTTNTGCAAGTCCTTGATTTTGTCGTTGCTTTCGGTGAGCGTGGCAAGAATCTGCTGGATTTCTTCCTGCACGGCGTTCCGCTTCTGCTCGGTCTCCTTGAGTGACTGCTCGTGCCGCGCCTTGTTCTGCGTGAATTCCTTGAGCTTCAGCAGCTGAATGTCCAGCTCNTAGCTGAAAATCGATTCTTTTAGGGTGCGGTATTGGATCGTCTTTTCGCTCTGCACTTTGAGCGTCTCGTACCGGCGTTTGTTTTCTACCAGCGCGACTTCAATCTGCGCGAGGTTCTGGCGGGTTCGCTCCAGCTCGCGCTCGGCTTCGGCCACTTCGGCCTTGCTGCGGCTTATTCCNGCCGCCTCCTCAAACAGGTAGCGGCGGTCTTCNGGCNTGCTCGAAAGAATCTGGTCGATTTTTCCCTGCTCCATGACGGAGTAGGCGGCTTTTCCCACGCCCGTGTCCATGAACAGGCGGCGGATTTCGGTAGGGCCGACCTGACGGTTGTTGATGAANTATTCGTTCGTGCCGTCCCGGAACAGCCGCCGTTTGATNGCGATCTCCGCGTCNTNNANNGGAAGCAGGTCGTTNTCGTTGCTGATGGTGAGCGTCACTTCGGCGATGTTGAGGGGCGGGCGGGTCTCCGTTCCGTTGAAGATGACGTCCTCCATCGCGCCCGCGCGCAGGTTTTTCGCCTTGTTCTCCGCGAGCACCCATTTTACCGCGTCCACGACGTTGCTTTTTCCGCANCCGTTCGGTCCTAAAAGCGCGGTGATTCCGTCCGCAAATTCCACGTGCGTTTTATCAGCAAAAGACTTAAAGCCGTGTATGTCAAGACTTTTTAAAAACACGAAATCCCCTCGCGACTACGATATAATCGATAATAGTATACCGATAATGCAGGTTGAATTCAATCGTCGGTCGGCGGGTCGAGCAATTTTCCGCCGTAGAGCACTTTGGGATAGACCGTGAAGCCCAGTTTTTTTTCGAGCGCGGCATACTTGCGCAGTTCGTATTCGTCGCCGATGACGATGTTGATGCCCGTTTTTCCCGCGCGCGCCGTTCGTCCCGCCCGGTGGATAAAAAAATCGCTGTTGCTCGGAAAATCCATCTGCACGATGTAGGTGATGTCGGGAATGTCAAGCCCGCGTGCGCCCAGGTCGCTCGTCACTAGAACCGGGCATTTCCCGGCGCGGAATCGGTCGATTGCNGCCTTGCGTTCCTGCTTGGTGTTTTTTGCGTGCAATGCCGCNCATTCGACATTGTGGTATTTCAGTTTTGCGGTGATATTCGCCACCTGATCCGCCCGGCTCGTGAANACGAGTGCTTTTGCGGGCTTTTCTGCCGCGAGCAGCTTGCGCAGCGTTTCGATTTTGTCCCGCCGCTCGGCAAAAACCGCAAGGTGCGTGATGCGCTTGCGCAGCACGTCCTCAGGCGGCAGGAACAGCGTCTCGACGGCCGTCCCTTTTTTTGCGGCGGAAAGCAGGTCCACGGTGTTCTTGGTGACCGTCGCGCTGCACGCCGCCAGCTGCACGTCTTTCTTGAGCGCGGAAAGGAATTCGGTCGTCTCGTCGCGGAGTTCCGGCGAAAGCAGGCGGTCAACTTCGTCCAGGACGACCGCCATAACGCCGTCAAGCCTGAGTTTTTTCAGCCGGTGCAGTTCCAGAAGCCGTGCCGGTCCGCCGATGACGATTTCNGGTTTTTCCTTGAGGATTTCTATCTGCCGCTTGAGCGGCGCGCCGCCGATGAGCAGGGCAGTTTTTGNCTGGCTGAAAAGCGAAGCCTGCATTTTTATCTGCGCCGCAAGCTCATACGTGGGCGCGAGCACAATGAGGCGCACTTCTTTCTTCTGGTTTTCCGTTTCCCGTATGCGCTGCATGAGCGGGAGCAGNTAGGCGAGCGTTTTTCCCGTGCCCGTCTCGCTNTGGAAGATGACGGATTTTTTCGCCGCNATCGCGGGAATTGCCTGCGTCTGCACGGGAGTCGGTTCGGTAATGCCATGCGCGGCGAGCTGCGCGGCGGTATCCTGCGCTATCGGCAATTGTCCAAAGGTCGGTTTTTCGCTCATGCGGGAAGTATAGCATATTTTTCCCCCTTGTGCTATAATGAGGAAGTATGAAAGTTGGCATAGACACGTTCGGCTGTGATCACGGTCGTTCGGGCCTGGGGGTGTATCTCAACGCGCTCGCGCAGCATCTCAAAAATGACGNTGACGTGCAGTTCGAGCTTTTTGGCGCGGAAATTGACCGCTACACCTATGGGAACGAAAACGGGTTGCCGTACAAGAGCGTCTCGATTCCCGACAGCATCTCCGCAGAAAAATGGTGGCATCTGCTCGGCGCGAATTATTTTGCAAGAAAGCAGAAATACGACGTGGTGCTCTATCCCGCCGCCGCGCACATGCTGCCGTTCCGTTTCGGCGTTCCGGGCGTGGCGATCGTGAACGATGTCGTCTCCGAAACGCTTTCGGCGCATCAGAGCGCAAAGCATGAGCTGCACGTCAAATACAGTCTGAAAAAAGCCGACAAAATAATTGTGGCAAGCCAGTGNATCAAGCGCGATTTGGAGCGGCTGGGCATTCGGGGCGAAAAAATGGTGGTCATCCACAACGGCATCGACCATGCGCTGTTCTATCCGCGCGAGNTGCTCTCTCCCAATCTCGTTGACATCAAGCCGTTTGCCATTCAGCGTCCGTATTTTATCTATGCGTCGCGCCTTTCGTCGCCCTCCAAAAAACACAAGGAACTGATNAAGGCGTTTACGCTCTTTAAGGAGCAGACNAAACTTCCGCACCGCCTGGTGCTGGCAGGAAGCGAAGGTGCCTATTCCGATGCCGTGCACCGGGCGGTGTTTGAGTCGCACGTCGCGTCCGATATTTTCATCACGGGATTTTTCCCGCATGACAGTTTTCCCGAATTGTATACGGGGAGCGACGGCTGCGTTTTTCCGTCCGTGAGCGAGGGAGTGGGGCTGCCCGTCCTGGAGGCGATGGCGACCGGCGTTCCCGTGGCGTGCTCAAAAAGCGGCGCGCTCACCGAAATTGCCGGCGACCATGCGATTTATTTTGATTCTGACAACATCGAGCAGATGGCTGCCGCNTTCACCGCGCTCGCGACCGACCGTGCGCTCAAAGAAAAACTCGTGGCGGGCGGCTTGGAATGGTCGCGCCGTTTCAGCTGGGAACGCACCGCCACGCTCATCAGGGAAGTCTTGCAGGGAGTCGTCAGCAAATAAAAAACCGCTCTTTCCGAGCGGTTTCTGTTCAGTCTTCTACGGCAACGCCGTGATGTTTTTTCTGATACTTCTTGAGCATGGCAACGCCGTTCCGCTTGCCGTTATAGACAAAGCCGCCGTTCCAGTATTCCAACGCCGCGAACAGCGCATTGCCGCCGTCCTGGTCGTCAGATTCCTTTGATCGGAACGAAACNTAGTTCGCGAGCGACTCAAAGTCCGCGTTGCGCAACGCATCAATNCGCTTGCGGTTGAATTCGTTCCAGCGTTCCAAATCCTTGAAGCCTTCGCCTTCATCCTGCACGATGATATGCGCGTGGGTCGGGCTGAACGAATACCATATCTTGACTTTCTTGTTGATGTCGCAGCGGTTTCCGTGTTTTACGGCGTTNTTAATCACCTCGCTGATTTGCTGCTCGAGCAAGTTGATTTCTTTGATTTCAAGCGGGGCGGACTGCACGATCAGAAGCGTAAAATACCGAATCTGACGGAAGTCTGACGGAAATTCCTTGTAGAGCATATTCGACGTGTCGAACAACGGATCATTGTCATCAGAACGCAACTCTTTAAATTGTTCCATGCCCGTCTCCTGTTATTCGTTGACCATCAAGAGTGCTTCTTCAACGCTGTTGGCAATCGGGAAATATCCCATCAGCTTGGTCAGCTCGATGACTTTCTTTACCGAGCCGTGGATGTTTGAGATTGCCAGCTTGAGGTTCATCTTTTTTATCGTAGAGCAGATGTAGATGAGCGCACCGATTCCTGAGGAGTCGATGTAGTCAACCTGCTCAAGGTTGATGATAAAACTCTTGACGTTTTTCTCAAGCATCTTCATGACAAGTTCCTTGAGTTTGTAGGAGTTGTACAAGTCCATTTCTCCATTCACGTCGATGATGTAGACTTCACCATTTTTACGAATTTTCAGTTCCATAAGAACACTCCTCTACTGAATCTTAAACACCAAAAGCGTCTGGTCATCGTGCGGTTTTTCGATGCCAATATACTTCTTTATGTCGTCTTTTACCTTTGCGGCAATATCTTTGCCCGGTAATGTATTGTTTGTTTTTATGACTGTCCCGAGCCGCTCAACGGAATAGGGCTTGCCCTGTTCGTTCAGTGCTTCAATCAGACCGTCGCTAAAGGCTATTATAACATCTCCTTTACTTCCTGTAAAGTCTCTATCGTTATAAGCCGTNGATTTTTCTACGCCGATCGGCTCGCATGGGCGCGATACCCGNGTGACCGTGCCGTTTTTNGCGGAGAAATGATACACTTGGTTCGTGCCGCTCGTGGCGAACTGGACGTGCTTTTTGGTGTCGTCATAATTGATGAGCGTGACCGACGCAAAATGGTCGAGCTTGAGCGTCTCTCCGCAGATGCCTTTGTTCGCCCAGGTCAGGATCGTTCCTGCGGANTGGGTNGTGTTGACGAGCAGGCGGAGCATGGCGCGGATCATCACCATGACGAGCAGTGCGTTCATGCCTTTGCCCGCCACGTCAAGGAGCATGAACGACGTGCGGTCTTTGCGCGCCGGGATGATGTCGTACAGGTCGCTGCACACGCCGGACGACTGCTCCGAAAAACAGCCGACGGAAATGCCGGGCAGGACAGGCAGTTTTTTGATGGCGAACATCTTTTGCAGGTTGAGCGCGATGTCGCTTTCCTTGGTCATTTCCTGCCGTTCCTTGTACTCTTGGAAATTGTAGACGGTGCGCAATGCCGTCGAGGCGAATTCGCACAGGACTTCCGCGTGGGCAAAATCGCTTTCGCCGAACGCNTCGTTGCCATGNTTGCGCGCCAGCCCGATCAGNCCGGTGACGATTTCGCCCTGCTTGAGCGGAATGAACAGGTATGAGCCGCAGCGCAGGAATTCTTCGGGACTGTTCTGGTAGATGCGCGAGTCCTTTTCGGGGTGGGTGATAAGCTCTGCCTTGCCCGCGCTCGCGATCTCGCCGAAGATATTGTCGCGGAGCGGGAACTGCGCGAATTTGAAGCTGGTCGAAACGCGGATNGGCTTGTGCGGCAGGTCTGCGGGCAGTTTGTACGGCGGCGGAAATTCGCCCGTATAGGATTTGACCGAAATGACATCCTCAAAGTCNTCCACGAGCAGCACTACGCCGCCGTCCGCCCGGGTGATTTCCACGAGTTTTTGGTTGATGGTGTCCATCAGCTCCTGCGAGCCGTTCTCATTGGAGAACGCCTCCGCCGCCCTCAGCACGAATTCCTGCCCCAGCTGAATGAGGTGGACTTCTTCGGGCTTGATTTCTTCAATGACGGCATCGGGTGCGGCGGGCGCGTCNGCCNACGGGGCGACGGNCATGCGTTCCTTNGGCTTGCCGAACGCAAGGAGTACCGCATAAGGGAACAGCGCGAGCAGCGCAATCANTATGAGCAGGGAAAACGTCGTGATGCCCGGATGCATAATCGTGTACGCGCACGCAATCACGAGAATCAGCAGGGAAAGGAATGAGATGAAACTGACCTTTGCCGTGTTGCGGATNTTGATGATGACCAGGAATGCCGCGAGCACGAGCGNGACGACGGCAATCGCAATGAGCGGGATATACGCAATGGCATCTAGGTTGGACAACTTCTCTGACTCCTGAAAAAGACTTGTGCCGCGCGACACATTTCATCTTACCACCGAATATTTTTTTCGTCAAGTTTTCGCCGTTACGTTTCGTCGGCGCTTCCGAGGTGCTTTTTGAGCAGGAGGCACTGCACTTTGTTCCAGATGCGGCGGCGCAGGGTCATGCCGTAGCGGTGCGACAGGTAGTCGGCCACGGTGTCCAGCGGGATCTGCGTGTTGAATTTCTGCTTGAGCTCGTCCCAGTATTTGATGATCCACACGTACATGTCCGCCTTNGTCCGTTTTTTGAACCGGCGCATGATGTGGTGCTTGTCGATGACNTGGATGACCGGCATGTACACCGTCTTGAACCAGGATATGATGGCATCTTCCAGCGAAATTTCGTNGGATTTGTTCATATTTATNTAATATTTGTGGGTGAGGATATGGTTGTAGATGACATCGTACTGTCCCGTCGTGGAGAAGTCGAGCAGCCAGTAGTCCGTGATGTCGCCGAAATTGGTCTCGGCGTAGAAGACGCGCTTTTCGTACTGGATAATCTGGCGGGTCATCTTGGCGAGGCTGTCGCCCGGATGCAGCGTGATCTCGCTCTGGAGACTGACCACTTCCGCATCGATGAATTCGATGCCCTTCGCCTTTGCCACGGACACGCGGTGGTTGCCGTCGCGCACGAAGTACACGCCGCCCAGTTCGTACAGCGTGATCGGCGGCAGGTTGATGTCCTGGATATGCGCCATGTCGATGTGTTCCCAGCGCGATTTGAGGTGCATGCTCTTGGGGAAAAAACGGTTGTCAAAGTCGCGGTAGCGTCCCTCGCTCCCGACGATTTTGGCGACCGGGACGACCATCATGCCTTTGTAGACTTCGTTCTTGGGGCGCATCATTTTCTTGATGTCGGAGAATGAGATGAGCGCGGCCTCGTCGGGATTGAGGAAATGCTGGATTTCGTTGAACAGNGCCTTGTTGTGCGCCTTGTGGAAGTCTTCGTCGGTCTGAGAGGAAAGCAGCTGGTTACTCATCGTCCGCTCCTTGCAGTTCGATGATGCAGTGGCTGAACGCGTTGACGACGGACGTTCCGCCGCACGTGGTGAAGCGGGGCGAATTCAGGTCGTACAGGTGGATGTGCCCGTGCACGAGGTATGTCGGCTTGAAATGCCTGATGAACCAGTTGAAGCACTCGAATCCTTTGTGGCAGGCATCCTCGCGGTCATGGATGTGGCGCGGTGCGGCGTGCGTCAGGAAAATGTCGAGGTAGCGTCCGTAGCGGAATTTGTTCCAGAGCAGGGCGGGGACGAGCGCGAGCAGGCGCAGGAACATCTGCCGGTCGGTGAACTGGCACAGCCCGTTGTTGTAGCGCAGCGAGCCGGACGCACCCGCCACGAGCAGCGGGGTCTTCTTGCCCGCGTCCGACATGACGGCGAGCGACGGTTCCTTGACGGCCTTGAATCCCGCGTAGACTGCCCCGTGGTTGCAGCTCAAATCATAGTTGGCGATTTCTTTCTGGAACATCGGGTGCGCGCCTTTGTGCGCGGCATGGCGGCGGTGGTAGTAGCTGAATTCGGTGAGGTTGTGATTTCCGAACACGAAAAACGTGGGCTTGTTCAGCGTGGAGACGATAAAGTCGATATAATCCGACGGCAGGTCGCCTGCGCATAACACGGCATCTATAGAAGCAAAGCGTTCTTTCGCGTTCGTGCTGTACACCAGCGGGTCGAGCTGGTCGGAGACACACAGGATCTTCATCGTCAATCAGACACCGGCTTTTGCCAGCAGCTGCTCCAGTTTTTCTTTGGCAACAAGCTCGACGGGGCGGTTCTCCGCAAAGCCCGTTGCCGTGCTTGTGAAGCCGGAACTCGTGCAGACGATGGTCTGCGAGCAGCCGCGTGTCTTTGCCTGATCGACCAGGTTTCGCAGCGTCGGCTCGTCCAGCGGGTTGGTCTCGCGGAAAAAGACGATCAGGGACATCTGCTTGCGCACGTTCTTCCAGTCCTCGCTCTTTTCCGCCGCGATAATCAGCACGCCCCATTTCTTTGATTCCGCGGTCTGCGTGGCGTAGCCCATGGCGGCGGCGGTTTTCTTGCAGATTTCGATCAGCTCGTCCTGCGCGCAGGTCATGTATTCCTTGAGNCTGTCGTTCGTCTGCAAGTCCTTGTATTCGTTCAGCTTGGACGCCACGTCCTTGAAGCCCTTGTTGACGTTCATGATTGTCTGCCACTGCTCGATCGCCTTGTCGATCTTGCGGTTCTTCTCGTAGCAGGCGGCNAGGAAATAGCGCGCGTACAGCGTCTCCTGCGCCCGGTCGTTCTTGGATGCNTTNATTGCGCGNTCNAATTCGGTCATCGCGTTGTCGATCGANTTCGCCATCATGTAGCACGANCCGCGTTCGAGCAGCGCGCGNTGCTTGAAGTCCGGGTCGCGCAACGCCTTTTCAAACGCCTTGACCGCGCCGGAGTAATCCTTGCTTTCCTTGAGGATTTTTCCCTGATAATANTACGTGGAGAACATATTGGGGTCGAGCTTGATGGCGGTGTCGATTTCCCGTTGCGCGCCGCGCATGTCTTTGCCGCGGAAGAGCGCGAGACCGAGCGCGGCGTGCGCCTTGACGTGCTTGGGATTGATTTGTAGGCATTTTTGGTAGAAGCCCATGCTCATGTCAGCGCGNCCNAGNTGCTCGTACAGTTTNCCNACGTTGAAGAAATGNTCCGCGTTCGTCGGGTCCTGCTTGGTCAGCAGCAGGTACTCGTTGACCGCCTCCTCCGGCTNGNTGAAGCGGACGTACAGTTCGGCGAGCTGCTTCCTGAACGGCACTTCGGGAATGGACGAATCGAACACGGCGTTCTGGGCGACGTTCTTGAATTCCATGAACGCGAGGTCATTTTTGTTGTCGGCGGCGTAGGCGCGTCCCAGCCAGTAGTGCGCCACAAAGTCGCGCGGGTCTTTTGCGATAATCGATTTCGCCAGTTTCTGCGCCTGCGCGTATTTCTGCTGCTTGACGAGCCGCTTGATGCCGTCGATTTTTTTTGGCTGTGCGAACGATTTTATGACGAACACCGCAAGAAAGCCGATGCCGACCNNTATTANCNCGATTATGACNAATGCCATCTCATCCCCCGGATGCGTATCTTTTCAATTAAAATATGATTTCCCTATTACGATACTGTTTTTGGGGAGGCGTGTCAAATGCACGGCGGCAGAATGCGTAATCGTAACGGACGCGCCTGCCGATACTTTTACAGATGATGAGACGATTTTTTTTGGCGGCGGTTGCCTGCGCGCTCTCCGCGCTCGCGTTCGGTGCGGAAACGGCGGATGCGCGCGCGCGGGAATTTTCTGCCGCGGAGGAACTGTTCCGGCTCAACCGGCCGGCCGAAGCCATTCCGCTGTTCGAGGAGATGCTTGACGGCGCGGAAGCCGATCCCGCCGCGTTCGTGTACCTTGGCGTGGCGTATTATCAGGTCGGCGAATACCAGAAATCGCTCAGCGTCTGCGTCAGGGGGCTTGCCCGTGCCGACACCGACCACAAGGTGCTTGCCTACAACGCGGGGAACAGTGCCTACGCGCTGGGGAACTACGCCCGCGCCGACGCGTGCTATGCCATCGCGCTCAAAGAAGACCCCGCATTCTCCGCCGCCTACCTGAACCGGGCGAACGCGCAGCTCAGACAGGATCTCCTGCCGGAGGCGCGGGAGAACTACCAGGCGTTCGTCGAGCGTGAGCCGGAGAGCGTCCAGCGTCCCGCGATCGAGCAGCTGATCGCGCTGCTGGACGAAGAAATCGTGCGCCGCGAGAACGAAAAGCCCGAGCTGATCGCGCCGGAATCGCTTGCCGTGGAGAACGAGGCCATGCAGCTGCCCGAAGCCGAGCGCATGCTGCCGGAGGACGTTGCGATCGCGGAGACCGTTCCCGAAGCCGCCGTGGCGGAAGAGCGGGTGGATGCCGGTGAATTCGCCGCGCCCGCGCTTCCCCCCGAAGAGCGGACGCTGGCGGCCGATATGTCCGAGCGGGTCGTCGCGGAGAGCGACTTGCCGCCGGAGGAGACGCAGGCGGATGCTGCGGAAGCGGTCATTGCGGAGACCGTCGTGCGCGAGGTGCAGCAGGACATGCTCGAAGCCGAAGCGGCGTTCCGCCGCGCCCGCGATGCCGAGCGGACGGTTGAGGAAGCGGTCGAGATTCCCGTCCTGCCCGACGCGCAGCCCGTGCCGCCCGACGCGCCGCGTCCGCTGGAAAAAGTGTCCGAGGCCGGAATCCCCGCGCCGGGCGACGCGAAGTGAGTCCGCCGCATTTCTTTCCAAAAAATGTGCCGCGCCTTATTGAATAACATCGCCGCTTTCCGTATACTTTTCGTAATATCTTTTTATCTATCGTATTCCTTGGAGGAACTATGACAATCGCTGAAATGCTTAATCAGAGTCTCATTCTGACTCTGTTGGGTATGGGCGTTGTNTTCAGTTTTCTGGTTATCCTCATCTGTTTCATGAATCTGCTCCGCGTAGTCGTTCATGCGTTCGGATGGGACAAAGAAGAGCCGAAAGCTGAGGCAACCGTATCTGCGGCACCCGCCGTTGACCAGAAAGCAGTCGTCGCCGCAATCGCGACCGCCCTGCACGAAAAAAAGTAAGGAGTTAGGAAAATGGCTAAGAAAGTGAACATTTCTGAACTGGTTCTGCGCGACGCAACGCAGTCTTTGCATGCGACCCGCATGACGTTGGCGGACATGCTGCCGATTGCCCCCCAGCTGGACAAAATCGGCTACTGGGCGGCCGAGGCATGGGGCGGCGCGACCTACGATTCATGTATCCGCTTTTTGAACGAAGATCCGTGGGAACGCCTGCGCAAGCTGCACGCGGCAATGCCGAACACCAAGATTATGATGCTGCTGCGCGGACAGAACCTGCTCGGCTACCGTCACTATGCTGACGACGTGGTGGACAAATTCGTGGAGTATGCCGCGAAGAACGGCGTTGACGTGTTCCGCATNTTTGACGCATGCAACGACCCGCGNAANNTGGAGCGGGCGACCAANGCGGCGAAGAAGACCGGCAAGCACGTGCAGATGGCCATCTCCTANGCGACCACGCCGTACCACACCAAAGANATTTACGCCGACCTTGCAAAGACCTACGCGGATTTCGGGGCGGACTCNATTTGTATCAAGGATATGTCCGGCTTGCTCAAGCCGTTTGAGGCTTACGATCTGGTAAAGGCGATCAAGGCAAAGGTCGATCTGCCGGTGGAAATCCACTCACACGCGACGACCGGGCTTTCCGTGGCGACGCTCCTGAAGGCGGCGGAAGCGGGCGCGGACGTGCTCGACACGGCGATTTCCGCAATGGCGATGGGTACGTCGCACTCGCCGACGGAGACCGTGGTCGAAATGCTCAAGGGCACGGAATACGACACCGGCCTCGACATTTCCGCGCTGCTTGAGATTGCGGCGTATTTCCGCGACATCCGCAAGCACTATGCGTCATTGGAGTCAAAATTCTTGGGCGCGGACACGCGTATCCTCAAGTCACAAGTTCCCGGCGGCATGCTCTCCAACCTGGAAAGCCAGCTCAAGCAGCAGGGCGCGTCGGACAAAATGGACGCGGTGCTCAAGGAGCTGCCGCTCGTGCAGAAAGACGTGGGCTATGTCCCGCTCGTCACCCCGACCTCGCAGATCGTCGGCACGCAGGCGGTGTTCAACGTGCTGTTCGGCCGCTACGAACGCATGACCGGCGAATTCTGCGACCTGCTCACGGGCAAGTACGGCAAAGTTCCCGCCGAGCCGAACCAGGATCTGGTCAAGAAGGCGCTGGAGCAGAACAAGATGGACAAGGCCATTACCGGTCGCCCGGCAGACAGCATCGCCCCGGAATGGGACAAGATGGTGGAAGAGGCAAAGGCGAACGGCGGCAACGGTTCGGTTGAGGACGTGCTGACCTACGCGATGTTCCCGAAGGTGGCGACGAAATTCTTCTCTGAGCGCGCCAACGGTCCGGTCGATGCGGAAAAAGCGTTCGGGTTGAAAGAGACCCCCAAGGCGGCAGGAAGCGCGAACGGCGCGTATACCGTTACCGTCAACGGCACGGCGTACAACGTACAGGCGAACGGCGACAGCATCACCGTCAACGGCACGGCATACAACGTGGCGTTCGGTGCGGCGGGCGCGGCTCCTGCGGCGGCAGCCCCGGTTGCGGTCGGCGGCGCGGACGTGAAAGCCCCGGTGGCGGGAACGCTGCTCAAGCAGTGCATGGCGAACGGCGCGAAGGTGACCAAAGGACAGACGGTCATCATTATTGAGTCGATGAAAATGGAGCTTGAGGTGAAGTCGCCCGAGGACGGGACGATTACGTACACCGTGCCGGCAGGAATGCAGATTACGGCGGGGCAGACAATCGCCACTATCGGCGGCGTGGTGCAGGCNGNTCCCGCACCTGCGGCGNCTCCGGCAGCAGCCCCGGTCGCGGCGNCACCGGCGGGCGGAAAACCNGTCAANGCGCCGGTNGCGGGNACGNTGCTCAAATATGCCGTNGCGGAAGGCGCGGCGGTCTCTGCGGACACGACGGTCATCATCATCGAGTCGATGAAAATGGAACTGGAAATTAAGGCGGGTGCGGCCGGCTCGGTGCACTTCCTTGCGGCGACTGGCTCACAGGTGACGGCGGGTCAGGCTGTCGCGGAAATCAAGTAGGGTAGACCCATGATTGATACACAGAAAGACTTCAGAAAGAAAGTTTTTGGCGTGACGCTCGCAATCATGGCGGTTGCCATGGTGCTGAGCGTGGGGACGAAAGCCCTCGCGCAGACGGCCGATGCGGTTGAAGTTGCTGATACCGCTGTCGCTGAGGCGACGGTCGCCGAAACCGAAGCGGATATTTCCGTCGAATCGCTGTATCTGACCACGGACAACGTGGCGGACAGCGGCACGGGGCTTGACCGCGTGATCGTGGGCACGGAAGAGTGGGGCGAGGAGCACAGCATTTCCGTCTCCCGCTTCTTGCAGAACATCGTCAAATCGACGGGCATTTATCAGATTGCCACGCAGGAACGGGTCGCGCCGAACGACACGGGCTTTAAGGAAGCGGTTGAGGAGAGTCCCGAAAAGGACTGGGGCACTGCCCCGGGCTGGCAGTCGCTGATTATGATTGCCATCGGCTTCCTCATCGTGTACCTTGCGGTGGGCAAAGGATTTGAGCCGCTGCTGCTGATTCCGATCGGCTTCGGCACGATTCTGGTGAACATCGTGGGCGCGGGCATGGGCAACCTGCCCGACGGCATGCTTGCGATTATCTACCATGCGGGCGTGGGCAACGAATTCTTCCCGATGCTGATTTTTATGGGCATCGGCGCGATGACGGACTTCGGCCCGCTGATCGCGAACCCCAAGACGGCGATTTTGGGCGGCGCGGCGCAGTTCGGCGTGTTCTTCACGCTGTTCGGCGTTGCCGTGATGAATCTGTTCGGGCTGAACTACAACATCTTGCAGGCGTGTGCCATCGGCATCATCGGCGGCGCGGACGGCCCGACATCGATTTACGTGTCCGGCAAGCTCGCGCCTGAGCTGATGGGCGTTATTGCGGTGGCGGCGTACTCGTACATGGCGCTCGTGCCGATGATTCAGCCGCCGATCATGAAGCTGCTGACTTCCAAGAAAGAACGCCTGATCCGTATGCCGAACCCGCGCGCCGTTCCCAAAATGGAGAAGGTGCTGTTCCCGCTCATGCTGTTGTTCTTGACGATTCTGCTGTTGCCGCCGGCGGCTCCGCTCATCGGTATGCTCGCGTTCGGCAACTTCGTCAAGGAAAGCGGTGCGGCGGCGCGCCTGTCAAAGACCATGGAGAACGAGCTGATGAACATCGTCTCTATCCTGCTGTCTTTGGGCGTCGGCTCGCAGATGACCCCGGAGAAGATTCTGAACGCGGAATCGCTCGGTATCATCGTGCTCGGTCTGGTGGCGTTTGCTGTGGCTACGGCGGGCGGCCTGCTCATGGCAAAGCTGATGAACGTGTTCCTGCCGAAGGACAAGAAAATCAACCCGCTCATCGGCTCTGCGGGCGTTTCTGCCGTGCCGATGGCGGCGCGCGTGGCGAACAAGGTGGGGCAGTCGGAAGACCCCATGAACTTCCTGCTGATGAACGCCATGGGACCGAACGTGGCCGGCGTTATCGGCACGGCAATGGCCGCCGGGGTGTTCATCGCAACATACGGCGGACTGCGCTGAGGCTTGCCGCCGTATGTTGCTTACCGTATGTGCCTGCGGCACATGCGATCGCGACCTACGGCGGACTGCGGTAGCGGTTTTCGCAGAATATACACAGCCCCTGCCTGGTGCGGGGGCTTTTTTATGNCCGCCCGACAGTCCTGTTGACACCCCCGCCCCGNGTATGGTACTATGCGGCTATGTATACAACGTTATTGTGCGCCGNAACACTCACNGCGCGGAGAATGGGCATAGGGGGGGGGTAATGAGTATCCTCCTTTCCGTATTTCCTGCCGCATAATCCCCGCATACCAATCATCCCGATTATTTTGCATTCATCATACACCACACTTCGATAACGTCTCTTTTGTNGGGGACAGCCCCGAACNGCNCNGAAATTCATTTCCGCAAGCCGGGAAGTACNCCNAACANNNCNGAAATTCGTTCCCGCAAGTCNGGNAGATNCNNCGAACACGGCAGAAATTCGTTCCCGCAAGTCGGGAAGNACCNCAAACANCNCGGAAATTNGTTCCCGCANGTCGGGAAGTACGCCGAACAGCGCGGAAATNTGTNCNCGCAGGTCGGGAAGNACCCCGAACANGGCAGAAATTNGTNCGCGCAGGTCGGAATATGCCCCGANCCGTGCGGCGGCANTGCNGCGCGNTTCTGCGCGGGGCTNNATCNCATCGGTATCNTACCGCCGCGTGTCTGCGGCGGGATTTTTCGTATGAAAAGGAGGCTGGCATGAAAGAAATCCAGCAGATTTCGGTGTCGCACATGGCGAACGCGGCGCACTTTATGTTCGTGTCGAACATGGTTGACCGGGCGGAAAAGGACNCGGCGGTGGCGGANAAGTGCNNGNCGCAGGTTGCCGCGCTTCGGGCGGCGGTCACNGNNGAGGACGAGAACCTGCAAATCAGCGCGAAAAGCCTGACNACGGACAANATCGCNGACGCTGACCGNCTGCGCGACCAGCTNTATGCGGGCTACAAGAAGGCCGTGGCGGGCTACGTGAATTTTCCCGTGGAAAGCATGGCNGACGCGGCGAAAGTCCTCAATCAGCACGTCAAGGACTACAAGATNGANCCCAAGGCGCAGCTGGACAAGGAGACGGGGCTGCTCGTCAACTTTATTCAGGACTTGGAGGGCAANTTCGCCGAGCAGGTGAAGGCATTGTCGCTCACGGCGTTCGTGGAGAAGCTCAAGGCGGCGAACGANGANGTGCGCGAACTCACNGGNCAGCGCACGGACGAGCGGGCGGCAAAGACGGCGGGCGCGCTCAAGGAAGCGCGCGCGGNGAGCGACGAGGCGTACAAGCTGCTGACCATGCACGTGAACGCCCACGCGCTCATTGAGGGCGAGGCGGCCTACGCCGCGTTCATCGACTACGCCAACACGGAGATCGGGCATTTCAAGCAGGAAGTGNTGGGCGGCGGCAAGAAAGGCAANGGCGGTGCTTCGGGCAGCTAGCATGGNACGAGGCGGATACAAAGCATAGAGGAGATACAGATGAAGAAGACATGGTTTGCCGNGATTGCGGCGGTGNNACTAGTGNTTGCGGGGTGCAGCAGTGAGCCGGATGAAGAGCCGTCTCCCTTGAAAATCGAGGGCNGCGTACTCATCAAGTATGAGGGAACGGACGAGCANGTGACCATTCCTGCCGANGTGAAAGAAATCGGCGAGGGCGCATTCAAGGGGCGTACNGCGCTCANGAGCGTGGTNATTCCTGACAGTGTGACGANAATNGGCNATAACGCNTTNGTCGGGTGTACGTCGCTTGCNAGCTTGGATCTTCCAGACAGTGTGACGACAATCGGTGACAATGCGTTCGTCGGCTGCACGTCGATTNCGGCTGTGGTCATCCCNGACAGNGTGGAGACAATNGGNGACAATGTGTTCGTCGGNTGTACGTCGATTAGGANCGTGANGATTNCCGACGGCGTGNCGAAAATTGGTAGCAACGCATTTTCGGGCTGTGATTCGCTTGTGGAGATACGCTACGGCGGGACAAANGCNCAGTGGGAGNGCNTCNGCNNNGNGTNCGGNATACCGGGCGGTGTGACCGTTCATTGCAANGANGGTGATATNNAAACGGACGGNGGCAGTTCAAATGGCGATGTGGTAGGAATACCGAAGCCGAGCTTTANGNTGNANAACACCTCNCTGTATCGTTTGACTGCAACTTGCGTAGGTCGGGATTTTGATGCCGCCGGTGGGCTGAGTGATTTTGGCTATAANGGTTCTTACCTGTANTATCCGCTTGAGATTGATTTGGACAANGACACGGCAGAATTGACAGCGGTAGTCATCGTAAATGAAGCGGTTGGCAAAATGGGCATCGGTCTCATTGAAGTGGAAGATGACGGGTCTGTTGACAGTTATTGCTTTGCAACTACTGCGAGTTCAATTCGCTATTTTGGCGGTACAAAAGCCGTGGATAAAGATACCGGTGAGCCTAAAGANAATGGTTGGGGNTGGAAAGATGNCTCAACGCTTGGGCTGAATAAGGACAACAAACCGAAACTTTGTAGCGTAAATGTTCCNTANACGTTCAGGGCAACGCTGCTNGAAAAACAACTTACTTTTGCGATTATCGATTCTTCGGGTACGGTCGTCGGTACNCATAANAGCATTGACTATAAGACNCTTGTCAATAACAACGGCAAGGTGTACTTTGCAATTGGTGCTATCTCCGGCGACACGAGCAACATCGCTTACTCGAATATCAATGTTACGGTNAACGGCGGAACGTGTACGATTGACAAAATCGAAAACAGCGACGGCTCGCCATGCGTCAAGCTTCCCCAGTATCTTTCTGTGGACGGTACGACAGTGAAGCGCTACNGGAATGGCGTTCCCGAAAACCTTGTCATTCCTGACGGCGTAACGGCAATCAGCAACTGGGCGTTTCAGGACTGTCCGTCGAAGACTATCGTTATCCCGGATGGCGTAAAGTCAATAGGCATTGGCGCATTCTCTAATTGCAGAAACCTTGCGAATGTGGAAATCCCCGGCAGCGTGACGGAAATCGGCGGCAGCGCATTCAGTTATTGCTCCGCGCTTACGAGCGTGGTTATTCCCGATGGCGTGACGACAATTGGCGAATATGCATTCGNAGAGTGCAATTCGCTTACGAGCGTAAGCATTCCCNCCACCGTGACGGAAATTGGTAGCGGCGCGTTCCCCAATAACTGGAACTACGACCGCCCTTCAAAGCTGGTTATACATTACAGTGGCACGACGACCGAGTGGCAAAAAATCAACTCTTATAACGACAAATACGACGAATATGACGAATTCGTCATTTCAAGGAACATAACCGTCTTGTGTTCAGATACTCCTACGGTGGACAAGTCTCTTGTAGTGCAAGGCACGACAATAACNATGTGTGATAGGGACAATGTTCCTGCGAAACTTGAAATACCAAAAGGCATCACGGAAATTGATGCTCGTGTATTCTACTATTGCNGACAGCTTACGAATGTGGAACTTTCTGACAGCGTAACGAAAATTGGTAGTGAAGCTTTCCAAAGTTGCACTGCGCTCACGAACATAATCATACCCAATAGCGTGACATACATTGGCGAATATGCATTTGCAGATTGTGATTCGCTTAGGAACGTAACCATTCTTGACGGCGTGATAGAAATCGGCAACTTTGCCTTCAGAGGCTGTCAGTCACTTGTGAGCGTGAGGATTCCGAACAGCGTAATATCAATTGGTTATGGAGCGTTTGAGCTTTACTCGTCAGATTTAGTTATACAGTACGATGGTACGTCATCAGAATGGCAGAATATTGTAAATGATAAATACAGTTTCCCTAGAAACATAACTGTTAAGTGTTCAGATACTCCGGTGCTTCATGAGTCTCTCATAGTGCAAGGTAAGGTAATAACAAGTTGCAACAGGGGCATACTTCCTATAGACCTTAGTATTCCTGATGGCATTACGGAAATCGGTGAGAGTGCGTTCCGAGACTGTACGTCGCTTACAAGCATAGTTATCCCTGACGGTGTAACGAAAATCGGTATATATGCATTCGAGAGTTGTCATTCACTTGCGAGCGTGAGTATTCCGAACAGTGTAATGTCAATTGGTTATGGATTATTCGGGTCTTGTCCGTCAAGTTTAGTTGTATATTACGGTGGTACAACAGCAGAATGGCGGAATGTTAAGTATGAAGAATACGATTTTCCCTCAAATCTATCTGTCTTGTGTTTGGACACCCCTAAAAATCTTCCTTCATATCTTAGAGTACAAGGTACGAAGATAACGGATTGTGATAAGACCGCTCTTCCTACAAGTTTGGAGATCCCTGATGGTATTACAGAGATTGGTACTTGGGGATTTAATAGTTGTTATTCGATTACGAGCGTATTTATCCCTGTTAGCGTGAAAGTAATCGAAGGAGGTGCATTCTATGGGTGTAGCGGACTTTTGAATGTGTTCTACGGAGGCACGATAAATCAGTGGGAGGCAATTGAGGGCGACAAGCTTAATTTATTCAACGCAACTATCCACTACAGTTCATCAGGCAGTGGCAACTAACATAGGCATTCCCTAAACCAACACAAGCCGCCCCTCACGGGCGGCTTGTGTTGTCCTTTGCGCCGCAGTGGAAAAAGTCCGCGCTTTCCGCTATACTGTTCCCATGAATTTGCAGGACAGGGGCTTGCGGGCGTATCAGAACATGGCGAAGTCCGACTGCGAGCGGGCAAAGGACGGCGACGCGCGGGATAGGGCGCTGAACGCGGCGTTCCTTTCGCGTCTGGAGAAAGTGCCTGCGCCCACGGCGGCGGGGGACGAGGGGCGCTCGGAGAAACAGCGCTCGTTGTACCGGGGAAGCACGATAAACAGCACGGTGTCGGACGCGATTGACCGCGCGCGCTCGGAACGGGCGGCGGCAAAGGCATTGGCGCAGGGCGGGCTGCTCAAAGTTCCCGCGCGGACGGCGGACGGCANGGAGAGCGTCTACCGCCGCGTGGCGAAATTCCTGNTGCTGATNGGCGAGAACGAGGCGGCAAAGATCATGCCGCACCTGGGCGAGGCNCAGATNGAGAAAATNGTGCCNGAGCTTGCGTCNATCCGGCGGGTCGAGCCGGANGAGGCGGCGGCNATCCTGGCGGAATTCCAGTCGCTCATGCAGAAAGCGCGCGAGGACGGCGGCGTGGAGACGGCGCGCGCGATGCTGGANAAGGCGTTCGGCGCGGANAAGGCGGCGGCGGTGCTGCAAAAGTCCGTGCCGTTCGCCGACGGAAAGCCGTTCGAGTACCTTNCCGANGCGGANGCGGANAAAGTCGCCCTGCTGNTGCGGGACGAGGGCGGNGCGGTGCGCGCGCTTGTNCTGAGCCANCTNCCTGCNAAGACNGCCGCCGCCGTGATTACGGGACTGGGCGACNGNGAGCGGAAAGATGTCGTCATGCGGCTTGCCCGGCTCAAGACGGTCAGCCCCGACGTGGTGCGGCGCGTGGACGCGGCGATGCGCGAGAAGCTCAGCGCGCNTGCGGTGGAGCAGTCGGACGGCATTGACGGGCGCGCCGCGCTCACGCAGATNCTCAAGCAGCTGTCGCCNNGCGACGAGGAGGCAATCCTGTCGCGNCTGTCGGAGCAAGATCCCGACCTTGGCGCGGANNTGCGCGAGCGGCTNTTTACGGGCGACGACGTGCTGCGCGCGGACGACCGCTACGTGCAGGGGCTNCTGCGGACNATGGGCGACGGCGAGCTTGCGCTCCTGATTGCGGGAAAGGACGACGGATTCCGCNNNAAAATCCTGGGCAACGTGAGCCAGAACCGCGCNGCCATCATNTTGGACGAGGAGCAGGCGCGCAANCCCATGCGCCGCGGCGACTGCGAGCGGGTCACGTCGCAGTTTTTCAGCACGATGCGCCGCGCCTGGGAGGACGGCGTGATGGTCATCAAAGGACGGGANGATGAAATCTATGTCTGAGACAAAAACGAATTTGAAGGCGGGCGGNACGCACGGCGCGTTCTCCGTCCTGAGCGTGTTTCCCGTGGTGGACTACCACGCAGTCGGCATTCACCTGCGGCACGAGAGCGGGCTTGAGGTGTTCCATTTGCTGAACGACGACGAGGAGAATCTCTTTGCGTTCGCGTTCCGCACGCCCAACCAGAAGGCGGACGGCGCGGCGCATATCCTTGAGCATTCGGTGCTGTGCGGCTCGGAGCGGTTTCCGCTCAAAGACCCGTTTATCCGGCTGTCGAACCAGAGCGTCAAGACGTACCTGAACGCGATGACGTACCCCGACCGCACGGTGTTCCCCGCAAGCTCAATGGTCAGGGCGGATTATTTCAACCTGATGGGCGTGTACGGCGACGCGGTGTTCTTTCCCCGGCTCGACCCGGAGATTTTCATGCAGGAGGCGCACCGGCTGGAGCTGGACGAGCGCGGCACGCCGTCGGTGCAGGGCGTGGTCTACAACGAGATGAAAGGCAGCTATTCGTCGTTTGAGAGCGTCGCGGCGGACATCGCCTCGCTCAGCCTGCTGAAAGGCAGCGTGTACGAAAAGGATTCCGGCGGCGACCCGTTGGCGATTCCCACGCTCACGCATGACGAGCTGGTCGCCTTCCACCGGCAGTGGTATCGTCCCGACAACTGCCTCGTCTTTCTGTACGGCAACATTCCCACGGAGACGCAGCTGGATTTCTTGCAGGCGCAGTTCCTTGACCGCCTGCAACGGAAGTATCCTGCGCGGACGACGGACGCGGCTCGGCAGTCGCTCGTCGCGTCGTTCGTGCAGGCCGTCACGCCCGCGCCCCTTGCCGAGCCGGTGACGGTGTACGGCGAAGGGCCTGCGGGCGGGGAGGAGTCGGGCAAGCGCACCGTGCTGGTCAGCTGGCTGTTCGGTCCTTGCCCCGATGCCGAGACTTCGTTCGCGTACCAGGTGCTCGCGGGCATCCTGCTCAACCATGACGGTTCGCCCCTGCAAAAAGCCCTGCTCGAAAGCGGACTGGGCGAGGACATCGCGCCGCAGACGGGCTTGGACGGCTCGTTGTACCAGTATATGCTGACGGTCGGACTGCGCGGCGTGAAAAAGGGCAGCGAGCAGCGTGTGCAGCAGGTAGTGCTCGACACGCTTTCCGCGCTTGCCCGGGACGGCATTCCGCAGGGTGACATCGACGCGACGCTGATGAGCATGGAGTATGCGCAGTGCGAGATCAAGCGCGCGCACGGTCCGTATGCGCTGCGCCTGATGAACCGCCCGATATACGCGTGGCTGTATGGGCACGACCTGCAAAAATCGTTCCGCCTGCGCGCGACGTTTGACCGCATCGCGCAGAAAATCCGCGCGCAGAAAGGCTACCTTGAGCGGCTGATTACGGAACTGCTTTTGGAGAATAAAAAACGCTCGCTCGTGGTGGTCACGCCGACAAAAGCGTACACGCGCCGCCGCGAAAAAGCCGAACAGCAGCTGATTGCCGCCCTGCTGAAAAAGACGGACACCGCTGCCGTGCGCGCGGCAAACGACCGTCTCCATGCGTTTCAGAGCAGGAGCGAGGACGACACGTGTCTGCCGCACATCAAGCCGGCGGATTTTCTGAAGGACGGTACGCCGCTCGTGGACACTATTGCGACAGACATCGGCACGATAGAGGGCACGGACGGAAAGCCGCTCCCGCTGTTCACCAACTGCGAGCATACCAACGGTATTGTCTACGTCGATGTCGGCTTTCCCACGGACGTGCTTCCCGCGCAGGACTATCCGCTTTTGCCGGTTCTTGCCGAAAGCGTGACCGAGGTGGGCTGGGGCGGACTGGACTGGTCGCAGGCGGCAGAACAGACGGCGTTGCACACGGGCGGCATTTCCGTAACCCTGCTCGTGTCGGACACAAGCGAATCCGCGCGGACCAAAGAAATCGCCGCCGGCCGCACGGCATGGGTCAGCCGCGAATGGCTGGTCTACCGCATGGGAATGCTCGAAAAAGAATGCGCCCCCGCGCTCGACCTGCTTTCCGACTGCATCGCGCAGACGGATTTCCGCGACACGAAGCGCGTGCAGGACATCATCAATGAGCTGCGCAACGACATCGACGCGACGGTCATTCCCGACGGGCACGACTATGTTTCGCTCCGTACCAAGCGGACTGCCTCGCGCACCAAAGCCGTGGACGAAATCTGGAACGGGCTGACGCTGCTGTTCACGCTCCACCGGCTGCCAAAGGACGATGCGGCGGCGGTTGCGGAACGGCTGCGCGCGCTGTTCGCCGACGTCAAGGCGGGCGGCGCGTTCGTGCACGTTACGGCGGAGGCGAGCGGCATTGCCCGCGTAAAAGAACGGCTCGCGGAATTCGTGCGGCGCGCGGGGCTGCGGTCGCTCAAGCCGCCTGCGGCGGCGGACACGGAATCGTTTGTCGCGCTGACTGATTTGGGGGCGGACGGGACGGAAGTGCTGACCGCCTCGTCGCAGGTGGGGTTTGCGGCGCAGTGCACGCCCTGCTCGCTGTACGGCACGAAAGAAGCCGCGCTGGAAGAAGTCTGCGCGCACTGGCTTTCCAATACGCTCCTGTGGGAAAAACTGCGCACGATCGGCGGTGCGTATGGCGCGTTCTGCTATACCGAGCCGCTTTCCCGGTCGCTCGTGTTCAGCACGTACCGCGATCCCACGCCGCATAAATCAGCGGACGTGTTCAATGCCTGCCTTGAGGAATGCGCGCGGCTGCTGCTCGACGCGGAAGAGGTAGAGCGTGCTGTGGTCGGGGCGTACTCAGGGAATATTCAGCCGCGTTCGCCGCACGGACGCGGCGCGACGGGACTGCTCCGCATGCTTTACGCCGTGAGCGACGTGGATCGCGAGGAAAAAGTGCGCGCGATGCTGTCCGCGACCCCGCAGGAATTGCAGGCGGCGTTCGTCCGGCTGGCAGAATTCGCCAGGGGGCAGAAGCAACGCGCAATAATTTGCGGAAATAACAGCCGGGGTACTGGAAAAACTATCCGATTGCCTGTATAATATGACGATACGGGATGATGAGGATCAGCAGCAGGAACGAATGCGGTATCCGCAATGCCGCGTTTTCAGGGAGGATTTGTTATGAGCAAAAAATACGAACAATGTGTGCAGATGTTGCGCCAGCTGGTTTCCGGCGTGCAGGGCGCGCCGTATCCGGGGGATACGTTCGATATGGAAGTGTACCAGATTTGGTACGAGCACATGCAGCGCGCCGCCGTGGAAAGCTTTGAATGGCTTGACAGCAATGCCCCCGAAGAAAAGACCGATTTCAACAAGGCGCTCAAGCCGTTCTTCAACTGATTTCGTGAGAAAGGGTTTCCGTTATGGCAAAGGCGAAAAAGTATCAGCGATACGATCATTATTTGTTGCGCGGGAAACTGTGCCATAACGGTTTTGAGCGCTGGCGTTATGCGTTCGTCGGCGCGAGCAAGACGACGGGCGAGGAGCGCGCTTTTTTTGTCGAATTATATCTGGTAAATCCTGCCGTCTCCCCAAAAGAGCCGGTGCTGGCTCAGAAATCGCGGCTTTCGTTTTCGGAGGCGGACTTGCAGTACGCGCTTGCCGGGACAGTTTCCGCGGAGAACGCGGGCGCGGAGCTTGCCGTGCAGCCGTCGTATGCGCTGGTCAAGGCAGGCGTGTTCGGGGCGGACGGCAAGCAGCTGAATGCCTTTTTTGCGGCGAGCAAGTTGTCCTGGCATAAAAATGAAGCCGAATTCGTCGTGTCAAACTGCACGTTCGGCGCGGACAGGATAACGGGGGCAGTCCGCGTCGCGCCGTCCGAAATCCGCGAGCGTCCCGAACTGCTGTGCTCAAGCGGCGTGATGGACTGGGCGTTGCGCTATGAGAAAGTCATTTCGTCCGCGCCGCTGTACAAGAAGAACGGGACGGTCTGGATTGCGGGCGGCGCAAAGGCGATGTTTGCGGGGGTGGTGCATATTGACGGCGTGGAATACGTCGTCTCCCCGCGGAAATCGTCGGGGTATATTGACCGCAGCTGGGGTGGGTCGCTCAATTCCCCGTCGCTGCACATCTCCTCGTCGAACCTGACGAGCCTCATCACGGGAAAGTCGCTTGCTTCATCGTGTTTTGCCATCAGCGGCGAATTTGAGGGTGCGCTGCGGCTGTACGTCAATCTTGAGGGCGACGAGCTGTGCATCCACAAAAAATCCCCGTTCGACCGCTTTACCGAAATCCATGACTGCTCGCCTATGCCGCCTGACGCTGACGGCGAAAAACTGCACTGGACGGTCAGCGTGCACCGCAAGCGTCTGGTGATTGACGTGGATATTTTCTGCAAGACGGCGGAGATGTTCGTGCGCGACTACGAAGCCCCCGAAGGCGAGCGCAAGCTGCTCAAAGTGCTCGGCGGTGGGACGGGCTTTGGCGAAATCCGCATCTACAAGAAACGGGGCAAAGACTTGGAGCTGCTTGAGCATGCCCATGTGGCGGACGCGCTCTGCGAGTACGGTCAGGTCGAAGTCGTCGGCGCATAGCCCCGAATAGTATCTTTGTTACGAAGATAACAGCCCCGCACGGATTACATGTCAAATTTTATTCCCCGATGAATGTGCGTATCATCTGTGCTATCGCAAAAAGTTGTTCCCTGTTTAGGTGCGCAAAGATTCCGGGCATGTGTTTTGAGTCCAGTCTTTTTTCATTCGTCTCACTGAAAAAATCTTTCGGCGAGATCGAAAGGTATGTGCAAATCGAAAAAAAGCCCTGCAAAGACGGAAGCCGCTTTCCATTTTCAATCAAGTTGATGTAGTTCACGTTTTGCCCGAGCGCGATGCTCATTTCACGCGCCGAAATTCCCTTGCCGTTTCGCAAAAATCTAAGCCTGTCGCAAAAAGTCTTTTCATATTCATAAAACTTTTCTTTGTCAATGTCCATGAACATACTATAAGATGTTATTTTGCTTGACATAAAATCTAACAGAATGTATACTGTGTTGATACAATCTCTAAGATTGTAATTCAAAATCTAAAGAAATGAATTAGAGATGACACGATACGCAATTCTTGTCGGGGCGGTAGACCTTTCGGAGGGAATGCAGAAGAGCCTCGTGGATTTCAAGGACTTTCTCACCAGTAGCGAGGGCGGAAGTTGGCGCGAGGAAGAAATCATGGTCTGCGGGTCGATGGACTGGCAGTTCGTGCAACTGTTGCAATCACGCCTGCGCGAGTATGACTTCGTGCTAGTCTATCAGTGCCGATTTTCTCATGGCGATGCAAATTCGGACTGGAGCGGAAAGCTGCGCTGCGTGACGGAAGGCGGACGAGGCGTGTTCATCGGCGACGTGTGCGACGAGGTTGTGAGCATGGTGGAGTTGGGATATGAGCGCGTGGAAACTGCAAGATGGACAGGGGACGGTCTGTGAGAAAATGCGAAAGTTCCAAGACGGCGTTTTGGGACAAGGTTGAGATTTACAGGCAGCAGAAGAATCTCACATACCGCGCCATCGCGAGGACGATGGGCAAGGCGGAGACGACGGTCTCTTCGATGCGCCAGTTCGGGACTGAGCCGCGTATAAGCGATGGCATAAGGCTGGCGGACGCGCTCGGCGTGGATGTAAGGGAGCTGGCGGAGTGATGGGTGACACTATAGCGCAAGTACAGGAGGTTTGTATGACGGCAAAAGAATTTTTAACTAAAACAGATGGACTTTCAGTAAAAAAGTTATCTAGGGATGATCTTCATATAAATGAAAAGGGTGAAAGTGAATTTCATGCTACTATACAAGATTCAATTGGTTTGGAAGATGAAAAACAGATTGGCAAAATAGGGGCTCTTTTTAAAAATTTAGATTCTCTTTTGAAAGATGCCATTAAGAACTTTGAAGAAAAATCTAAAACTAGTTTTAGAGCCAAGTATGAAAAATTGCCAAAACAGTCAGAAGTAAATAAAATCTTTAAGAATGTCTATCGTATTTCAAAATTGATTAGGAATGCAGAAACGCATAATGAAAACTCGATGAAATGTAATGGGAATATTGTAGAAATCAGGTATAAACATCTCAATACTGACTTTTTTTTGAAATTTGACAAAGATGCATATTTTTTGCTTGAAAAAATAATTTACGAATTTGTTTTTCTTTATGAAAACAATTATAGCGAAAAATATCAAGAGTTACTTTTAGGAAATTTTTATGAACTCATAAAAGAGCATTTCTATTTGTCGGAATTTAAAGATGATATAGAACACTCTTTTTTTGATATAAAACCGTGTCCAAAAGTGAATGTTTTGAGAAGATGTGCTTGTCATGATTTAGAGTATTCTATTTCAGAAAAAAGACTTGTTTTTAACGATCCTTCAAATGCGATACCAAATTCGGTAAACGTGGACAAATTCTTAGGTGTTGATATATGGGTAAACATACAAGGTAAGGATTATATATTCCCGTCAGAAATTTTGGACAAAAATTATTCAATTTCATTAGATGAAAGCGAAAAATTCGTTATGGAAAAATATGCTGGTTGGGCTGTGAGAAATTATATTTAACGGAGCGACAAAATGACCATAGCACTAATCATAAGCTGCCTAGAAACGATGGACGAGGCGGAACTGTGCGGAGAGACCTATGCCAGTTTCATACAAGGCTTGCGAGGATTTTCCAAAAGCCTTTGAGGAGAATGGTATAAGGCTTGTGAGAGGATTGCGCAACCCTCTCACAAGAATGCTGCAAGGCTTGCAGAAAGATTCTGTAAGCCTTGCGGAATCTTTCTGCAAGTATGTGGCAGGTGTTCAGTACAGCGTGTAACACCTCGTGAACGCAAAACTCGGCAGGGCAACACTATTTA
>JAAVAM010000041.1 GCA_014804085.1 Treponema sp. | reverse complement strand
AGCGGCCGCCCCTTGTCCCGGCCCCGCCGCGGAAATGGCCCGCCCGTGCCCGGTCGGGCCTCCTTTCTTCCTGCCCTCCGGCTTCAGGCCTGCGCCACCGGCTTCATCGCCGTCATGTACGTACGCAGGATTTATCCTGTGACTTTTTACACTTCCTGTCCGGTCAGTTCCTTTGCCTTTGTCTCTATGGCGGCGGCGAGGGCTGTTTTATCATGCTGTTTTTCGGTGATGATGCGGACGAACGTGCTACCGGCGACGACTGCTTCTACGGACGGTGCGAGTGCTTTTGCCTGTTTGCCGTTTGAGATTCCGAATCCGCCGTAGATTTTAGCTCCGCCCTCGCTTGCTTTTGCAAGGAAATCCAGTGTTGGCTTGTCGATGGTCGTGTCCGTGCCGGTGATGCCCGTGCGCAGGGCGCAGTAGATGTACGGGTATCCTGCGTGGGCAAGTTTGTGGAGTCGTTCCGCGCTCATTGACGGGGCGGCGACGGGAATCGACAGCATACCGTTTGCCGTGCAGGCGGCGGACAATCCTTCGTCAAAATCGAACGGCAGGTCGGGAATAATCATGCCTTTCACGCCCACCGCTGCGGCTTTCTTGCAGAATGCTTCAATGCCGGGCGTATAAATAAGGCTTCCGTAACTCATCAGGTAGAGCGGCGTTTGGGGAAATTCTTGGTGAATCTGTCCGATAAAGCGCAATCCGTCTGCGGTACGGTAGTGACGACGCAAAACCTGTGTGCAGGCGGTCTGGATTGCCGGTCCGTCTGCGCTGGGATCGCTGAAAGGCAACTGGATTTCCAAGATGTCCGCGCCGCCGCGAATGAGGGCGCGTGCCGCTTCTAGCGCAATCTCGTCGGTGGGATACCCGGCGACCAAGTGGCTCATCAGTTTTATCTTTGTCATATTTCGCTCCTATGGAAAATGGATTGTTATTTTTGTGCCGCGTAGACAAGATTCCGCACGAATGCGCGCGGCAAAATCCTGGCAAGCGCGACGGCAATGCGGACGGAAAGCCCCGGAATGGCAAGCGTTTTGCCTTTTTTCATTGCGCGGTAGCCGTACCGGGCGACCGACGCGCTGTCAGCGAAAAAGAAATGCCTGAACAGACCCGATGATTCTGCTTCCGCCCTGTTCCAGAATTCTGTTTTGACCGGACCGGGACAGAGCGCGGTGACCAGTACGCCCGATTTCATTTTTTTGAGTTCGACGGAAAGCGCCTCGGAAAAGGAACGCACGAATGCCTTGGTGGCATAGTAGACCGACATCTTCGCGCCCGGCATGAACGATGCGACCGAGGCGACGTTCAGAATGCGACCGTTTTTGCGCGCGATCATTGCGGGCAGGAACAGGCGGGTGAGTTCGGTGAGCGCGGCGATGTTCAGCTGAATCATCTGCCGTTGTTTGGCAAGGTCGCTTTCTGCAAAGAATCCCCAGTCGCCGAAGCCTGCGTTGTTGACGAGCACGTCCACGGAAATATGGTTCGCCTGCGCAAAATCAAAGACTGCTTGTGCCGCGCCGTCTTCGCTCAGGTCTTTTGCGAGCACCGAGACCGAAACGTGGCAGTCTGCCTCCAGTTCTGACTGAAGNGCAAGCAGTTTTTCGGCAGTGCGGGCGACAAGGAGCAGGTCGATGCCGTCTTTGGCGAACAGCCGAGCGAGTTCCGCGCCGATTCCGCCGGATGCCCCGGTGATGAGTGCCGTCATTGTGCGCTTCCCATGATTTTTGCGTCGTGGATGTCTTTGTTGCTTTCCAGTCGTTCGATTTCGGCATGCAGGAAGTCGAGCCATTTCTGCGGGCGGAACACCGGGCTGGTGATGAACACGTCTTTGTCGCCGCGTCCGCTCATGTTGATGACGATTGCCTGATCGGCGGGGATTTCTTTTGCGATTTTCATCGCCGCCGCCCCCGCATGTGCGCTCTCCAGCGCGAACAAAATGCCCTCGTTTTTGGCAAAAAAACGGACTGCCGCAAGCGCGTCCTCGTCCAGAATCGACGTGAATGCAATGCGGCCGGAGCGACCGAGCGCGGCGAGCTGCGGACCGATGCCGCAGTAGTCCAGCCCGGCCGAAATGGAGCGCGTGGGCAGTGCCTGCCCGTCCTCGTCGAGCAGGAAACGGCTTTTGTATCCTTGCAGGATGCCGTCGCGGGCGGCGTTCCCCGTCATGCGGCTGGCATTTTCGCCGACGTTCGGACCGATGCCGCCTGCCTCAGCCCCGATGAGCCGCGGTTCNGTCTCGTTGATGAACGGCTCAAAAAATCCGATGGCGTTCGAGCCGCCGCCCACGCAGGCGACCATCGCGCCGATNTTGATGCCGCGCTCCGCCGCCTGTTTTTTGACTTCGCGGCCGATGACGCTCTGGAATTCACGCACGATGTCGGGGAACGGGGCAGGTCCGAGCGCGCTGCCCAGCACGTAATGCGTGGTGTCGGGGTGCGCTGCCCAGTCGCGCATGGCTTCGTTCACGGCATCTTTGAGCGTGCGGCTTCCCGACGTGACGGGCTGCACGGTCGCGCCGTANAGTTCCATGGCCGCCACATTCGGCTGCTGGCGGCGCACGTCGATTTCGCCCATGTACACCGTGCAGTCAAGCCCCAGCTTTGCGCACGCCGCCGCCGTCGCCAGACCGTGCTGTCCCGCGCCCGTTTCGGCAATGATGCGTCTTTTACCCATGCGCTTTGCGAGCAGGCACTGGCCGATCGCGTTGTTGATTTTATGCGCGCCGGTATTCGCCAAGCCTTCCAGTTTAATGTAAATCTGCGCGCCGCCGAGCAGTTTTGTCGCCGTGGGGGCAAAATAGAGCGGTGTCTCGCGGCCGATATAATCGCGGCGGATGACGGCGAGTTCGTCCGAAAATGCNTTGTCCGCCATCGCTTCTTTGAAGGCGACGGCAAGTTCGTCAAGCGGGCGGCGCAATACTTCGGCGACATANTTTCCGCCGTAGGTGTCAAAAAATCCATCGGTTGATACTGGCATGATAGTTCCTTTGGTGTTTCTATTTATAGTAACATTGTACCACAAGTGCCGTGCCGTGTCAATGGGGCGAAAAAGCGGGCGCATCCGTTTTGTATCGGTCGGTAGATTTCGGTTCTTTTTTCGTGTCGGGCAGTCATTGCGCAATGTGGAGCGAATGTTGCTCAATGTCGAGCAAGTGTTGCTCAATGTCGAGCAGACGTTGCTCAATGTCGAGCAGGCATTGCTCAANGTCGAGCGAACGTTGCTCAATGTCGAGCANGTNTTGCTCAATGTCGAGCNNACGTTGCTCAANGTCGAGCAGGTATTGCTCAATGTCGAGCGAACGTTGCTCGGCGTGGATACAGCTATCGGGAAAAGGGTGTCGGGNCGGTAAAAACAAAAAAAGCCATTAAATTATGCCCCGGATGCGGAACATAATCTTAATGACTTTGCTGAAGATGTGGCATCACCGTATTGGTTGCCGTTAATCTAAGATGATTATCGGACGTGCGCGCCAATANATCAAGTTTTTTCTGCCGAAAATCGGTTATTTTTTGAGTTCGGCGAAGAGTTTTTCCAGTTTGGCGGCATCTTTTTTGCCGGGCGCGGATTCGGTGCCGCTTGCCACGTCGATCAGCTCGGGGCGGAACGTGTCGCAGACGGCGCGGACGTTTTCCGGCGTGATGCCGCCGGCAAGCCACAGGCGCGTTTTGCGGGCGACTTTTTCCACGAGCGCGTCCGCAATGCGCTTGCCCGTTCCGCCGGGCAGCAGCCCTGCCTTTGCGTCGATGAGGATTCGCGGCTCGCCGCGCAGGCGGAGCGCGTCGATGTGCGCGAGGTCGGTTTCGTCGCTTACGTTGACCACGGCGTAATGGGCGAGGTCGGTGTCCGGCGTGGCAAAGAATGCGTCCGCGCAGCCGTGCAGCTGTATGAAGTCGAGTACGCCTTCGCGCACGAGGCGGCGCACGGTCTTGCCGTCGTCGCTGTCCGCGTCCACGATGACACCGACCAGCTTTGGCGCGGGCGTTCCCGATTGCCGCGCCTGTGCGCGGATTTCACTGCTGATGTGGCGCACGGTGGCTTCGTCGGCGCGGCGCGGGGAATCAGCCCAGAAAATGAATCCCAGAAAATCCGCGCCCAGTGCTGCGGCCTTGCGCGCGTCGGCGAGGTTGGTCAGCCCGCAGATTTTGACGGACGGTTTTTCGCGCGGNTTTTCCGCGAATTCCCGCCATTGCGCGGCGTTTTGCGTGGGCGGTGCGTCCACGAAGGCGGTTACCAGCGCGCGCGCGTCGGTGGGGTTGCGGGCGGCGGCTTCGCCCAGCAGCATTCCCGTAAAGCCGAGGCTGCCGGCAAACCGTGCTGCCTGGGGCGTTCGGATGCCGCTTTCAAAAATGCACCGCGCGTCAGGACCGAGTATCGCCTTGATACGCGAGAGCATTCGGGCGGGCGTGAGCAAATCGATGGAAAAATCCTGCAAGTCGCGCGCGTTCACGCCGCACACGATGTGCGCGGGCGGTACTTTTTGCGCGGCGGCGGCAAGTTTTTGCAGGTCGCCCGCGTGGCGCACTTCGATGAACGCCGTCATGCCGCGCTGCGCACATGCTTGTGCCATGGCGGTCAGCTCGTCGGCGGAGAGNATCCGGGCGATGAGCAGGACGGCATCTGCGCCCGCGCGGTAGGCGACGTCGATTTCGTCGGGCGTGAGCAGGAAATCCTTGCGCAGGATGGCGACGCGCGGCGTACCGTTCTGGCGGGCGTATTCGTCCGCGGCGCGGGCGGCTGCCTGCAAGTCGTCAAGCGAGCCTTTGAACCAGTGGCGTTCGGTGAGCACGGAAATGGCTGCCGCTCCGGCGGCGGCATACTGCCGTGCCGTCTGCGCCGCGTCAAGGTGCGGGGCGATGTCGCCTTTGCTGGGGGACGCGCGCTTTATTTCAAGGACGACGCCTTTCTGCGCGATGAACGGCACGGGCGCGGCACGGGTGCGCCGTTCGGGGACGGTCGCGCCGAGCGTACAGCCGAGCGCGGCGATGTCTGCGCGGCGGCGGTCGGTGATTGCCTGTAAGATGTCGTGCATAGAATGCTCCTGCTTATGCCAATGCCTCGCTTGCCCGGATGATGTCCGCGAGTTTTGCGCGCGCCGTGCCGTTTTCGATGGCGGCGGCGGCTTTTTCGTAGCCGTCTTTGATAGTACGCGCCTTGCCGCTGATGTACAGCACCGCGCCGGCGTTCAGCGCGACTGCCGCCTTGATTGCCGGGCGACCGCCTCCGTCAAGCACTTCGCGCGCAATCGCGGCATTCTCTGCGCCGCTTCCTCCGGCAAGTTCGTCCGCGCGCATGTTGGTGATGCCGTATTTTTCCGGCTCGATCGTGTAGCGGTATGCCTTGCCGTCCTCGTTGATCTGGAACACGTCGGTGGGAACGCAGGGGCTGATTTCGTCGAATCCGTCCCGGCTGGCGACGACCATGACGCGTTTTGCGCCCAGGGATTTTGCGGCGCGCGCGTAGTCTTCCAGCAGGGCGGGGCTGTACACGCCGAGCACTTCATATTCCGCCCCGGCGGGATTCAGGAGCGGTCCGAGCACGTTGAAAATCGTCTTGATGCCGAGTGCCTTGCGGATGGGGGCGGCGAATCGCATGGCGGCGTGGTAGACGGGCGCCATCAGGAAGCCGAAGCCGGTCTGCCTGACCAGCTCCGCCGTTTTTTCGGGGGAAGCCATGATTTTGATGCCGAGACTCTCAAAAAAATCCGCCGCGCCTGACTTTGACGAGACGGCGCGGTTGCCGTGCTTTGCCAGGGGCTGTCCGCAGCTTGCCGCGACGATTGCCGAAAGCGAGCTGATGTTGAAGCTGCCCTTGCAGTCGCCGCCCGTCCCGACGATTTCCGCAAGCCCGTGGTTTTCCAGCGGGAACGGCGTTTTCTTTTTGAGCAGGACTTCCGCGCAGCCCGCCATTTCTTCGGCGGAGGGAAGCCCGCGCGCGCTCATGGCGGTGAGGATTGCGGCGGTCACTTTTTCGTCCAACGTGCCGTCGGTCAGGTTTTCCATGAAGAGCGCGGACTGCGCGCGGGTGAGCGGCTGCTTTTCGTCGATGAGCTGCGTCAGGTACTGCGCGACGGGCAGGTTTTCGCGGCGGTAATGCAGGAACGCGCGGAACAGGTCGTCCCCTGCCTGCGAGGCAATGCTTTCCGGGTGGAACTGCACGCCCTCAATCGGGAGCGTCTTGTGGCGGATGCCCATGATGTCGCCGTCTTTCGCGCGGGCGGTCACCTCAAAGTCGCCGCTCAGCGTGCTTTCGTCGATGACGAGCGAATGGTAGCGCGTGAACGAGCCGCTTTTCCCGATGATGCGGAACAGCCCGCGCCCGTCAAAGTCCATTTCTTCCACAATGCCGTGGCGGATGTATTTCGCCTGCACGATGGTCGCGCCGAATGCCTGCGCGATCGCCTGATGTCCCAGGCAGATGCCCAGAATCGGCACTTTTCCCGCGAAATGCCTGATGGCTTCTATTGAGATGCCGGCTTCGGAGGGCGTTCCCGGTCCGGGGCTGATGACGAGGTAATCCGGCTTGAGCGACTCGATGTCCGCGACGGACGTTTCCTTTGAGCGCACGACGGTCACGGTATCGCCGCTCAGCCGCTCCAGCGACTGCACGACGTTGAACGTGAATGAATCATAATTATCAACGACGACTATCATACTTTCCTCCGCTCCCTACTGTTTTGTTCCGTCAAGGACTGAGCGGAGCGCGCCCAGTTTTTCGTTGGTCTCTTCCCATTCGCGGTCCGGCTCGGAATCATAGACGATGCCGCCGCCCGCCTGCAAGGTCCAGGTCGTGCCCTGCTTGAGCGCGGTGCGNATGGCGATGCAGAAATCAAGGTCGCCGTTGCTTTGCAGGTAGCCCACCGCGCCCGCGTAGAAACGGCGTTTCGTCTTCTCAAGGCGGCTGAGGATTTCTATCGCGCTGATTTTTGGCGCGCCGCTCACCGTTCCGGCGGGGAACGCCGAGCGCAGGACTTGGATNTGCTTGATGCCGTCCTGCACGGTTCCCTGCACGTCGCTCACGATATGCATGACGTGGCTGTAGAATTCTACGTCCATGTAGCGCACGACTTCCACCGACCCGCTCTTGCAGACGCGCCCCAGATCGTTGCGCGCCAGATCNACGAGCATCAGGTGCTCGGCTTTTTCCTTGCCGTCGTGCAGCAGCTCGGTGCGCAAGGCTTCGTCTTCGGCGGCGTTCTTTCCGCGCCTGCGCGTTCCGGCAATCGGGCGGATGGACGCGATGCCGTCACGGACGCGCACGAGGCTTTCCGGCGACGANCCGACCAGCTGCCGGTCGCCGAAATCGAGGTAGACGAGATAGGGCGACGGGTTGACCGAGCGCAGGCGGCGGTATATTTCCAGCGCGGAATTGGCGCAGTCCAGCTGAAGTCGGCGCGAGGGCACGGCCTGAATGAGGTTTCCGGCGACGATTTCTTTTTTGAGNGCNAGGACTTTTTCTTTGTATTCGCGCTCGCTCTGCGCGAGGTCGGTGACGGTGCGCACCGGCTCGGCGTCTTCGGGCGGGGCGAGGTAGGTGAAGTCCATGTCNTCGAGCCGNTTGGTGAGCTTTGCGAGCGCGCCCGCCAGGTCGATTTGGTGTTCGTTGTAGTTGAGCGCGAACACGTGCAGTTTTTCGGTGAAGTGGTCGAACACGATGTACAGATGCCCCGCGATGAATTCGCTTTCGGGAACGTGCAGTTCGTCGGTCTGCGGGGCAAGCGTGATCGTGTCGCAGCGCGCGCAGAATTCGTAGCCCAGGTAGCCGATGCCGCTTGCCGGNACGGGAATGGCGTTGGGCACGCGCTCGCCGCGTTCGTCCGTGACGGTGGAGAGGTCGTTCTGCTGCGCGACGTACAGCAGCGCGTCCAGAATGTCGGTCTGNTGCGGCTTGNTGCTTCCGCGCGCGACGGTCTCCGCGGNGTCCGCAGCCTGCGTGAACGGCACGCGTCGTCCGTCAATCAGAAAGGCGATGCCGTCATCGTCCTGCACGATATGGAACGCCTCTTCGGTCATCAGAATGGAATAACGCTGTTTTCCGCGCGCGAACGACGCGCTTTCCAGAATGACTTTTGCGCCGATNTTCCGCGCGAGCGAAAACGGCGTGTACCGCTCGCACGGCGCGGAAACATACAATGAATCGGTTCTTGCCGACATAATGCACCTCTCAATGGTGTTATTATACATAGAAACAGTGTTACTGTCAATAGAAACATCGAAAAGGCTTTGCGTTTGCCCTTATAATATGATAGAATAGTACGACGCATGGGGAGCATAGCATGATACTGACCGTAAAAAACCGCAGTGCGCTGTTGGACAAAGATTTGCGNATCGTCCCGGAAGATACGACGAAAGATTTTTTCACNTATTTTGATTTTCAGTGCGACCGCATTATTGATTTTGTGCATCCCGACGAGCGGCAGCGGTTCGTCGATTTGGTGACGGGCAAGCACGGGCGNGACGACAACCGTTCGGACGTGTTCCACCTGTTCAGGAATACGGGGCAGTTCTGCTACAATTTCGTGACGGTNCGCAATGTNCCGGGCGATTATGCGGCGCGTATCCGCCTGTTCGATATTTACGAGGCGATTGAATTTGCGCGCGTCGCGGCGGAAGANAACGGCATGGTTCGCGCCGCGCTCGGNCTGACGGACGAGTATCTTTTTTCATACCGGATGTCCGACACGATGTTCCGGCTGTCGCATTATACGCAGGGGCGCGAGGTCACCGTGTTTGAGATGCCGTTTGCCGCCTGGAAAAAGCAGATGNTNGCGGACGGCCTTGTTCCGGCGGAGGAGAGCGACAANCTTGACGTGCTCGAATACGATTTGACGGAGTTCCCCGCGAATTTTACCGTAAAACTGCGCTGCGCNATCCGCACGGACGGGGCGGTCATGGAAAACCTGCGCTTTATCGGTACGCGGCGCGAGGGAATGCACGAATGCCGCGAAGAGCGTTTTATGATAGGGCGCATTCTGACCGACGAATCGCTCCGGCAGATTCATCACGCGCACAACCTGCTTGACGAGCTGCATCTGGATGACCTGACGCAGGTCTACAACAAGAAGACGATAGAAAGCCATGCCGAGCAGAAAATCAGGTCGAAGCCCGCCACGAGTTTCGCGCTCGTCATCGTTGACCTTGACCATTTTAAGCCGGTGAACGATTTGTACGGGCACATGGCGGGCGACCGCGTGATTGCCCGTGCCGCCGCAAAAATGAAAGAGATTGTTGGCAACGACGGCGTTGTGGGGCGCATCGGCGGCGACGAATTCATGCTCATCCTTGACGGTATCGACAACGTGCAGATCCTGCGCGGCATGCTGCGCGCCGTCATGGTGCAGGTGCACAAGGAATTTGAGGGCAATTTTGAGGGAATCAATATCACCTGCTCAATCGGCGCGGCGGTCTATCCGACCAACGGCACGACTTACGACGAATTGTTCCGAAAGGCGGATTTCTGCCTGTACCGCGCGAAGGACAAGGGGCGCGACCGCTACGTGTTCTTCCGCGACGACTTGCATACTAAGGATTACGAGGCGGCGCAGGCGGCAAAGAACGGTGGCAAAAAGGCCGAGGGGCGCGAGATGCAGGAGTTGCAGTATATGCGCCACTATATACAGCAGCTCGCCGTCAACCCGCGCAAGGCGGTGCTGGACACGCTCCGCCACATGCTCGGCACGTATGCCGCCGACAGCATTACCGTGTATTACGGAAAGGAAATGCGCCGCGTGCTTTCGGTGGGCGTGGAACATGCCAGCATGGCGGAGGCGCGCTATGCGCTGGGCGACGAATTCAAGTCGCTTTTGCGGGACGGCACACATGTCCGCGTCGATTTTATCGCCTCGGTGCCNGATACCGCCACCCGGATGCTGACGGAACTGCGGCANCGCAAGCAGCAGTCGTCGATCCAGTGCATTATCGGCACGAAGGACGATATCCGCGGGCTTGTCTCGTTTGACCGGCTGTATGCGGCGGCACTGTGGGCNGAATATGAGGTGAACTGTGCGCTGCTGTTTGCGGCAAGCCTGAATTTTGTTGACATGGCGGCATTTGAGGCGGAAGCGTCNTCAAAATGCTAGCATCAGAATGAGAGGAGAAAGATGAAAGACACGACGATTATGTCTTCCAGTGCGGTGGGACAGCATTTGGAGCGGATTGGCGCAGGCGGACANGTTTCGTACCTGATGTTCAACAAGAAGAAAATCAGCCTGACGGCAAAGATTACGATCGGGCGGAGCAGCGACTGCGACATCGTGATNGACAACAAGCTGGTGAGCCGCCAGCATGCCATCATNCAGAAAATCCGGGANGCGTATTTTTTGCGCGACGACGGCAGTACCAACGGCACGTTCCTGAACGACCGNCGCATTCCACCGGACAAGTACGTCAAGCTGAACGCGGGCGACAANATCACNGTGGGCAGCGCGAGCTTTATGATGTCGTAGCCCATGAATGCGGTGCTTGCTGAANTCGGACAATTATATGCCGCCCANGCNCTTCCGTCGCACGACGANNTGCTCGCGCTCACGGANNCGGCGATTACCGTGCTGGAAAACGAATCCCCGTCGTACCGCCCNANGNCGGACGGTCATGCGGCNGGNGGNCTGCTTGACTTTACGGACGCGCCGGAGCGGCCGCTGATCNTCGTTCCCGANTTGCACGGGCGCGGCGATTTTTTCCTGCATTTGCTGNGNTTTCCGCCCGCGCGATGGGGCATCGGCGGNNNNGCGACCGTACTTGACGCGCTNGCGAGCNATGCGCTGCGNATCGTGTGCGTGGGCGATCTGTTNCATACCGAGCGGCGGTGCAAGGCGCGGTGGCTTGCCGCNTGGGACGCATACGCGCGCGGCGAGTTCGAGAACGAGGCGATGGCCGCCGAAATGGAAGAGAACCTGACGCTGTTTCAGATGGTGNTGCGGGTGAAGAACGCNTTTCCNGCGGCGTTCCATTTNCTGAAAGGAAACCACGAGAATATCCTGAACGAATCGGGCAGGGGAAATCATCCGTTCCGAAAATTCGCCGACGAAGGCAATATGGTCTACGATTTTATGGCGAGCCGGTACGGNGACGGNGTGCTGCACGTGATGAGCGTNTGGGAGCATTTGCTGCCAATCTGCGCCGCGTTCCCGACCTGCGTGGCGAGCCATGCTGAGCCAAAAGAGCCGTANACCAAAAAACAGATTATGGCGTANCGTGACCATCCCGCCGTCGTGCTGGGGCTGACCTGGACGGCGAACGACGAGGCTGAGGACGGCAGCGTGCGGAAAAACCTGCGCACGTTGTTGGGCGCGGAGCGCGCGAAAACTGCCGTCTGGCTTGCGGGGCATCGNCCNACNGACGANCGGTACGCGGTGCGGCAGGACGGTGCGTTGGTGCAGATTCACAGCCCTGACCGCGAGCAGGTCGCCGTCATCATGCCGGGNAGCCGTTTTGANGCGGANCGGGANATNCGNCCGCTNTGTGACGGGCAANNATAAGGAGAACATAATGAAACGNACGATGATTTTTGCGGCCGCGCTCGTGCTTGCGGCAGGGGCGTTCGCGCTTGATNTTGGCGACGGGTGCGTGGACGGCGCGTGTCCGATTCCCGTTGCCGATGACGACNGNCGNGAGGTGTATGCGGTCGTCTCTCCCGTGGGCTATCATGCCGTGCCGATGATACAGCAGGCGGCGCGGCTCGACACCCTTGCCGGAAAACGGATCGCGCTTGTCGGCGGGTCGTTCATGGCTTCGGTCACGCACGGCGAGCTGAAACGCTGCATTGAGGACGCGTTTCCNACGGCGCGGGTGTTTNTGTTNGACGAGGTTGGCTCGGCAGGNCCGTATTCGGTGTTCGGGCAGACGGAAAAAGTCAAGNCNTTCCAGAAAAACTTGCAGTCGCTGCATATNGACGCGGTGATTGCCGGNAACGCGGGGTGCGGNCTGTGTACGACCAAGGAATGCGGGTCGGCGATTGCCGCGGAGTACGCCGGCATTCCTACGGTGACGGTCGGCGCGCCNACGTTCGTNGCNCAGATTCATTCCACGGGCGTGAACCGGGGCGTTCCCGTCNTGCGNGCNGCGGANTATCCCGGCGCGTTCGCTTCCCATACCGCAAATGAGCTGAAGAAAAATACCCGCGAGGTNGTGTGGCCGCAGGTCAAGGCGCTGCTCACGTCGCCGATTACGGCAGAAGAAATCGCGCGGTACGCNCCCGGCGGAAAGCGTCCTGCCGACGAAATCNTCTATTACGGCAATTTCGATGAGATTCAGGATTTCTTTGCGGTGAACGGCTGGACGGACGGGCTGCCCGTCGTGCCGCCCACGGACGAAAAAGTGCGGTCGNACCTTGCCTTTACGGATTATGACGGCACTGCCGTGCTGGGAACGTTNGCGCTTGCCTACCGCGAATGCANGGTCTACACGGTCGCGGCGAACGCGGTCATGGCGGGNGTGCCGCCGGAATTCATGCCGGTCTGCGTCGCGTTCGTGCAGGGCATGAACGACGGNNCGTGGCGCAAGCCGCTCGCNAGNACNCACGGCTGGAGTCCGTTCGCGTGGCTCAACGGACCGCTCGCGCGGCAGCTNGGCATTGACAGNGGGCAGGGCATGATCAGCGAAAAGNCNAACAAGGCTTTGGGNCGNTTCATCGACCTGTGCATGCTGAANGTCGGCGGNTATTATGTGAAAGAAAACCGCATGGGATCGTTCGGATACCTGACGCCGTTCGTGTTCAGCGAGGACGAGGAGGCGTGTGTCCGGGTCGGGTGGCAGCCCTATCAGGTGACGAAAGGNTACGNCCTGAACGCGAACACGATTACTGCGGGCAGNGCGCTCGCNTGGGGNAACAATATCACGCCCGCCACCGACGACGCGGAAAAAATCATGGAAATCATGGCGTTCGACATNACNGANAAACAGCAGAACGGCTTGGGAAATACCAANCCGCANGTCCCGCGCACGGTGTTCNTCACGGAATACGTCGCGCGCGACCTTGCAAAGNCCTACCNNACCAAGGACGANNTGGAGGACGCGCTGATTGCCACCGCCCGCCGCCCGCTCGCGCTCCGTGCCTACGCGCACTACTGGGCGAANACGGGCAGCCAGCAGTTNNGGCGGCGGTCGTTCGGCGAGCATTGCGATATGCTGGCAAANGACGAGGCGGAGCAGGCNGCGCGCACNCCCGTGCCGGAATGGCTCAAGCCGCTGGTCAAGGACGACGGGCTGATGACCGTCGCNACGATGAAAAAAGGCGAGACGGCACTGCTGATTGCGGGCGACGCGAGCCGCAACAAAGTGCAGGTCGTGCCCGGCGGCGACTACGTGACCACCGAAATCCGCCTGCCCAAGAACTGGAACGAGCTGGTCGCGCCGCTCGGCTACGAGCCGATCGAAACGTTCTATCTGGAAGCAGATTTCGCCGTCCCCGAACAGAGCGCGAAGCCGCCGCGGAAAAAGCAGGCGGCACAGCCGGATCGCCCGCAGCGTCCGCCACGNCCGTCNGCGCCGTCGCGCCCGAAGAAATGACCTTGGCTCAGCGCGGAAACGGCAGGAATGACGGCGGCGGATTATTGACGATGTGNNNNAAAAATCGGTAGACTAAGGCATGGCAGACGAAACCATAGCAGCACCCGTCCGGCAGACACGGGCGGAAAAAACACAGGCGGACNACACGCCGCAGGCAATCGGAAAATANCGTATCATGGGGCTGGTCGCNAAAGGNGGCATGGGCGCGGTGTACAAGGCNGTGCACCCCACGCTCAAACGGCTCGTTATCCTCAAGAAGCTGACAATCCGGCGCAATCCCACGGTGCGCGAGCGGTTCAAGCGGGAAGCGCAGATCCTGCTCGACCTGCATTCGCCNTACATCGTGCANNTGTACGACTACTTCATCGAGGGNAATTCGCATTACATCGTCGAGGAATTCGTGGACGGCATGGCGCTTTCCGACGTGATCGAAAAGCAGGTNGCGCTCGGCACGGAGCTGTCGCTGCTCGTGTTCCTCGATGCCTGCTACGCGCTCAAATACGCGCACGCCAAGGGAATCGTCCACCGCGACATCAAGCCNGCGAACATCCTCATTTCCCGCCGCGCCGAGGTNAAGCTNGCCGACTTNGGCATNGCGTCGAGCGAGAANGGCGACGANNTGCGCGGCGACAAGGAGACCGGCGGCGGCACGGACGACAACCTGACCAAAATGGGCATCACGCTCGGCACGCCCGCCTATATGTCGCCGGAGCAGGTGACGGACTCGCGCTCGGTNGANAAGCGCGCGGACATNTATTCCATGGGCGTGATGCTGTACGAGATGATGACCGGCGCAAAGCCGTTCGCCTCGACGCTTTCCGCGGAGAANCTNGAGAACATCAAGAAAGGACGCTACATCGACCCGCGNTCNATCGACCGCTCCATTCCCCGCCCGATNTGCGCGATGATGCGCAAGATGCTCCGGGCAAACCCCGACCGCCGCTANCAGTCCGTCGAGCCGATTATCGCCACCGTAAANAAATACCTCGCGCGCTTTGACACCCACGCCATCCGGCTTTCGCTCGCGCAGTGCGTNATCTCCAAGCGGCAGTTNGCCGTGCCCGCGTTCGCGCAGAAAAAGCAGACCGTGCGCAACGTCCTGCTCGCCGTGGCGGGGACNTTCGCGCTCGCCGCCGGNGCCCGGTACGCCTGGACGCAGGGCTTNTTCCACGCGACCGTCCTGCGCCACTGGTANNCGGCGGTGACGGTGCGCATGGCNCTGCCCGCGACGGCAAGCATGAACAGCGACCTGCCCGCCCGCGCGTTCTTCTTTTTGGACGACGGCAAGCAGATTCCNGAAATCCCGCACAGCCGCCGCGTCTTTACCGAGGACAAGGAAACGTCCACCCGCACGGTGAAGAACTACGTGGCAAAGACCGTGTACGTCAGGCAGGGCGAATACCGCGTGAAAGTGGCGGCCGGNCCGTACGTGGTGTGGCAGCGGTTTGCCGTGGGCAAGGAAGACGTGTCCATCGACCTGGACGAGCTGAAGACCGTGCGCCGCCAGCTCAACATCACCGCGCATTCCTACGACAGCAAGACGGGCGCGCGGCTGACCGACAAGACCGACTTTGCGATCCTGTACAAGAACCGCTGGGTCGCGCTGCGCGACGTGCCGCAGAACGAGCTGGTGACCGGCTCNGTGTGGAAAATCATCGCCCGCGCCCCCGGCTACCAGGACGCGCTCTTNTCNCTCATCATCGACTGGTANCAGGACGACCTGCGCCTGAGCGTCGGCATGGAAAAAGAATAACCCCGCCGAAAAACCATCAGACAGCCATTCCCCAAAGTCGGGGAGACNTTCCCCAACATCGGGGAGCGTTTCCCCAAGATCGGGGAGGCTTTCCCCNACGTCGGGGAACACTTCCCCAANNTCGGGGAGNNTTTCCCCNACATCNGGGAGNCTNTCCCCNACGTCGGGGAANNNTTCCCCNANNTCGGGGAGNCNTTCCCCNANNTCGGGGAACANTNCCCCAANNTCGGGGAGGCTTTCCCCNANGTCGGGNAACACTTCCCCCGANGTCGGGGAACATTTNCCCCACNTCGGGAAACCATTTCCCCAGCTTCAAAAGGCTTTCCCACACCNTCTTTTTTCGTTTGCCCTTTGCGCAAAAAAGCAGTATAGTATCNNTATGACTGATGAGAAAAATACCGACGAGATGCCCGCAGANGCGGCGGAGCAGCAGGCNGANGATACGGCGAAAGACGANNAGCCCAANAAGAAGCGCGGNCGGCCGCGGAAATCTGCCGCAAAGCCCAAGGAAATCAAGATNGAGGTGAACGTGAGCGANGCGNTCGGGCAGATNNTTCCGNTGGAGCAGATGCTGCCGGACAANCTGCACATCGTCCCGCTGAACGGCCGCCCGATGTTTCCGGGGATTTTCACGTCGGTGATGATCGGCGGCGCGGACGACGTGAAGACGGTCGAGAAGGCATACGGCGAGGACGGTTTTATCGGCGTGGTGCTGGCAAAGAACGACGCGGACGAGCCGACGTTCGGCGACCTGCATGACGTGGGCACGGTGGCGAAGATTATCCGTAAAATCAACCTGCCCGACGGCGGCGTAAATATTTTCGTGAACACGATCAAGCGGTTCCGCATCCGCCGCGCGCTCAGCGACGCGCAGCCATTGATTGCCGCGGTGCAGTACCTGAACGACGAAGAGGACGACACGTTCGAGGTGAAGGCGCTCACGCGCGCGCTCATCAGCGAGATGAAAGAGGTGAGCGAGAACAACCCGCTGTTCAGCGAGGAGATGCGGCTCAACATGGTCAACATCGACCATCCGGGAAAAATCGCGGACTTNGCCACGTCCANCCTNTCNATTGANAAAGAGGAGCAGCAGAANGTGCTGGCGCAGGTGAACGTGCGCGCGCGCATGGAGCAGGTGCTNGTCTACATCAAGAAAGAGCAGGAGCTGCTGCGCATTCAGAAAAAGGTGCAGTCCGAGCTGAACGAGCGCGTGGAGAAGACGCAGCGCGACTATTTCCTGCGCGAGGAGATGAAGGCGATTCAGGAAGAGCTGGGCACGGGCGCGGGCAGCATGGCGAGCGACTACCAGAAGTTCAAGGAAAAAATCGACGCGCTCGGCTTTGCGGGCGAAATCAAGGAGACCGTGTACAACGAGCTGGAGAAATGCAACATCATGGATCCCAGCTCAAGCGAGTATTTCGTGACGCGCAATTTTCTGGAGCTGGTCTGCGCGCTTCCCTGGAAAGACAGCGGCGTGGAGGACTACGACCTGAGCCGGGCGTACAAGATTCTGGAAAAAGACCATTACGGCCTTGACGACGTGAAAAAGCGCGTCATGGAATACCTGGCGATCCGCAAGCTCAAGAAAGACAACAAGGGGTCGATTTTGATTTTGGTCGGCCCGCCGGGCGTGGGCAAGACGAGCGTGGGGCATTCCATTGCGGACGCGATGAACAAGCCGTTCTACCGGTTCAGCGTGGGCGGCATGCGCGACGAGGCGGAAATCAAGGGACACCGCCGCACGTACATCGGCGCGATGCCGGGAAAAATCTTGCAGGGGCTGAAAATCACCAAGACGAAAAGCCCGGTCTTTATGATTGACGAAGTGGACAAAATGGGCGCGAGCTATTCGGGCGGCGACCCCGCAAGCGCGCTGCTGGAAGTGCTCGACCCCGAACAGAACGTGAGTTTCCGCGACAACTACCTTGACCTGCCGTTCGACGTGAGCGACGTGTTCTTTATCCTGACGGCGAACACGCTGGATTCCATTCCCGAACCGCTGCTTGACCGCGCGGAAATCATTTCGCTGAGCGGCTACATCGATCAGGAAAAATTGGAGATCGCGCGGAAATACCTCATTCCCAAGAACCTGGCGAAGAACGGGCTGGCAAAGCAGCAGGTCAAATACACGAAGGCGGCGCTGCTGCGCATTGCGGAGGAGTACGCGCGTGAGGCGGGCGTGCGCAACTATGAGAAATGCGTGGACAAAATCCACCGCAAGCTGGTCACGCAGCAGCTGACGGGCATTCCCGCCGACGCGAAGAAGCTGTCCGCCGTGACGGCGGACGAGAACGCGCTTGACGCGCTCAAGTCGCAGGTGTTCACGGTGGACGCGCCCGATCTGGAGACGTACCTCGGCAAGCCGGTCTTTGACGAGAGCGAGATCAAGCGGGCGACCGTTCCGGGNACGGCNATCGGGCTTGCCTGGACGAGCATGGGCGGCGACACGCTGCTGATAGAATGCATCGCCTTTCCGGGCGACAAGGGCGGCTTGCAGCTTACGGGGCGGCTCGGCGACGTGATGAAAGAGAGCGCGCAGATTGCCATGAACTGGGTCAAGTCGTATGCCCTTGCGCATGACATAAAAAAGACCGAGTGGTTTGAGCGCAACACGGTGCACCTGCACATTCCNGAAGGCGCGACTCCCAAGGACGGACCGAGCGCGGGCATCACCATGGCGACGGCGTTCATGTCGCTGCTGACCGGGCGCGTCATCAAGCCGAACGTCGCGATGACCGGCGAGCTTGCGCTGGGCGGTCAGGTCATGCCGATTGGCGGGCTGCGGGAAAAGACGGTCGCCGCAAAGCGCAACGGCATCAGGACGATTTTTATTCCGCAGGCAAACGCGCGTGATCTGGCGGACATTCCCGACCACGTGAAGCAGGGCATTACGTTTATTCCCGTGAGCGGCGTGATGGACGTGATGACGCAGGTGTTTCAGAGCGCGAAAAAGCAGGATGCCGCGGGCTACGGGTTTTGACTTGCAATTTCGCCGAACATTGCTATACTGAACGAGGAGGTACCGAATATGGTGCAATTCTTTAAATGCCTGAAATGCGGCAAGATTGTGGAGATCGTCAACAAAGGCTGCCCCGTGGTGGTNTGCTGTGGCGAGGAAATGAAAGAACTCAAGGCGAACACGACNGACGGCGCGACGGAGAAGCACGTTCCCGTCATCGCGCAGGACGGAAATGCCGTCACGGTAAAAGTCGGTTCCGCGCCGCATCCCATGGAGGCGGATCATTGGATTCAGTGGGTCGTCATCGAGACGGACAAAGGCGTGTACCGCAAGACGCTGCANCCCGGCGACGCGCCCGAAGCGGCGTTCACGCTGACGGACGAAAAACTGCTTGCCGCCTACGAATACTGCAACAAGCACGGGCTGTGGAAAGCAGAAGCCTGATCGCGTTCGTAAAAAAGCGGGCGGTGTTCTGCGCCGCCTGCCTGTGCGCGCTCGTCAGCTGCTTTTTCGTGCCGCCGAGCCGCGCGTATCTTGCGCTGTTCACGGTGGTGAATGCGGTCGGTCTGCTGACGCTGCTCGCGTTTTCCGCTATACTGTCGCTATGGTTTCCCGCATGACGATTGCACAGAACGACCCGGACGACCGTCAGGACGATGACGGCAGGGCAGGGCGCGGCCGCTACAACTGCCTGTTCCTGCTCGGCCCGACGGCGGTGGGAAAAACGGCGGTGGGCGTGCGCCTTGCCGTCGCGCTTGGCGGCGAAATCCTGAGCGCGGACAGCCGTCAGGTCTATGTCGGGCTTGACATCGGGAGCGGCAAGGATGTGGCGGAGTACGCCGTGCCGCACGANNTGGTCGCGTCGCTCAACCCGGCATTGGCAGCCCGCTGCGGAGATACGTACCNCGTACCGTATCATCTGATTGACGTGGCGGCGTTGCCGCGCGAATACAATCTGTTTGACTATCAGGAAGATTTTTACCGGGCGTTTTNGTCNGTGCAGTCGCGCGGCGCTCTTCCCGTCGTGGTGGGCGGCACGGGCATGTACCTTGACTGNATNCTGCGCCNNTANGATTTGCTNCCCACGCCCGAAAATCCCGCGCTCCGCGCCGAGCTNGAGCNNAAATCCTACGACGAGCTGAAGGCACTGCTGATTGCCGAAAAGCCNGACCTGCACAATACGACCGATTTTGCCGACAAGGCGCGCATAATCCATGCCATTGAAATCAACCGCTACCGGCAGAGTGCCGCCTGCGCCGCGTACAAGGCAGCGCGCCCGCCGCGCCCGGAACTGCGTCCGCTCGTGCTCGGTACGACCTTGCCGCGTCCGCTCGTCCGCGAACGCATTGCCCGCCGCCTGCGCGAACGCCTGGACGCGGGGCTTATTGCGGAAGTGGAGCGGCTGCACGCAAACGGCGTGACCTGGGAGCGGCTTGACCAGCTTGGTTTGGAATATCGCTTTGTGTCCGCGTACCTGCAAGGAACGATTGCGGACAAGGACACGCTGTTCGAGAAACTCGCGCTCGCTATCGGGCAGTTTGCCAAACGGCAGGAAACCTGGTTCCGCGGCATGGAGCGCAAGGGCATCGCCATCCGCTGGCTTCCCGAAACGGCAGATGTGGAAGCGCGCCTTTCTGCGGCACTGCGCCTTGCCAGCGCATAAAAAACTCCGCGCCAGCGACGCTGACGCGGAGCACATATACAAGGAGCTACTCCCAGAATCATGTATTGACGGCGACTTTCTCTTCCTGCTTGACTTTCGTCAGGTAGCCGGTTCGGACGCACGACTCGAACAATGTCTTGGTGATATAGTCGATCGTCACATCCTCNTAGCCGTCTTTGTCGCGCACAATGCGCACGACATATCCGTCATCCATTTCACGGTCGATGACCATATAATCCGTCGATTTTCCGATACTTTTTAAGATGTACGTTCCCATACTAGTCTCCCGCCAAACATCTGGCATACGCGCTGGAATTGCCGGCATCGAGCCGCCATACATATTTATTTTCGGAACGCGCACAAAGATATTTAGTTTTTTTTGGATATATTTTAAGATAGGGAAGGGGGAAAGCNTTCCCCCTCGGGTTCAAGCGTCGCTTTCACCCAGACCCCNTTCNCCNAGGGGCACNCCCCTAAGACCCCGCCGGAGTTGCCATGANNTATACCGATGCGCATATCCACCTCGCNCANTGCGGCGCGCTGCCGTCCTTTGCCGCTTCCGCGCCGTACTGTGCCTGTACCTGCGCGCATTCCCCGNCNGAATTCCGGCGGCAGCAGGAGCTGATTGCCGCGCTTGCCGCTCCGCACGTGCATATCGTGAGCGCGTTCGGCATACACCCGCAGGAGCCCGCCGCNGATGACGGCACGTTTTTGGAATCGCTGTTGCGCGGCGGCNNNATCCGCGCCNTTGGGGAAGCNGGGTTTGATTTGTTCACGCCCGCGTTTGCCGCGCAGATNGACGCGCAGGAAAAGGCGTGGCAGGTGCAGGTCGCGCTGGCGGCGGCGTATGGCGTTCCGCTCGTGGTGCANTGCCGCAAGGNCATGGAGCGGCTGTTCCGCGACTCCCGGCAGCTCAAAGCACTCCGNGCCGTGGTGTTCCATTCGTTTGCGGGAAGCCCGCAGGACGCGCGGTCGCTNTTGCGGCGCGGCATCAACGCTTTTTTCAGCGTTGGCAAGCCGNTCCTGAACGGCAAGAAATCCGCCATTGCCTGCGTCCGCGAACTGCCTGCCGACCGNCTCCTGCTTGANACCGACGCGCCGTTCCAGACGCTCAAAGGCGAGCCGCGCACNGACCCGGCGGACATNGCGCGCGTNTACCAGNCCGCCGCGCACCTGCGCGGAATCCCCGTGGAATCGCTCGCCGCNCANGTACACGCCANTTTCTGCGCGGCGTTCGGTTGCTGATGTTNTACGGAAAAAGGATTTGTTTTACTCGCGCCGCACCGTGCGGAAGCCGATGTTCGGTGANCGGGTGGCACTTGCCAACGGNTTGAGNCGGCAGGAGACCTGCAACAGTACGGCNGCATCCATGCAGCTNCCGCCCATGANAAGGCGTGTTGCGGCGGCTGTTCCGGCAGTGGGGANNGTTTCTGTCCATTCGGNGGCGTTNCCGCTCATGTCNTAGATACCGAGCGCGTTGCANCGCAGCGATGCGCANTGCTCCGTCGAAAGAAAGCCGCTTCCTTCGTACACGCTATACTGCGGAAGCGTCTTGCTGTCTTTCGCGCCTGCCCACGGTGCANTCCATGCTGTTTTGTCAAAGTCGTCGGGGAGTGCCGCAGATTCCGCCGGTACTCCGTATGCGTACAGCGCCGCAATGCCGCCGCGCGCCGCAAATTCCCATTCCTCCGCCGTCGGAAGCCGGTAGCCGNTGTTNTCTTTCCGAACGGTCGGGCTGTCGCATGCGCCGTTTTCTGCGTCCGTCAGTTCCGCNCCGTCCGCGCCNAAATACACCGGCTCAAGCCCTGCCATNCGGCTTTTTGCGTTGCAGAACACAACNGCGTCGCGGAANCTCACGTAGCACACCGGCTGTCCTGTCCGCTTGTCNGAGGCGGGCGATTTGTCCGCAGACAGCGTGTCGCCGTCCGAGCCTTCGATTCCCGCGCTTGCGGCGAACGCATAGCCGTTTTTGTCTGCCCAGGCGCGTACCGTCACCCATTCGGTGTAGCNNGTTTCNGNNGAGGAAATCAAGAACGGCNCGATNNTTGTCTGCATGTCCTCCGTGCCGAACGCACCCGTACCGTTGTGTCCGTCCGAATAGTCTGCCTTGCCGNNNACGGTGATGCTTCCGTCCGCGCCNGANAGTTCCTGCNCGCCTGAAAGACTTCCCCCTGCCGCCGTCGCACANATATGCATGTCATGCGCATACACCTGTGCCGTAAAAGCCGANCGNACNTCTTTTCCNGCATANNTNCCGAACAGAAACGACACGCCNGNCACCCCGGATNTTGCCGTCACCTGCGGAAGCCCGGNCGCGTCTNCNACAGAAAGCGGCCGCTGTGAGCCGTCCGTGTACGTGCCGNTNAANNGGATGCCGTCCGTCAGCGGAGNGAACNTGCCGTCCGTAACGGAGATTTCCGCACCGTCCGCCGCACATACGCCCGTACCGTCNGCGGACAACACATACTGCACGANGTGCGGCGGCTCGTCCAGCCGCACGGACACGAGCGCGGGTTCNACAATGCGCACGGTAAACGACGCGCGCTGCCCCTGCCATACGGCATCGCACGAAANNTCGCCTTGTTGTTCGCTTGAAAANCCTATGACAAAATCTTCGGTAAGGNNTCGTTCGTCCGNCGTGCCGTCCGTGTAGGTGAGCCGCGCCGCAAGCCCGTCCGCACAGAACGCTTCTCCCCGTGCGTACTCCGTNTTGTCCGGCNGCGACAGGATTGCAAGCCGCGCCGGTGCTTTGTCCTTTACGACAACCGTCCATGCCGCGCTCACCGTGCCGACNGAGACCGTCAGCACCTGCNCTTTCTGCTGNATTGCGTCGTAGCCGGAGATGTTCTCTTCCACCGAAATTTCGACTTTCCGCTTTGTGCCGTCGGAATACTCGCCCTGCACAAAGAGGTACGAGATGTCCAACGGCTCGCCGCGCGCGTAGGTATTTTTTGCAAGGAGCGTGTTTATGTGCAGTGCGACCAGCTCCGCCTCCGTGCCCACAAGAATATCCTTGAACTCCACCTCCGGCTGACTGCACGAGCACAGCAGCAGGACGGCGGCGGAAATACGTGCGGAAAAACGGACGATGTGGCGGAGCAGGGGAGAGACGGTCATTGCTTTGTGATATAGTTTGTATAGACATTAGGCGTGCAATTTTTGATATACAGTTTGCATCTTTCGAATTGACCGCCATGTTCCCCTGTCCATTTTGCAGCCATAAACACATCGTTTCCTCTTGAACTGGAGTTTTGGTCGAATGTACAGCTGTCAATGGTGGCAATCACGTCATCTTGCCAGCACTCTATGGCGAGTGCTCCTCCACCGCTCTGCTCTTCATTTTTTTCGAAACTTTTATTGCCGGTAAACTTGCAGTTGCTTAGTGAGACAGTTTTGGGATTATAAATAAGAACTGCTCCGCCTCTCCATGTCTTTGTTGTGTTTTCGGTGAAGATTGAGTCTTCAATAATTATTTTGTTGCCGATATAGCGAATCGCTCCGCCAGTGTTGTTTACAGTGTTGTTAGAGAAAGTTGATTTATTGATCTTCAATGTATTTGCACTGACATAGATTGCCCCGCCACCATAATTGGCGGAGCTTGTACAGTGAGTGAATAAGCAGTTATTTTTTATCTCCACCTTTTCTGCGTCTACATAAACTGCGCCGGCATTATCAAGGATATAGTTTGAGAATGAGCAGTTGTCAATAATAAGCTCTGTGGCTGCGTTATCATAGTCATAACGGTCTATATGTACTGCGGAAGCCGTTTGATTGCTACCGTCGAATGTACAGTCTTTCAGAGTAAGTTTGCAGTCAGTGCCACTGACTTGATAGTATTTGTTTAAGAATGACGGCATTTTTCCAAAATCTTGACCTTTTATAGTGGCAGTCGCATTTGATAGGCTCAGGCCGCATAAAAAGTCCTTGTATTTCTCGTGTTCTTTGGGGTCAATGATTATTTCTCTGTTTGAGTTTGATAAACCGAGGAATGCTTTTTTTGCGCCTGGTTCAGCATATATTGTTTCTGAAAGAAGATCTATAGCGTCATCATCAAGAGGATTCCGTAGGTAATAATCCACAAAATTGTCGTACTTGTTGTCTTTAAGTTCCCTTATGTTGCGAGCCTCAAGTATTGTGTACTGCCCTCTGAGCTTGTTGTTGGTGAATACCGTTCCCTTGTCCGATTCGCGGGGAAGATTCCAATTTAATTTTAAATTTATACAGCCATTGCTTTCAAATGTGCTGTCCGTAACTACGCTTTTACCGGCTATCCAGAAGGAAGCGCAATCGTTTTCTGATTTACACAGGAAATCCGAATTTGTTATTGTTGCGTTGCCTCCGATGTTAAGCACCCACGCGGTTTCGTGTATGTTGAATGAGCAGTTGTCGATGTCGATGCTGGAGTTTTCAGAGTTCAGGTTTATATATCTGGAATTGGAGGAAGGGGAGTCAGAAAATATGCAGTTTGTCAGCTGGACAGTTATGCTCTCGGGTGCTGCATAAAAAGATATGCTATCGCTAATCAGACACTTTCCAGTTTCTTTCATCGTTACGTCGGTCATTTTTATTGTATAGTTATAGTTTTTTGTCAGTTGTTTGAATGAAGATTTTAGGAACTTGCTGTGCGTAACAGAAAGTTTTGGATTTGTTGTTTGAAGGTTTGTATTAAGGTTGAGATTAAAGCCTTCTATGTTGCTGTTCTCTATGGTTACATTATTGTGGTAATAAGTAGGGCTGATGTTAATGTCTTCTCCCGATTCATTTTTTAGTTCACAGTAGGAAATTTTGGTTGCTTCAAAAGATTTGGGAATGCGCTTGTAAGAACAAAGACTGTTCGTTAATGAAAGCTGGTCATTAGTACTGTCAATGCCTACGTTGTTAAAAGAGCATGAATCTATCTTGGAGTAGTGGTGGGTCATTATCTTATAGGGGTGTTCTGGTTCGGCTTGGAATACGCATGTTTTAAGCGAAGTGCCGGCGCAGGTGTAAAAATGAATATAGTCGGAGGAGGGTGCAGGCTTGAAATTGGAGCCGGATGCGTTTATGCCATAGCCAGTCACACACCTGGTATAAAAATCACAGTTCTCGATGGAGACATAGACTCCGTACCAGCATTGGCTAGCGGAGACCTGATTACAGCGGACAGTGCAGTCTGAGAAGGTTAGATATACATCGTCGCTAGTTCCACAATAAAAGAGAGCGTTGTTGTCGGTCTCTTTCTTCTCTATCTCTATTCCGTCAAACACAATCTTCCCGTTCTCTTGTGTACTGGAATAGTACAAGCCTGTACTGTCGTCCTGCATACAGAGTTTTGTCTGCACCGCACATACGTTGGTTTTGTGGTCGATAGGTATTTGTATCTCCGCGTTTTCTCGGGCATTTTCTACGGCGTTTACAGTAAATGCTATGCTTCGCTGCTTTGTCCGCCGATCTTCTGCTTTCGTCTCCGTGTCCTTGCCTTCAAAGCCGCCGCGGATTATGGTGTTTGCGGTGAGCGGCAGTCCGTTTTGGCGGTACTCGTCGGAAAGCGGAACGTATGCTTCTCCGCCGTTGTGCGCTATCCATATTTCTTTGTGCGCGTCGCCGTAGGCCGCTGCCTGCTCAAACGCGGCGTCAAGCGTGATGTATGCGTCCTGCCAGCATGTTCCGTTGTTCCGTCCAATGGCGGCGGCGTTCACGTAGATGACCGGCCCTGCCTCCTGCACGGAGACGGCGTACTGCTTGGAATACAGTCCGTTCGCACTGGTGACCGTGTAGATGACTTCGTTTGAAAAATCAAGCCGCGAGCGTCCGCTTGTCTGCTCGGCAGAGCCTACCGTGACCGTTCCCTGCGCAGAAAAGTACGGGGCAAGGTCTGATTTTCCCGCGTCTTTGGGAAGGAGCGCGTAAATCGTGCCCGCGCGCTCGTTTATGCGCGCGGAAATGTCCTTTTCAAGCAAAGGATTGTCCGCCGTGCTGAAGCCGAAATCGGTGATGGCGCAGGCGGACTGTTCGTCCTGCTCCCAGTTTACGGAGACGCGGTACGTGCGGGTGTCGGACGACCATTCGTTCTGGTCGCGGACGGCATAATAGACGGAGCGGGAGAAGTCCTGCGCGCTGAATCCGCTTGACTGGAGGATGCTGTTCACGGTGACCGTGCCGGTCGCAGCGAATTCCGGGACGAGCCGTGCGGGCTTTTCCGGCGTGTGGTACTTTGCATTGACGTAGACGGTGCCACTGCTTTCGTCAATCAGTCCCGTGGCGGACTGGCTCAGGTCAGGGTTCAGGTGCTTGGGAAACGCAAAATAGTTCAGCACTGCTTCCGCCGTCTTTACTTTGACGAACGTTACCTGCACGGTGTAGAGACGGCAGAACAGCTTGTTTTTTGACGTGCAGAGCATCTGAACGTCATATTGGAAGTTGTTCCGGCTTTTTCCCGATACCTGCTCTCCATGCTCGACGGTGCATGTTCCCGGCGAATAGAAATCTGCCACAAGGTCATAGGGCGGCTCGCCTCCTTCGTATAAGACGGTGGCAGAAATAAAGCCGGTGTCCTCGTTCTTTGAGATCGATGCCATTGCGGTTGCCTTTATGCCGGGATTCCGCAGGCTGAGGAAACGGAAGTCGGTAATGCTCCTGATGGTGTCCGGGTCTTCCCGGTAGATGAGGCGAAGCGTGTAGGTGGCGGCGGCTTCTCCGCGGCGGACGGTAAGCGTTGCGGTGTATTCCTTTCCAATAGGATATGCGTCGCCCGGCACAAGGTAGACTGCCTTTTTAAGTCCGGCGGCGTATTCTGCTTCCTCGCCGCCTGTGCCGACCTGCTCGGCACGGAGCGTTCCGTCGGTGATTTCCCACGTGTCGCCCTCAATCACAATGTCCGGGATGAGCGTGAAATTCCGATACTCTACGGGATAGGTTGCCGTTATGGTAACAGTGTCCCCGCTGACCGATACGTCCGCGTCGCCCATAAGCCCCGGATTGCGGATTTTTGTGACGGCGAACGCGGTGAGCGCGGCGGTGTCCTTGTCGGTGACGCATGAAATAGAATAGACATGTGCAGTCTTGTCCGCTCCAATGACGGCAAACGGAACGCCGAAAAGGCTGTTGAGGCCGGAAAAGTCAATCGGAAGCGAAAGATCTGATTCCATGATTTTTGCGATTTTAGCTGCGTCCAGTTTTTTGACGGTGGCGGAGATAAACGCGTTTGTGTCCCTTGCGGAGGAATATCCCGAATAGAACGAAATCAGTTCCGTATAGGAAAAGAGCCTGAGCAGGTATTCCTGCGTCAGCGGAAGAATGCCTGCGCCTTCGGACACGGTGATGAGCGGATAGAGCGCGCTGCTGTCCGCTCCGGCGTTCAGATAGAACGCTACGGTGTCTTCCGTGATGACGGAAGGTTTTGTCTGCTTCGGCTCGTTTACGACGAACGAAAGGATTTTTTTCTCGCATTCCGTTGCAGGGGGCACAGGCGGCGTGTCGGGTTCGGAAGGATTATCAGGCTCGGACGGTGAAGGCTGTTCGGGGTCTGTCGGTTGCTCCGTTTTTTCCGGCACAACGGTGACCGTATACAGCCGGTAGTTTCCGCGTCCGGCAATGACGCAGAACATGACCGGCTGCGTAAAATCAATCGGCTCGTCCAGCGGCGGAACGGAGAAATCCTTGTTCTCGCGGATAAAATTCAGCATCCAGTTAGCGAGATCGCCTGCCTTTTGCGAGGCGTTCATCTGTACGGCAAGGTTCATCAGGTCGGCGGAGGGAAACGCCCGGTGGATGTACGGCAGCGTGACTGGAATGACGGTTGATTTTGAGCCTAATTCTATGACCGGGACAAGCGAGGTTACGTCCGTGCCGGCGGGAACGGGTATGGTGATGTCCGTGCTGTCCGTCTCCGCGGCACAGTAGCGCGTTCTGTCGGTGTTCTCAACGGAGAAACTATGGATGTCGCTGTCGGACGGCGGAATCAGCTCGTGAAAAACGTCCGTGCAGGATTGTGCCAGAAGCAGTGCGGCGCAGGCAAGGNCGGTGCATACGCTGTTCCGTATGCGTCCACNNTTTCGTTTTGTTTGTGCGGCTGTTTTGCTCATCATCGTGTTTCTCCTATTCATTTTCATCGTCTATCTGATTCCCCTGCGTTTCGCCGTCGGCNTTTGCAGTGCCGGTATCATTCGTTTTTTCGTCTGCGGTATCTGCGCTGTCCGCAGTGTCCGCGGCGTTTTCTTCGGCCGCCGCTCCGTCATCTGCGGCGGCTTCCGCGGTTTCGNCNGCCTCGTCTGTTGTGTCCGTTTCGTCCGCGGCTTCGGTTTTCCGTTCTGCGGCAAGGCGGCGCTGTGCGGCGGCAAGGCTGTCNGCGTCCACNAGNATTCTTGCGCAGCGGAATTCGGTGTACGCCTCGTTTCCCGCTCCNCGGACAATGCCGCCGGAGCGGGAAGAGCCTGCNCTGGTGGTGCGGACTCTCCGTGCGGCAATATTGAAATGNTCCAGAAGATGCTCGCGGACGGCTTTTGCGCGCCGNAGTCCCATGCTGTACCGCTCTTTTGCCGAGTCGAACGGCGCGGCATTTCCTTCAATGACGACNGTCAGTTCGGGGACTGCCTCAAGGTATGCTCCCACGCTGTCAAGCGCGGCGGCGACTGATTCGCGCATAAAATCTTCTTTTGTNTTGAAGTAAATGACGGCGACACCGTTTTCATCAAACGGGAACGGCGGCAACTCCGGGAATACCGGCACTTCAACAATGCGCTCTTTTTCGACGACTTCGACTTCCTTTTCGACAATGCGATCCACTTTGACAACTTCGATTTCTTTTTCGACGATACGCTCTACTTCAACAATTTCGGGCGGTTTCCGCGCATGACGGACNGCCCGGANCGGGTAAACGCGCGCCTGAAATGATAGGGCAGGAACCGGAATNAGNCCGCTCATCTCCGAAATACATTCGATTCCTGCCTGTATCTTGAACTGGACAGACGCATCGCAGAGCGAGATTCCGGCATGAAGCGCGGCAGANAAGAACGGGCTGAAGCCGGTCGTCGTGGAAATTTCCTCCGAAAGGAGCGCGACGACGGTCTCATAATGCGAGATTGTCGCATAGAAAAANCCTCCGCCCGCGTTCACTCCGCAGAAAAAAAGCGGCACGGGCGAGAACGACCATTCCGCGCCAATCTGAAGCGGAACAATGTCGAGCGTGCGGACAAGCGGGTTTTCGCCGGAAATGACATGGTGTCCGCTTTGTATGAATGCTGAAATATCGTGCTTCTGTCCGANCGGAAACGTCCACCCGGCGGCGGCATTCCAGCCCGGTTTGGGAACGGTGTAGTCCTCCAAGCCGCCCATGATGAGGTATCGCTGTATGTCTGCGGAAACAAACAGTCCGTCAGACGTATCTTTTGCNGAAGCCGGTGCTACAAGCAGCAGTATAAGAAAGACGCAGACTGAGGCACGGAATATCGTTATGCAAACNGGGGGGGGGGGTATTTATTGTATGCAATCCGCAGTAATCCGCNTGCCGTTATGTATCTATGATGAGAGAANCAGTATCGTGTCGTTCGTTCTGANTNCATTTCGGACCAACCAAGAATCTGTGGAAAAAANCACATTGAGACTATCAGAAAATGCGGTATGGTGTCAAGAAGTCTCGCCGCACACGTACACGCCAATTTCTGCGCGGCGTTCNNTTGCTGATGTTNNGANGGNNAAANGNTTTGTTTCCTACGAGGAAACAGTCTNTTTCATAGGAGAAAACACTTTGTTTCCTACGGAAGAAACACCTTGTTTCATGCTGAAGAAACATTCTGTTTCATGCGGAAGAAACACTCTGTTTCATCCGTAGAAACACTTTGTTTCATGCGGTGAAACATTCTGTTTCATACGGTGAAACACAGTGATACACGCCGTAAAATACCAANGGCAACNCTGTTCCNGNCTGCGTGGNATAACGGATNGATNCCNANGTATTGCACGGGCGGTTTTAAACGTTGCAATTTCCNCGCATTGGGGGTAAAATAGAAGTAATGATACCATCCTGTTTCCGTGTNATGTTCCATNACGAAACAAAAGGATATGCTTTGCCATGAAAACGAAAGAGAACAAGTGGATTCGCGCNGCCGTTCCGGCNCTTTTGCTCCATTGCAGTATCGGTACGGTGTACTGCTGGTCCATTTTCAGNCAGGAGATAGCCGACTATATCGGTTTTTCCAAGGGCGCGACGGAATGGGCGTTCAGCTTTGCCATTTTCTTCCTCGGCATGTCGGCGGCGTTNTTGGGGAANGTCGTGGAGAAAGACATCCATAAGTCGTCGCTGATTGCCGCNGTCTGCTTTGCGGTCGGCATGGCNGGCACGGGCGGCTTTATCTGCTACGGCGGGCTGCACCNGCACAGCNCCGTCGCGCTGGTGGGCATTTATGTCTGCTACGGCTTTATCATGGGCATCGGGCTGGGAACGGGCTATCTGTCGCCCGTCAAGACGCTCATGCTCTGGTTCAAGGACAGGAAAGGGCTTGCCACCGGGCTTGCCGTGGCGGGATTCGGCGCGGCAAAGGCGATTGCNAGCCCCGTCATGCAGGCNATGCTTGCCAACNTGGGCGACGGCGGCATTTACAAGATGTTCCTTATCCTCGCCTGCGTCTATTTTGCCATGATGTTCACGGGGCATCTGCTCCTGAAAAAGCCGGAGGGCTGGCACGAGCCGCAGACAAAGGAAAAAGGGCAGGGCATTGTCTCCGTCATCAGGACGCGCCCGGTCTCCCATTATATCGGCATCTGGCTGATGTTCTACATCAACATCACGTGCGGGCTTGCGCTGATTTCGCAGGAGAAGTCGATNGTCAAATGNGTCGGGCTTGCGGGNGTGATCGGCNTTATCTCCACGGTNTCCGCNGTCTTCAACGCGGGCGGGCGGCTCGGCTTTTCTGCCTGGGCNGACACGATGAAAGACCGGAACACTATCTACAAGCTGATTTTCGTGCTGTCGATTGTCTTTACCGCATTGGTCATGGTGACGGGCGGCATTAAGAACGGCGAGGACAATCTCCCGCTGACCGTCCTCGTGCTCGGGCTGATTTTTGTCGTCAATGCGGGCTACGGCGGCGGCTTCTCCAACCTGCCGACGCTGCTTTCCGANCATTACGGCATGGGCAGTATCAGCGCGCTGCACGGCATTACNTTGTCCGCCTGGGGNTTTGCGGGGCTGACCGGCAACCAGATTGCGAACGCNATNGTCAACCACACGGGCGCGTTCTTCCTTGACCCNCANGGCAACAGCATNAACCCGGTGGGCTATCAGAACGTGCTGTATTTTACGTTCGTGCTNTANNTCATCGCGTTTGCCGCTTCCCGCCTGCTCGGNCGCACCAAGCCCGCGGACGGCACNGCGCCNCGCTCATAATCCNGCCGTTTTCGTATATTCCCACCGTCTTACCCCGTCCGTCCCTAAAAGCGGGAAGCGGCGGGATTTTTGCCGTATTCGCCTGATTGCGCATTTTTTTGCGTTTTTTTCCTGAAAAAGCCGCCTATCCTCTTGACAAGATGACGGGGGGGGGTAATATAGGGCACTGTTTATTTTTCAGGAGGATGAATATGAAAAAAAGCATTCGGATTGCCGCGGCGTTGTGCGCGGCGGTGTTCGCGTTGCCCGTGCTTGCGGGGTGTGACTTCATCAACGGCGATAAGTCGAAGGATGGCGACGAGGGGGAGAANCCCTTTAAGGGAAAGACGATTGTGTATGAGGATACCGAACATCGTGACAACGATGACGGAAGTTGGGTTGAGGATTACGATTGTATATCGATGACGTTCACGGCGGGCGCAACTGGAAAATATTTGCACAAATCGAAGCGGACGAGTTCTTCTCATGAGTATGATGAAGAAGAAACAGAGGAATTTCCATTTATCTATTCGTTGGGATCGGCGAATGGCAAGAATTTCTTGCGTGTTCTACTGGAGGGAGAGGATGAAGAAATCGAACATTTCCTTCGAGAATATGAGGGCGTTTCGGAACAAACGAAAGAATTGTTGGTTGAAAGAGAAATGACGGAGTTCGTGTATTATGAATTCGGAGAAAATGATACGGTAAAAATAAACGAGCGGTATTATGCCGGCGATATAGCGAAGAGCAGGGAGTCATTCGAGAATGTCTATGACGATACGGCAGATGAATATGTTGAGATTTATTTTCGCGGGAAGTTTTTGCGTTTAAAGTTATATAAAAAAGTTTCCGATGAATATGGCGGAACTTTTAACAGAGAAAAAGCAGCATACTGGGGCATCCCGGAATTCAGTGACAATGGCAAAGATTTTACCGTAGAAATGTATTCTGTTGCAGGGCGAGAGGATGAATGCACGTATACCCCGGTCGGCACACTCAAAGGAAACTATGACATTCCCGGCATGACAACAACGAGCAAATGTTCGGGGAAAATTTATTTTACGGAATTTCCTAATGAGATGAAAGGAGTATTTGCGACTTCCTATTCGGTGCAGAACTGGGATGCTCGGCATGATGCCGAAGAGCATAATGATTGGGTAGAATACAAGATTGTCACCAACTAACATCCACTAATTGTTGACAGAAAGCCCGGCACATCGCGCCGGGTTTTCTGTCATGCGCTCGTTGTCTGCGTGTAGAAGTCCGCGCCCGTGTCGGTGGTGACGACGAATGCGGGCAGGTTGCGCACGGTCACGACGCGCACGGCTTCCATGCCCAAATCCTCGTAGTCAAGGATTCGCTGCGCGGTGATGTGCTCGGACGCGATGAGCGCGGCAATGCCGCCGGGTGTTCCCAAATAGAATGCGCCGTAGCGCGCACAGGCGTGCGTCCACTGTGGGCTGCGGTTGCCTTTTGCCAGCGTGACCAGTGCCGCGCCGCGCGACATCAGCGCGTCCGCGTAGCCGTCCATTCTGCCTGCCGTNGTCGGACCGAAACTGCCGATTGCCGCGCCGTTGGGGGTGCGGGCAGGACCGGCGTAGCAGATCGGGTAGCGCGTGCAGTAGGCGGGGAGCGGCTTTCCGTTGTCGAGCAATGCCTGCCAGCGGGCATGTGCGGCATCCCGTGCGACCAGCAGGTCGCCGTTGAGCAGCAGGCGGTCGCCCGGCTTAGTGCCTTTGAGCGATTGCAGCACGGCAGGCATGCCGCCGTCCGTGTTGATGACGCGCACGGTCTGCGTGTCGTGCGCCGCGCCGCACCCGTCAAGGAACGCAACGGCTTGGTCAAAACCGGCGAGCGACGCAGGATTCTCGCACGTTTTTTCAAGGAAAAAGCCCTCGTCGGTCACGATTGCTTTGAGGTTGCGGTGCGCGGAGCAGGACACTCCCATGCTCAGCGGGCAGCTCGCGCCGTGGCGGCTCAGGCGGATGACAATGGCTTCTACGGCAAACTGTGTGCCGCCGAACTGCGCGCCGAATCCCGTTTTTTTCGCGATGTCCCGCACGGTCTGCTCCAATGCCTTGTCCCGGAATCCGTGCGGATTCGGCTTGTCGGTCATGCCGTCGTATGCGCCGCAGGTCGCCAGCTTGAGCGTCAGCAGGTTCTGCTCCGGGCTGAGTCCGCCCGCAACGACGGCGATCGTGTACGGCGGACATGCGGACGTGCCCAGCTTTGCGATGTGTTCCGTGAGGAAACGCCCGAACGTGGCGGGGGTCAGGCTTGCTTTTGTGCCCTGCACGAATGCCGTCTTGTTGGAAGAGCCGCCGCCTTTTGCGCAGAAAAGCAGGCTGAGCGAATGCGCGGGGCTGTGCGCGACAAAGCTTGGCGGCGGGGCAAGGCATGCGTCGGCATCAAAGATCGCCACTTGCGCCGGCATATTGTCGTTCGGGTCGTATTCTTCATAGAACGATGCGGGACACGCGGTGGAAAAGCGCAGTTTCCGCTCGTCATAGCATGTTTTCGCGCCTGCTTCCAGTGCGGCGGCGGCCGATTCGGCGCAGGCGACCGTGCCTTTCTTCCAGCCGAACACCGTGGCGATGCCCGTGTCCTGGCAGAGCGGAAAGCGTCCTTCGCGCGCGATGAGCGCGTTCTTGAGCATACAGGCGCAGACAAAGCGGTCGTTGTCGCTTGCGTCGGGCGACAGCGCGGCGGCGATGAGATGCTCCAGGTGCGCGCGCGGAAACGTAAACGAAAGCCGCCCGAATGCGTCTGCGGCGACGCGTTCGAGCGACGGCTGTGCGAGCGGTATGGCATCGTACTGGTCGGAACATGGTTTCATGCCCACAGTATAGTCTGAAACGCGATAATGTGCTATAATCTTTCGCATGAACGGAAAAAAATTATCGGTGCTTTCGGCAGCCTGCGTGTGCGCCGCCGCGCTTTTTTGCCTGACGACGCTTTCATTTCATGCGGATATTTCATTGGCGGCGTTTCCGCTGGGGCTTGCGTTCACGGCGGTGACGGCGTTTTTCGGTGTGCGGCGGGTGTTCCGCGCGGGGGCGACGGCGTGTATTCCCGTGTTCCGCGAGCTGTTGCAGTATCTGCCCTATGTGCTGCTGATTGCGTTCGTGCTGCGCCGGGCGGGCGCGTTTGGTACGCCGACGGCACTTGACGCGGTTTCGGTGCTGTGCTGGATTGCGGCTTCCGCGCTCGCGGTCATCGTCCTGCATTATCTCAGCCCCAAGCGGGTGGAATCGTATTTTGACGGCTATACCGTGCCCCAGAAGCCGAAGCGCACGGGGCTGCGCTGGATTGCACTGGAGACGGTCAGCTGGATTGACGCGCTCGTGCAGGCGGTGTTCATGGTGCTGCTGCTGAATATTTTTATCGTGCAGCTGTATGAGATTCCCTCCGAATCAATGGTGCCCGAATTCCTGATCAAGGATCGCGTGGTCGTGTTCAAGACGCTGAGCGGGCCGAAATTCCCGCTGTCTGACATCGGGCTTCCATGCCTCAAGGATTACCGCCGTGGCGACATCGTGGTGTTCCGCAATCCGCACTACGCGAACGACCGCGAGAACGAGCTGAAAACGTTCGTGGGGCAGCTGGTCTACATGATTTCGCTGACCAAAGTCAACGTGAACCGCGACGCGGACGGCAATCCCAAGGCCGACCCGCTCGTTAAGCGCGTGACCGGCGTTCCGGGCGAGCAGCTGATGATGCAGGACGGCATTCTGTATCATCGAACCAAGGCGGACGATACGTTTTCCGTTGTCACCGATGACGCGACCTGGGCGGCGTGGAATCTGAATGAGACGAAGGCTTCGGTCAAAAAAGGCATCGAGCAGTTTCCGCTCACACCGGGCGACTACGACATGATGCTTGACTGCGAGCAGCAGCGGCGCGATTTTGACATCGCCGCCGCGTCCGTGGAATGCAAGGCACTTTCCGCGCGCTTCCGCGAGCTGGGCGCGTCGTTCCCCGGAATCGAAAAGACGGGGGCGGCGGCTTTTACGCCGAACGATATGCTCATGTTCACGATTGTGCAGACTCCGTTCGGTGGCTATTACGAGCATAACCTGCTGACCGACCGCGTTTCGCTTNCGATGACGTACCGNCTTTTGCAGGCGACCGACGGCGCGGAGTGGTTCNNTCATTTTATGACCGACTGGACGGACAATCGGCCCGATTTTGCGGGCGACCGCTACGCGGAGGCAAATTATACGCTCAACCTGATGATTAAGCTGACGTTCGGGCGGATTGTCGTGCGCAANATGGAACTGCTGCTGGCGGGNGTTCAGCCGTCACTGTGGAGCGGCGACGCACGGCGGAGCGGTTATGCCGCGCAGGCGCAAATGCTGAGCAGTTATATGCTTCTGCTTGACCGGCGCAATATGCCCGCGTTTCCCCCGAACGACGCGGAGGGCAACGCGCAGTATATTCCCGACCACTGCTATTTTATGATGGGGGACAACCGCTTCAATTCGCTGGACATGCGCCACAGCTATGACGAATGGATAACGCCGCTCACGCCGCACGATGCCTATTCCGTCACCTATTACACGAATATGCAGCCGCAGTATGTCCCGCGCGACCGCATCCTCGGCACGACGGCGTATCGGTTCTGGCCGCTGTCCCGTGCCGGTGTTCCCGGTCGCACGGGAAAATAGCGGTTTATCTTCCGTGGCACATCTTGTATTTTTTGCCGCTGCCGCAGGGGCAGGGATCGTTCCTGCCGACTTTGGGCATGGTGCGGCGCACGGTCTGGCTTTGCCCGGTGCTTGCGCCCGCCATCGTGCGGCTCGCCTGCTGTTGCGCCTGCATCGCGTTGAACGGNCGCGCCGACTGCGCCTGCTGTGACAGCGACTGCGCTTCCTGGTGCTGTGCCTGCATGTTCATCGCGCGGCGTTGCGCGGGCTGCGGGTTCGGGTTCACCTGCACNCGCACCTTGAACACGCGGCTCGCCACGTCAATGCGGATTTGCTCGGTCATCGCGTCAAACTGGTTGAAGCCGTCAATCTTGTATTCGGTGAGCGGATTGCGTGACGCGTAGCCGCGCAGATGTACCGCCTCGCGCAGACTGTCCAGNAATTCCAGCTGGTCAAGCCATTTGCGGTCAATCAGCTGAATGTACTGGTAGCGGATAAACATGTTCAGGTTCTGTTTGCCCGCCAGCGTCTCTTTTTCGGTCAGGTCGTTCTGGAGCAGCGCGACGACGGCATCTTTGGTCAGCCGGTCGTTCGGCAGCTGCACGCCAAAATGGGTGCGGATTTTTTCGAGCAGTTCGGACTGCGCGGCGGTGCTTTTCTTGGCGCGCTCGTAATCGGCAAACCATTCGTCAAGATAGTCGTTCGCCGTGAGCATGATGCGCTCGCTCAGGTTGTCGTCGGCAAGGATGCCGTCGCGCTGGTGGTAGATGTACTCGCGCTGTTCGTTCAGCACGTCGTCGTAATCGATGAGGTTCTTGCGGATCTCAAAGTTGCGCTCTTCCACTTTTTTCTGCGCTTTNTCGATGCCTTTTGTGAGCCAGGGGTGATAAATCGGCTCGCCGGGCTGCATGCCGATCCGGCTCATGATATTTTTCATGCGCTCGCCGCCGAACAGGCGCATCAGGTCGTCGTCCATGGAAATGTAGAATTTCGAGCGGCCGGGNTCGCCCTGNCGGCCGGAGCGTCCNCGCAGCTGGTTGTCGATACGGCGGCTTTCGTGCCGTTCCGTGCCGATGACGTACAGACCGCCGAGGTTCTTCACTTCCTCGTAGTCCTTGAGCCACTGNTCTTTTTCCTTGGCGTAGGCGGCTTCGTACTGCTCGGCCGAGGCGTTCGTNCCCGCGCGTTTCCGCGCCCTGAATTCGGGGTTGCCGCCCAGCTTGATGTCCGTGCCGCGCCCNGCCATGTTCGTCGCGACGGTGACCGCGCCTTTCGCGCCCGCCTCGGCAATAATCAGCGCNTCGCGGGCGTGGTTCTTTGCGTTCAGCACTTCGTGGCGGATGCCCCGGCGCGCGAGGATTGTGGAGAGATGCTCGGATTTTTCCACGCTCACCGTGCCGATAAGCACCGGCTGCCCTTTTTCGTGCGCGGCGGCGACTTCCTGCGCGATGGCGTGCCATTTGTCGTCTTCGTTCAGGTACACTTCGTCTTGTTCGTCAATGCGGGCGACGGGCTTGTGCGTGGGAATGACCACCACGTCGAGCTTGTAAATCTTGGCGAATTCCACCGCTTCCGTCTGCGCCGTTCCCGTCATGCCCGAAAGCTTGGCGTACATGCGGAAAAAATTCTGGAACGTGACGGTCGCCATCGTGCGGTTGCGCTGCGCGATGCGCAGGTGTTCTTTCGCTTCGATTGCCTGATGCAGCCCGTCGGAATAGCGGCGGCCCTCAAGCACGCGCCCGGTGAATTCGTCAACGATTTCGACCTTGCCGTCGCGCACCACGTAGTCCACGTCTATGGCATACAGGTAATGCGCGCGCACCGCCTGCGTAAAATAATGCACGAATTCAAAGCATTCCTCGTCGAACACCGAGCGGTCGGCGGGAATCAGGTTGTGCTTATGCAGGATGTCATTGATATGGTTCATGCCGAAGTCGGTGAACGACACGCGGCGCGACTTTTCGTCCAGCTTGTAGTCGCCTTTCATCGCCTTGCGCTCTTCCGGGGTCATCTGCACTTCGTCGGGGTAATCGTCGGTNGCGGGATCTTTGGCGACTTCTTCCAGCTCGCCCACATATTTGTCCACCTCGTGGTATTTGTAGGTGTCGTCCTCCCCCGCGCCGGAAATGATGAGCGGCGTACGCGCCTCGTCAATCAGGATTGAGTCGATTTCGTCCACGATACAGAAATTGAATCCGCGCTGCACTTTGCGGCCGATGTCGATCTGCATGTTGTCGCGCAGGTAGTCAAAGCCGAATTCGTTGTTCGTGCCGTAGGTCAGGTCGCAGGCGTAGTTCTGCCGGCGGGCNTCGTTGTCCATGTTGGAGAGNATNGTGCCCACCGTCTGCCCGAGGTAGGCGTAGACGGGNCGCATCCAGTTNGCGTCGCGCTCGGCAAGGTAGTCGTTCACGGTGACGATATGCACGCCCTTGCCGCTCAGGCTGTTCAGGTATGCCGCGGCGACGCACATCAAAGTCTTGCCTTCGCCCGTTTTCATTTCGGTNATCCTGCCGGAATGCAGGACGAGCGAGCCGAGAATCTGCACGTCGTATGCCCGCTCGCCGAGNACGCGGTACGCCGCCTCACGCGCGAGCGCGAACGCCTCCGGCAAAATGTCGTCCAAGGTCTCGCCCTTTGCGANCCGTTCTTTGAAAATCTGTGTCTGCTTCGGAAAATCTTCGGCGGACAGCGACTGCGCCCACGCCTCTTTTTCGTTTACGGCAGCCAGCAGCGGCTGCAATTTCTTTACGTCGCGCTCATTCTGGTTGCCGAAGATGAACGCCAAAACTCTGTCTAATCCCATACCATAACTATACTTGGAATGACGGGAAAAGTCTACTATAAAATATCGGGGCGATTCTTGTGCGCCGGCCGCCGCGATTCGCCCATCATGCGCGCCTTGGTGATTTTTGCGGCCGGGTCTTTTTCCTGATGGCGCAGGATCGCTTCCTCAACCTTGCGCCTGTTCGCCTCGCCAAAGTCGAACAAATCTGCCTGGCGCGGCGCGGAACGGTCGGCGATGTTCTGGGCGGCAATGCCGAGCAGGCGGATGCCGCGTCCGCTTTCGTATTTCTTATAGAAGAGTTTTTTTGCGCGCTCGAACATNTCGTCGGTGGAAGAGAAGTCGCGGTCGCCCGTCTCCTGCACGCTCACGGTGGTAAAGTCGTCGTAGCGGATTTTTATGCCGAGCGAGCTGCTCCGCCGTTTTTCGCGCAGCAGGCGGAACATCACGGTGTAGCACAGCTCAAGCAGGGCGGTGTCGATCGCGTCCCGGTCGGTCAGGTCGTAGCGGAACGTGTTCTCCGCGCTCACNGAATGGTTTTTTGCGGGCGTGAACGTGTCGTTTTCCNGGCCGCGCACGGTGTTGTACAGGAACGTGCCGCCNGCCTGNCCCAGAAGCCCCTGCAAGAACGGCAGCGAGTGGTCGTGGACTGCCTTGGTGGTGCGCAGCCCCGCGTCGTGCAGGACGGCGAGCGACTTTTTCCCGATGCCCCAGACTTTTTCGAGCGGCAGGGCGAGCATGAACGCCTCTTCGCTCCCGGCGGGAATCTGGCAGAATCCGTCCGGCTTGTGCAGTCCCGAGGCGATTTTTGCCAGGTATTTTGTCGTCGCCATGCCCACGGAGACGGTCAGCCCGGTCTCCTCGCGCACGGCTTGCTTGATGCGCCGCGCGGTGTCAGCGGGATTCCCGAACAGGCGTTCCGTCCCGGTCAGGTCGATGAACGCTTCGTCCACGCTCATCTGCTGCACGTCGGGCGAGTAGCGCGAGAATATCGCCATCACTTCCTGCGACTTCTCATGGTAGCGCGCCATGTTGCCGCGCACGAAAATGCCGTCGGGGCAGAGGCGCACGGCTTGGGCCAGCGGCATTGCCGAATGTACGCCGTACTCGCGCGCCTCATACGACGCGGTGGAGACGACCGCGCGCCGGTCGCCGGGAGTGCCGCCCACGATGACGGGCTTGCCTTTCCATGCCGGGTGATCGAGCTGTTCGACTGAGGCAAAGAAAGCGTCCAAATCGATGTGCAGGAACACGGGCTGCATCAGCTGCCCCCGCCGATACGGTAGCTGTGGCTTTCCTGCCGGTAGACCCATTCGTCGTCCGTGGCGTACCATGCGGTCACGGTAATCGTGTCCACGTCGTCCGGGGGCGTCTCATAGAGTATCGTCATCGTCTGCGGCGGAAAATCGGGGACGATGAACGTGGCGGTCTTGGTGTCTTCGTTCACCGTGTAGTCGTAGTTCGCGTCAAAAAGCGGTAGGGCGGATTCGGAAGCGAGCGTGATGTCATAATGCGCGGCGCGTTCTTTTGACGTGACGGTAACGTTCCGCGTCGTCATGCCGTAAAAATCGTCCTGCGTCACCGAGATGACGAGCGTGCCGCGGTCTTCGGCAACGGCGCGCACCTGCCTGACCGTGCGGCGCATCGTCTGCCGGGAAAACACGGACAGCGCGATGACGGACAGCAGCGTCACCGCCATGATGACGAGCGTGGACAGCGACCCGTGGAAAGCCGTTGTCCTGAGCGAAAAACGACCGTTCCCCGCGTACACGCCCAGGCTCACGAGCATCCGCAGCCACATAATCAGGAACGGAAAGACGAGCATGGCGAGCAGCAGGTTGTACAGCGGCGGCGAGAACACGAGCGGTCGCAAGTCGNTGTAGTACCCATGCCTGAGCAGCAGATATACGTAGGGCAGGAACGGCAGCAGCATCAGGAACACGGAAATCGCGAGCGGGACGATACGCTTTGCTTTCCGTGCGACNTAGATCAGCGCGTATTCGAGCAGGAACAGGGCGAAGAACGAAAGATCGACCGCCGTGAACACAAAAATATTCACGATGCCCGAAAGATAGATGAAGTATCCGTGCGTCACCTGCTCGGCCGAACCGCGCCGCGACTGCCAGACGGCGAACAGGAGCGATATGAAAAACAGCGCGAACAGCAGCTTGGTGCCGAACTGCATGACGGGCGACGCGCGCGCGAGCAGGAACTGACAGCACCGNTGCCCCAGCCAGAACGAAAGGTACGTCACCGCAATCGTCAGCGGAATNAGGTACCAGGTGCGCTTNAAATCNTGCCCGTAATCTTTGCCGTTTTTTCCCACGAACGAGAATGTGCACAGGATGAGCAGGAACAGCGTTCCCAGAATCAGGCAGCTCAAAAAGAAAAACCGCTCGCCAATCCAGCCGTTCGCCAGCGGCCGTGGCAGGCGCAGGAAAATATAATGGTTGTCCCACAGCCCCGTGTTCCGTGGGGAGAACTGCCCGGCAAAGGTAGCGAGCGCGTCCAGGGCTTGTTCCGACGCGAGCGTGACCGCCGCCGCAGGAATGCCGTTCCCGATGCATGCCGCCATGCGCCGGTCGCCGCGCAAAAATCCCGCGCGGTACAGCGACGAAAAAAGGTGCGGATAGCGGTACGNAATGCCCGCGCGGTCAAACGCTTCCGTCAGCTGCTGGGCAAGCCACCGGGGCGTTATCATGCCCGCGTTGCCCGTCAGGATGGCGGTCGAATCGGCGAAGCGCACGGTGACTGCCGCCGCGCGGTCGTTTTCCTCAAAATTCTGCGCGAACACGCCCGTGCCCGAAAGCGCGGGATTGAACGGCGAGTCGTCCTGCGCGGCAAACAGGACGATNACGNTGCAGGGNAGNGCCGTNTCCNTGAGCCGCCGCAGGAACGCCGCCATNGCATCGCGGNGCNCGAACGCCTCTTCCTGCAAGAACGAGAANATAATCGTGTCGCGCTGGGAATCCTGCGCNGCCGGGGCGGAATCCGACGCGCGCAGGTACACTTCNAGATTGAACGGGAATNCGTCCTGCGCNGTGGCGGCAAGCTGCTCACGCGCGCANANAAATCCGCTTTTCGTCAGNTCGTCCTCAAGCATACGCGAAAGCNTGCTGCCGGCAGGATCGGCCGCGCCCGCCGTGGCGAGAAACAGGCAAAGAATCGGAATGAGCAGTGTCGCGCGCATCGCCTTAATTATAGAACATTTNCCGACTGTTTACAATGTGGCAAATATCATATATAATGGTGCGACAATTGGAGAAACGTGCATGGACAAAAAGTTTACCCTGAATTTGCCGCTGAAAGTTATCCTCACGGAAACGGGGACATCCCATTTTTTGAATGCGAACAAAAAACTCCTGCGCTTNAAGCTTGCCGACAACACCGAAGAATACGGCATTTCGCTCAGTCCGTTTTCCCCGCAGTCAATCCAGAACATGATTCTGGTGGACTATATTTCAAAAATCGAAATTTCGATGTCCGACTTTGTGTCCGTCCGGCAGGAAGTGATGGATTTGTCAAAGGTCATCGTGTATTCCGTGCTGTACAAGCAGTTTGACCGGCAGGTGTTCAGCGAGATTATCAAGTGCGACTGCGTGAAGAAGCACAACCGCGTCAACCCGGCGCAGATTATCGACGANCGNACGCGCATTTCNGATGTCCAGCTGCGCCTGTTCCTCGCGCGGCAGGACGCGGCGATTCAGGCNGCGCGCAAAAGCATCCTCGATTCGCTGTGGCAGTCCATCATGGACAACAAGGAATTTTCGCCCGAAGAGAAGAACATCTACCTGCTGATGACCGAAAAATTCCTCAACCGGCTCAGCCTGATGAACTGGTATATCATCATCAGGTTTTACCGGGCGGCGGGCTTTGCGGAAATGACCGCNGTCATCCGCCGCTTGCTCGCCAAATACATGGACAAGTCNAAGGTCGCCGAGTATATTTCCATTNTGGTCATGGAGCTTGCGCTGAGCAGCGAGACCACGAACNTGCGCCAGGAAGCGAAGAATATGTATCCTGACGTGGTGAATATCGACACGCTCATTTTTGACCCTGAGGCGCGGGCAAAAATCGTNGCGGAGATGTCGCGCAAGCACCGNCAGGTGTTNNTGTCATGGAAACTCGGCGGCAGCTCAGCGGCGATCGGCAAGCAGGGGCGGTTGCAGGTGATGCTCTACAACCATGACGACGAATTCCAAGAGGTGAAGGAGCTGATTGAGTCAAAGTCGGCATCCGACCTGAACCGCAAGAGCCTGATCGACTTCTACCGGGAAATCCCCGAGGCCGAGCGTGGCACGGATTTGGGTATGTATTATTTTTCGTATCTTGACGAGGCGTGCAAGAAAGTGAACGTCAAGTTTGAGTCGGTCGTCAACCAGTTTTCTTCCGGCGGCTTGATGGTCATCAGCCTGAATTTCAATTTTTAGGCAGTATGCGCGGCGTTCTTGCGTTTTTCAGGCGATTCGTTGTTCTCTCATGCGGCGCGCTCTGCCTCGCCTCCGTCTCCTGCGCAGATTCCGAGCCGGACGTTGTTTCTGCGACGGGCGCGATGGTCTTTGACTATGCCACGGACGAATCGCTCCCGGCTTCGCGGCTTGCGGTGTTCGTGCAGACGGAAAGCGACGTGCGGCGCGTGTCGTCGCTGCTGGTCGTGCACGAAGAGACGGGCTATCGGTGGTATGTCACCGCGCCGGACATGATCAAAAGCGGCGACAAGCAGTGGGCGTGCGCTCCGCACCTGCTTCCCCCCGAAAACGGGCGGATTCCGGCGGGCGAATACGCGGTGTGGTACACCGACGCGGCGGGCGAGGAAGCCGAATCGGCGTTTACGGTCGCTTATGCGGAAAAACTGTTCGGCACCACGGCGGACGGCGTGACCGCGGTGATGACGGGGGCGACCGAGGATTCGCTCGCGCTGTACGATAAGAACGACGTGCTCATCTATTTTGGCAAGCGGAGAAACGGCTGGAATGAGAACGCGGATATCCTGCGCGACTACGGCACGGCGTATTACCTGCGCCATTGCATTGCCGCCGACGGCAACCGCGTGGTCTGCCTGCTGCCCGCCGAGTATCTGCTTGCGCGGGACGGAGAGCCGGGCGCAGCGGACGATACGAATGAGGCGGCGAGCGATGACTGATACCGAACCTGCCGCAGGGCAGGAGCAGCCGCTGCGCCGGGAGATACGCACGTTCGTGCTGCGTTCGGGGCATTTTACCGCCGCCGAGCGCAAGAACTACGAGGAACTGCACGGCGATTTCTGCATTCCGTATGAGAAAAAGACGATTGACTTTCAGGCGGTTTTCGGGAANGCGCGTCCGACCGTGATTGAGATNGGATTCGGCATGGGAAAGGCGACCGCGCTCATNGCGCAGCAGCACCCCGACATAAANTATATCGGCATTGAGGTNCACAAGCCCGGCGTGGGAAAACTGCTCGGNGAGATACGGGAGCGCGGGCTGACGAACCTGCGNATTNTCGAGCACGATGCGATGGAAGTGCTTGCCGACCAGATTGCGGACGAATCCGTCGCCGCGTTCCATATTTTTTTCCCCGATCCGTGGCAGAAAAAACGCCACTGCAAACGCCGCCTTATCCAGCGTCCGCGCACCGACNTGCTCGCCCGGAAACTGNTTNCCGGCGGCTATCTCTATTTTGTGACCGACTGGCTGCCCTATGCCGAATTCGGNCTTGCGGAACTGACGGCGACCGCCGGGCTGAAAAACAAATACGNCGGCTTTGCGCCCCGGCAGGAATGGCGGCCGGAGACGCGGTTCGAGCAGAAAGGTCTGGACGCAAACCGCGTGATAACCGAAGTGCTGTTCGAGAAGGCGTGATGGCAGATTTATTTGACATAGACAAGACGGCTTACGTCAACGATTTGGCGAAGCGCATCAAGGCATATCAGGACGCGTATTATAACGGCGCGGGCGTGATTTCTGACGCGGAATTCGACGCGCTGTGGGACGAACTCAAGGCGCGCGACCCGCAGAATCCGCTGTTGCAGCGCGTCGGTGCGGACAGCGGCGCGTTTGCCAAGCGCGCGCATATCATGCCGATGGGAAGCCAGGAAAAAGCGGCGGATCCCGAACAGTTTTTGGCATGGACGAAAAACCACCGNTACGACGAATATCTGGTCGANTACAAGCTGGANGGCGCGTCGCTTGAGTTGCAGTACGTNCACGGCGAGCTTGCCTGTGCGGTCACGCGCGGCGACGGCTCGGTGGGCGACGACATTACGGCGAACGCGAAGAAAATGCAGGGCGTACAGGCGGCGCTGTTCNNTGAGGACGGAACGAAAAGCGACTTTACGGGCGGTGTCCGCGGCGAAGTGATTATGCCGCGCAGCGTCCATCGCCAGCACTACGCGGACAAGGCGAANTGCCGCAACGCCGCGAACGGGNTGATGCGGCGCAAGGACGGCGCNGGCTGCGAGCATCTCGTGCTGATGACCTACGACGCGTTGGCGACGGAGGGCGAAAGCCCGTTCNCCGACGAGGAAGAAAAAATNTGCTGGCTCAGGCGCATGGGATTCAAGACGACCGANCTGAACATCTGNGCGAGCGAGCAGGACGTGATTGCCTATCGTGCCGAAGTGATGGAGACGCGCGGNCAGCTGGACTATGACATCGACGGGCTGGTCATCAAGGAACGCGCGATAAACCGCGAGGATTCGCTGCGNACGCGCCCCGACCGGCAGATNGCGTTCAAATTCAGCCTTGAAGAGGCGGTCTCCACGNTGCGCGCCGTCGAGTGGAGCGAGAGCGGCGCGACGTACACGCCGGTCGCCATTTTTGACGAGGTGCAGCTGAACGGCACGACCGTGCAGCGCGCGAGCCTCGCCAATCCCGACACGATNCGTCGGCTCGGCGTGAAAATCGGCAGCCGCGTGGTNGTCGTCAAGCGCGGGGAGATTATTCCCAANATNGAAAGCGTCCTGCCNGAGGAGGCGGGGCAGGTGACGGNCGCGATTCCTGTCCCTACGACNTGCGCCGNCTGCGCGACCGCGCTNGTGGACGACGGCACGCGCCTGTTCTGCCCGAACAAATCATGCCCNAAACGCATTCTGCACCAGCTCCTGAAATGGGTGGCTGTCATCGATATTCGCGATCTGGGCGAGACGCTGATAACCGCGCTGTTCAAGAACGGCCGCGTCCGTGCCATTTCCGACCTGTACACGCTCACGGCGGACGAACTGAAGCCGTATTTTCTGAACGAAGAGAACACGGACAAAAAGGATTCGGTCGGCGCGCAGAAAGTCTGCGATTCGATTCAGGCGCACCGCNCNGTGCCGCTTTCCGCGTTCNTCGCGGGCTTTGACATTGAGGGTATCGGCGANACGATGGTGCAGAAACTGGTGGACGCGGGGCTGAACACGCTGGANNTGCTGCTNGNCGCGCCCGCNGAAAAAATCGCTTCCGTCTACGGTTTTGCCGACATCACCGCGCGNACNNTGGTCGCCGGGTTGCAGGAACACGCNGCCGAAATGCGCGCGCTTGCCGCGCAGACCATNCGGCTTGAAGAGGGCGGGGCGGCAGGCGCGCTCGCGGGAATGTCGTTCTGCTTTACGGGCGAGNTGCGCACGATGAAGCGCGCCGACGCNGAGGCATTGGTGCGGAAAGCGGGCGGCAACTGCAAGTCGTCCGTCACCAAGGATTTGAGTTATCTGGTNACGAACGACACGACGAGCGGATCGGGCAAGAACAAAAAGGCGGCGGCGTTCGGCATTCCGATTATCGACGAGGACGCGTTTCTGCGGCTGGTGAACGCCTAGCGGTANGTCCTGCTTTCCTGCGTGTCGGCAAACGTAAAGTCGCCCACAAAAAAATCAGGGCTGACGGCTTCGGTGTTCAGGCGGATTTCCCAGTGCAGGTGCGGTCCGGTCGCCAGCCCGGTCGCGCCCGAAAGCCCGATCAGNTCTCCCTGCGTGACCATCTGCCCCGTCTCCACCAAAAGTTTGTCTAGGTGATAATACAGGCTGTACAAGCCCGGAAGATGCTCGATGCAGATGCTCCAGCCGGTTGACGTGCGGTCCTCTGCCATGACCACTTTGCCTGCGGCGCAAGCGCGGACTTCGCTTCCCGTGGGAACGCCGTAGTCGATGCCGTAATGCAGGCTGGTGGAAGAGCCGCCGCCCGTGTAGGTAAAGACGCGCCGGTCGGCAAAAAACGACGTGCGGCGCGTGGCGGGGGTGGGCGGCACGAACGCGCCGTCGCAGAATACGGAATCCGCCGTCCTTGTCTGCAAGATCTCGTTCAGCCGGTTGATTTGGGTCATGCGCGCGCGGCTCGTGTCCGTCTTGATGCCCGTGTTCCGCGAGTCGAGCGGGATTGTCTCCGACACGAATTCCTTTGCGATGACCGTGACGGGCACGGCGAACTCGTAGTTTGGCGCGCCGAACGCGGAGAACACCACTTTGAGCTGATATTCGCCCGGCTTACAGTACGATGAGAGCGGAATCCCGGCAAGCAGCACGTCGTTCTTGGCAGGATTTTTTTCGTCCGTGCGTCGGTTGACAAGGTACATCGCCGTTTTGCCCAGCGGCTTTGCGGGGCTGCCGTCGGACGGCGCGGCGAAGAACTGCATGTCGGCGGCGGAAGTGCCCGTCAGCTTGCGCGTCTTCTTGGCGCGCGGCTTGATGATCAGCCGCGCGAACACGGCATCGCCGGGCTGCACGGTCTTGTTGTACTGAATGCTCAGCGCGTAGTCGTCCGTCTGCCAGCGGCCTATCTCCGCGAATAGCGCGGCACCGACCAAAAGGGCGGCGGTCAGGGCAAAAAATCGTCTCATTTAATTCGCCTCTCTTCTTCTGATGTCCTTGAGGATTATCTGCGGGGTTTCCATGCCGTTGAACAGGTTGCGTTTGATTTCGTACAGGATGTCAACGGAATCGCCTTTGTCAAAATCGCGGTGCAGCCGCCCGCTCTCGCCCCAGAACATGGCGGGCCACTTGTGCTCGCCGCAGTCGAGCGTCAGCTTGAGGTGCGTGCGCTCGCCTTTTCCCGTTATCTGCGCGTCGATGATCATGAGCGACTGCGACATGAACGTGAGCGGCGGGTTTTTCTCGCCATACGGCTCGAACGCATCGACGACGTTCAGCACGTCGGGCTTGAGGTAGGACGGCGGGATTTCCGCGTCCACGTTGACGGTGCCGCTCGTGTCCTCGGTCAGCTCGATCGTGGGGGCAAGCAGCTCAAGCGTCTGCATGAATTCGTCTATCCGTTCTTTTTTGAGGCTGAATCCTGCCGCCGAATTGTGTCCGCCGTGGTTCAGGAAAAGGTCGTCCATTTTGTTCAGGAATTTGGTCGCGTCGCAGGAGCGGCAGCTGCGCATGGAGCCGATGACCGTATCGTCCACCACGGTCGCCACGATTGCGGGGATATTGTAGCAGCCGCACAGCTTTCCCGCCACCAGCCCGGACACGCCGCGGTGAATGCGCTCGTCNATNACCACGCAGAGNTTGNCCGCNTGNTTGGCGATGCTCGNCTCCGCGCNNTCNTTCGCGTAGACNAAGGANTCCGCGTCGAGCCGCTTGCGCTGGTTGTTCAGCTCCACGATTCTGGCGGCGAGCGCGTCGCGCTTTGTGGANTTCTCTTCCATAAAGAGTTCCGCCGCCAGCTCCGGCTGTCCGAGNCTGCCCGCCGCGTTCAGCACGGGAACGACCTGCCANGCCAGCGTGGTNCTCGTNATGCGCTTTCCCAGCAGGTCGCGGTGCGACAGCAGTTCCAGNAGCCCCGGCCGTATCCGCCCNGCGTTGATTGCCGCAAGCCCGTGGCGCAGGAAAATGCGGTTCTCATTTTTGAGCGGCATCACGTCGGCAATGGCGGCAAGCGCGACCAGTTGCAGCTCCCGCTCTTCCGCCTGCTCNTGCNNGGGGAACTGCGCGGCAAGNTGCTTGTGCATGTACGTGACGAAAATATTATAGAAGCCTTCGATTTCCGTCGCCTTGGCGGGATTGTACCGCGCGATTTTTGAGTGCGACTTGAGCCGCACGAGCGAAAGCCCCGCCACCGCCGGAATNCGCTTGGCGATTTCGGGGCGGATGTCCATCAGGTTGAATTCCACGCCCGCGCCGAAGACGGCGGTCAGCATGTTCCGCGTCTGCTCGCCGTCCCAGACGAAAATCTGCTGCCCGCGCAGGAAGTCCGGCAGCCGCGTCTTGCCGACGGGCACTGATCCNGGAATGACNGTCTCCTCAAGNACNGCTTTCTGCACGAGGTTCTGNACTTTCATGCAGCTGATCGTGTACGCCTCGTTCACGGGGCGCACCGAAAGCAGGCAGATTTCNTGCTTGTACAGCTCGCTCTGCGCGAACCGNANGGCGGAGGTCGTCTTGAANGCCACCGCGCAGCCGGAAATNTCGGCGAACGGATAGCCCGCGCCCNCNCACTTNGCNTCCACGATGATTGCCGGGGAGGGNAGCGTTTCGGGCGGGTTGTGGTGGTCAAGCACGATGACATCNATGCCGAGCGAGGCGGCATAGGCGATTTCTTCCCCGTTGGAGATGCCGCANTCTATGGTGACGATGAGNGTGCCGTAATCCGCGGCGAATTCGTCCACNGCCGCCTNGTTCAGNCCGTATGCGTCGTTTCCGCCCGGNAGCCGCCAGCGCGTGTCGATGCCGAGCGACGTGAAGCATTCGTACAGCACCGTCGTGCCCGTCACGCCGTCCACGTCCCGGTCGCCAAAGATGAGCACTTTCTCGCCCTCGTCCCGCGCCTGCAAGATCCGGTCCACCGCGTCCTCCATGTTCGTGAACGCGAACGGGGAGTGCAGGAACCGCTTGTCGTCCTCCAGAAAATACTGGATGTCCTCGCCCGCCATCACGCCGCGCCGTATCAGGATAGCGGCCGTGAGCGCGTCGATGCCATAGGTTTCGGTCAGTTCTTTGGTCAGCTCGCGGGGAACGGGCTTTTTGTTCCAGGTGTTCATCAGCGGATTTCCTTGTAGATGAGCGGCTCTGCCGCAGGCGCGTCGTCGGTGTAGGTCAGCGCCTCTTCCTTGAGCAGCTTGACTGCCGGCTCGAGGCACGCGTCGTCCTTGCCGTATACGTCCATGATCACGTCACCGGCGCGCACGGAGTCGCCCGTCTTTTTGTGCAGCAGCATGCCCGCGTCCGCGCAGACCGATTCGGTCGTCTTGTTCCTTCCCACGCCAAGGTACACGCCCGCAAGCCCTGTCTTGAANGCGTCCACCCGCAGGAANCCGTCGCGNTCGGCACGNATCTGCGTGTGGAACGGCGAGCGGCGNGTTCCCTGCTCGGCAAGCANNACGTCGGGATTGCCGCCCTGNTGCTCCACGTTCCTGAGGAAGCGGCGCAANGCCTCNCCGCTGGCGACCGCCTGCTCGCACTGCCGCCTGCCGTCCGCCGTGTCGCGCGCNTTGCCGCCGAGCAGNAGCATTTCNGCNCCGAGCGCGTAGGTCAGCTCCATGACATCNGCAGGNCCGTTGCCTTGCAGGCANAGNAAGCGTCTCTTCTATCTCCANAAAATTGCCGACCGCCGTGCCGAGCGNNGTGTTCATGTTGGTGATGAGCGCNCTCGCTTTCTTTCCCATGGCAGCCGCCGTCCTGACNAGGCTNGTCGCCAGCGTCTCNGCGTCNTCCGGGGTNTTCATGAACGCGCCNGANCCGCACTTCACGTCGAATACCAGCCCGTCCGCGCCTTCGGCGACTTTCTTTGACAGGATNGAGGCNGTGATGAGCGGAACGGATTCNACCGTNCCCNTCACGTCNCGNAGNGCNTACATTTTTTTGTCGGCGGGNGCGATTGCCGGGGTCTGTCCCATCATCGCAAAGCCGTTGTCCGCGATGATGGCGCGGAACTGGTCNGGGGTCAGGNGNACGTNGTAGCCCGCGATGGATTCCAGCTTGTCGAGCGTGCCGCCCGTGTGNCCGAGCGCGCGCCCGCTCATCATCGGNTCNTGNATGCCGCAGGCNGCNACGATNGGCGCGAGCGGCAGNGAAATCTTGTCGCCCACGCCNCCCGTGGAATGCTTGTCGATGAACGGACCGGTCAGCCCGTCAAAGCCGTGCAGCGCGATCACATCGCCCGAATGGAGCATGCAGTCGGTGAGCGCGCCCGTCTCCTCGAANGTCATGCCGTTGAAGTACACNGCCATCAGCCATGCCGCAATCTGGTAGTCGGGGATGTCGCCCGCGACGTAGCCGTCNACNAGGAACTGGATTTCCTCGCGCGTGAGGGNNGTCGTTCCGTTNCCGCCCCGCGTCCCGCGCTTTTTCATGATGATGTCCGTCGCTCTCATAATATCCCGACTCCCGNTTCCAGCGATTTGAGTTTTGTCCCGCAGGCTTGCTGTATTAAATAGAAGCAGAGCTGCTTCATTTCCGCCATGGTCTGCGCGTCCACGCTGATTGCNCGCACGCGGTGCGGCGGCAGGTCGNTGACGGCTTCCAAGTACGTGAGCGCNTTCCGCCCCAGCACGAACTGCCGCGAAAGGACNTNGGCNCAGTCGGCGCAGACAAAGCCGTTCTCTGCCGTCTCATAAGCCNCTTTCCATGATAGCGTATTTTCCGTTATTGTGCCACTCAAAAATGAGCCGCCGCANGCCACGCACTGCCGCGTCTGCGGNCGNATNCCGAGCAGCNCCANNTACCGCCACAGGAATCGCACCAGACCGAGTCTGCTGCNGTTTTCGTCCGTCAGCTCCATGCCGTCCATCAGCGCGTTGACGAGCGTCCAGCTCGGCCCGTTCGACCCGGCGCATCTCGTCCTGACCAGAATCTCCGCCGNGAACGCCGCCGCCCAGCTTTTGAACAGGTTCTCGCGGAATGAGAGGTGGTAGTGCGTCACGTCAAAGTCCGTGATCTTGCACGACTGCCGGCGTTCGTCCCGGTACAGCCACACTGTGCCCCGGTTGAACGGCACGACGAGCGAGNGGAGCCGGCTTTTCGGTCCGCCGAAGAGCGTCGCGTAAAAAATACCGTCCTCCGCCGAAAAGAGCGTGACCGAGCGNTTGCTCTCGCCCGTCAGGCGCGTGGAGAGGACAATCGCTTCCTGTGCCGTGTTCNTGCTCATCGCATTGTTNCCGCTTGACATTATAGCATGCTTTGCGGCGTTGTAGAAGATGAATTCATTCGTGCATTTCATAGGCACTCCTTATCAGCTATTTTTGCCCANNTACTTATAGGCATCAAATTGCAAAAAATACACTTTTTTGCGGAAAAATTTTTGAAAAAAAAAANNGTTTTTTTGCCCGCCGGTTTGCGCCCGTGCCATGCCCCCCCCTGTTGTTGCACGAGGCACGAACAAACCGATTGCTTTTTGCGGCGATTGGTGCTACCGTTGAGGGAGGGACGGCGCGCGCTGTGCCGTTCCGCAGGAGGAAACCATGGGCTTGTTCAAGGGAAAGACGGTCATCATCACCGGGGGCGGGCGCGCTGTCCTGAGCGACGGCCGCTGCGGGTCAATCGGATATGGGATTGCGACGGCGTTCGCAAAGGAAGGCGCGAACATCGTCGTGACGGGGCGCAACGCCAAGAAACTCGACGACGCGAAGGAAGAACTTGAGCGGCTGTACGGGGTCGCGGTGCTTCCCATTGCCGCCGACGTGAGCGCGGGAAGCGACAACGAGGCCGCCGTGAACGCGGTCGTCGCTCGGACGATGGACGAATTCGGCAGGATTGACGTGCTGGTGAACAACGCGCAGGCTTCGGCTTCCGGCGTTCCGATTGCCGAGCACACGGTGCAGCAGTTCGACCTCGCGCTGTATTCCGGGCTGTACGCCGCATTCTTCTATATGAAAGCCTGCTATCCGCACCTCAAGGAGACGCAGGGCAGCGTCATCAACTTTGCCTCCGGCGCGGGGCTGTTCGGCAACTTCGGGCAGGGCGCGTATGCGGCGGCGAAGGAGGGCATCCGCGGGCTGAGCCGCGTGGCGGCGACCGAATGGGCAAAGGACGGCATCAACGTGAACGTCATCTGTCCGCTGGCATGGACCGCGCAGCTTGAGCAGTTCAAGAACGCGTACCCCGACGCATACGCGCAGAACGTGCGCATTCCGCCCGCCGGACGGCTCGGCGACGTGGAGAAGGACATCGGCCGCGTCTGCGTCCAGATTGCCGGCGGCGACTTCAAGTACATGAACGGCGAGACCATCACGCTTGAGGGCGGCATGGGGTTGCGCCCGTAAGTGGACGTGTGAAAAAACTTTTATTATATTGTTTTTTCTGAGTTAAGTCATTGCTCGTCTGTGGCTTAACTCAGAAAGTCGTGCTATTCTTCCAGATAGCGCATCCTATTGATAAGTTGCGGTAATAAAGATTCCTTATAAATATACAGGAATTGAGTTTCTTTAGAATCCTCATAATAGTGAAATAATTGTTGACTGTATGGTAAGTTTATACCGATTCCATGCAGATGGTCATTGTAAGTGTTTGACGAAAAACAAGCAATGACATTCTTGTCAAAATAATCAATCATTTTTTTGGAATATTCAACGATTGTTTCGGATTCGTATATTCTGTATGTATTCAAAACCAAATCATACAAATCTAAAAATTCATTATAAGTATTTCCATATGTAAAATGATTTTGAACAAGTGCGTGTACACGATTAAATGTCTCATCGTTACATTCTAACAGTGAAGCAATCCAATTGCAGAATATCTGCTTCCATATGGAAAAATTGCTCATGTCCACTGCGGAATATGAACAGGATACCAACATATTTTCATATTTCTTTTGAAATAAATCAATTATTAATTGTGCGTACCAAGCGGTTTCTGATTCTGTTTGCGAACAGAGAATTTTTGTAAAATCTTCGTAGTTTCCGCCGTTTGCTGGCAATTCACATTCAGAACCGACAATATAATCAACAAAACTATTCAATTCCCAAAGTATTTCAATCATCTGCATATAACAGCAGTCAAATTGTAAAATATCTATCTTTTCTTGGTATTTTTCACAATAGGAACGTATAACGGAGCAAAAATCTATTATCTTCATAGCATCTTCTTTAGAATAACCAGTTGCATAATCGGATATAAGAGAGCGGGAAGTATTTGGAATTTTACAATCGGGATATACACCAAATCCATGACTCCATATATTTAGAATTGTCCTATTAGCAGGGTAATATTCTTTGCAGAAATCTAAAAAATCGGCAAGTGTTTTTGGAGATGCGGTGTCTAATTCATCAAGTTCTAATAAGCAGTCTTCTTCCAATGAAGAGTCGTGAGAAAGTTCTAAAATACGCGTTGTTGTCCAATTACCTTCTGTTTTGTCATATCCCGCTGCTCGGTCAAGCAACACGATGACATTAACATCTTTCCCATTTAAAACACTTTTTATTTCATGCAAATTCTTTATAGCGAACCGTTCCAAATTATTATCTGCTGCCATATATAATATATAATTCCATTTTACAGAATCGTGAACATATACTTCTTTTAGAGAATTTTCATCTTTGTCATATGTGCAACCTAGAAATGCAAAAAACAAAAAAGCGAAAACCAATCCTTTTTCCATCATTTAGCGACTTCTTCAAAAAGGGTAAATAACAAGTCATCTATATTTGGATTCCCATCTGCGGCAGTGTTTGCAGATGTCAAGATGACAAAACATGTATCACATTGAGGTGCATAATAGAGTAAGTTTTCTGACCCCAAGCTTCTCCCATATGAACCGATGAACCAATCTTTTTTGTTGGGATGGTATATCTTTCTGCAGCCAATACCATAGGCTTCTGAATTTTCATTTGAAAAGTTAGCGACAGAATCAAAAAAATGTTCTCGAATCTTTGTTAGAGTGGCGTTTTCGTGAGAAGAAAATAATGCATATCCCCATAGCGACATATCAGCGGCATTGCTTATAATACCACCTGCCGCCCATGTGGATTTTCCAAGAATCTCAATTAATGGAAGCGGAAAAAACACAGAAATGCAATCAATTGGTATATTTTCATCACTAGATAAGTTAAGTTGTGTGTTTGGATATACGTGGGGGTGGGAAATTCGAGTGTAATCAATTTCCTCTTGTGGCATTAAAAAAGAGGCAGTCAAATTTAATGGCAAAAAGAAACGTTCTTTGAGCAATTCATTTAATTGTTTGTTGGAGACCTTCTCTAAAATAGCTCCTAGTAAAATAAAATTTGTGGAAGAATATATAAACTCACCTCGATTTTGCCGAATATGTTCAATATAATGTAATAACAATAATGGATCCCATGATTGCGATACAAACGGATTTTGTGAGTATAGTTTATGGTTTTCAGAATAATCGCATATTCCAGACGTATGTGTTAGCAGTTCATAAACTGTCGCATCGATATTGATGTAATTCTCATCAATATCATAATCTTCACACAATGTCGGAAAAAAGTGTTGTATTGTATCGTTATACGAAAGTTTTCCTTCTTCAATAAAAGAAACGACAGTGGCGGCGATAATTGTCTTTGTAATGCTGTACACATAGTGTAGTGTCTGTTCATCATTCTTTTGATAATCTGAATTGGCTAATGATATGATGCCATAGTTTTTTACGAATTGAATATGGTTATTGTATACACCTATAGAAATTGCTGTGCGAATACTATTTGTTGAGATGAACCGTTCTATAACTTGCTCTAGCCGTTGTTCTAATGTAGCGTATTCAATAATGGCATCATCAGACCAACAGGAAAGGATTAGAAATAAACAGACGGCACAAATAAGTAAGCTTTCAAATTTCGTTCTCTTGTTAATATCCATGTAGTACCTCGTGCCACATCGGATTCGAATTTACGCTTTTTTGATACCAGTCAAAGTAATATATTTTGTTGTCAGCACAGGTGATTTTTAGGAGATGTGGCATACGGTCGGTAGCACCACTCAAAGTAAACAGTGCAAAATTGTCAGCTTCCTGCTCGAGTTTCATACTACCGTAAAGATAAAGGAACTGATTTGTATAACAAGGCAACTGTTCCGTTCTCCAATTCATTACAGACGGACAATCAAAGCCATAGCTTTCAGAATTGTTGTTTCCAAATGTACTCAAATAATAATGGCAGTCTTCAGATTGAAAAATATAGTGCTGGTAGTTGTTGTTTTTACGAATAAATGCAGGAATTTTAAAGCTTCTTTTTAGCAGTTCTTCTTTTTTCATTATCATAAAAACTTCATTAATTATTTCGGCATCCGCAATAATAAGTTTAAAATTGCCATATTTATATGATGAGTCCTCTTGAATAATCTCATAACTAATATTCGCTTGGTTTTCATCTGTGCAATTCATGCAATTGGCATTTTTTGCCCAGCCGGAAAAAACAAATCTATTCTCATTTTCTTGTGGAAGTGTAATAAAACCAGTTCCTGCATATTCTTCTACAAAAAAATGAAACAATTTCATGGCTGTTCTTCTTTCATCATCAAAGAATATGTTGATGGATTGTCCCTGCAAAATTAACTTGTACATTCCTTCATATTCATCAAGTCCGATTCCTTTCGGTAAGTAAGGATGCAACCTTTTTCCGGCTTCATCCTGCCAGTCCTTCCAGTCACAGTACCCATAGTCTGATAGCGAATCCCCGCTATTGAAAAAGTACAATAAATTCTCAATACACTGCCCGTTACGTATGTCATAGTCGAAGACAGGATCTTTATGCCAACAGGAAAGAAGTGGGAACGAACAGGTGATATAAGTAAGCATAACTATGAATTTCAAGGGCTTGTTTATATTCATAGAAAAACCTCTTGTAACATCAGAGTAAAATTCAATGTATTCCTAATATTGCTCAAACTAATACTTTTCTTGTCGGTTCATGATTATTTTTTTACGACATTCCATGATTTCAGATGATACAATGGTATATATGCTTCCCAACCGGCATCGATGTTGTTGCCATCGATAATTTTGATATATTGCCACTTAAAAATCCACCATCCCTCTTCCTTATATCCAATTACATTCCGATAATGAAATCCTCCAGATAAATCTTTTAAACTGGTGCATTTCAATGACCTTAAATTAATGCCAAGTATATTATTGTTAATACTTATAGTAGGCCAAAATGAAGTGGCACTTAATGTATAATTAGAATATTTAGAAATTGCCCCCTGTAATTTTTCTGGCCAAGTAATATTTGAACCGGAAGCAATACCCAATGCGTCGCGAAGCATATTTTTTTGCTTATCCAAATCATGTGTGTTTTTCCACTCTGTTGCGACTGTTCCAATATTATTATATAGCAGATAATCAAGGATAAAACCTGACGCAGTAGCACCACAGGCTCCATAACTGATGGGGGTGGAGCTATTCTCTTTAGTAGTTCTTAAACTTGCTTCTTTTATAGCATAATTGATTTTTGATGTATCAACTTCAGTTCGAATTTTTTTAGATTTTCCTCGGAATGTCAAACTTCCTTTGTTAGCTTTTGCGCTCTTCCATAGTTCTTTGATTTCTTCTTGAAATGCGGCTATTTCAACTTTGGCGGCGTTTTGTTCTTCCGATGTGTATAGTTTTGGATATGTTTCGAATGTTTCTTCTATTGTTAGGACTTTTGTCACATTGTCTAATGTGTTTCCCGTGACAGGATCTATGAACGCATTAAAAGCAATATCGCCGCTTCGTGTTTGCTCCACAAAGGCAACTGCATATGACGGATAGGCGTTGTCAACAATCCTCAAAGTTTTACTATCGGTAACAGCTCCGCTATTGTACAATTGCGTCAGCGTATCCATATATCCGTTCATGTTAAAAATATAAGATAGTGGTCCTCCTAGTTCTTCCCGTGCATTACAAGTAATGGCTGCAATTACATTGCCATTATCTATGACTCGAAATTCATAGTAACGGATTTTTCCATCGTCATCATAAATCCCAATTGGAAAATTCCAAAGTTCTGATGTCGCAGGGTAATCACCATCCTCAATGAAACTTTCCAGCGCCATCTGTGCGAATTCCTTGGAAAGTTCCCAGTCTACAATTCCTTCGTCGCCGCGTGAAAGCAATGTATTCAGTTCAATTTCAGAAGATAAAATCTCAAACTCTTTTTGAATGTCATATCTAGGCACTTCTGTTATGTTATCGTTACAACTAATGAGGGGTAGAACGCAGGCAAGTATAAATAAAATCTTTTTCATAATTTCTTCCTTGTCAGTTTTATACAACTTGTATTAAGTATAAATTTATGATAACATATATGTAAAAATTTGTAAAGGAATATAATCTATCACACTTGAGGGTGGCATGGGGCTGCGTCCGTAGGCAGGAGGAGACGATGAGAAACATGAGGATGCTGCCGGTGGTTGCCGTGCTGTTCGCGCTCACGGCGCAGGCCTTTTTTGCCGATACGGTCATTCCGGCGGACNGGCTGCCGCCGCAGATTCGGGACACCGTGACCGTGGCTTTTCCCGAGCGCACGATCCGGCGTGCAAAGGCCGATTCGCATGAATACGAGGTCGTGCTTGATGACGGGACTGAGATTGAATTTTATCAGGACGGAANCTGGAAAGAAATCGATTCGCGNGCGGAAATTCCCGNGTCGCTNCTGCCGGANTTCGTGACNGNGTATGTCNGNGANCATTTCCNGGANGNGGCNGTCTGNAAGGCCGAGAAAAACAGGAANCNNCTTGCNGTCGANNTTTCNGANGGCACGGAGCTGTATTTTTCTCATGACGGGCATTGCATNGGGGAAAAGTCTGGCAGGAGGCATGGTCGGCATCACGACCGCCATCATTGGTAGCCTCGTCCGGGCTGCGGGTGCAACGGANCNCCGTTTTCTGCGTCTAATAGTAAGAGTATCGTGNTTTTAAGGAGGCTCTTGCGTATGGAACGGAAAACGGCGGCTGTCCGCCCGGCGGCGAAACAGTATTCCAGTGGCGAGGAGATTTTCAANGCGGTGACGCACGGCGTGGGGGCGGCTCTTTCGGCGGCTGCGCTCGTGCTGCTGGTCGTGCGGGCNGTGATCCATGCCCCGGCGGAACAGCGCGGGTATTATGTCGTGAGCTTTGCGCTTTTTGGCGCGTCGCTCGTTGTCCTGTACCTGATGTCTACGCTGTACCATGCGCTGACACCTTACCGTGCGAAAAAAGTGTTCGCCGTGTTCGACCACTCGTCCATTTATTTTCTGATTGCGGGGACATACACGCCGTTCTGCCTGACGGCGTTGCGCGGGGCTGTCGGGTGGACGCTGTTCGGCATTGTCTGGATGCTCGCCCTTGCCGGAATATCGTTGTATGCGGTGTTCGGCAGCCGGATGCGCTCGGTTTCTGCGGTGACCTATGTGGTCATGGGGCTTTTGGTGCTGTTCGCGATCCGGCCGATGAGAGCCGCGCTGCCGCCTGTGAGCCTCGCGCTCCTGATTGCCGGGGGAGCCGCCTATCTGGTGGGCTTCGTCTTCTACGCGCTGAAAAAGATAAAGTGGATGCATTCCGTGTGGCATCTGTTCGTCCTTGCCGGGAGCGTCCTGCATTTCTTTTCGGTGTATCTTTCCGTTTCGTAAGGCAATAGACCGTGCGCCGTTTTTCTGCTATAGTTTCATGCATACCACGGTGAGGTGCGGGATTCGTATGAAATACTACTGCCTGATGGTCCGGACGGGCGAAGAGGAGCGGTTCAAGCAGAACGCGCTGGAAGCGTTGCGGGACGACTTCCCGCTGTTCTCCGCGTATTTTTTCAGGAAGAAGATGCGGACGAACAAGGGGCTGTTCTTTGAGCAGGCACTGTTCCCCGGCTACGTGTTCTGCGGCATCGCGCGCCTTGAGGCGGAGATCGTCGCGCGGGTCAGGCGGCTGCACGGATTCTACCGCTTTTTGATGAGCAACACGGATATTCGCCCGCTTGCCGGGGAGAGCCTTTCGGTGTTCGAGAATTTCCTGCGCTGCGGCGAGAACCTCGGCCTTTCCCGGCTGCGATTCGAACCGGGCAGGCGTATCGTCGTGACCGGCGGCCCGCTCAAGGGGCTTGAGGGCAACATCATCGCCGTGAACAAACGCCAGCGCCGCGTGACCGTCCGCCTGGACATGATGGGCTGCGTCTCACGGGTGGACATGTGCTACGAGGACGTGACGGAGACGGAAAGCGGGCGGTGAGGTGTGCAGGGCAGAATCCCGCCTGAACGTGCTGGCTTGCGCCGTTGCGTGTCCAGGCGGGCGGCGCGCCCCTGCTAGGCAGCCACCGTGAAGCTTTGCGTCACGGTCTGAATGAGCTGCTTGCGTTCGTGCTTGGAGTAGCCCGAACACCGCGTGCGCAGGACGAAGCAGTACCTGCCCCCGGCTTCCAGGTCGCCGGGGAGCGTGAAGAGCAGTTTGGACGGCATATTGTAGAAGAACTCGCCGGAGACGGCTTTCCAGGCAGTGCTGTCCGTCATGCAGTTTCCGTTTTCGTCCGCCGGGGCGCACCACACGCCGGAATCCTGCCCGGAAATCCGCAGGCCGCTGCCTTCTATTGCGACCGGGAATCCGCTGCGGAGCGTTCCGTCACAGGCGTTCCGCGCCACGTCGGCAATCCGGTCGATAGTGGCTTTCGGCTCGACATACGTGGAGTCCGCAATCTCAACGTTCTGCGCGGAATCGAGCAACAGCGCATCCGCAGAAAAGCGGACGGTCAACTTCGGCTTCCCGGTCTGGCTGTCCGTCAGCCCTTTGCTCGCGATGTAGAACGTTCCGAGGTTTCCGAAACGGGCGGCATGCCCGCTCGCAAGAATCTTTTGGATTGCCTTTGTGTACGCGGTCATCACGTCCGTGATTTTTCCGACGCTGACATCGGGAAGTTCCTCCGCCACCATGTCAAGGATATTCTGGTTTGAGTAGGTGATCCTCGTCACCTTTCCGTAATACTGCCCGGATGCAGAATCGTTTTGCAGGTTGTTCTCGTGAAGCCTCACGGACACATGTCCCTGTGCGCTTTCGCGCAGGTTGATAAAAGAATTGTCAGAATNATGTTCTGCCATGTCTTTCTCCTTTATTGATAAACTAATGTGTNTATGACAGGCACTTGGGGTAGACAAGGCAAAGAAAATCATCTAGACTGAATCCGCTACGACACAGCGAAGATGCAATTCTTTGCCGTCAGCTTGAGAAGTTCCTGCCTGCTGTCTTTNAGCCGGTCAACGACCGTCCTTTTGAAAAGACAGGATTTCTCAAGCTGTTTTTGTAAAGACATCCATAGGCAGTCCCTCCANTATNCTGTCGAGCATGGTTTCCCATAGTATTGCCGTTTCCATGAAAAAGTCCGCTTCAGCTTCCGCAAGTTGGCTGCCCTGCCGGTGTCCGAGCTGGATATGTCCCAGTTCGTGCCAGAGGGTTTTCCTCAGCTCCTTGCCGGTTTGCCTGCTGTTGTAGAAGAACAGTATCCTGCCGCCGTTCAGCGGAATGATGAAGCCATACTTGCCGCAACGGCGGCACAGGATTTTCTGTAGGTTACCGGGCAGGATTCCGTAGGGAATCGGCTGCATCCGGTGCTTTTTCATCAGATAGGTGCATACTTTTTTTGATTCGATGTCGCCGTTCTCAAAGAAAAGCCCGGCGACCGTTTTTGTTATCTCGTGTTCCCGCCGTTTTGACAGGACGAATTTACCCATGTTTAAACCTCCATGTCTAGTCTCCAAAAAGCGCGTTGACGATTTCGCGTTTCTGTTTATTGTCAAGGCTGCCCGCATTCCGTGCGAGCAGCGTCTTTACGTGCCTAAAATTGAAGTCCTGCTCCTGCTCGTTTCCGAGCAGGTAGTCCGTCGTCGTGTGCAGCGCAGTCGCGATATTTGCCAGCGTCTTGGTTGCAGGATCGCGGTCTCCGCTGATGTAGCGGCTCATGGACACTTCGGTCACATTCGCCAGTTCCGCCAGCTGTTTCTGGCTCAGCCTAAGCCCGTTCATCTGCTCTTGAATCCTTTTTCCCAGTTCTTTGCTCATCTTTTTCAACCCCTCAAAGATTACCGGTATCGAACAAAAAGACGATACTTTTCGTTCTGCCAACTGCCCTGCGCAGGTCGGGAAAATTATATTTGGCAATAAAACTTTCCACTTACCAATAATGTATTGTAATTTTCCAAATGTGTCAATATAAAAAACGAAAAAAAACAGCATGGACGCAAGGATTCCGCTGAAATTTTTAACCATTGAAAATAGCGGAAATTTTGAATGATTAAAAATTCTGCCGTCCAAAATTTTTAATCATTCAAAACGGCTAGTTTGAATGATTAAAACTAGCCGTTTTGAACCGTTCAAACTAGTCGTTTTGAATGACTGAAACTAGCAGGTTTTAACGATTAAAAACAGCAGGATTTGGCAGACAAGAGCGGGGCTTTTGCATTTCTGAAATCGTCCTTGACTGGCGGCGGGTGATAGGGTATACTGTCTAAACATCAGTTGCATTCTGCCTACGAGGTCTGATAGAGGCATAGGCAAGGGCAGCGTTTGTTTTTCTCTCCCTGCGCATGGTGGGGTGCGTCTCTACGGTGGAAGTTTTTCCGTCGGAAAGGGATAAGGTATATGCGATAAAGAATGATTTAATAATAGTTTAGTTTTTTGATTGTTTCCTAGTTACTATATTGTTATTCTCACTTTTTAAGAATAACCTGAATATTCTCGGTATGTAATCGTTGGATATTGCAGGGTGAGAAATTAATTCTTGAAATGTCGGCTTGGTAATTTTTTAGTTAAGAAGTCTCGTTGTATTTGATTTTGTTAAAAGCAGATTTGCAGAATCCATTTGTAATATATACAAAGTTGAAATATAACGCTGGATGTAATCTAATAGGAAATTTTAACCAATGAACTACAAATTGCTCGAAATGCAAGTACACGGCGATCGCCGTGGCAAGCTCATTTCATTGGAGGGAACGCAGAATGTTCCTTTCGAAATCAAGCGCATATACTATATGTTCGACACCCTGCCGAACGAGGCGCGGGGATTCCACGCGCACAGGAACTTGGAGCAGATAATCATCGCGATGGACGGGGCTTGCCGCTTTGTCCTTGATGACGGCGAAAAACGGGAGTCCGTCCTCTTGAACCGTCCCGACGTGGGGCTGTATATCGGTCCGGGAATGTGGCGCGAGATGCACGACTTCAGCTACGGGTGCAAGCTGGTCGTCCTTGCCAGCGAGCATTACGATGAGAAAGAATATATACGAAATTACGACGATTTCTTGAAGTCGCTGCGGGAGGCGAAATGATACATCCGCTGTGCGACTGCAAGTCAAGCAATGTTCCCTGGAGCACGAACGTCTGGCAGTTTTGCGTGGTTTTCCCCGGTGCCAAAATCGGCGAGAACTGCAACATCTGCGCGAACGTCCTCATAGAGAACGAGGTCACGATAGGCGACAACGTGACCGTGAAAAGCGGCGTCCAGCTGTGGGACGGCGTGACGCTGGAAGACAATGTTTGCATCGGGCCGAACGTGACGTTCACGAACGATTTGTTCCCGCGCTCGAAGAATCCCGATTGGGATATTAGACGCACTGTCGTCAAGAAAGGCGCGAGCGTCGGCGCGAACGCGACCATCCTAGCCGGCATAACAATCGGAGAAAACGCGATGATAGGAGCGGGAAGCGTCGTGACGAAGAATGTCCCGGCAGACGAAGTGTGGGTCGGAAATCCCGCGAGGTTTTTGAGGAAGATAAAATGATTATGATGGGGGGGGGTGATTACAAACTAGTTTTCATAAAACCTTTCTTTTCTTTTTATGAAAAGGAGGTCGCATGAAGGCTACCATCTTAAATTCAAGAATAATCGGGGTTTCCTGTGTAATTCCAAAAAAGGCACTCTGCTTGTATGACGAGCAGGAGCTTTATGGAAGAAATTTGATATTGCTTATTAACGATTATTCTTAATCGTATAAGAAATAAAAACGTTAAAAATTAGGAGGTAGTTTATGTTTACAAATGATAGAAAAAAATATTCTGGTACGAAACTGTACAAGTATTACTCTTACAATGATTGTATTTGCGATATGTTTGCTCCAGTATTGAATAACACATTGCGTTACAGATCTCCTTTTTTATTGAATGATCCTTATGATTGTTATATAAGTTCAAATATCAATGGCAAAATTCAATCAATTGGGAATTCTGAAATGGAAACGGTTCATGTTTGTTCGATGACAAAAACTTGTGATAATTTGTTGATGTGGGCGCACTATGCTTCTAGTCACTGTGGATATGTTGTTGAATATGATGTAGAAAAGTTGAAAAAGATGAAAGGATGGCAAATTGAAGAGTTTTCTGAAGTTGAATATTCAGATGATGTTGTTCAACATGATTTATTAAATTTTTCTAAAACAGAAGAAAAAATTTTGTGGGCCATTTTTCATAAGCATCTTTGTTGGTGTTATGAACAGGAAGTGCGATCAGCTTGTTACGATTCGCCAGGAATTGATTTTAAAGACTTTGTTTTGCCAGATAATGCTGTAACGGCTATATACTTAGGCTCCCATTTTATTGCTAAACGCAAAGGTAAGATTCCTTTCTTCTTAAAAGAATGGCATGAAAATAAGCAATTATTTTATATGCAGTTGGCATCTAGTGAATATAAGGTTGAGCCAAAAAGAATTGAGGATGCATGGTTTGATGAGAATTATTTAACATGGGGTGTATAATTTTTTATGGAAAAAGCCGAAAGAAACTCGAATATTGAGTTATTGCGCATTGTCCTGATGATTATGGTCGTGACGCTGCATTTTAACAATGAAGAGATGGGCGGGGCTTTTAATCTTGTGCAGGATGATGCCGCAAGTAAATTTATCCTGTACTTTTTGGAATCCTTGAGCATCTGCGCCGTAAACTGTTTTATGATTATTTCAGGATATTTTCTGGCATTCAATAAGAAAGTAAGGCTTGGAAAAATTGTTGACATACTTCTCATAGTGATTTTTTATAAGGCGGCGAATTATGCGCTGTCCATAATGCTTGGAATGAATTCATTCTCCGTCAGGCATTTCTTTTCAAGCTTGCTTCCGACCAATTATTTTGCAATCTACTATATCGTCACATACATTCTTTCGCCGATCCTCGCAAAGATATTTGACGCAACCTCGGAAAAGTCGCAGAGACTCTTTGTCGGTGCTTCCGCGCTGATTTTTGTCCTGTGGCCTACAATACTGGATGCGGGAATGGACTTGTTCGGTCTGCATCTTGAAGCTTTGTCTACTGTTTCAATAAAAGGTAATCTTGCGGGCTATTCTATTGTGCAGTTTCTGTTTGATGCGGTTGTCGGGATGTACCTCCGTCGTGCGAAAATTAATCCTAAACCGTGGAAACTGTTGCTGGGCTACTTTGGTTCCGCCGTAATTATTACGGCGGGCGTTTATCAAATGCCGTCTCTGTATAATTACTGTTCGGTATTTACGGTAATTTCCGCGATTTGCCTGTTTCTCCTGTTCAATAGGCTTGAGTTTCAGAACGGGGCGGTGAATTTTGTGTCAAAGTCTGTTTTTGCAATTTTTTGTATGCATGTGTCTTCCGTTGCCAAGGTGTTCTGGAGAAAATTTTTTATAACCTCAGAACATATTACCAATGCATGGGGGGGGGTATTAGTTCTTTGGGTGTTCGTGAGCGTGGTCTCAATGTTCTTGCTCTGCCTTCTGATAGACATTGCGATACGATTTACTTTTGGACATTTTGGAAAAAGGCTTTGCTCAAAATGTCCTGTGATATTGCGCATAGAGGAGTGATTGTATGACAGTTCCGTTTCTCTCATTAAAAGACGTGACCGACAAATACAAAGACGAAATCTATTCGGCGGCATTGCGCGTGATTGACAGCGGCTGGTATCTTCAGGGTGAGGAGAACGCCCGGTTTGAGAAGGACTACGCGGGCTACATTGGCACGGAACACTGCGTGGGCTGTGCGAACGGGCTTGATGCGCTCGTGTGGATTTTCCGGGCGTACATTGAGCTTGGCGTTATGAAGCCGGGGGACGAGGTGATCGTCCCCGCGAACACCTACATCGCGACGATCCTTGCGATTACGGAGAACGGCCTTGTCCCCGTCCTTGTCGAGCCGAAGATCGACACCTTCCAGATTGACGACGACCTGATTGAAGAAAGGATAACGCCGAGGACGAGGGCGGTCTGCATCGCCCATCTGTACGGTCGGTGCGCGTATACAAGGAAAATCGGGGATCTGTGCAGAAAGCACGGCCTCAAGCTGATAGAGGACAACGCGCAGGCGCACGGCTGCGTGTTCGAGGGTGCAAGGACAGGCTCGCTCGGCGATGCCGCGGGGCACAGTTTCTATCCCGGGAAAAACCTCGGCGCGCTCGGAGATGCGGGGGCGGTGACGACGAACGACGGGGAGCTTGCGGAGACTGTCAGAAGCCTTGCGAATTATGGCAGCCAGAAAAAATACGTATTCCGCTATTGCGGACGGAACAGCCGCATGGACGAGATTCAGGCGGCAATCCTCGGCGTGAAGCTCAGGCATCTGGACGAGGACGTCGCATTGAGGAAGACCGTCGCAAGGCGTTACATTGAGGGCATTAAAAATCAAAAAATCACGCTTCCGAAAATATCTGACTGGAAGCAGCATGTGTTCCATATATTTCCGATTTTGTGCGAGCAGCGGGATGAGCTGCAGAAATATCTTGAGGAAAAGGGAATCGGCACGAACATCCACTATCCAGTTCCGCCGCACAAGCAGGAGTGCTATAGGGAATGGAACGGGATGAGCCTTCCCGTGACGGAAAAGATACACCGTTGCGAGTTGAGCCTCCCGATGAGTCCGTGCCTGACTGACGAGCAGGTGGCGTGGGTGATTGACTGCGTGAACGGGTTTTAAGAAATGTCTGGAATAATAAATTTTGTAATAGGAGTTATTTGTATAATCATATATTTTTGTAACCAAAAATTTTGGTTTGCAGATTTGTATATTCCAATATCGTATTTACCATTGATATTGATTCCACTTATAGAAAATAGAAAAAATATCAACTTTAACATTCAAAGATTGTTGTATTGGAATAAAGAAATTCGGGTTTCAATGTCTTATGTTTATCGTATTTGTGTTGATGATAAATATTTGCTTGTGCAAAATTCTCATAGAAAAACTACTTATCAGTTTGTCGGCGGTAAATATAAGTATTATAAACAGTCTGAATCCGAGTTGAGGAAATTAAAGATGCGACTTGATGATAAATTAGGACAAGGATTCAACAGAAAAAATGATATTGCGTTTTTTATTCCTGCGAAAAACCTAAAAAAGTTTATAGATTGGTTTGATAGCCAAATTTATAGAGATATTGATTGTACAAGAGAATTTAGAGAAGAATTATTACAGGATAAGAAAACACAAAGTCCTGTGTTGGATGAAAAGTTGTTTGCGGATATAAAGTTTATGAAGATTTGTACTGTAAAAACACCAATTACGCAATCTCCTGCTGATTCAGGATGGAAGTGTCTTGAGTATAAACAATACGATGTCTTGGAGCCTATGTTTACAAAAAAACAAGAAGAGGCTTTACGTAAATTAGCTTCTTCAGATTCTGACTATGTAAAATGGGTTACAAAAGACGACATCAATTCTCTTGGACATAAAAATGGTGCTGAACAAAAAGCATTTTCTATCAATGAGCATACAAAATGGTGTTTAAGTGAAGAATATTCAAACAAATAAATGATAAGGAGAAAAAAATGGAATTTCTAGAGAATCCAGAGATAGCATTGGAAAATATTGTAGACGGTATTCGGTTAGATGATACCCGTCTTGCAAAAATGAAAACTGCTTATTCAGCAATTACATCTTTGTTAGCTAATGACAAAGAGTTCTTTGCTCAGTTTGGCAACAAAATAGAAGTTTATGCACAAGGTTCGGCTAGTATTGGCACTACTATAAAGCCAACGGATGATGATTTTGATTTGGATATTGTTTTGCATATAGATTATGACTATGCAAAGTTTTCTCCAGCCATTCTTTATAATAATCTTGTCAGAGTGTTTAATGTTTCATCCCGTTATAGAGATAAATTTGAAAAGAAAAATCGCTGTGTAAGGATCAACTATAAAGACGATTTTCATATGGATATTCTTCCAGGATTTTCTGATAAAAGTACGGATGAAACTGCTATAAGAGTACCAGATCGAGAAGTTCGGGGTTGGTCACTCAGCAATCCTAAAGGCTATACAAGCTGGTTTTTGAGTAGGGCCAGTCAAATTATTGCAATGGAAGATTTTTCTTTTCGAAAGAGTTCATTGGATACTAAAGAGTTTGAAAAGTGTAATGATAAACCTTTGAAGGATGCCGTTATGGTATTGAAGATGTTTAGAAATGAATATTTTCGAAATGATGAAGGCAATATAACTCCAAGCATTATATTAACCACGCTTGCAGGTCTTTCATATAGGGGTACTGGAACAATATTGGGAACGCTGAAACAGTTTATAAAATATGTACGAGAACAAAGTGATTGTGGTATAATAAAACTAGAAAATCCGTCATTAAAATCAGAAAATTTATCTGAACGTTGGGAAGCGAATCCTGTTATATATAATAATTTTTTAGGGTTTCTTGATTCTTTGGAAGATAAAATTGCAGATTTGGAAGAAACAACAAATGACTTTTCATTGCGAGAATCTGTAATAAAATCTATGGTCAATCAAGTTAATTATAGTCGTGGAGTTGAACACTTCAGTGCACGTTCTCAGCAATACAGAAGTCGTAACGATGAAATTTTACTTGAACTGGCGAAACCAAAGACAGAATTGCACAAACCTTATTATTCAGAATGAAAACACTTGTGGAAATAGAAAAAGAAATATCCTTGTTTTGTGAAAAATATAATTTTATTGAAAGCAGAAAAAATAATACCAATATATTTATTTTGAAAGGCTATATAAATCTTAAAGATCCTGAAAATGGATATTGTTTTGATAGTTTTTATGTTGCTTATTATTTAGATTTAGAAAGATATTATAATGCAAAAAATGAGAAGTTTTCTTATCCTGAAAAATTACCTAAAATTGTTCTTCTAAATCATTTAGAACTAAAAACAGAGGATTTTCATATAAACAGTAAAACAGGGGTGTGCTGTTTAGCGCCCGAGGTAGAATGTTGTTGTATTTTAGGTAAAGATTATAATCTGTTCGATTTTACAGAAAAACTTGTAGTTTCTTTCTTTGCTACGTTGTTCTACAAAACAGAAATGGGCGAATGGCCTTACGGTGATTACGCGCATTATGAAGAAGGATTGTTGGAGTATTACAGCTTGAAATTGGGAGTTCAGAAAAATTTTGTAGTTGCTGGACTGGAAATACTTGTTGGACATAATAAAATTGGGCGAAATGAAGTTTGCTTTTGTAATTCTGGAAAAAAATATAAAAAATGCCATAGAGATGTGATTGAAGGTATACAACGTAAAGTTAATAAACGATATTTGGAGAATGATTTAAAAGTGCTTTTAGGAAAATAAAAATTTGCAAATACAGTAGTAGTTTAAGAAGTGTGGATACTCTTATGGATATTAAGAAACTTATAAAAGCAATTTTACCAAAAGAGATAGTTTTTGAGATTGGACTAAATCTGCGCAGACTAAAAAGTAAGAAAATAATTAGACAAACACAGAGCCATTACAAGGAGGTTGAAACTAAGATAAGGCATCGGGACGGAAAACTTAGAGTAGGGGCTTATGCGGTCTATGATACTACTTTTGGCGCTTGTACTTTATTTGATTTAATGTTGGCACAGCCGAAAAAGTATGATGTAAAGGTCGTTGTTATTCCAGATATTTCCCGCGGAATCTTATATCAAAAACAACAGTATTTGGCAACAAAACGATTCTTTGAAAAACGATTTGGTTCACAATTTGTTGCGGATGGTTATAATTTGGATACTGGGGAGTTTTTAGACTATTCTTTAGATTTTGATGTTATTTATTGTGCAAATCCGTATGACAACATGGTAAATATAGTTCATGGTGTAAAGTATTTATCTAAGAAAAATGTTTTACCAATATATATAAGTTACGGTTGCTATGTTGATAATTATGGATATAAGACTATAATGCCATTACTTGAGATTTCACTGTTTTGGAAAGTGTTTGCAGATGATGTTTTTTCATATAAGGCCTACAAGAAATACGAATTATGCAAAGGTAAAAATGTATTGTTGTTTGGTTATGCAAAAATGGATTCGTTTGCTAGTTTTAAGAAGATGGTGTGTAAAAGAAAAAGGATAATAATAGCACCTCACCATACAATTAAAAATAAGGTACTTCCATTGTCGAATTTTCTAGCACTATCAGATTTTATTTTGGAACTTCCAAGAAAATATCCAGAGATTGAATTTATTTTTCGTCCACACCCTTTGTTATTTATAAATATGATTAATGAAGGTGTTTGGACGGATAAAAAAGTTGAGCAGTATATTGCAAATATAAAAGATTCTGGAATGATTTATTCGGTTGGTGGCGATTATTTTGATATATTTGTTAATTCTGATGCTATTATTCATGACTGTGCATCTTTTATATATGAATATTTATTTACAAATAATCCATGTTGTTTTGTTGCAAAAAAAGGATACAAGAAAGTGATTTCTTCATTGGGAAAAGCATGTCTCAAGAATTATACAATCGCATTTAATAAAAACCAAATAGAAGATTTTGTTGAAAAAGTAGTCATTGCTTCAAAAGATGTTTTAAGAGAATCTAGAGAGCACTTTACAACAAAATATTTAAAACTTAATTATCCAAGCGTATCTGCTCGTATATTAGAGGAACTTTTGTTTTAATTAGAATTTAGGAGTTTGTATATGAGAAAATCAGTATATTTAGGTATTACAGGGGATTTCATCCACCATGGAATTATCAACATTATCAATGAAGGTGCAAAACTAGGAGAGCTAACGATTGGGCTCTTAACGGATAGTGCTATAGTTTCACATAAGAGGCTTCCATATCTTACATATGAACAGCGCAAAATGATTGTAGAAAACATAAAAGGCGTTTCAAAGGTTGTGCCACAGGAAGATTGGAGTTATGTTCCTAACCTTAAGAAATTAAAGCCAGACTACATAATTCATGGCGATGACTGGAAAACAAGTTACCTCAACCATATCCGTGATGAAGTTTTCGAAGTTATGAAGGAATGGGGAGGGCAGGTTGTGGAGATTCCTTACACACAGGGAATTAATTCTTCCGCCCTTGCTGATAACGCTTCATCAATTGGGACGACCCCAGATGTGCGTCGTGCAACATTGCGACGCCTGATTGCCGCTAAAAAGATTGTTCGTATTATGGAAGCCCACAGTGGTTTAAGTGGATTGATCGTGGAAAATGTGAAAATAGAAAAGGAAGATGGAATTCATGGCTTTGACGGTATGTGGTCTTCATCTTTAACAGATTCTACTTCAAAGGGGAAGCCGGATATAGAGGCCGTTGATCTTACTACCCGTATGCATACTCTTACAGATATTTTGGAATGCACAACAAAACCGATTATTTATGACGGTGATACAGGCGATATTCCGGAACACTTTGTATTTACTGTCCGAACTCTTGAGCGCAACGGTGTAAGTGCGGTAGTCATTGAGGATAAGAAAGGTCTAAAAAAGAATTCGCTTTTCGGTACTGAAGTAAAACAGGTTCTTGCGACAGAAGAAGAATTCTGCGGAAAGATTGCAGCAGGTAAAAAGGCTCAAGTTACAAAAGATTTTATGATTATTGCAAGAATCGAGGAGATAATAGCTGGATATTCTGTTGACGAAGCATTGTCAAAAGCATTTGCCGCAGTATGTGCAGGTGCTGACGGTGTGATGATTCATTCAAAAGATAAAACGGGATTGGATATAAAAGAATTTTGTGAAAAATTTCGTAAAGAATACAGTTCAATTCCGATTGTATTGGTGCCGACTACTTATAATCAATTTACGGAAGATGAATTGGCAAGTTGGGGAGCAAATATAATTATTTATGCAAATCATATGTTACGGGCAAGTTATCCGGCTATGAAAAATGTTGCTGAGAAGATTTTAAAAGCAGAACGAAGTCTTGAAGTTAATGAAGATTGTATGCCGATAAAGCAGATTTTGGAATTAATTCCGGGTACAAAATAGAGGAAAAGTGCATGATCAGACCAGGTTATTTTTATGATTTGTTAATAAGGAATGGAACAGATTTTTTTGCCGGAGTACCGGATTCTCTTTTAAAAAGTTTTTGTGCGTATGTTACGGATAATGCGCCAGCAGAGAATCACATAATTTCTGCAAACGAAGGATGTGCGACAGCATTGGCCTGCGGTTATCATTTTGCAACAGGAAAGATACCTTTAATCTATATGCAAAATTCCGGTGAAGGGAATATGGTAAATCCAATGCTTTCGATAGCAGATAAAGATGTTTATTCAGTTCCGATGTTAATTGTTATCGGGTGGCGTGGAGAGCCAGGAGTTCATGATGAACCGCAGCATGTAAAGCAAGGTAAAATAACGTGTGATTTATTAGATACAATGAAAATTCCTTATGAAATTCTTTCGGAAAATGAAGAAGACTTGCCAGGACAGTTTGAAAAAGCATATGAATATATAAAAGAGAATGCTGCACAGTATGCTTTTGTTATACGAAAAGGAACATTTGACGAATATAAATTGCAAAATAATATTTCAGTTGAAGGAAAGATGAGCCGAGAGGAAGCTATAGAAAAAATAATGTTCGGTGCAGATTCAAAAACAGTTTTCGTTTCCACGACAGGAATGTCTAGTCGTGAATTATATGAATTGAGAGACAAATATAATCAAAGTCATGAAAAGGACTTTTTGACAGTCGGGGGGATGGGCTATGCAAGTCAAATTGCGCTTGCAATAGCTATGCAAAAAAAAGACCGACAAATTTATGTAATTGACGGCGACGGGGCTTCGATTATGCAAATGGGAGGAATGGCAACAGTCGGAAGTCGAAAGCCTTCAAATTATGTTCACTTTGTTTTGAATAATGGCGCACATGATAGTGTAGGAGGACAACCGACTGTTGGTAGGGAAATTGACCTTTGTACTATTGCTATCGGTTGTGGATATGAAAACGTAATAAAAGCAAAAACATTACAAGAACTTGAACAGGTGCTAATTGACGTAAAAACAAATAATAAACTCACCTTTGTAGAAGTTATAGTTAAAAAAGGTGCAAGAAGAGAGCTTGGAAGACCTAAGGGCAGTCCTCAGGATAATAAAAAAGCCTTTATGGAGTTTTTAAAATGCGGCTTTTGATTTTATCCGATATACATGGAAATCTTACAGCATTGAATCAAGTTGTTGATTATATAAAAGATATTGAACTTGATGGCCTTGTACTGCTTGGAGACTTTATAGACTACGGTTCTCATTCTAATGAAGTTGTAGAGGCTGTTTCTAAGCTTGAAATCCCTGTTTTATGTAATATACGTGGAAATCATGAGGATGCAGTTTTAAATAATAATTATACTCGTTTCTCATCTTCACGCGGAGTGGAATCTGCAAAATATACAAAATCGATATTGACTGAAAGAACGTTGGAATATCTTAATAATAAAACTGAGAATGCAGGAAAGATTGTTTTTCAATTGATGACAAAAAAAATACTTGCTGTGCATGGGACATTTGAAGACGAATATTGGGGAAAATTTGATTGTACCAAAGACCTTTCTGCGTATTCAGATTATGATATTGTTTTTATGGGACATTCACATTGCCCTTTTTATTACGAGGTATTTTATCCAAGTGACAACAAAGCGACACGAAATCTAAAAAAAACAATTTTTATAAATCCTGGTTCTGTTGGGCAGCCACGTAATTTGAATAATGCGGCTCAATTTGCAATATTTGATACAGAAACAGAAAACTGTGAATTCATAAAACTATCTTATGACATCAATAAAGAGCAAAAAGATTTTTCTGACAAAGTTGATGTATTCTATAAAACCAGGCTGGAGGTTGGAATATGAAATTGTATGTAATTAGCGGTGTAACAGGAATGACTGGAAGCGAACTTTCTAAAATGCTTGTTTCTGAGGGGCATCGAGTAATTGGTTTTGATAACTTTTTTGCTTCTTCAATTAAAACTGTTGAAGCTATTAAAAACAATCCGTTGTTCTCTTTTTTTGAGTATGATATAAACAATGTTCCACAAATGCAGAAAATAAAGGAACTGGTTGAAGTAGAAAAATCAAAAGTTGATGAAACTATATACATCAACTGTGCGGCTGTAGTTCATACAGAGCATTTTTACCATATAGACAGAACATTTGACACAAATGTACTTGGAATGAAATCGTTTTTAGAACAGGCAATTTCTGTAAAAGCCGAAGTTTATATCAACTGTTCCACTTCTGAAGTATATTCAATGCAGTCATGGAAAGAAGGCGGAGTAAAGGAGTCTGATTTTATTATAATGGCTAATGCAGAACATAGTCAGAGAACAAGTTATGCTGCGGGGAAACTTCTTACAGAATTTTTTATGAAAGATGCTGTAGATAAAGGACTTATAAAAGGATGCTCTGTTAGATTTGCAAATGTATATAGCAAGAGTGAACTTTACCCTAAACATATTATTCCGCACATTTTATCTTCACTTGCAAAAGATGGTACGGTTGAACTTTTAAAAAATTCAAGGAAAAACAAACGTACATTCCTGCACAATATTGACAGTTGTATGGCAGTAAAAAAATTGGCGGACACACCTTCGGCGCTTGATGGTTCTGTATACAATGTGGCTACCGATGAGGAGATTTCAATTATCGAGCTTGTAAAACTCTGCGGTGAGTATTTTGGCATAAAAGATCCGAAGATTACTTTTAATGGCTATCGCGAGTCAGATCCTGAAAGGCGTATTTTGAATACAGACAAAATTCGTGCTAGAACAACGTGGAAACCTCAAGTTTCTTTGCGTCAAGGGATTGAAATGTGCATAAAGGAAATCAAACATGAGTAAGGCGGCAATAATTACCGTGGCAGGAACTTCGACAAGATTCAGAAAATCAATAGGAAAGGACTGTCTCAAATGTATTTTCTCAGAAGGCTCTGAAAACGATAGTCTGCTTTACAGGCTTGTAAATCTCTGTGATGAATTCGATAGGATTGTAATTGTGGGTGGATATAAGTTTGAAGAATTGAAATATTTTGTAAGACTGTTTCTGTCTGATTTTAAGTCAAAAATTATACTCATTGAAAATGATCATTACGAGGACTATGGTTCAGGTTATAGTCTTTATCTTGGGGTAGAAGTACTTGAAAATTTTGATGTAAGTGAAATTCTTTTTTCTGAAGGTGATTTGTTCTTTGATTCTTCAACATTTACAAAAATCAAAGAATGTCCTAAAAGCGTTATTACAACAAACGGCGACCCAATAGAAGCAAAAAAAGCAGTTGCATTTTATCTGAATACAAGCAGCAAAGTAAAATATATTTATGACACAAATCATTCTACATTGGAAATAAAGGAGCCATTTCTTGGAGTCTATAATTCTGGACAGGTGTGGAAATTCAATGAGACAAAAAAACTATTTTCTTCAGCAGGAAATCTTACAGAAGATGAAAAAAAAGGAACAAATTTGGTTATTATCCAAAAATACTTTGACCAGATTGATTCTGACAACCTGCAAGTAATTCATTTTGACAAATGGATAAACTGCAATACGGTTGAAGATTACAGAAAACATGGAGAAATAAAGTGATGTTAAATGAAAAACTTACATTATTAAAATCTGAACTCAATAACAGAAAAGCAAGAATTATGATTATAGGTCTAGGGAGTGTAGGAAACTACCTGCTTGATTATCTTGTATCTACAAAGGATGAAAATATAGAAATTATTGTTGTCGGTAGAAATCACGACAAGATGGAGATGGATGTAAATATCGTAAAAATAGCGTCTCTTATTCGTGGTCAAAATAGAACTAAAATTACGATAGAAAGTGGAGTTGATTTGAATGATGTTGTAAGTATTGTTTCTGCAATTAAAAAACATACTCCTGATATCATAGTAAACTCAAGCCGAGCATATTCAGGACTTAAATATGGAAGCATTTCATGGAGTAATTTCCGTGCATACGGAATATGGACTCCGCTTTCAATAAAATATACAAAGAACATTATGAAAGCCTATTCTGAGGCAGAATCAAAGGCGATAGTGATTAACACATCTTATTCTGATGTTGTAATCCCTTGGCTGAAATCTGCGGAGAAAGCGTATCCTGATTTTGGAAGTGGAAATATAAATCATCTTATTCCGCGCATTAAGTTTGTACTTGCAAAGGAGAATAGTATTCTTGATTGGTGGAATATCGATGTTACCTATGCGGTTGCTCATTTTCATGATGTGGTTATAAGCAAAGAGGGGCATACAGAGGGTGTCAAGCAGCTTATATGTGCGGAATACGATGGAAAGAAACTTGAAATAGAGGATTCTGTTTTTCTAGCATGTAAGATAGCAATGCCTGTGGACGCAAAACGTAATATGATGAACGCATCGAGTAATTTTGAGATAATTCAAGCTATTTTTAATGCTGTTCGCAACAAAAAACAGACAAAGCTTCACGTTCCAGGTTTTGATGGAAATATAGGAGGGTATCCTGTAATAATTGACGGAACAAAAACAAAAACTGAAGTCTACATTGATGAGCAAAAATTCTCTCTTGACGAAATGCAGAAAAAAAATCTTGAATCAATTTATTTGGATGGAATTGAGAATGTAATAAATGGAAAACTTTTCTATACTGATGAATTGATTCAGAAAGTCAAGGATAAGTTTAATGTGTCATTGCCTAAATCAGTCGCTTTTGATGAAATTGATAAAGTCGCTGATTTTATAATCAACAATATTATTGAAAAGACATTAGGATAAATAACAAACATCTGTGATATAAATCAAGAAAAGCCCGTTGCGGGATTGGTTGGTAAATATCGATTGAAAGAGTTAGGTTTTGTAGTGGAAGTTATTTCGTTATTTGAAAAATTTGAGGAATTCTGTGACGAATCAATTAATGCAAATAAGAATTTGTATGTTTTTATGAGAAAACCATATTCTATAGATAGCTAAATTATTAAAGAATTCAGTAAATTGTGAACTCTTTTGGAATACTTAATATCTTATGAACAATATCAAACAAAAAACAAAAATAGGAATGATATGGAATGTTCTTGAAAAATTTTTAGTACAATCTATTTCATTCGTGTTAAATGTTTTTCTTGCTCGCTTGCTTACTCCCAAAGATTATGGAACAATTGGAATGCTTGCGATTTTTCTGTCTTTTTCAAATGTTTTCATTGACAGTGGGTTTTCAAGGGCGTTAATTCAAAACCAAAATAGGACAGAGACAGATTATTCTACAAGTTTAATATTCAATTTTGTTGTAGGACTGGTGATTTATACAGGCTTATTTTTTGCGTCTCCTGTTATTGCTTCCTTTTATAAAACACCAGAGTTGGTGAGTTTACAAAGAGTTTTTTTTATAATTATAATTCTAAATTCATTGGTCGTTGTCCAAAATGCAAAATTGCAGGCTAACATTGATTTCAAGAATATTGCAATAATTAATTCTGTCTCATCATTTAGTTCCGGCATTTTTGGCATAATAGCTGCTTACAACGGATTTGGACCTTGGGCTTTGGTTATACAATCTTTGTCTAAAGCATTTGTTTCTGTCTTATGCTTTTGGATTAGAGCTAGATGGTTTCCAAAAACAGGATTTTCTTTTGAATCTTTTAAGACGCTTTTTGGATTCGGATCAAAATTATTGGCTTCAGGCTTCTTATCAATTACTATTACCAATATAGAGAATTTGTTTATTGGGAAAAAGTATAGTGCAGAAAATCTTGGCTATTATACCCGTGCCCAGCAGTTTCCCGAATTAACGTCTGGTACTTTAGCAAGCGTATTGAATAATGCGACATTTCCATTGATGTCCTCATTACAAGATGACAAAGAAAGTCTGTGCGCTACATTTAAAAAATTAATACGAATGACGGCTATGTTGGTGTTTCCATTAATGATAGGTATTGCGCTGTTATCAAAACCAATAATATTAGTTTTGTTAGGCGAAAAATGGTTGTTTTCAAGTGAGTTACTTTTTTGGCTGGCTTTGTCGTATATTTTTACCCCGCTAAGCATATTAAATATGAACATATTGAATGCGATTGGTCGTTCAGATTTGTTTTTAAAAGTGGATTTGAGCAAAACTCCGATTATTATCATGGCAATGATAATTACTTTTCCGATTAGTATCAAAGCCGTAGTCATTGGAAAAGTCGTATGTGCTTTTATTTATTATTACATAAATGCTTTTATGATAGGGCGGATATATTCATTTGGTGCCTTTAAGCAGTTGGCATGTTCTTGGAAGTACATTGTCTCATCTGCAATTATGGCAATATGTGTTATACTGGCGGACAAATTGATTTTATCAAATTTTTGGAGTCTTATCATTGGTATAAGTGTTGGAATAATCGTTTACACTCTTTTTTTGCTGGTTTTGAGAGATGAAGAATTTCTAGGAATGATTTCTAAATTCTTAAACAGGAAGGCGAGAAGTGGAGAATAATTTATTGTTTTCCGTTTGCGTGATTACTTATAATCAAGAAAAATACATTTCTCAAGCATTGGATTCTATTTTAAATCAAGAGCATGGTTTTCCCTATGAAATTGTTATAGGCGACGATTGTTCGTCTGATAATACACAATACATAATAGAGGAATATGCTCAAAAATATTCAGACATAATAAGACCCATTTATAATACAAAGAATCTTGGAATAATCAAAAACTATTTTAATGTAATAGGACATTGTTCGGGCAAATACATCATGGAATGTGCCGGCGACGACTGGTGGCTTCCCGGTAAGGTAAAAAAACAGATTGATTTTATGGAAGCCAACCCCGATGTGGGGATGTGCTATGGAAAGGCACAGATATACAAGAATGGAAAAAAAACATCAGGAAGTTTTGGAGAAAAGAGAGAGAGTTTTAAAGAGTTATTGTATAAAGGTAATGTAATTCCGGCTGTTACGGTTTGCTTCAGGCGCGAGATTTATGAACATTATGCAAATGAAATTGAACCTGAAAAACAAAACTGGCTGATGGAAGATTATCCTATGTGGCTGTATTTTGCGCATGAAAGTAAAGTGAAGTTTTTGAATACTGTATCGGCTGCGTACCGTGTGCTGGAGAATTCCGCGAGCCATAGCACGGATATTCAGAAAAAACTTTCATTTGCAAAAAGTTCTTATGAATTAAGATTGTTTTTTGCAGGAAGGTACAAAGAAAGTCTGCCCGTTTGGGATGAAGAAAAGGAACTGTTCAATATATATTATTATCAGTTGTTGGACTCATATACACACAAGAAAGCAGCTTTTTTCTATGATTCATATCTGAATCTTCATAAGAAAAGCATGAGAGAGAGAATTATCATTTTCGTTTCAAGAAATTTTGTTCTGTTCAAGGTGTTTTACTTTTTTGCTTGGATGAAAAATATTTTTTAAGGTAACAGAATTTAAATACACTATAGAATGACACCTCTGTATAAAATAAAAATTATAGATTTTTCTCGTTTGTTTCTTTCTTTGCTGATAATTTCAATTAATATTCGGGAGCCGTTTTTTCATACAAGAGAGATTTTTTTCTTTCTGTTTATTGTAACCTCTCTTCCTTTTGCAAATTATAAGAACTTGATATTTTCCCTATTGTTGCTTTCTATTTGGGGGGGCAGTGTTGTTTTTAATCTGCTGGTGTTAGGAAGTAATATGGATTTGTCTAATGGAGGTTTTGAGACAATTATCAGTTCTGCATATTTGTTTTTATTATGCTTCAGTAAAAAAGAATATGCGGAGACTATCATAAAATCATATTTGGTGGCAAGTGTTTTTGTAGGAACTTTAATTGTTATACTATGGAGTATTTGCTATGCAGTTCCATTTGTATACACAGGATTAAAGTTGTACTTTGATACGCTGAGGGAAACCAAAAACTTGATGATATGTAGCATTGATAAAAGAAGTATATTGAATTTTGTGTTTTTGACAGTATATTACAGAACTTCGCCTTGTATGATAGGAGCGTTGGGATATTGCCTTATTTCAAGGTTAAAAGGAATCAAGAAATATTCTTTTCAAATTATTTTGTTTACAGTAGCTCTGATTTTTACAGGCGCACGTGCGAATATGATGTCTGCTGTGCTGCTGATTTTTCTTTATGTTGTTTTTTATTTAATAAAAAAGAATTATTTTTCATTGGCTTTTATGCTATTAGTACTTTCATTTTTTCTCGCAGTTTTCGCAGCGGTTCTATTTCTTACCGATCCGAATAGTAAATCGTCAAGTATAAAAGCATTGGATACACAGGTCTATATGCAAACATTTCATTCTGATCTTTTAAGATTGGTTTTTTTTGGATGGGGTCCGGGGTCGTCCTATTATAGTTTTGTACGTCATAAAATGATGAATGTCTCAGAATTATCTCATTTGGAGACGATGAGACGTTATGGCTTTATTTCAACTGTATTCATATTCTTTTTTATTTGGTTTTCCCCATTTATTACCAAATTAATAAATGAAGAAAGTATTTTCAAATATTTTTATGGTGCTGTTATCTTTGCCTTTATTTTTACAGCATGTACAAATGTATTTCTTGTGGACAGTGTAGGTTTTTGTGCATTGCTATTTTTTAAAACATTTTTCATGTACGGAGAGAAATGTAATGATTTCCATTGCAATGACCACCTATAACGGCGAAAACTTTTTGCGGGAGCAACTTGACTCAATCCTTGCGCAATCAGTATCTGATTTTGAGCTTATTGTCTGCGATGATTGTTCGTCTGATTCCACATGGGCAATTTTGCAGGAGTATGAAAAAAAAGATGCCCGGATAAAAACAGTCCATAATGAGCGAAATCTCGGCTTTGTAAAGAATTTTGAGAAAGCGATTTTGCTCTGCAAAGGCGATTATATTGCGCTTTCTGATCAGGATGATATTTGGAAGAGCAACCATCTTGAAATTTTGTTGCATAACATGGGAACGGCTTCTGCGTCTGTGGGAAATGCGCTGATTATGGATGCGACTGGCGGTATTAGCAGTGAGCTGCTTTCTGACCGTGACCGATATTTTGTAGATGGAAACAATGCGGACAGGCTTTTCCGTATTCTTTTTTATGGTAATCCTTTTCAAGGAACTTCCGGTTTATATCGGCGCGAATTGTTTTCGTATGTGTTTCCCATTCCTGAAAACATTGATTATCATGACGCATGGTTTGCGGCGTTTGCGTGCTGTTTAGGCGGACTGAATTATACATTTGATGTGGTAACAAATTATAGGCTGCATGGTCAGAATGCTTCCGGCAGTCATAGCTTGCATTTTTTCGCGCAGGCAGTCGGCGCATGTATGCGCAAAGGCTGGAAAACAGACCGCGTGATTTTTTGTGACGAACTTTTAAAAAGAATTCCTGATATGCATAATGAAATAAAAGATATTGTGTTGTCTGCGAAGATATTTCACGAAAACCGAATGAAAGGAAGAAGATTCAGCACAATAGTTTCGATATTGAAAAACTATAAGCGGATGTATGCGGTAAGCGACTATAAGCTTGCGCTCTCACGTTGTCTTGGAGTTTTATTAAAAGGATAATTAATGACTAACGCCCTCATTTTCGCGGGCGGTAGCGGCACACGCATGAACAGCCGCGCCCGACCCAAGCAGTTCCTTCAGTTTTACGGCAAGGAGCTGATAATCCATACGCTGGAGAATTTCCAAAATCATCCCGATGTGGACGGCATCGTGATTGTTTGTATCGCGGACTGGATTCCGTACCTGCAAAGGCTTCTTGAGAAATTCCAGATTGACAAGGTGCGCGCGGTCGTTCCCGGTGGGGCGAGCGGACAGGAAAGCATTTACAGGGGGCTTCGCGCGATCCGTGAGCATGCGCCGGACGATTCCATTGTCCTCGTGCATGACGGGGTTCGCCCTTTCGTGAACGAGCAGCTGATTTCCGAGTGCATCAATTGCGTGAAAGAACATGGCTCTGCGATTACCGTAACGCCCGCGATTGAGACAATCGTGACGCAGGAAGGCGGAAAAATAACCTCAATCACCGACCGCTCCAAGTGCTTCCACGCGAAAGCTCCGCAGTGCTTCCGACTCGGCGAGCTGCTTGCGGCGCACGAGCGGGCGCGAGCGGAGGGCAGGACGGACATGATCGACTCGGCTTCGCTCATGAAGTTTTACGGACACGAGCTGCACACGGTCGCCGGCGGCTTCGACAACATCAAGATAACGACGCCCGCGGATTTCTACACGTTCAAGGCTCTGTACGAGGTGCGCGAGCAGCAACAGATCTTCGGGCTGTAGGAACGTATGATGAATATTTTAGAAAAAGACATACAGGAACTCACTTCACGGAAAAGTTGTTTTGAGCCATTTGAAAATTCTTCCGTGCTTATTACTGGTGCTACGGGATTGCTCGGCTCTATTCTGGCGAAATCCTTAATCGCCTATGCACAGAGAAATAACGCGGATATTAAGGTTTATGCATGCTGCCGGAGCAAGGAAAAGTATAAAAGAATTTTCGGCGGATGCCAATGCAGTTCCTTGAAACCTGTATTTGGTGATGTCAGCCAGCTTGACATTTCCTCGTTATGCATAGACTGGATTGTTCATGGCGCGAGTATCACGGATTCACGCACATTCATTGAAAGACCGGTTGAGACAATCGAAACGGCAGTCGGCGGAACACAGAATCTTTTGCGCCAGTGCGTAGGAAAAGAGTTGAAAGGATTTGTCTATCTGAGTTCACTTGAAGTGTACGGCGCATTTAAGGACTTTGACGGAATTAAGAATGTACTGGAGTCGGACGGCGGGTACATTGACACGATGTCCGTGCGCGCAAGCTATTCAGAGGGAAAGCGCATGGCGGAGACGCTCTGCGCTTCGTATGCGGCGGAGTATGGTATCCCAGTAAAGGTCGCCCGGCTGTGCCAGACATTCGGTGCGGGCGTGGAGTATGGAGACAGCCGCGTGTTCGCACAGTTTGCGCGTGCGGTGATTGAGAAGAGTGACATTGTGCTTCGGACAAAAGGCGAGACGGTGCGAAACTACTGCTACACGACTGATGCCGTGCGCGGAATTCTCACCGTGCTTTCAAAAGGCCGTGCGGGAGAGGCGTACAATATCGCGAATTCAGATGCAACTGTTTCTATTGCGGACATGGCAAGCCGTGTATGTGCGTTGTTCCTGGAAAGCGGAAGCCACGTCGTGTTTGACATTGCAGAGGATGCAGGCAAACTCGGCTACAACCCGGTGGTCAAAATGCGCCTTGATTCAGCAAAGATTGAGGCACTGGGTTGGAAAGCGGAAGTTTCGCTTGACGAGATGTTTCGCCGCCTTGTGGAGTGGATGCGGGAGATACAGAAAAAATGAATTTGACACAGTTGTTGCTCAATTCAACGCTCCCGATTCGCGAGCTGACGGAATCGGAAAGCAGCGCATTAAAATCAGTCTTCCTTGAAATGTTCGAGGACATTCAGTTTGCCTGCGAAAAGGAGCGTCTTACGGTGATGCTTGGCGGCGGTTCTTGTCTTGGTGCGGTGCGTCACAAGGGTTTTATTCCGTGGGACGATGATTTGGATTTGAATATGTTGCGCGCCGATTATGATGCTTTTCCCGCAGCATTGGAAAAGCATTTTCCGGGAAAATATCGTCTTGTCGGACCAGGCGTTTCCGCGCGATACAGTCTTCCCTTTATCAAGATTGAGAAAAAAGGAACGGTCATTAGGACTGTCTATGAGTGTGAAGACGAAAAGCCCGCCATTGGAATTGACTTGTTTCCGATTGAAAATATTCCTGACGGAATGCTTTCTCGGTTGTGGCATGGGTTTTGGAACAACTTCTATCAGTACGTGGCTGTCTGCACGAAACTATGGCAGCGGAGGGCGTGTCCTGTTACGACCATCCTGCTTTCAACAAAGGAAGGCAGAAAATCGTTGCGGACAAGATTTTTTATTGGAAGGCTGTTTTCATTCAGGGCATACCAGAAGTGGTATGAAATATGTGACAAGGTTGCGCGGAAATATAAAAATGCGTGCACAAAGTTTGTCACCGTGCCGACAGGTCGGGCGCATTATTTTGGAGAAATCCAAAAACGGTCCGACATCTTGCCGCCAGCAGAGTGCGAGTTTGAGGGACGGAAAGCGTATATTTGCAACGGCTACGAAACCTATCTTTCTTCGCTCTATGGCGACTATATGCAAGTTCCGCCGCCCGAAAAGAGGGAGAAACATTTCATCGTGGATATAGATTTTGGAGAATGATGGAAGCACAAATTATATGACTATCTCTCTTGGCATTATTGCACTCAATGAGGAGCAGTATCTTCCCGCAATCTTGGATGACGTACTTGCTCAGACATTTCCGCTTTCACAGATTGACTTTCTCTTGATTGACAGCATTTCGTCGGACAGAACGAAGGAATTAATGGATTCGTTTAAGGATCGGCATGGAGAAAAATTCCGAACTGTCAAGGTTTTAAAAAATGCAGGTCGGTGGCAGGCCGATGGCTGGAATGTTTTTATAGACAATGCGGTGGGCGACATTCTCATAAAAGTTGATGCGCATTCGCACATTCCCAATGACTTTATAGAAAAACTTGTTGCCAAAATGGAGGATGGGCATTTTGATGTCCTTGGCGGCAAGCGTCCGGTCATTTTGAAAGAGAGCACGAAGTGGGCTGAAATACTGCTCGAAGCTGAGAACTCGCTTTTTGGCAGTGGTATTGCTGTGTTCAGAACGTCCGACAAACCGCGTTATGTAAAGTCGGTTTTTCATGGCGCGTACCGCAAAGAAGTCTTTCAGAAAGCGGGAAAATTTAACGAATGTTTGCAACGAACAGAGGATAATGAGATCCATTGGCGCATACGGAAATGCGGGTTTCAAATTCGCTATGAGCCGTCCATTATTTCTTATCAGTATGTGCGCCCTACGTTAAGAAAGATGCTGAAACAAAAGTTTTCTAACGGTTATTGGATTGGCAGGACTGCGTGGATTTGTCCGCGTTGCCTTTCCCTGTATCATTTTGCTCCGTTTGCTTTTGTGTTCATGCTGATAGAATCCGTACTTTTTGCCACCCTGTCTGTAGGAACGGTGTTGTTGTCTGCGCTTTGTCTGCTTTATGGTTGCTTTGCTGTGGTAAATACGTTCTTGTCAGTTTTAAAGACTAAGAAATTCGGCAATATCCTGTTGTTGTTCTTGTTCCCCCTGCTTCACATTTCGTATGGGATAGGAACGCTGCTCGGCTTACAACCGTTTCATACAAAGAATCGCTGATCATATCGGAATTGTGCTGGTTTTTGTCAATACATAACAAATCTATTTCATTGGAGGAATCTGTATGTGGAACGTACAGCTTTTCAAACTGAACTATGACGAACGCGAAAAGCAGGCGGTGAACGAAGTCCTTGACTCCGCATGGATTACGATGG
>JAAVAM010000016.1 GCA_014804085.1 Treponema sp. | reverse complement strand
GAAACCCAACCAAATGAGCCATATGCTCGCGCTGCTCGATGCAATCGGAAAAGGCACGAAGAAACTTGCAAACTATTTCGATCAGAATATAACGAAAAAATCGTCATTTGCGCCTACGANCCTCAGNCACCATGCGNTCACGCTACATCTGAAGAAGCAACCGCNNAANGGAAGTCAAGCCGCCCATAACAAGANNCTGAAGCAATACTGGGTCAACANCGCAAGCATAACAAAACAGATGCTCGACTTTGCGATTGCNAACNTGTAGCCGCTGCTGCCGCTTGAGCAGGTGGANCAGTTGCNGCAGGAAGCGTCCGNCATCAAAGCGTAGCAGGAAAACCGTCATTCGCACCCGCACCCCGNTCACAGCGCGAGCGCGTCCACAAAGCGCGNCTGAAAGTCGGGGACGGCGGCNAGNTTNATNTGNTACGANTTCNGTGCCAGCAACGTGCATTTTTGGCGCAGGAGCGGGGAGAACAGCAGCGNGGACGCACCGGCGAGCGCGGCGTTCCCCACCGGCACGGTNCGGTCTGCCAGCTCNGGCGGGATCAGNCCGATGCNNNNTGCCGCGNCGAGCGGAAGGTTNGTGCCGAACGCGCCGGCNAGGNANAGCGCGGGNAGCGACGGCGACTGNCCGANCATATACTGCAAGCCCGTGCGGACGGCNGCCTTTGCCAGCTGCACNTTGCGCACGTCCTGCTGNGAAANATACACNGCGGGCGNAAGCGNCACGGCGCGCGTNCCGTCGTCCCGNNGTANAANNCCTTCCTGNATCGNCCCCGATTGGTCAATCCACCCGCNCTCACGCAACGCCGCAACGGCACTNACCACCCCCGACCCGCAGATGCCNCGGNNATCTCCTGCCGCCAATNACGTGGCAGCACAGGCGGCCGTCCNCAAACGAAACNGAGTCNATCGCNCCGTCANCCGCGCCCATGCCGCAGGAGATGTTGGCGGCCTCAAAGGCAGGACCGGCGGCGGCNGCCGTGCAGAGAATCCGGCTGCTGAGGCGGGGCGTGTCCGGCACGTAAAGCGCNATCTCGCTGTTCGTGCCGATGTCGGCGAGCAGCTGCGGCGCAGCGGCGCATTCGCCCGGAACGGGAAAGCCCGCCGCAAGCATGGCGCACACCGTGTCCGCGCCCACGAACGCGCCNACGCAGGGCGGCACGTACACGGGCGTTCCGCCGTCAATGACGCTTGNCGCANGGGNTGTCAGNGAANTTTTCGTGCCGCGNCCGCCGCCCACCGTTCCCGAACGNANNTCGCCCCAGCAGGNCGTCAGGTCNAACAGCGANGCGGGNGTGAACGGGGCNGCGGCAAGCCCGTTGACCGGCACNCCGCACAGCAGGCTGAGCATCGCCGTGTTGCCCGTNAGGACGATGCCCGTCACGGCGGGGCTGATCCCGCGCGGCATCGCCGCCTGTGCCGTGCGCAAGACCCGCGCGAACAGCGACTCCAGCTGCGCGACAATCGTGCCGTGCAGGACGGAAAGCCCGTCCCCTGCCGCCGCAAAGGCAATGCGGCTGATAACGTCGCCGCCGAACCGCGCCTGGCGGTTTTGCTCCGCCGCCGTCGCAAGCATAGTGCGTGTGCCAGTCGCCCATGCGCTGACGACGACGGTCGTTGTCCCCACGTCCACCGCAATGCCGACGTGCGCGGGGGAGCAGGCTTCCGGCGGCTCGGGAATCGGCGGAAGTCCGCCGTGCGTCAGTCGCTCCATGGGCTGAGTGCCGTCCGTCCGCGCGTCACTCAAGCGTCAGCCTGAAGAACGCCGAAAGTATGGTGTCCGACCCGTTCCCGCGCGGCATCCACCGCACAGAAGCCCCGGCGACCGGGCGGAGCCGCTTGCCTTCGTCATGGAAAAAGTCGTACATCACGCTGATCTTGAACCCGCTGCCCCATTCGGTGGCGGAAGACCTGCCCGCATACCCGTCAACGCGGTAAAAATCGGTGCGGCAGCCCAGCGCATAGTCCACGCCGACCAGCAGCCCGGCAACGCCCGGATAGAACTGCACGCCGATCAGCCCCGCGTAATCGAACAGGTACACGTAGTCGTCGCCCGACCAATGGAAGTCGAGCGTCACGTCCACGCCCGCCGCAAGGTACACCGGCTCGACAATCTTGTACTTGAAGGCTGCTCCCGTATTGAGCACGATCCGGCTCGGCCCGGAAAGCGCGGCGTTGCGCTCTTTCGTGTCGTTCCTGCCATACCACACGTAGCCCGATCCGAGCGTAAAGTCAATCGCCCCGAACGCGCAGAGGTTTCCCGCACAGACAAACAGCACCGCAAGCAGGCATCCTATTTTTTTCATGCTTATCGCTCCAAGTCAGAATATCGGCAAGAAACGGGCGGATACTGAACGCCGCTACTGCCAGAACAGCTCGCTCTCAAACGACGTGCCGCCGTCCGTCCTGCCGACGATGGTCAATCGCTTCGCGTCTTCGTCGATGTGCCTGAACACGCGCAGCGTCTCGCCCAGCTTTGCCTCTTTGGCGTAGTTCAGGCGGAAGTCCGTGAACGCCGCGCCGCGCAGGGATGCGGGAATCGCATCCGCCATGAACGCGCCGTAGCGCGCGTTGTTCACGTGCCCGTTCCCGTCGATGTCGCTGTACAAAATCGTCCGCTCGTAGCATTCGTCCAGCTGTTCCGGCACGGCGATTTTTCCGTATTTGAGGCAGTCGTGCGCTTTCTGCGTCTCCACGGGCTTGCGCAGGTCGAATTTTTTGGTGGGGATAATGCGGTGCGCCGCCGGATCGACCAGCAGCCAGGAGCTGATGCCCGTCACGAGCGGCGTGCCGTCCGGCGCGGCGAATTCATACGCGCGCACCAGCTGGAGCGGCTCGGGTTTTTCCTCATACGTGGTGAACACGTAGCGTTCGTTCTCGCGCGGTATGCGGTGAAAGCGGAACGCCACGCGCGAAACAAGGCAGGCGTAGCCGTGCGCGGTGAGCGTGTCGCGGTCAAGCCCCTGCTGCGCGTAGTCCTCCACCGCCATGTCGGAAGAAACCTTGAGCAGCTCAAAAAAACTCAGCCGCTTGCTGCTGTCCGCCTGGCTGAACTGCACCTTGTGCTCGCTGTGAAAGGTAATCCCGTCGTCGTCATACCATTGCCGGTAGTCGTCCATTTTTCGCCCCTTACTATCTTTATGGTTTTTTGTAAACTGTTTTAAATTTGACACGCGGACAACGCATCATGTTTTAAACGTCCGCTCAATCTCCACGATCTGGTCGCGGATTGCCGCCGCCTGCTCGTACTCAAGCCGGTCGGCACACGCGCTCATCTCCTTTTTGAGCGCGTCGATCAGTTTCTTGCGCTGCTTCGCGTCAAAGAGGTTCGCGCTCTTCTTGAGCACGTCAAGCTGCACCGCCTCGTTCGCCTCCGCGTCCTTCTGCTGGCGGATAAGGATGTCCTGCACCGCCTTGCTCACCGTGTGCGGCGTAATGCCGTGCGCCTCGTTGTATTGCTGCTGGATCTCGCGGCGGCGGCGGGTCTCGCCCACGGCCTCCTTGATCGCGTCGCTCATGTTGTCGGCGTACATGACGACCATGCCGCGCTCGTTCCGCGCCGCCCGCCCGATAATCTGGATAAGGCTGGTCGCGCTGCGCAGAAAGCCGATTTTGTCCGCGTCAAGGATGGCGATAAAGCTCACCTCCGGCAGGTCGATGCCCTCGCGCAGCAGGTTGATGCCGATCAGCACGTCAATCTCGCCCGTGCGCAGGCTTTTCAGGATTTCCACGCGCTCGAACGTGTCGATTTCCGANTGGATGTACTTGACGCGCACGCCCAGNCCGAGCAGGTAGTCGGTCAGGTCCTCCGCCATTTTCTTGGTGAGCGTCAGGATCAGGCTGCGCTCGCCGCGCTCAATCCGCACGCCCACTTCCCGGCGGATGTCCTCCATCTGCCCCTCGCTCGGCCGCACGTCGATGATCGGGTCAAGCAGCCCGGTGGGGCGGATAATCTGCTCCACCACCTGCGTACTCTGCGCGATTTCCTGCGCGCGCGGCGTTGCCGTCACATAGATGACCTGATTCAGTTTCCGCTCGAACTCGGCGAACGTGAGCGGGCGGTTGTCCAGCGCGCTCGGCAGGCGGAAGCCAAAGTCGATGAGGTTCTGCTTGCGGCTGCGGTCGCCCTCGTACATCGCGCCGATCTGCGGCACGGTCACGTGCGCCTCGTCAATCAGGCACAGGAAGTCGTCGGGAAAATAATGCAGCAGCGTCGCCGGTGGGTCGCCCCGCTTGCGCCCGGAAATCGGGCCGGAATAGTTCTCAATGCCGGGGCAGTAGCCCATTTCCTTCATCATCTCGATGTCATAAGTCGTGCGCGTCTTGAGCCGCTCCGCCTCAAGCAGTTTTCCCGCCGCCGTGAGCGTCTCCACGCGCTCCTCCATTTCCCGCTGAATGCGGTCGGTTGCGGCGAGCAGCGCCTCGTGCGGCACGACGAAATGCTTGGCGGGATAGAACTGCATTTCGTCCAGCTCCTCCTCCACCGCGCGCGTAAGCACGTTGAAGCGGCGGATACGCACGATCTCGTCAAAGTCAAGCTCCAGCCGGTAGGCGGTGTCGGTCTCCATGTACGGCGGATAGACTTCGATCACGTCGCCGCGCACGCGGAAATTGCCGCGCTCCAGCACCATGTCGTTGCGGCTGTACTGAATCGAAACGAGGTCGCGCTCGAATTTCCGCAGGTCAAGCGTCTCGCCTTTCTCCACGTGGACGCGCATTTCCTTGTACAGGTCGGGCATGCCCAGCCCGTAAATGCAGCTGACCGTCGCCACCACGATAACGTCGCGCCGCTCCATGAGCGAATACGTCGCCGCAAGGCGCAGGCGGTCAATCTCGTCATTGATCGACGCATCTTTTTCGATATACAAGTCGCGCGCGGGAACGTACGCCTCNGGCTGATAATAATCATAGTACGAAACGAAATATTCCACGGCGTTGTGCGGAAAGAAATCCCTGAACTCGCGGTACAGCTGCGCGCTCAGCGTCTTGTTGTGGCTGATGATGAGCGTGGGACGCTGCACCGCCTCGATGATTTTTGCCATCGTGAACGTCTTTCCCGACCCGGTTACGCCTTTGAGCGTCTGGTAACGGTCGCCCCGCAGAAAGCCCGCGGCAAGCTTTTCTATCGCCTGCGGCTGGTCGCCCGACGGCGCGTAAGGACTGACGACTTGAAACGTTCGCATACTACCAGTATAGGCAAACCGCGCAAAAAAATCCACCGCCCCGCGTTGCATAATACTAACTTTCTGCGTATAATTAGNCTGCGAACGCGTTAAAAAATACGCTTCTCGCAAGGAGTGTTTTATGGTTCAGTGGCTCAAGGAAAAATTCGAATCTTGGATTGGAGTCTTTTTCGTCCTGTTTGTTGCAATCATCGGGATTGCAAGCGGCATTTGCGGAGCGACATCGTTTGGNTTCAAAGGCTTTATTATCGGGCTTTTGATCGGCGGTCTTTTTTCATTCTTTTACTGCGGTCTTATTTTCGGGTATCTTGCGACAATCGCCAGCATCGCAAAATCCAATGAAGCAAACACCAAGCTGCTCGGTGAGATAAAGACGAAGCTCTTGGACCTTGAGGCGATAAAGAACAAGCTGAACGAAACGTCCGCAAACTGATGTGCGTTCCCGCAGACGGAACGGGAACAACGCCCGCCACACGGAAAAAGAACGGTGCGGCGGGCGTTTTGCATTGAGCAATCCGCCGCATTCTGCTATACTATGACATCTGATCCATTAGCTCACTCGGATAGAGCGGCCGCCTCCTAAGCGGCAGGTAGTGCGTTCGAATCGCATATGGATCAAAATCAAAATACATCAAAAAAGCCCGGTTTTGCCGGGCTTTTTTGTCAGTCGTGCACGACGAGCAGCGCGCCGATAATCAGCAGGTTGCCCGCAACGCTCAGAATCCATTGCCAAATCGACGGGAACGAGCCGAAGCCGCAGATGTCAATCACCACGGTCACGACAATCCAGGCAATCAGCGTGATCAGCTTGAACAGCCCGTCAAGCGTCCCCGGATTCCAGAAGAAGCGCAGGATCAGCATGATGCCGCAGACCAGCACGACCACGCCCAGCAGAATGACGACGACATTCGCAAGGTCGCCGTTGAGCAGTGCTTTCACCGCCCGCGTCAGCTCCGACGAACTGCGGTTTCCGCCTAGGCCGAGCGTGAACAGCCCCGTCACCGTCAGGTACAGCGCGAGCGCGATCTGCGTCAGCATCACGCCCAGACTCCATTTTGAAGATTTTGCCATAAAAAACTCCTTGTGCCGCACGAGCGGCGTATATTGCGCCCGGCAGGACGCACGACTAGTATAGCATATCCCGCCGAATTCCGAAAGCAAAATCCCCGGAACACGCCGCGCCCTACACGGACTCCGGCTCGAACGGAAAGGGATTGCGCTGCAACGCGCGGAACACGCCGAAATCCGCCCCGAACGGCACGATGCTCGGCTGCTCATAGCACGGACTGACGACCAGCGTATGTTGCAGGCAGTGGCGCACGAAATCGGCATACTGCGCGCGCGGCACTTTGGGGAACAGATACGGCCCGCGCCGCGTCCAGTAGCGGACAAGCACCGTGTCATAGATGAACCAGTCTTTTTCCTGCCGCACCTTGATTGCCGCAATCAAATCGTACAGGGAACGGGTGACCGCCGCGCACAGCGGGGCGGCAATGCGCGCGCCCTCCGCCGCACAGGGAACGCCCGCCTTGACGGCAAGCAGGAACAGGTGCGGTGTCCATGCCAGCGGCGGCTCAATGACGACCGCATCGCACCGCGCCCAGTCCGCCCCCTGCGCCCAGGGACGGTACACGGCGGTCGTCTGCGGCGCGGCAGACAACGCCGANCGGAGCGCGGACTGCCTGCCCGTATGCACCGACACCACGCGCTCGTCCCCAAGCAGCGCACTCACTGCCCGCGCAAGCTGGCTCTTCGCGCTCCCGTCCGCGCGCGGGGTAAAATCCGTGTCAAAGCTGCCCGTCAGCCCGCGGCTGAGCACATTCTTCAGCACGGAGAACGCCCCCGCGCCGCCCCAGCCCAAAATCGCCCTGCCGCCCTCCTGATACAAATCCGTGAGCCGCACGCCCTTTGCCGTATACAGAAAACACCCCCGCGCGCGCTTGACCACGCCGTACCGAGCCGTCAGCTCCGCCGCAAGTTCATCCACCTCATTCATCGCAGCGAGTATAGCACATCACGGAAGATTGTGCTATCACTCACGCGGGGAAACGCGCATGTCCGCTCCAAACGCGCACANGCCNGACACNTGCCTTTATGCAGCCGCGCACCGGGCGAACAAAGTGTTTCCTTAGTAGGAAACACTTTGTTTCAACGGAGAAAACANTTTGTTTCCTACGGAAGAAACACTNTGTTTCNTGCGGAGGAAACAGTTTGTTTCCTGCGGAGGAAANAGNTTGTTTCTTCGGTTGAAACANTNTGTTTCATACGGAGAAACANTTTGAAACAATAGAGGNCACCGGCNGTGNGAAGTGTAGNTTCGCCCTATTCCTCCCGCTGTCCGGNCTTGGTCAATGCGTCGGCGAGCGGGGNGGNCTGCATGTGCGNGGGCAGGGAGACGGAGAACGTGCGCGGCGAGCCGCCGAGGGGNAGCGTGATGCGCGTNGCGGCAAGGCAGAGNNTCTTTGNGCGGAGCGATTTTNTTGCGGCCTTGTTCAGGCGGAAATCACCGTGGCGGTCGTCGGCGATGATCGGGCAATGCGCCTGGGCAAGGTGAATGCGTATCTGGTGCATTCGTCCCGTCCCCAGCACCAGGCGCAGGCGGCTCACCGTGAACGCGTCCGTGCCGTCGCCCGGCGGTATGGTGGCGGTCTGCTCCACAAAGAACTGCGTCACCGCCGCCTGCTCGCGTCCGTGNGCGGTTACCGGGGCGGCAATCGTTCCCGTGCGGGCGGGTTTTCCGCGCAGTTCCGGCACGCCAAAGCAGTACGCGGTGTAGGTCTTCTGNACGCGCTTTCCGGCAATCAGGGCGATCCATTCCCGCGCCGCCGCCGGATGCTTCGCCACNACCANAAGCCCGCTTGTCTCNCGGTCAAGGCGGTGGACNAGGTGGACNCGGTAGCCGACCTGCCGGGAAAGCACGTCGTCCAGCGGATGCGNCACGCCCGCGCCGCCCTGCACTGCCATGCCCGCAGGCTTGTTCACCAAAAGAATATCGTCATCTTCATATATAAGGGGAATCGTCATACGCCCTCGCGCCGGTCGNACNGCNTCAGTCATAGAACAGCACGGGAATCCAGAGGGCNCGNTCCTGCCTGGTCGCGTCCATCATGCCGAGCGTCGTGCCGCGTGCGGTCGTCTCGCCGACGAGGTAGTCCGTGCCGCCCGCCGCAATGACCTGCCCCTGCTTGCCCGGCAGCGCGACTCCGAGGACGGCATGGCGGTACGCCGCGCTCACGAACAGGCAGGCATCGATGTCCATGTTCCTGAGCAGGACGGCGGCAAGCATACTGCGGCTGTCGCAGTCGCTCGGCGCGCCGCGCAGGACGGACGGAATGGAAGCGAAGTCCGCCTTGTCGGGGGTGTCCGAGGCGCGCGCGTAGGGAAAGCCCTGCGTCCAAGTCAGGAGCATCTGCGCGATTGCCGCGTCGGGGTCGTCGGGATCGGACTGCCGCGCGGCTTTTGCGAGCGCGTTCTGTATGGCAAAGGCGGCTTCCTTGGTGCGCCCCCTGCTGTCGCGCGCGATGAGCCGGTAGAACCGCTGCCATGCCTCAAACTTGTAATCCGTCGTGGCGAACGGCAGGAACACCGCCCATTCGCGGTCAATCACGGACTGCGCCGCCGCCATGTCATCGCTGCCGACGCGCACCGTGATGTCCTTTCCCACAATGGTGAGCGTCAGTTTCTGCCGCTTGCCGCCTGGAAACTCAGAAGCCGTCACGATGCCCGCCTCCCGCAGGCTGCCCGCGTCGGTCATCACGGAGTCCAGCACGGAACGCAGGAACGGCTCGCACTTTGCGGCGGACGCGGCGGGGGCATAGGCGAACACGGTCAGCCAGCCTTTTTTGTCGGGCAACGGCACGGCGCACGACCAGCCTTCGTGCGGACCGTCGAGCGCGGCATTCTGCACGGTCATGTGGGAAAGGGCGCACCGCTGGTTGCGCCACCGCACCGCCTTCACGTCCCCGGTCGCGCCCAGCCGGGCAAATGTTCCGCCAAGCGCGGCGGCTGCCGACGGGTACGCGTCCGCCGGATACACGCAGGTCATCACCTCCACCGGCAGCATGGTGTGGCGGAACAGCAGGAGCGACAAATCGTCCGAGCCGTCGTCGAGCGAGAAGCCTTCGGGAAAGTCGATGGTATAGCCGAACTGCGGCACGGGGAACACGTCCGCAATGGCGGCGCACAGCGGCAGCACGAGCGAACAGACAAAGATTTTGAAGCGCATCATGCCATTACTATAGCATAGTACGGGCGGAATGATAAGCGGGGGAGGTTTCCCGCTTGAAAGCGGACGGAACTGTTCTTGGGAGAGGGAATCCCCTCTACTTCCGAAGCGGGGGTTTCCCTCTCCCAAACCCTCTCCCTTCCCCAGCACGGCTTAGGGCTGACCGCCCTAAGAACCCGCTGTCGCAGGTTGGTGGGATTATTGCGCCGGGACGAATGTTATGCTGAATACGTCGATGCTGCCGGTGAGTTTTTCAGGGTTGCCGCCTTTGTGCGTGTCGTTGCGACTGAACACCACGCGCACGGTTTCCGCTTTCGAGATGTCTGCGGTCAGCATACGGACGCCGGTCTCCTTGACGGAAGTGTCCATGACGGGCACGGGCTGCCATGCCAGAACGGTACCGTCTTCCGTGACGAACGCGATTTGCAGATGGTTTTCTTCATCCGTCGCTATATCATCGCGCGTGTTGTTCCCCTTGTACAAGACCGACAGCCGCCCCGCGCAACTGACGGGAACGCTGATGTAGCGTAGCAGTTTCTCTTTTGCCGCTTCGGCAATCGCTCCGCCCGACATATCCCCGACATCGCAGCCGATATAATTGAGACCCGTCACCTTTCCGTCCGCACTTCTGATAGCGATGTGCGCGTCGGGGTTGTTATCAGACGGGATGTCGTACAATGTTGCCGTGACATTATCGCCCTTGACCGCCATAGGACTGTTCGGCAGATACATTCGGGGATCATTATCAGCCTTAGGCACAAAGGGCTCCAGACCGAATGCCCCGGCTTCCATACCCACAAAGTTGACGGAGAAGCCCGCCTGCGATTCGTCTTGCGTCTCTGCCGAGCACGCGATGAACACTGCCAGCACGGCNGCCGCCGTCCCGGCAAGGAGCGCGATATGNGCGCGTTTGTTTGCCATTTCTCTTCCTCCTCGAAAAATGCGATGATANTCACATTGTACTATACGATACAGAGAAAATACTNTTTTTTTTTGTAGTTATCCGACCAATTGCCGCGCGGACATNNAATCCCNCCNCCCACGCGCCACGCCNGCGNCCGTCGCATCCCCATCCGCCNCGCCACCCCCATTCCCCGCAGATNACAAACACGAATTTGGCGCAGCAAATTCNTTCNCAGCNNNCGACAAGTACGNATTTGGCGCANCAAATTCCTTCCCAGCANTCGACAAGTACGTATTTGNTGCGCCAAATTCTTTCCCAGCATTCGACAAGCACGAATTTGGTGCAACAAATTCTTTCCCAGCATTCGACAAGTACGTATTTGGTGCAACAAATTCCTTCCCAGCATTCGACAAGTACGAATTTGGTGCANCAAATTCCTTGCCAGCATTCGACAAGTGCGAATTTGGTGCAGCAAATTCTTTCTCAGCACTCGACAGCACACCGTCGGAGACCTCCGACGACTTCGCGCAGGTCGGGAAATGCCTTCAAATCGCTCCGGCGGCAGACAAATCTTTGCATATCCGCAAAAGTCTGCTACAATAATCGTGAGGAGTTACTTGCAGAATGACAGTGAAACGGACAGTTCAGAAGGCCGTGACCGTGCTGCTCGCGCTTGCGGCGGCGGGAACGGCGGTGGCACAGGCGCGCAGGGTTGACGTCTGGGATTTTGGCGGCGTGGCGGCACAGGACGCGGCGAATCATATTTCCGTNGCGGACCTNGACGGCGCGGACATCATTGCGGCNGACGGNAAATTCACGGGCGGCGACCTCACGTTCGGCGACCTCACGCTGAATGCCGACAAGAACGACCGCGCCTATTACGCGGGCAAGAAGAATTACGGCGAGCAGGGCTACACGTCGTTCGACTTCAAGGACGGCTACGTCGCGAACGGGCTGTACTANGCGAACGGCAAGGGCGGCGAGAAAAAACGGTACGTGCTGCTCAGGAACGTCCGCGCGGGCGACACGGTGACGTTCTACGCGCGGACCAGCAACAGCGGCGACGAGAAAATCCACTTTGCGCACGTGCGCGCCGACGGCACTCTGGACGGCGCGCAGGACGAGGTTGCCGCGCTCGGCGCAGTCTCCCGGAAATATTCGTACATCGCGGGCGCGGACGGCGCGTACAAAATCTACGCGGAGGCGAACGTGGGCAAGCCCGTCTACTACCGCGTGGTGCGCACGGGCGCGGTCGCGGTGAGCGGCGCGCTGAACGGGATTCCGGGCGGATCGGGCACGCTGAAATTCATCGAGACCGAGACGAAGCAGGAGCTGCCCGCAAAAATCACGGGAAAATCCTACACGGCGGGGCTTGCGGCGGGACACACCTACACGGCCGTGCTGACGGGCATCAAGGGCTACGGGGTCAACGCCGCCACCAAGACGGTGACGGTCGCGCCCGCGCAGGCGGGCAGCATGACGGTGAACCTGACGGTCGCCGAGCAGAAGACGTATGTCATCAGCGGGGCGGTGACGGGCATTGCGGCGGACTATGACGCGTCGGCACTGAAAATCGTCTTTACCCCGCCCAAAGGCTCTGCGTTCCAGCCGGCAGAAGCGGCGGTGAGCGGCGCGAACGGCACGTACACGTACCGCGGCGAGCTGGAACCGGCGGTCAGCTACACGGCCACGCTCGCGGGCGCACCCGACTACGACATCACGGCGGGCGGCACGGCAGAACACACCGAATCGTTCGTGCAGGACATCGCCGTCACGCCCAAGCCGACCTACGACGTGACGGGCGCGTTCTTCGGGGCGGTCAAGACGATTCCGCAGACGATCGCGTTCCGGCACCTTGACGACGGCTCGGTGTACGGCGGCACGATAACGGGGAACGCCTACCGCGCAAAACTCCGNGCGGGCGCATACGAAGTCATCGCGCAGACGGACACGGCGGCAACGACGAACCACGTGGTCGTGCGGGACGCGGCNGTGNCAAAGGACATCAAGCTGACGGCAAAGGACGCGTCCGTGCCGCCGATTCCGCTCAAGCGCGACCTTTTTGTGGGCGGCAAGAAAGCCGACTACGCCACGGTCAGGGAGGCAATCGCGGCGGCGGCNGCCATGAACCCGAAAAGCGAGGCGGAGCGCGTGACGATTCATATCGCGCCGGGCACGTACCGGGCGCAGCTGCTCATCAACACGCCGTATATCACGCTCAAGAACGACACGCCGGGTCAGGCGGTCGTCCTCACCTGGTACTACGGCATCGGCTACCAGTATTATAGCGCGGACGCGAAAGGCTACTATGACGAAGACCTCGCCTACGACAAATTCGGCAAGAAGACCGTGGCGCGGTGGGGCGTGGCGACCTACGTGCAGAAAGGCGCGAAAGCGTTCCGGGCGGAGGGAATCACGTTCGAGACATCGTTCAACAAATACGTGACCGACGAGGAAATCGCCGACGGCGTGGAAAGCGACGGGTCAATCGCGTTCGTGCGCAAGCTCAACTCCGACGTGCGCACCAAAAAGGCGACCGAACGCTCCGCCGCGCTCTGCTCGGAGGCGGACGAGGCGGAATACCGCAACTGCTCGTTCCTCGGCTCGCAGGACACGCTCTACACGGGCGCGGGCACGCGNCAGTATTTCCGCAACTGCTTTATTGAAGGCAACACCGACTTTATCTTCGGCGACGGCGATGTCGTGTTCGAGAACTGCGAGATCCGCTGGGCGGGCTACACCGACATGAAGGCGGCGGGCTACCTGACGGCGGCGCGGAACGCGCTGCACAANGGCTACCTGTTCTATAACTGCCTGATCAGCGCGGACAACGCCGTCTATCAGAATCCGGGCGTGTTCGGCCGCCCGTGGGGACCGCAGGCAAGCGTCGCCTGGGTCAACACCCTGCTGGGCACGGCTTCCGTCATCGACCCGATGGGCTGGACGGACATGAGCGGCAACCTCCCGCAGAACGCGCACTTTGCCGAATACCGCACGCTCTGGGACGGCAAGGAAGTCAGCACCACNGAACGGCGCGGCAACGTGCTCAANAGCGACAGCGGCTACACGCCCAAAGATTTCTTCGGCGGCTGGACTCCGGCGTATTANACGGAGACAAAGACCGGCAAGCTCGCGTTTGCCAAAAAGCCGAGCCTCACCACGGACGACGACATCAACACGCCCTACCCCGGCCACACGATCACCCTGCACTACTCGCTCGGCAAGGCTGACGGCGAGGACAGGTCGCTCATCCAGTGGTTCCGCAACGGCGCGCTCGTCAAGCAGTCCGCGGGCTACGGCGACAAGACCTATTTCCTCACCAAGGAAGATTCCGGCTGCAAGATTGCGGCGACCGTCACCCCGATGACGCGCGACGGCACGACCGCAAGCCCCGCCACGATACAGCTGGACGCGACGGTCAAAGACGGATTCGCCGTGCCGGCAAAGGCAGCCGCCGGANGGCCGCGCGCGNTGGGCAAAGTCAACGTGTTCCTTGCGGGCGACTCGACCGTCAAGGACTACAGCGCGGACGGCATGTGGAGCGGCGGCAAGACGCGCGANGAGGGCGCATGGGGCGAATTCTTGCAGGCATGGTTCAACGATTCCGTCGCCGTGCAGAACTACGCGAACGGCGGACGNTCCACGCGCAACTTCATCAACGAAGGCAGCCTCGCAAAAATCGCGGAGAACATCGGCAAAGGCGACTACCTGTTCATTCAGTTCGGGCACAACGACTGCTCGAACGGCGCGGGCTACCTTGAGGACCGCTACGTGCCGCTCGGCAAGCCGGACAAAAAAGGCATCTATCCCGTCACGCCGGGCAAGAAGACCAAAACGCCGCCGTCATACGCGGCAAAATACGGCGACGAATTCTATCCGTACACCGGCGGCACGTTCAAATGGTATCTCAAGCAGTACATCGACACCGCGCGCAAGGCGGGCGCAACGCCGGTACTGGTCACGCCGGTCGCGCGCGTGTATTTTGCGGGCATGAACGGAAAAATCGAGCCGCACCACGACTCAAAGGACACGACCACGAACACGCAAGTGACGACCAACAACGCCTACGTGGAAGCCGTGCGCCAGCTGGCAAAAGAAGAAAACGTGCCGCTCATTGACGGCTTTGAGATTACCAAGCGGCTGTACGAAAAATCCTACGCGGACACCAAAAAGACCGACGAGGCGTTCGCGCTCATGTTTCCGGGCGACAAGACGCATAACAATAAGCTGGGCGGCTTTGTTATCGCGGGCGAAATTGCCAAGGCGATAAAGGCAGGCATTCCGGCGCTGGCGACAAGCGTCGTGCATCCGGCAAAGGCAATCGGTGAGAACAGCGACGGTACGCTGCTGTTCACGGTGGACGGAAACGGCAGTATCGACTGCAAGGATTTGTACTGGAAAACCTACGCGCAGGCGCTGATGGACTCCATAAAGAAATAATCCGCCCCGCGCACCGCTCCGGTCGGCATCCCGCCAGCCGGAGTTTTTTTTCAACTTCCCGATTTCCGTTTTTTCTGATACACTGTTCCCATGAAAAAACTCGCTCGGCTCATGCAAAAAAAACGGACGCTCATCGCGCTCGCAATCCTGCTCGCGCTTGCCGCAGGCATCGCCTGTTTCTGCCGGTACGTGCAGACGTTCTCGCACGGGGAAAACGCCCCGCAGCCGACGGGCGCACAGCACGCCGCGCTCGCGGACTACCTTGACCAAACGTATCCTGCCAAGCGGCGGCAGATTCTGCGCCCGCTCCCCTACGGAACGACTCCCGCAGACCTCGACATCGCCGCCGCATCCGCCATCCTCATCGACACGGCGAACGGCTGCATCCTGTACGAAAAAAATGCCGACGAAGCGATTCCGCCCGCTTCGATCGCAAAGCTGTTCGTCATGTACATCGCGTTTCAGGAAATCGAGGCGGGGCGCATCTCGCTCGATGACGTCGTGCCGCTCCCCGAAAACAGCTGGGCGATCAACCTGCCGTCGGACGCGTCGCGCATGTTTTTGGGGCAAGGGCAGATTGTCACCCTGCGCGAGCTGATGCGCGGGCTTGCGGTCGCCAGCGGAAACGACGCGGCAATCGCGGTGGCGACCTATATCAGCGGGAGCGTCAAGGATTTTGTCGCGCGCATGAACGAGGAGACGCAGAAACTGGGCTTGCAGCACACGCATTTTGTCGAGCCGAGCGGCTACAGCGAGGACAACATCACCACGGCGCGCGAGCTGGCGGCGTTCGCGCGCGTCTATGTCAACCGCTACCCGCAGTCCCTTGCCGAATTCCATTCGATTACGGAAATCGCCTACCCGCTCACGGCAAACCTCGCGCCCTGGATGAAAGAGCGCGGCGACAGCATGGCGATCACGCAGCGCAACACCAACGTGCTGCTGCACACGCTGGACGGCTGCGACGGGCTGAAAACGGGATTCATCTATGAGAGCGGCTTCAACATCGCGCTCACCGCACAGCGCGACGGCGTTCGCTACCTTTCCGTGACGATGCGCGGACCGGGAAAGACGACGCGCGAAGGAAACTTGTACCGCGACCGTGACGGGCGGACGCTCATGGAATGGGCGTTCGCGTCGTTCGCCGATTACCTTCCGCTGGAACACATCCAGCCGTCGTACCCGCTCGCCGTGACGGGCGGCAAGGAACATTTTACGCGCCTCGTTCCGGCATGGACGACGGCGATTTCCGTTCCGCACGTGGCAGGAGAGACGGCGCACGATGCCGCNCAGCAGGTGACGGCGACGGTCACCATGCCGGGCTATATCTTTGGCGGCGCGGGCGGCGGCGAAACCTACGGAACAATCGAATACAAACTCGGAAACATCGTGCTGGAAACCGTGCCGCTCGTCTCGGACCGGACGGTCGCCCGCGCGGGCATCTGGGGAAGATTCTGGGGAACGCTTGCCGGCGCGTGCCTTGACTGCCGCTAGATGAACTGGCGCAACGGCACGATGTCAAACCCGGCATCCCACAACGCCGTAATAAGCAGGTCGAGCTTGTCATACAGAAAATCGCCGCGCGTGCCGTCGGTAATGCCCGTGACGACCGGGATAACCGAGCCGTCCCGCGCGCGCTGTACGCAGGACGCGATGATTTCCGATGCCGTCAGATACTTTTCGTTGCTGGCGACCGCGCGCTCAAAGGTCTGCGTGTCCATGCTCAACGCCCCGCAGTCGGCATAGCGGTAGCCGCCCGCAATGCCCGCCGCTTTCATCGCGGCAGTCGCCCGGTAATACGGCGCGTGCCAGATGAGCGACAGCTCTTTTCCCGTCGCGGCAAAGAATTCGTCCTCGTTGCGCGCAAGCCCGCGGCGGATAAAATCATCGTCCACCACAAAGCCTTTTGCCGTCAAATCCGCGGCAGTGAAGAACATGGACGCGCAGTCATAGCCGCTCAGGGCAATCTGCTTTGCCTCGGCAGGATAGCGGCGCACGAATTCGCCGTTCACAAAGAACGTCGCGCTCACGCCGTATTCGCCCAGCACCGAAAGGATGCGCGTCAGCCCGTCGGCACTGTCCGTCGCGTCGCACACCAGCGCGACGCGCTTGCGCCGTTCCGTCTTTACGGCAGTATCGGGAAAGAACGCCTTGTTTTCCGCGCCGCCGCTCAACGTGCGCACGTACAGCGTATCGGCGTACCACTGATTCGCCGTCGAGCCGATAAAAACACGATACCGTCCGTTCTGCACGGGATACCGAGCCGGATTCGCCGCCNCGCCCGCCGGAAGCTGCCGCCAGCGGTTTTTCTTGCGGTCATATTGATAGCGGATTCCGTCCCTCGTCGCATCTTCCGCGCACACGAGCGAATCGTCCGTCCAGAACGCCGTCTTTGCGGCAGACAGGAACAGCAGTTCCGCCGATTTTTCGCCCAAATGCCACGCCCTGACGGTAGAAACGCCGCCGACAAACAACGTGTCGTTGCCGTGCCAGACATACGAAACCTGCCGCTCGCCGTTCAGCCGCGCCGTCGCTTTCCAGGTGGCAATGTCATAGACGTGGAGCGATTCGCCGACGGCAAAGGCAAGCGACGTGCCGTCGGGAGAGGCGACCGGCTTTCCGGGGCGGTCGATGACCGAAAGCAGTTGCAGTCCGTCCGCCAGCCGGTAGACTGCGCCGCGCCGCACGCCGTCGTCATTGCTGATGATGTCCGCCCACACGAGCGCGGCATCGTCCTGCGTCCAGAATACCGTGCAGCCGACGACCGAACCGCGCTCGTCCACGAACGGCTTGCTGTAATATGCCGGCAGATAGGAAAATCCCTGCGCCTGCACGGTGTACGCGGAAAGCACGCGCTTCCCCTGCACCACCAGCAGCCGGTCAGCCTTTTCGTTCACGTAAAAATGATCTTCCAGCGGATTGAACGCGACGGGAAGCCGCCCCGTGACCACGCCGCTCCCCACCAAGGGCGCGTACATACCGCGCGTGTACAGTTCCGTCGTGCTCACGCGGTACACCACGTCATGGTTGATATAGATGAGCGTCCTGCTGTTCGCCCAGCAGACGGACGAAATCTTTCCCGCGCCGATTTTTCTGAACGCCTCGGTCATCTGCACCTGCTGGAGCGCCGCCTTCAGGTCATTGAAATAGACCGCCCCGTCTTTCTCATAGACGACCGTGGCGCTGTCGGGCGACCACCGCACGGGCACATCGTCAAAACTGAAGTCCGCATGGTCGTCCAGAACCGTCTCCGCAAACGTGGACGTATTTTTCAAAATCAGCTCGCCCGTGGCAACGCCCGTCTTGCGCACGTAGCACAGCCACCGCCCGTCCGGGCTGACTGACTGCGGTCCCAGGCGGATGGATTCGGCAGGAACGGAATCGCCGCGCGCAACCCAAGCGAGCGTCCCGTCCGCCAGGGCATACCGCGCCGTCCCGTACCGGTTGCGCAGCTGCAAAACCGCGCCNCCGGAAAGCACGTCCATTTTTTCGGGAAAGCACGTGATGATGTCCGCGTCCCCCGTGTTTGCCGCATTGCCCATGAACACCGTGCGGTACGCGGGGCTTCCCGGAACGTCATGCCGGACGGTGAACAAAACNTCGTCCTGCGCGTTAATCGTCGGATGCTCGAACGCAATCTCCGCAGGAACGATGACGGCGGCCGCAAACACGGCCGCCACTGCGAACGTTTTTTTTAGGGTGCGGCTTGCCCACGGCATCATTTATGCATCTCCGCGCTCAGCACCAAAATATCGAGGTCTTTTTCCAGTCCTTCCAGCCTGCTTTCCAGACGGCGCAGACGGCGCGAGCGGTCATCGGACTGCTTTTCTTCCAGCTGCTGGAACACGCTGTCCAGCACGGCTTCGCTGTTCATGCCGATACGCGACACGCCGCACCACGGGCAATAGATGAACTGCTCCTCAATCGTCCGCCCGCATTCCTTGCATACGCACACCGTTTTCATAGTCATCGCGCTCCACTCCTATCTTACTTCAAAAGGGTCAAAGGGTCTACCAATTTCCCGTTCTTGTACACCGTAAAGTGCAGGTGCGGTCCGGTCGAATAGCCCGTCGATCCCGCAAGGCCGATCCGCGTCCCCTGACTGACCCGCTGCCCCTGCTGCGCGATGCGNTTTGACAGATGCCCGTACAGCGTCTGATAGCCGTTCTCATGGTTGATGATGACGTAATTGCCGAACACGTTCGACCAGCCCGCCACCACGACTTTTCCGCTCATCGCCGCATAAATCGGCGTTCCCGTCGGACACGCCATGTCAACGCCCGTATGCGACGACTTGATGCCGGTGAACGGGTCGTTGCGGATGCCGAACCGCGAGGTGAGCCGCCACGCCGCCTTGATCGGGCAGGTGAACAGNTCGCCCATCGCCTTCTTGAGCGAAGTCGCGTCCATTTTCGCGCCCGGAATGAACAGTTCCTGCCCCACGNTCANCGTCATGGTCTCAATGTCGTTCGCGTCCANAATCTCNTCCACGCTCACATGGTACGCCACCGAAATCGCGTTGATCGAATCGCCTTTTGCCACGCGGTGCACCACGCCGTCCTGATTCGGCACGCGCAGTTTCTGCCCCGAACGCAGGGAGCGCACGTTGTCAATGTCATTCACCGCAATGAGCGTCGAGATATTNCCCAGCCCGAATTTCTTGCTGATTCCGCTGATCGTNTCGCCCGCCGCCACGGTGTAGGACGCATACGAAATCGCCTTTCCCACGCCCACNGTCGATGCCGNCAGGACCGACCCGTCGTCGGCAAGCACGTTGCCGTTCTCATCGACCGAATCGCCGCCGTGCTCCATGGCAAACCGCGCCATCGCCGTGTTCAAAAAGTCAAGCTCCGTCTGCGGAAGCGACGGAAAGACGACGGGATTCGCATGGCTCTCCGCATAGTCNGCCAGGCGGAACAGTGCGNGCGGCACGAACNCNCAGATTGCGAGCGTCGGAAGCAGCCACCGGTAGAAAGACNCGCGCGTGAACAGGCGCAGGTTGCACACCGCCGAAAGCCGGCTTTTCCGCACGGCAAGCACGTCCGTCTTTGCCGCATAGCGNTTGGTACGGAACGNCGACGGCTTGCGGGGCGAAAACGAAACGCTCGGCTTTGNAACGTGCNGNCGGGACGATTCATTGCGCGNNGCCGANACNGCGCCCACATAGCTGATAATTTCCATATTCTTTTTATCGGCAGAAAAAANGNACGCTATNAGAAGAAAGCGGGGATTTCAGGCATTNNGCAGGNACTGCTGATAGTCGCCGATGCTTTTTTGCAGCAGCTGATAAATGATTTTTGACCGCTGGAACGANGCGACCACCGAATCNGACGACAGCCCCGCCGCCGCAAAAATTTCGTTCAGCCTGCGCTCGGTCGGAAAGACGAGCGCGGCAACGTCCTTGCATTCGGCATGCAGAATGTCCGCGTCAATGCGTTCCAGTTCGCGCAGGTACGCGCCGCAGTTGCGGCGGTCGCCCAAAGCCTGGTCGGCAACGGCGATGCCCTTTGCTGCCAGCCGGGACAGCGCGTCGAATCCGGCGGCAAGCCCGTCNTACACGCGGGNAAACGCCGCCATATCGCCCGGCGCGGAACGAGCCGCCGCCGAAAAAAACTGCGCGCGCGCGGCAGACTGTTCCGGCAGGCGCAGCACCGTCCGCACGTCAGCCACGGAAATCGTCGGCACGGCAAGCGACCGGGCAGANAGCGAAAACGTCCGCACCTGCGGGCAGGAACGCGCGCGCTGCTCAAACCACCAGCCGAACAGCTGCATCCGCTCGTCGGTCAGCAACGGATTGCCGTCGTAATCACGCGCCACGGTCATGTTCGCCCCGAACANCGACGCAAGCGCGCGCGTCTCCACCGGCGCAACGCGCGTCGCGACCGTGCANATGCGCTCCTCCGCCGTCGAGCCGCGGATATGCGTCTGCAAGCCGGGNTAGCCCAAATCAAGCCCCGCGACATAAATGTCCGTCGCCCCGCACAGCCGCGCAAAATCCCACGCCGTCGTCGAAACCGACCCGCCCGCGGCAAGCGCGCCTTTTCCGCCCAGCCGTCGCTCAACATATGCTCCGAGCGGNAACAGCGACGAACACAGCACGATTTCCTTGCACGGAAAGCGGAACACCGGNGGATACGCGGCAGATTCCGTGATGAGCACGGACGACGGGGACGAAAGCCCCGCNATGTGGCGGGCGGCATAATACTGCGGGTCAACAAGCACGATAAAATCCGGCTCAACGCCCGCGCGCAGGCACGCGCGCAACGCCGTGTCCGTGCAGATCACGAGCAGCCGTTTTTTCAGCTCGGCAAGATACGGAAGCACGTCGGCGAGCGTCGGTCCTGCCGCAAGCACGAGCGCGCCCAACNNNGGCGGACACGTCCGCTCNTAGCGCGCCACGCCGTCCAGTTCGCCCAGATAATGCAGGTTGCGGCAGCTGTTCCGCATCCACAGCGCGGANAATTTCTCCAGCGTATTGGTGTTCACCTGCGACTTCTGTTTGGCNCGGTCGATTGCNGAAACCAGCCCGGCATAATAGTCGGCGGCATGCCGCAGATGATTGTTGTTCGCGACGATTGCCGTGTGCGCAACGCCGCCCGCGCGTTCTATGAGCGCAACCACGTCGTCCGCCGCCGCCTGCAACGCAATCACCACGTTCGCCGCGGAAAACACGGGCGACCAGTCCACCTGACGCAACGCCGCAAAAAAATACGCCGCGTCCGGCTCAACGATGATAATCGTGTCGTGCGGAAACTGCCGCGCAGAGGCGACCGGCGCATAGCCCAGCCCNCAGGAAAAAAACGCGCACGCATACCCGCCGCTTTTTTTCGCGTTCGCCACCGCCTGATCGGCCTCGCGCCCCGGGTCGTACTGCGAATGCCACCACCGGCCGTCTTCCCGTGCGGTCATCTGACCGTTTTTNGCCGCCAGGAATTCCACCGAGGGAATGCCCGCAGGCTCTGCCGACTGCGGCGTTATGCCGTGCGCCTGCGCGAGCGCGGGAAAGCGTTNGCAGAACAGCGCGATATTGTCATTCCAGATAGAGTTCAATGTTCATCTGCTCCGTGACGGGCGTTCCGGCGGGCGGATTCTGGCTCTTGACCCAGCCGTCCCCGTTGATTTTGACGTGCAAGTCAGTGCGGTACAGCAGCGGCAGCAGCTCGCGCTTGGGCAAGCCCGTAAAATCGGGAATCACGTCGGTAATCTCAAGCAGCTCCGCCCCCGTAATGGTAATGCTCCCCGAATGCCGCACGCTCGCCGCGCGCCCGCGGTTCATGCCCAGATGGTCGATAATCTCGTTCGCGGCTTCCTTGATGACCGGCGCGACGATTCGCCCCGCATAGTTTTCGCCCTTCGCCTTTTCTATGACGATATACAGGATGATTTCGGGATTCTCGACGGGGAACACGGCGATGCAGTTGGAAAGGAAGTCCGTCTTGCTGTAGCCGCCGTGCACCAAATCCGCCATCTGCGCCGTGCCCGTCTTCACGCCGATTGAAATATCGCCCAGCCCCGCGCGGGTGCCCGTGCCGCTCTGCGCGACGGTTTCCATGCAGCTGAGCAGGTACTTCGCCGTTTTGGAAGAAAGCACGGCATCCCGGTAGACGGGAACATGGCTGTACGTCTCGCTCCCGTCATGCGTCGTGACTTTCGCGATGAACGTGAGCTGCACGGGAACGCCGCCGTTCGCAATGNCCGTCGCCGCCTGCACCATCTGCAACGCGCTCACCGTAATTTCCTGCCCGATAGCGATTGTCGGCTTTGAGCGCGCCGACCACAGGCGGTCGCTCGTGTTGCGCACCGAGCCGGTCGTCTCCGCGGGCAATTCCACGCCCGTGCGCGCGCCGAATCCGAGCGAGCGCACACGCGCGAGGAACGGCTCGGAGTCAATCCGCTCGCTCATCTGCGCGAGCGCGTCGTTGCACGAATACTGCAAAGCCTCGCGCGCGCTCACCCAGCCGTGATGGTCAAGGCAGGTGATGACGATCCGCTCGCCGCCCGGCGTTCGTTTCTCGTACCGCCCGTCGCAGAGGAACAAATCCCGGTCGCTGATCGCCCCCGAATCCAANAATTCCGCCACGGAGAACACCTTGAACACCGATCCCGGCTCATAGCTTTCCGTCGCCGGACGATCCATGCGCTCCTCGCTCGACGAATGCGTGTAATCGTTCAGGTTCACCGCCGGCAGGCTGATNTACGAAAGGATTTCGCCCGTCTTCGCCTCCGCCGCAACCAGCATGAGGCTTTCCGCCTGCGTGGTCGTCATCGCCTCGCGCGCCACTTTCTCCAGCTTGAACTGCAAATTCGCGTCAATCGTCAGGTAGACGTTCTTCCCCTGCAAGTCCGCCGGCAAAAAATCCGCCCCCACCTTGGGAGAAAGCGTGTCCTGCATGGAATACTCAATGCCCGCAAGCCCCGTGCCGGAATCGCCCATATAGCCGATGAGCTGGGAAGCNAGCGCGCCTTCGGGATAGACGCGNCCGGGAATGCGGTCAAAGCGCGCGGCGGCAAAAAATCCGTTGTTCCGGCACGCCTCGTACAGCGCGTCGCACGTNTTCTGGTCGATTTTTTTCTTGATGTAGACAAAATGCGCNTTCGAGGCNTTCGCCACCGTCGCCGCCACCGCCTGCTCGTCCTCGTTCAAAATGGGCGCGACCGTCTTTGCGAACGCGGNAATATCCTTGATNGCGCTCGGCGTCACGCCAAAATGATAGAAATTCGCCGAGACGGCGAGCGCCTTTCCGTTGCGGTCAACNATCGACCCGCGCTGCACGGTCGGCGGAGAAGCCATGCGCTGCGATTCCCGCACGAACGCNAGCCGGGCATACTTGACGAAAATGACGATGCAGAACATGACCGTGCAGATGCCCAGGAAAATGAGTCGCTTCGTCCGTAAAAAATGGTTCACCTGCATAAGACTTTCCCCAACACGTTCCGTACCGGAACGAATCCGTAGGTGCGGGAGTCCACCGATTCCTCGTAATTGTCGCCCACCGCAAGGATATAGCCGTCGGGCACGGTGTCAATATCCTTGAGCTGCCGGTACTGCGCGTCCGTCAGCGGAATCTGCTTTCCACCCGCCGTAAAAGTATATACCGTATCGGACGAATATGCTAGATGGTCGCCGCCCGTCGCGACGCATCTTTTCACCACGATCTTGTTGTCGTACAGATAGATGACGACATCGCCCGCTTTCGGCTCGCGCCACTGCACGAGCAGCTTTTCGCCGTACGGCGGCGCGATCCCGTACGCCAGCCGGTTCACCACGAGCGTGTCCCCGTCCTTGAGCGCGGGCAGCATCGACGTGCCGGAGACATGCAGAATGTCCACCACAAAAAGTTTCAGGAACAGGCCGACCGCAAGCCCGANACANATAATAAAAACCGCGTTCTTTTTGTCGTCACTCATCATCGCTTTCTTTCAGTATATACTATTTTTCGATTTTTTTTCACTTTTTTCTCAAGTTTCTCCGTTCCGCTCCGATAATAAATACGTAAGCCGGTAGGACAGTGCGGCACGACATCCAGACGCACTGACCGATTGCATGAGTGACCTCGTGTGCCGGTTCTCCATACTTAAAACTTGAAAGAAGTGTAAGGTCTTTCAAGTTTTTTTTTGCCCGCAGGATTTTTCACCTCTAGCCGCCGCCGTATCATGCCGATACTAGAGCGACTATGAATTCTTATCCTATCAGCGAACTCGAAGACGGCACGACATTCTCATCGCATGTTTTTCTGGACGAACAATTCCAGCTGCTCGACGCAGAAGTCCCGTTCAGCGGTCCGATGAAAAAGGCGCTCATCGAATGGAATTTCCGCGCGGTGCTTTCCGACGGAAAGCCGAAGCCCCCGGAAAAAAGGTTCGAAAGCGCCACGGCAGACCCCGACGCAAAAAAAGACATTCCGCAGGACGTGAACTATGAGACGGTAGACCTGGAAGACCTGCTCGGACTGCCCCACGTCGAAAAGGAGCAGCCCCCCGAGCCGGTGACGGACATACCCGACCTGCCCACCGAGGACACCCCGATCGCGCTCGACGACCTTGACGACATGTTCGACAACCTGGACGCGCCGCCGGAACTCGACGGAGATACCGCGCCGCTTGCCGAAGATTCCGCGGCNGACGGAGAAGAATCAGGCGCAGAAGCCCCAAGCGAAATGCCCGCGCCCGGCACNGAGGCAGACGACGAGCAGCTCGCGCAGACCCGCGCCTTTTACAACAATTTCCTGAACGACATCGACGCGCTGTTCAAGCAGTACACGGTCGAAAAAACGCTCGCCGCACAGGCGGTCGCCGAAAAAATCAGCGGGCTGTGCGCGTACCTCAAGGAACACCAGCAGTACGTGCTGCGCATCATGCCCACGGACGAAGCGCGCGGCAAACATTTTCTGGTCAACCACAGCATGCGCTCCACCGTGCTCGCGCTGATTATCGGCATGACGCTCAGGCTGCCCGCAGACAAACTGACCGAACTGGGCACCGCCTGCCTCCTGCATGAAATCGGGCAAATCCGCCTGCCGCCGCAGCTCTACATGACCACACGGCCGCTCTCNCCCGAAGAACGGGAAAAAATGGCCGTGCATCCGATTCTGAGCTACAATATCCTCAAGGAAAACGACTTCTCCCTGCCCGTCCAGATTGCGGCACTCGAACACCACGAACGCGAAGACGGATCGGGCTACCCGCGCAAGCTCACCGGCGAACACATCACCGCGTTCGCAAAAATCATCGCCGCCGCCTGCTCGTTCGAGGCGATTACCGCGCCGCGCCATTTCAGGGAAGCGCGGACGGCTTACGAAGCCATGCTCGACATGCTCAAGGAACACGAGCCGCAGTACGACAAAATCGTGCTCAAGGCACTGGTGCACAGCCTGTCGCTCTTTCCGATCGGCGCGTTCGTCTGCCTCGCAAACGGCAAGACCGCCCAGGTCATCAAGAACACGCCGGGAAACCCGACCCATCCCGCCGTCAAGCTGACCGACGGCACGGGCGAACACGAAACCGATGACGGCGACTACAAAATCGTGCGCGTGCTGAACGCACAGGAAGCGGAATCACTTAAAAACGACGCGGAATAACAGTCAGTTGAAGAACGCGCGGAGCTGCTCGGCTTCTTTGAGGAACTGCTCGTCAACGACCGGCGGATTTTCGGCAAAATAGAGGATCTGCCGCAGCTCTTCTTCGGTGCGCGCGCCCCACACCGGCACGACATGCTCAAACTGATGCAAATATCCGAGCGAAATCGGGATATTGGTCAGCACGCCGCCGCACAGCGGACGCATGGCGATAAACCCGATGTTTTTTTCGGCACACTGCGCGGCAACCGTCTCCGCCGCCTCACCGCACAGCACATTGAACGGAAACTGCAAGGTCTCCCACCCCGCCTGCGAGCGCACCACGCGATCCGCAACGTCGGGAGATTCCGTCACCACGCCAAAATGATTGATCAGCCCCGCGCGGCGCAAGTCAATCAGCTCGTCCACCAAGCCGTCTTCCCCGCCTTTTTCGGGCAGCCCCTCGTCGCGCTCCAGCTGGTACAAGTCGATGTNATCCACGCCGAGCGCGGCAAGGCTCGCGTACAAATCGCCTTTCAGATCGGCAATCGTGCGCGCCGCCGTCTTGGTCGCGACAAAAATATCCTTGCGGTACGGCTTGATTGCCGCGCCGAGCCACGCCTCGCTCTGCGGGGACGACCGGGCNACGTCAAAAAAATTCACGCCGCCGTCATACGCCTGAGCGACCAGCCGNCGCGCCGNCGCGGCATCGGCAAGCCGGTCAAGCGTCATCGCGCCGAACGCCGTGCGGCTCACGAGAAGCTGTGACTTTCCCAGCGCGATATATTCCATGCTAGTCCCGCACGACCGGCCGGTACGCGCGGATCGCGTTCTGAATGAACGGCACGAGTTCGTCCACCTTGACGCGCTCCTGCGCCATGCTGTCNCGGAAACGGACGGTCACCGTGTTGAAANCCGGNTTCGCGCTGCCGTCCTCGGCTTTTTCGGTNATCGTGTCGTANTCCACNGTCACGCAGAACGGCGTNCCCACNTCGTCCTGACGGCGGTAGCGTTTTCCCACCGTGCCGCTCTGGTCATAGTCGGTCACGAATTCTTCTTTGAGCGCGTGCTGGATTTCCTTNGCCCGCTCCGCAAGCCCGTCCTTTTTCATGAGCGGCAGCACGGCGACCGTAATCGGCGCGAGNNNGGGATGCAGGTGCAGCACCGTGCGGTAATCGTCCTTGCCGTCCTTGCCCACGTTCTCCTCTTCGTATGCCTCGCACAGGAACGCNAGGAAATTGCGGTTCAGNCCGGCGGACGTNTCNATGACATAGGGCGTGTAGGTCTTGTTGCCGTCGTCCTGGTCGATGTACGCCATGTCCTTTCCGCTCACCTTGGTNTGCTGGCCGAGGTCAAAGTCGGTGCGGTTGTGGATGCCTTCGATCTCCTCAAAGCCGATCGGGAAGTTGTACTGAATGTCGTAAGCGTCCTTGGCATAGTGCGCCAGCTTGTCGTGGTGATGCCAGGCAAGGTTTTTCTCCGCGATGCCGTATTTCAGGTAGAACTGCCAGCGGTAGGCGCGCCAGTCCTCAAAAATCGCGTCGTCCGTGCCGGGCTTGCAGAAATATTCCATTTCCATCTGCTCGAATTCGCAGGTGCGGAAGATAAAATTCTTGAAAATGATTTCGTTGCGGAACGACTTGCCCACCTGCGCCACGCCGAACGGGATTTTCATGCGGTTTGACTGCACGATGTTCTTGAAGTCAGTGAAGATGCCCTGGCACGTCTCCGGGCGCAGGTAAATCAGGTGCGAGTCATCGGCGACCGGTCCCTGGTGCGTCTTGAACATCAGGTTGAATTCGCGCACGGCGGTGTACTTGCGCTCCTTGCTGCCGCACGTCGGGCAGTTGATGTGCGCGTCGATAAATGCTTTCATCTCCTCATGGCTCATCGTGTCCACGGGCTTTCCGGGATTCGCGTCGGGGTGCGAAGAGACGAAATCCTCGATCAGCTGGTCGGCACGGAAACGGGCGTTGCAGACGGTGCAGTCAATCATCGGGTCGCTGAAGTGCGCCACGTGCCCGCTCGCCTCCCACGTCTTGTGGTGCTGGAAAATCGCGCTGTCCAAGACCAACCACGTCNTCGCGCANCTGCGTCATGTANTGCCACCACGCGTTCTGGATATTGCGCTTGAANTCCACGCCCAGCGGACCGTAATCCCATGCGCCCGCCTGACCGCCATAAATCTCNCTCGCCTGATACACAAAACCACGCCGCTTGCACAGGCTGATGATTTTGTCCAACGTACACGTATGCTCGTCGTTTGCCATAAAAATAAAGTCTCCTTTCCCCGACCGGATTGCAGGGAACGCGTTTGCGACAGTGTAGCAGAAAAACCGGGGCTTGCATAGGGAGANCNAATTCCGCGCCGGCAGCCTAATACAGCCGGTATGAGCAGCCGACTTGCAGNTCCACGCACGATTTTTTCAGGCCGCCCCGCACNCCCGCTTCTTGCTCAAAGGCCGCATATTCGCCGATTGTGCGCGAGCTGCTCGTNCCGAANATNTCCAGCNGNNAGTACGACAGCGACAGCTCAAGCGCGATTTGTTTGGTGAGGCGGNAGGCATAGCCCGTCGCCACCGTGAACCCAAAACCGCCCCGCATGGNNTCATAAAANTCNNTGGAGCCGCATAATATGCGTGTCGGTCGCGTCGATAATCATATACGGAAAGCAGTCAAAGCTGAGGAAACAGCCGTGCCGTTCGTCAATCCTTACCCGCGCGTCCACAAANCAAAAGGGCATGAACGCCGACANCTCATACGTCATGCCCGTGCCGCACAAATCGGTCTTTTTCGTGCNGGNATCCACCGGCTTGTTTCCCGANNNNTANTGATAGTANCCGTTTTTCGCCGCATATTTTTCGTTGTCNTACCGCACGCCAAACCCGGCGCGGATNAACAGCCGCCCGAACAANGCNGGCGCGGCATAGGCAGCCGTGCCGTAGACCCTATAGTCCTTGTCCACAAAATTCTCATGGCGCGAATAATTCGAAAGCGCGCTGCTNCCGGAAAAAAGCCAGTCGCGGTCCTCAACGATGCCCGTTTTTACCGGTATGGCAGTGCTNAAGCCGAGCGAAAAGCGGACNCACGACACCCCGAANACCAGCTCGTCGGTAACGGACGGCACNATGTCCGGCTGCCAGCGTATTTCGCTGATTTTTGAGGAAGCGTANAAAACGGATTCCGCAAGCGACTGATGCCGNATGCCCACGCTGACATGATTCTCCAGCGAAAACAGTTCGTCCGCACCCNCGCCGCCGCACAGCACGACCGCGAACAGGATGNAACAAAACNGTGCCTTCATGCCACGCAATACNCCGACCATAGCAGAANACCTCCATACGCCCCATCAGGATTCCNGNGCGCGCATACCACCCGCGCCGCGTTCCCCCGAAAATCCCCGCAATCAGTCTACCCCCCCCCCAGCACCTTTTGTCAACCCGTCTCCGCGCAGCCCCCCAGCGCAGCGCAACGGTTTCCTTTTGCATTGGGACGAAGAAAACGCCCCGCGTTTTAGCAGAAAACACGCCGGGACAACCAAAACGCCCCGCGTTTTGACAGAAAACACGTCAGAATAACGAAAACGCCGCGCATTTTTGCAGAAAACACGTTAGGACGAACAAAACGTCCCGCATTTTGGCAGAAAACACGTCAGGACAACGAAAACGTCCCGCGTTTTCGCAGAAAATACGTTAGGGCAAGCAAAACGTCCCGCGTTTTGGCAGAAATCACGCCAGGGCAAGCAAAACGCCGCCGCGTTTTTNCNGAACATGAAANTANGCAAAAAANAAAAANTCTGTNGAGGTGCTTNCCCAACGCAAAAGCGAGCAACAAACAAAAGTTTTTTGCTTCCCCAACACGAAAGCAAGCAACAAACAAAAATTTGCTGCTCCCCCAACGCGAAAGTGAACAAAAAATAAAAATTTGTTGTCCGCCCAACGCAAAAGTAAGCAACAAACAAAAGTTTTTTGCTTCCCTAACGCGAAAATGAGCAACAAACAAAAATTTGTTGCTTCCCCAATGCAAAAGTGAGCACCACCCGAAAAGGTTTTTCCCGTCCGAGAGCGATTTTGCGGAAATTGCATTGAGGAAAGAACGAAGCGGGTTCTTAGGGCAGCGCCCTAAGCCGTGCTGGGAAAGGGTGAGGGTTTGGGAGAGGGGAAACCCCGCTTCGGAAGTAGAGGGTTTCCCCTCTCCCAAGGACGTTCCCATCGCTTCCAAGCGATAAAAACCTACCCCCTCGCGTTCTCCCGCTCCGCAATGAACCTNAACACACCCGCGATGACCGCGATGCTTTTTTTCAGGACGGCGGGGGAATCGGTGGCNTACAGGNCNTAGCCGGTCCGCGTGAAGCNGGCNACAAGGGCATTNNCCCNGAAGATGACGTACTGCTGGCGTTCGTTCAGTATGCCCTGCGTGACNAATCNTTTCTCANAGCCCNCCTGCCCGNCAACGGCGAACACNTTGTAGGTNTCGNCCCCGTTTTGCAGCTCGCAGAACATATACGGGTANGCCACGAAAAANTCCGANAANGAATGCTGGAACGTATAGCGNGTCCCGTCGGCCGTNAAAGNACGCNTNATGTACTGCCTGCCGCGCTCGTCCTTGTACANCAGCATGGACNGCTTCAGCACCTGCTCGTCNCCGTCAACCGTGAGATATGCCTTNTACGACTGCTTCCGCAGATGCCCGTCGTCGCCCGAAAAAAGNCCGAACAGGANNTTCAGCGCNCCGCCCTCNGCCGTCAGNCCGTCCAAGGCAAGCAGGGNATTCGACACGGGATACGCCCTGCCGTTTTTTATCCGTATGCGCATGTCATGCCCNGAAACCTGCCCGCCTTCGTCTCCGTAAAACAGGCAGCCCCGCGCCGTCTCTGCCGAAAGCGTGATGTCCGNCGGATAGGTNTCGTCCGAGAACGGCTCGGTCGCNAGGCTNACGCACGAGGCGAAAAACAANNAAACCAGCAGGACGCTAGAACACCAATATGCCGTTCTCATACTTCTGCAATCCCCTAAAAACGCCGTTCAGCACGGANACGTATGTCTCCAGCAGTTCCACCGGCGCGCCCGCAGAGATATGGTACTGGNTCGCGGAAAAACGCGCGACAAGCCGATTCCCCAACAAGACCGAAAACTCCTGCTTCGGGTCAAGGACGATATGCTTGGGCGTTTTCANGCGGTATGCNGNGCGCTCCANTGCGAACACGGTGNACCGTCTGCCCGCCGCGTCGTGNATGTCGGCAACCAGATACGGCACNGNAACATCGCGNTCCGTNAGNNACCCGGCAAACGAAAGCNGNTNNTCNCCAAANACGACGGGCGCNACGTCGAACCGCTCGTTTTTGCCGGANTCCNTGGCGCGNACCGTAAAATCACAGCGCACCGCNTNCGANNTGCCGCGCGAAAGNACCGTAAAATCCCAGACCTTNTTCCTGTCCGCAGAAANCNNCANCGCATCCTTNAGACTGAACGCNGGATTNTCTATCGNTCCCCGNATCAGAACNGGNCNTTCCTGCGCCCGCCGCGCATACGCGCGCTCCGTATAGACAAACACGCCCGACNNNTCCACCGGCGGNATCTGTATGTCCTCCGGCGGCTTTTCGTACCCGATCGGCTGCAACACAACGCATGAGACATGGAGCAGCATGTAAGCCGTCACGGCGAACAGCGTTAGCACGGTTGGCGAATGCGACATTTTCATGGTCATTAAAAAAGTGTACCGCGCCGCATGGATTTGTCAAGCCGCGCGGCTGACGGCATCATCACGGCTCAACGTCACGGCTGCCCGCAGAAGCCATGCGGGCATGTTTCCTGCCCCATGAAATCCCGGCACCGAGGCTGAAGCCGACCTGCACGGCCGCATGCCTTGCGTCGTACTCGCGGTCCGGGTTTTTCAGCGTGCCCGTGCCCGCATAGTGAGCGAAATGCAGCGTCCGCGTGGCTGACGGCATATAATCGGCATACGCCCTCCCAAAAAGGTAAAACGGATTTTTCAGCGGGAAGAACTTTCCGGCAAGCTCAAGCCGCATGGCAAAACCGGCGCTGTCTCCTTTTTCCAGCGGATACCGCGTCTTGGTCGTCGAGCCGGTAACGCCCCAGTTCCGCTCGTCGTTCGCCTTTTCGCTGACGCTTTTGTAGCCCGCGCCAAGCCCCAGGGCAAAGGCAACCATTTCGCCCACCGGTTTTTCAACCGCGAATTTCGGCAGGACAAGCATATCGTTTCCCAGCAGCGAATCGACGGAGGCAATCACGCTGACATGCTCAAAGTCCCACCGCCAGCCGACCTCCAACGCCGCGCTCCACTGACTGTACGCAAGCGTGTCCTCAACACCATACCGCGCATTGTACGCCTGATCGTCCATGACCTTTTGAATCGGACTGTAATTGACCGCGCCCGAAGCGACAACGCCGTTCGCAGACGCACCGCCCGCACCCAAAACAACACCGGCAACCAAAACCGCTGCCCGTTTCCGCAACCCGTTCATAGCAAAACTCCTTATTCCGTCGCCAAGATTTTTTGCGGGCAGAACAGACGACCCTCGCCGCCGCGCCCTGCCCCACATCCTCACCATAAGTTTACCCCCCCCCAACCGTCTTTTGTCAACCCGTCTCAGAGCAGACCACTAGCGCGGCGCAATGGCTTTCTTTTGCGTCAAGTCAAAGAAAACGCCGCGTGTTTTGACAGAAATCACGTCAAGGCGAGTAAAACGCCGCGCGTTTTGGCAGAAAATGTGCCAGAACAACGAAAACGTCCTGCGTTTTGGCAGAAATCACGTCAGGATAACCAAAACGCCCCGCGTTTTGACAGAAAACACGCCGAGGCAACGAAAACGCCACAGATTTTGGCAGAAAACACGTTAGGACGAACAAAACGTCCCGCATTTTGGCAGAAAATGCGTCAGGACAACGAAAACGTCCCGCATTTTTGCGGAAAACACGCCGGGGCAAGCAAAACGCCGCCGGGTGGTGCTTCCCCAACATGAAAGTAAGCAAAAAATAAAAATTTGTTGTCCGCCCAACGCAAAAGTAAGCAACAAACAAAAGTTTTTTGCTTCCCCAACACGAAAGCAAGCAACAAACAAAAATTTGCTGCTCCCCCAATGCAAGAGCGGGCAAAAAACGAAGCGGGTTCTTAGGGCGGTAGCCCTAAGCCGTGCTGGGAAAGGGAGAGGGAAAAACCCGCTTCGGAAGTAGAGGGTTTTCCCTCTCCCAAGAAAGTTCGCCCGCTTCCAAGCGGGAAGAAAAGACGGAAAGAAGATGCTTGGGGCGTTGCGGGGCAGGTGCGTCTGCCCCTTACAAAACCGGCGTTCCCCGCAGAGGGGGTAGCGGACAAGGCTTGCCTTGGGAGCGAGGGGGATACTTCCCCACCATTCCCCAAAACGCCCGTTCCATGCTACAATACGGTATCCGTTNCGGAAAGGAGCNCGCATGAAGACGAGCGACATCAGGCCGTACACGCACAAAGTGCAGTATTATGAGACCGACAAGATGCAGGTGACGCATCATTCAAATTACCTGCGGTTTTTGGAGGAGGCCCGCATTGATTTCCTTGACCAGATCGGCTGGGGCTATGCGAAAATGGAGGAGGAAGGCATCATCTCGCCCGTGCTCGCGCTTTCCTGCGATTACCGGCATACCACCACGTTCCCCGACGTGCTGACGATTCAGGTCACGATCGAAAAACTGACTGCGGTCAGGCTGGTGCTCGGCTACACCGTGCGCTGCGGGGANAANATTGCCTGCACNGCGACCACCACGCACTGCTTTATCAGNAACGGCAGCCCGCTGGTCCTCCAGAAAGANATGCCCGACTTCTACCGCGACCTGCGCGCGCTGTNCGCATAAAAAAACTCCGGCAAGCAGTGCCGGAGTTTTTNGTCTGTCGGGCAANGCCGACGCTTTTTATTTGTTCAGAATGAACTCGACGCGGCGGTTCTTCCACTTGTTCGCGTCGTCCTTGGGATCTGCCACCGGCTCGGTGCCGCCCTTGCCGTCGGTCTCCAGGCGGTCGGCCTTTACCTTGCGCTTGACCANATAGCCCTTGACGTATTCCGCGCGTTCCTTGGACAGCGGCGTGAGCGCGCGTCCCCAGGCGGGATTGTCCGTCGTCTCCTCGCGGTCGTCGTCGGTCGTGCGGTTCGCGTGTCCGACGACGGTTACCTTGTAGGTGTCGAATTTGTTCAGGATCGTGGCGATGCGGTTCAGGATGCGCTCGTTGTTCGCCGCCTGCTCCGCCGTCACGCCGTCTTTCTTGCCCGGCGCGGTCTCTTTCTTGAAGTCCGCCGCGTCGCTGCGGAAGATGATTGACGGGACTGCCATCTTGAGCACGTCGCCCACGCGGATGACCAGAATGTCGATGTTGATGTTGCCGGTGGCGGTGCTCGTCATGCCGAGCGTGTCCGTCGCGGTGAACACATACGGATAGTCCATCGCCGACTGCACCAGCTCGCCGTTGCTGCCGCGTCCGTCCCACACCATCTGCTCGGCAATGGCNGACTTTCCGCTCGTNGACCAGAACGCGCGGCCGTTCGGGTCGTTGATCGTAAACGACCAGTTTTTCANGCCGACNGGNGTCACNGCTTTCANGCGGATGAACAAGTCGTCGTCCGTGCCGTCGTTGTCGGGGCTGAAGAAGCCGGATCCCGTCTCGGTCGCCGTCTCAACGCTCAGCTGCGGCGGGGTGACGGCACTGATGAATGCCGACGATGCGGTATCGACTTTGTTGCCTTTCTCGTACAGCACTGCCAGCGAGCCGACGTACACGCCGTCCGCCACGANGTTCTNCGCGTCGTCCCGGCCGTCCCAGGTAATCGCCGGGGGCAAGGTCGCCGAGTCAGCGTTCGTCCAGGTNCGAACGACGTTGCCGTCCGCGCCCGCAATGGCGAATTNCCAGCTCGCGATGCCCTCGTTCAGCGACGGGCGGATGACAAACCGCTGNGTGTCGCGGTTGCCGTCGCCGTTCGGGCTGAATGCGTCCCAGTCCGCCGTCACGTACACCGTCGTCGGGCGGTCGTCCACCACGATGTTGGTCAGATCCGTGCTTGTCTTGTTGCCCGCCGCGTCCTCCGCGCTGAACACCAGCGTATACGTGCCGTCCGCGACNTTGTTGCCCGCGTCGTCCGTGCCGTCCCAGTCGAATGACGGAACGTTCCCCTGCCAGTCAAAGGTGCGCACCACGTTGCCGCGGGCGTTCACGATCGTNCCCGTCCAAGTGTCGGACGTGGAATCGGCGACTTTCACCGGGAGCGAATCCTTCTGGCCGTCGCCGTCCGGGCTGAACAGCGTGTATGCCGCCTGCGCGTCGATTTTTGGCGGAACGGTNTCAATGCCGAACGGCTGGGAAGCCGCGTTCGCCTCCGACCCGTTCGCCGACTTCGTTTCCAGAATCGCCGTNTACATGCCGTCCGCACAGCGCGCGCCGTCAGAGCCGTTGCCGTTCCANGTGAATGCCGCNGGCAGGGCACGNTCCGCCTCCTCGCGGTACACCTCGCGCTTTGCGCTGTCTACAATAGAAAGCGCGTAATGGCTGATTGAGCTGCCNTCTTTCATNACCGGCGTCAGGCGGATAGTATTGCGCGCGCCGATCGGATTGAACGCGGCATAGTTCGCCGTCAGCATCACTTCNGTCTTGCTCGTGTCAAGGGCGAATTTCNCGNTCGTGTACGTCGCCGCGTTTCCTGCCGCGTCCGTCGCCGAAAGCGTGTAGACGTAATCGCCGTCGGTCGCAAGCCGTGAGGCATTGTCAAGNCCGTCCCACGGCACGGTCTCCGGCGGGTACGCGCCGAACGCGAACGTCCGCACCGCAGTGCCGCGCGAATCGGCAATCGTGCCCGTCCAGTTCGTTATGGGCGAGCCTTCGTTGGCGGCAAACCGCTGCGTGATTGCCAGCGTATCCTGGTTTCCGTCGCCGTCCGGGCTGAAAANCGTGCCGCTCGTCTTGATGTNCGCCTCCGGCNCTTTCGTGTCGAGCATGAACACCGGCGAAGTGACCGGGGCAGGCTCGTAGCCGTTCAGGTATTTTGCCGTCACGCGCGCCTGATATGAGCCGTCGGCAATCAGCTTGCCGTCCGCGCCCTTGCCGTCGAACGAGACGGAAGTCGGCGGATTGTCCGTGCCGTCCGTCTTCCAGCATTCCTTGCCGTCCGCGCCGAGGACGGTCACCGCCCAGCCGGTCAGCTTGTTGCCGCTCGCCGCATTGGGAAGCGGAATGCCCACGTCAAACTGCACCGACTTGCTCGCGTTCCCGGCCGGGGAAAAATAGCGGCTGCCGTTAATGGCAATGCTGATCACCGGCTTTTCCGCAGAATAGACCAGATTCGTGAGCGCGGCAGGATCGGAGACGTTGCCCGCACGGTCGGTCGCGCTGATTTTGTAATTGTACACGCCGTCGGGCAGCGGCGCGCCGTTGTCGTCCGTGCCGCCCCAGTCAAAGGAAAGCGGCGCGCTGTCTTTCCAGGTGAACGTGCGCACGGCCGTTCCCGCGTTGTCGGTGAACACGCCCGTCCACAAATCTTCTTCCGAGCCGCGCTGGCGCACTTTGAGCGTCGCCTTCGCGCCTTCGCCAAAGATTTTGTCGCCGGCGGCAAGCTGCGTCAGCTCGATTTCCGGCGGCGTGTTATCGACGATGACGGTCAGCGGGGATGTCCGCGCGCTGTTCCCGTTGTCGTCGGTCGCGCTGAACGTGTAGTAATACGTTCCGTCGGGGGCGACCTGCCCGTTGTCCATAACGCCGTTCCACACGACCGTNGCGGGAATCGTCACGCCCGTCTTGGGGGAGAACAGCGACTTGAAAAAACTCTTGAACGTCACCTTGTCTTCGCGCTTCTCTTTGTTGCCGATCGTGCGCACGACCGCGCCGTTCGCATCGGTGATGACAAAGCTCCAGTCAACGACATAGCGTTTCTCTTTGATTTTCAGCGGAACGGCAAGCGTGTCCTGCACGCCGTCGTTGTTCGGGGAGATATACACCGGTCCTTTCTCCGCAAAAACGGAAAAGGAAAGCAGTGCCGCACACGCGGCCGAAAGCATTTTTTTCATATCAGTCCTCATCCTCCCACAACGTGACGACCGGCGGCTCGGTATCTTCCTGCCCCAGCTTGAGCACCACGCCCGCGGAGAACGCGTTCACGTCCTCGTACAGGTTGCGCCATGCGGCGGCGGCCGTAATCTCGCTCTCGGACCAGCCGTGGTTCGCCAGCATTTTGTTGTCCGCGCTGAAATTGAATTTCGCGCTCAGGGCGACCGCAGGAATGACGTTCTGCCGGTCGTTCGCGAATTCCCGCACGTCAAATTCCCATGCGGACGCGAGCCTGAACGTGGCGAAACGGAGTCCGCTGTACTCGACGGCAAGCCCGATGTCAATCACAAAATCCTGGAATCCCGGCGCGGCGATGTCGGTCGAGCTGCCCAGCTTAAAGCCGTCCTTGTCAAGGAACAATGCCGCAACGCCGATCCGCGGGGTCGCGATTCCCGGCCACATATCCGCGCTCGTCCCTTTGATGCCGTGCAGGTTCTTGCTGTCCGTGTACATTTTTCCCAAATGCATCAGCGTGACGGCAAAGCGCACGTCCTTCATAAAAGCAAGGTCGCCGTAATTATAGATGACTCCCGTGTCCGCGTAGAGCGTCCAGTCCGAACTGGCATCGTTCCAGAATCCGCCGCCCGTCACGCCAATGCCGATCGACAACTTGTCGTTGATGTCCTTCGCGACGTTCGCCGTAACGGCAATATTGTTCGCCAGGTGCATGTCAATGAGCGGCGCGAACACGCCCTGCACCAGCAGCGTCGGCACGCACCAGCGCGTCGGCACGGTCGCGCCCAGCTGGAACGCCGTGCCGGTGCTNCCGTCCNCCGCGTTCTTGTTCTTGTCCGTCATGAACGTAAAGCCCGCGTCAAGGGCAATGCGCTGCTCAATGGCGGCAAGCGCCGGGTTCGTCACGACCGACGACGGCATCACATCGTATATGGCACCGCCCGCCGTCGAATTCGCGCCCGCCAGTGCGAACGGCGAAGAAAGCCTCAGCAGGTTCTGTCCGCCTGCCGGAGGATTGTACGCAAACAACGATCCTGCGGCAAGCAACGCGGCCGCAGCAACCACCATCTTTTTCATCAGAAAAGCCTCCAGTTCTTTTATAACTTTATTCATTATATACTATTTCGTTTGTTGCCGCAACTTCCTTGCAAAGCGGCGAAATATCCTGTATCATAGCAGTATGGCAAAGAAATCTAACAGCAAGGCGACCGGCGGCTCATTTTTGGACAAACTGCTCGGCCTGTTCGGCGGCGGCGACCCGGAAGCAGACAAAAAACGGATGCTCAGGAACATCGCGAAAAACCTGTCCCACTCCAAATACAAATTCTACAAGCCGAACGGCGACCAGATCCTGCCGATGTTCGGCAAATTCGTCTGGGACATCTACAAAATCGTCGGACCGTGCCAGACCATTTTTTACAGCCAGGAAAATCCCAACTATTTCAAGAACATGGTCATCAACGCGTCGCTGAGCGACCAGCAGAAAGCACTGGAAGAAGAGCTGAGCGAAGAGTCGATCGCCGAAAAAGCCAAGAACATGAATTTCAAGGAACTCAAGGCGCAGGTCAAGCAGGACTTGGACGCGTTCAGCGCGGGGTTCGAGGGCGGCACGATAACGCGCATCGACGACCTCTACAACCTGCTCAACGCGTTCCGCTCGTTCTGCGTGTTCGACTATTATTTTATCCTCAAGAAATTCGACTCGACCTGCCGCGAAGGCGACTTCAACAAGACGCCCCGCTTCAATCCCATCGATGCCTCGTACATTGCGGAAGACCTGAAGGATTTTGCGGCGGTCATCGCGTCGCTGCCCGTCGGCGGCGACTGGAACGCGCTGCTCGGCATGCTCAAGCAGGCAAAAGGCAGCGAGCTGATCAAGCCGACGCAGTGGTTCAGGCTGACGCAGCGCATTGACGACGTACAGCGCGGCAACATCCTCGGCATGATGATCCAGCTGATTACCAAGAATCCGGCGTACCGCGTCACCGTCGATGAGAAACGCGAGCAGATTATCGAGCCGTACCTGGAAAAAATCCAGAAAGAGGCGAACGGCACGGTCGAACGGCTGGANTCCGCGCAGAANAATTCAAANGTGGACGCGCTGCTCACGCAGATTTTCAACACGACGAACATCAACAGCCTCAAGAACTACACCGANGAAAACAGCGAAAAATACGAAAAGAAAGAGCTTGGCTCGTTCGCATACGCGCGCGCGCTCAACTACCTCAAGGCATTCCTCGTGGAATTCTTCAAGCGTTCCGTGCGCGAGTACGCCGATTTGGTNCTGGTGCGCGGCCANTGGGNNAACNCGCAGCTCAGCCAGCAGATGAGCGACGCNTACAACGTCATCCTGCAAATNTCCGACANCATCACCGCCTTTGACGACAAAATGGCAGAAACCGCGGAAGTGGGCATCAAGCTGAAGACCTACCTGCCGAGCGTGGAGCGCAGCAAGGAAGCCGCGAACATCGTGCGCACCGTCCTTGAGGATTCCAACGANGAAGCGCGCGATCTNGTCGTCAGCTGCACCAAGAACATCATCNTCTTTGCGCGGAACGTGAAGGCNCTCATCGACGACTANCCCAAAAAGAACAGCGTCATGATNGTCAACTGGAACGAGCTGGANCGNTTTGCCGANCACCCCGTCAACGANCTTGCCGTGGAAGTCTACAAGAANATGTACCTTATNTCCANCNTGATGCAGANNCTGNTNGGCGGCGGACAGCAGTANTCAACACACCCCGNCGCANGAATCAGCGGCGNNTCATCATGTGNGCGCTGATTNNNGTGCCCACGAACTGAATGCACTCAACNAGGACGATAATCACNACGACGGCGACGACCATCATTTCCGTGCGGAACCGCTGGTAGCCGTAGCGGATCGCAAGGTCNCCCAAGCCGCCGCCGCCAATCGCNCCCGCCATTGCCGAATAGCCGATCAGATTGATGACCGTCAGCGTAATGCCGTCCACCANCGCNGGCAGGGNTTCCGGCAGCAGCACTTTGGTNATGAGCTGCCACGTCGTCGAACCGGCGGCGCGCGCCGCCTGAATCACGCCCGCGTCCACTTCCCGGAGCGCGCTCTCAATGATACGCGCCACGAATGGGGCGGCGGCAATCGAGAGCGGCACGATCGTCGCCTTGGTCCCAATGCTCGTATGCAGAATAAGCCGCGAAAGCGGGAACAACACGATCATCAGAATGATAAACGGGAACGACCGTAGCATGTTCACCACGTGCGAAAGCACCTGATGCAAGACGGGATGCGGCGCAATGCCGCTTGCCGAATCGCTCGTGAACAGCAGCACGCCGAGCGGAAGCCCGAGCAGGACGGAAAACAGCGTCGAAAACAGCACCATGACGAGCGTCTGCCCCGTCGCCGCAGCGACCAAATCAAAAATCACCGATGCGCTCATCATGCGTCGGCCTCCTTCTCCACGGCAATCCCCTGCCCGCGCAGGTAGGCAATCGCCTTGCCCACATCGTCCGCCGAGCCGTCAAAATCCATGACGAGCGTGCCGACTTTATGCTCTGCCAACGTCTGAATGCCCGCCGCGCGGATATTGAACGCAATGCCAAAGCGGTGCACGAGGTTGCTGATAACCGGCTCGTCCGTCTGCGTGTCGTAAAAACGCAGCGTGTATTTGCCGCCGCCGCTGCTCCAGCGCACCATCCGTTCCGCGGCGTTCTGCGGCAGGTGCGCGAGGAATCCTTTTGTCACCTCGCTCTGCGGGCGCATGAAAATATCCTCCACGCTGCCCGACTCCACCAGCGTCCCGTCGTTCACCACGGCGACATACCGGCATGCGTCGCGCACCACTTCCATCTGATGCGTGATCATCACCACGGTCAGGCTCATCTTTTTCTGGATTTCACGGATCAGGTCGAGGATAGAAAGCGTGGTCTGCGGGTCAAGCGCGCTCGTCGCCTCGTCGCAGAACAGAATGTCGGGACTGTTGGCAAGCGCGCGCGCAATGGCAATGCGCTGTTTCTGCCCACCGCTCAGCGTGCTCACGGGAGAAGCCGCACGGTCCGCCAACCCGACGACCTCCAAAAGCTCCGCCACCCGCGCACGGATTTTTGCCTTGGGCGCGCCGCAAATCTCCAACGGATAGGCGATGTTCTGCGCGGCATTGCGGCTGGAGAACAAATTAAAATTCTGAAAAATCATGCCAAGCCGACGGCGGCGCGCAATCAGCTCCCGCTCGGACAAATCGTCCACGCGCTCGCCGCCAAAACGGACTTCGCCGGAATCGGGCCGCTCCAGCAGGCTCACTAGGCGCACGAGCGTCGATTTTCCCGCGCCGCTTTTTCCGATAATCCCAAAAATCGTATTGGAAGGAATGCGCAGGCTGATGCCGCGCACCGCATACACGCTGCCCGGCGCGGAAGCCTTCTGGTACGTCTTCACCAGATTGTTCAGTTCGATTTCCATTGCCGTATCATAGCATATTTTGCAAAACTATGCTATCAGCCGGGATTTTCCGCACGCGCCGGAAAACTACAGGACAGAATCGATGAGTGCCTTGAGCTGCGTGTCCAACGCCGCCGCGCCGTCCGGCACGTCAGGCAATCGGTCGGCAATGCAGAACGTGCCGTCCGCGTTTGCCACAATCGCCCCGGNCGGTTCGGGNTCGGACGGAACGGTCGCTCCTGCGGGCGCGGCATCCTCCGCGTCAACGGGCACCAGTTCCGTCACGGGCAGACGGTCGCGCCCGAACACGCTGAACGAAAACGCCGTCCCCGCGCCGAGGCTCTCCAAGACAGTCACACCGTCCGCCCCGTCATCGTCCTGCCCGCCACCGACAGCCGATTCCTGCGGCACGACCGGCGAATCAGAGTCGGCAGGCTCGGCCAGTTCCGCGTCGTCCGCCTCCAGCTCCTCCACGGGAAGCGGCTCGGCCTCGGCAGCACTGCCCCGGAACGCATCCAAGTCAGAAAAATCGGGCTGCCTGACGCTGAACGAATCCGCGACAAAATTGCTGTTCAGACCATAAATGAGCGAGGGCGAGCCAAATCCTATCGTCTCGGTAAAATCCTGCGTTTCGTGCCGCGCCGGGCGATCCGCCAGCACATCGTCCAGGCGCACGAATCCGCGTATGCCCAGCGACTGCTCAAGGCNTTCCGTATCGTCGTCCNGCGCCGATTGCAGAAANGCATCGACCGGCACGTCTTCCATGTCACTATCCGTATCCGCACGTCGTTCCATTATTTCATTCTCTTTGTATCGCCGCCAAAACCGGCAACCGCGAGCGGCGCAGTAAAAGTTGCTCTGCCGCNCGAATTCCGACGATTATCACTCATCATTATACACCAAAATCCTGAAATATGATAGAATATCGCCATGAAATTCTCGCTGAATACGATGCTTGCCGCCGCAGCCGGTGCGCTCGCCCTCATCATNCTAGGCGGAACGGCACTCGCGCTCGCCACCAAACACGTGCCCGGCGCGGACNTGCGCAANGACGACCCCACGCCGCAGGAACGCGAGGCGNCGCGCGGNNCGCAGGACAGAACGGCATTCACGGAGCTGGGACGGCTGCGCNCGGCGACCGCACCCGATGAGAACGAGCGGCGGACGCTCATCATCGTCACGCCGTGGCTNGAATACACGGGCGNCGACGCGGCATTCTACGAGGANCTGAGCAACAAACTGCGCTCCGTCCGCGCGATTATCACCGCGTATTTTTCCGGCTTTACCAANGNACANCTTTTGGCGCAGGGAGAGCAAGCCGTAAAACAGCAGCTGCTGGCGCGCATAAACGAACAGCTNGTGCTCGGCAGCATCACCGCGATTTATTTNAACGACTACCAATTCCTAGAATGACGCAACAATATCCGCCGCGCAGTGTCTAACGGATAACGACACACTGAAGGAGTACGATAATGAACATGACCTGTCCTGCGGCGCAAATAATCATCGCCATCATCCCGATCGTCGGCATCGTCATCGGCGGAACGGTCGTCTTTTTCTCGCTTTTGTGGCGGCACGGCGAAAAAAAATTGCAGATAAAGGCGGGCACCTACCGGCACGAACGGTTCGACCTGAAAACCTGCTCGCTGTTCGTCGGNCTGCTGCTGGTCAGCGTGGGAGCCGTGCTTTCGCTNTTCTTTGCGGTGACCGAAGGCTTGCGCACCGCGCTGCTCGGCGGGCTGCTNCCGCTGTGCACGGGCATCGGCCTGCTGGCNTTCTACAAGCTCAACCCGGACTTCAAATCGNCTGATGCAGCATGACGCGATTCGCAGTATCGAGCATATCATCGCACAGCGGCGCGACGCGGCGCTCGTCAAGTCGGCACTNGCGGGCGACANCGCGTCCTTTGCNAAGCTGGTNNGCCTGTACAAAAAACGNGTGACGGCGCTCGGCATGAGNTTTTTCAAGAACGCGGCGGACACGGACGATTTCTTGCAGGAAGTGTTCCTCAANGTCTACCAGAACCTGCGTTNTTTCCGCGGCGAGGCGGCGTTCTCCACCTGGATNACGCGCATNGCCTACAACACGGCGGTCAACGCGGTCACGCGCCGCAAAGAAGCCCTGCCGATTGCGGACGAATACCTGATTTCCGACCCCGACTACACGCCCGAAGAACAGGAAATCCGCGCCATCACCGCGCAGACGATAACCGAAGCCGTGCGCGNGCTGCCGCCCAAATACGGCATCTGCCTTGAGCTTTATTTTTACTACGACATTCCCTACGAAGAAATCAGCGTGATTACGGGCAATCCCGTGAACACGATAAAATCCCACATTTTCCGCGCGAAAAAAATGCTGCGGGAAAAACTTGAGAGGTTGCTATGAACACTGACTGCGAACACCTGATGGACGACTACCTTGCGCTCGACAAAAACGGACGCATTCCGCCGCGCCTGACGCGGCACTTGCTGCTGTGCAAGCAGTGCCGCTCGCAGGTGCGGCTGCTCAGCCGGGCAGAAAAAATCGCCGCGCGGCCGCTTGCCGCGCACACGCCGCTGTCCGACTCAAGCATCCTGCGCGTCATGCAGGCAATCGACCCGGCATGGTCGGAAGANAAAGCGCAGCCNTTCTCCCCGCGCAACTGGATTTTCGGCGGCATACTGATGATCGTCTTCATGCTCGCGTTCAGGCTTTTCCGCGTCACGGCAGAAAACGACACGCTGTCGCTCGCCTTCTACCTGATTTTTGCCGTCGCCGTCATCGCCTACTGCGCCATTTTCGTCGGCACGAACCTCGATTTTTTCATCAAGAAAAGCGAGTCGTTGCAGACGGCATAAAAAATCCCGCGCCATGCGCGGGATTCCTCGTTTNNTCAATGCCATAATGCCATCGGGTTGACCAGCCGTCCGTTCTTGTACACCGTAAAGTGCAGGTGCGGACCGGTACTCAGTCCCGTGTTGCCCACCTCGCCAATCTTCGAATCAAAATTCACGACCGCCCCGGCNCGCGTCGTAATGCGGCTCATGTGCCCGTACAGCGTCTGATACCCCGAATGGTGCGTGATGATCACGTAATTGCCATACGTATTGTTGTATCCCGTCGATGACACCCGACCGGGCATGGCGGCGTAAATGGGCGTTCCCTGCCGGCACGCCATGTCAACGCCGCTGTGGTACGACCGCTGCCCCGTGAACGGGCTTGCGCGGTAGCCGAAATACGAAGTCAGGTACCAGCCGCCATGAATCGGCTTCTTGAACAGGTCGCCGTTAATCTCCGCGCGCTGCACCGAATCCATCTCACCGTCCGGGACAAAGACCGTCGTGCCCGCACCCAGCGAATCGAACAGCGCGAGCTGGTTGACCGCGGCGCATTTGTCGCCGTCCACCTCATATTTCTCCGCGATCGACGAAATCGTCTCTCCGTCTTTCTTGACCGTATACAGCACGCCCGGAATCGACGGGACTTTCAAATACGTGCCGATCTGAAGCAGGCGCGTCGAGCGGATATTGTTCACGCTGATGAGCGTGTCCTGCGTCACGCCCGCATTCTCCGCGATAATGCCGATCATGTCGCCGGATTTCACGCGGTACACCGAATACGACAGCGGGGACGGCTCCTGCTCAGAATCCTCGCTGTCCGCGCCGTCAATGATGTCGAGCGCAAGTTCCGCGCTGACGGGAATCCCCGATGTCTCAAAGCCGCCCATGCCGCCTTCCGCCGGCCGCGACTGCACGGTTACNACCGCCACGAGCACGACGAGCGAACACGCGCCCAGCGTAATCGTAACGCATTCCAACAGTTTCCTAAGTCGAGAAAAACGTAGTGCCACTTGTCTGTCCTTCCACCCTTTTTGACGGCCGCATCAGTGCTTGTGCAGCCCGATCAAGTATGTCTCAAACGATTCCGAACGGCACGCCTCCGGCTTAAAGCCTTTNGCCGCCGCAAAAATCCCCCGCATGTCCCGGAGTATTTTCTGCTGGTCGCCGTTCTGAAACAGTTTCACCGCAAAATTGCCGCCGCTTTTGAGCATCGTNCGCGCNTACCACACCGCCATGCCCACCAAGCCCGCCGAACGCGCCGTATCGACCACCCGGTTTCCCGTCGTCAGCGGAGCGGCATCGCAAACAACCANNTCAAACGGACCTTCCTGCCGNATCGCCTCGCGGACTTCCTCATCGTTCAGGTCGCCCTGCACGAAGACAAGGTTGTCGCCCTTGACGTCCTTTGCCAGCGGATTCAGGTCGCANGAGACGACTTTTCCGCTGCCGGCAAGCGTCCGCAGCAGNAACACCGTCCAGCTGCCCGGAGCCGCGCCCAAATCCAGCACGNGATAATGCTTCTTTATCATGCCGAATTTCCGGTCGATTTCCTGCAACTTGTACACCGACCGCGCCGGATAGCCCTCCGAAAAAGCCTTGCGTGACCAGAAGTCAGGCTTTTCATAGCTGTTTGCCATACTCCATTGTCGGTGNATTGTANCAGTTTTCTTAACGTTTATCCACCGTTTCCGCGCGATATTTNAGAGGGGAAAGGTCTTTCCCCTAGGCCGCACTGCGTTGCGCCCATACCCCATTCTCCGGGGGACAGCCCCCAAGCCCCCGTTTCCTATCCGGGCGGAATATGCTACACTTCCCCGTATGGAACAGAACCCCGCGCCCGCCCCCACGCTCGGCGAAAAAGAAGCGCGCCGCCGCCAGATGATTTTGTACGGCGCGCCCGTCAGAACGATTCTCACGCTCGCGCTGCCGCTCGTCTTCTACAACAGCCTGCACCAGATTTTCCAGCTGCTGGACACGCTCATCGCGGCGAACATGGGCGCGGGAGTCGTGAGCACCGTGTCGTTCGTCGCNCAGATNGAGNNNATGCTGTACGCCNTCGGNTCGGGGCTTTCCGTGGGCGGCTCNATCATCATCAGCCGCAGCTACGGCGCGGGCGACATGACCGCCGTGCGCAGCCACATCAGCACGCTGTTCTTNGCCTGCCTTGCCGTCGGCGCGNNNATCCTGTCGCTCGCCNTNCCGTTNGCCCGCCCGTTTTTGCGCCTGCTGCGTATGCCGGACGACCTGCTCGGAGAAGGCACGCTCTATTTCATGCTCGCCNTCACNGGCATCATCTTCCAGTTCATCAACACGATNTACCTCGCCACGGAAAANTCGCGCGGNAACACNAAGACGATNATGTGGTGCAACATGCTCGTCATGGTCACCAAGACCNCGCTGAACGCCGCCGTNATCCTGCTGNTGAAAGGCGGCGCNNTNTCNNNGCGCACCGCAATGCTCCTGCTCCCGGCGGCGACCATTACCGCGCAGCTGTCGCTCACCGTAATCGCGCTCGCCACCCTGACGAGCAGGAAAAACCCGTTCCGNCTGAGCCTCCGCGCCTGCNCGTTCCGNNNGACNTTCCTCGTGCCGCTCGCCAACCTGAGCNTNCCCGTCTTTNTGGAGAAATTCATCTTCGCGTTCGGCAAAGTCNTCGTCAACTCGATGTGCGCGGNCATGGGCAGCACCGTGGTCGGCGCGCTCGGCGTGTCGAACCGGCTCGGCGGCTTCAGCACNAACCCGCCCGCCGGATTCCAGGANGCGGAGTCGAGCCTCATCAGCCAGAACCTGGGCAACCGAAACCTTGCGCGCGCGCTCGGCATCTTCTACCGCACGCTCGTCATCAACCTGATCATCGCGGCGACGTTCTTTTCGGCGATGATGCTGTGCAAGGACCGCATTATCCTGCTGTTCGCCCGCGGAGATGCCGCCTTTGCCGCCGAAATCAACGCGATCTACACCTATGAGTGCTGGGATTCCGTCCTCATCTCCCTCAACGCGTCGGTCATGGGACTGCTGTACGGCTTCGGCAGGACGCGCATCTCGATGATCCTGAACGTCGTCCGCCTGTTCGTCTACCGCATTCCCCCGCTCTTCCTGCTCATGCGCTTCACCACGATCGGCATTCCCGCCGTCGGAATCGCCATGCTCATCAGCAACGGCGCAGTCGGCATCACCTCTATCATCGTGGCAGTCCTATTCATCCGCCGCATAAAAGCCGGCACCGCCCGCATCGACCTCTAACGACAGCACCCGCTCCGCCACGTTTTTCCCGAACGACAAAATGCTGCTGTCCGCCCAAACGCAAAAGCGAACAACAAACAAAAATTTGTTCGTTCCCCAACGCGAAAGCAAACAACGAACAAAAATTTTTTGCTTCCCCAACGCAAAAATGACCAACAAACAAAAATTTGTTCCTTCCCCAACGCAAAAGCAAACAACGAACAAAAATTTTTTGCTTCCCCAGCGCAAAAGCAAACAACAAACAAAAATTTGTTGCTTCCCCAACACGAAAGTGACCAACAAACAAAAATTTTTTGTCTCCCCAACGCAAAAGTAAGCAAAACGCCCCAACAAAACCCGAAGCGGGTTCTTAGGGCAGTAGCCCTAAGCCGTGCTGGGAAAGGGAGAGGGTTTGGGAGAGGGAAAACCCCGCTTCGGAAGTAGAGGGGTTTCCCTCTCCCAAGAACAGTTCCCCCGCTTCCAAGCGGGAAGACAACCCGTAGAGGTCTCTCTCTCCCCCAAGACGTTCCGCCCGCTTCCAAGCGGGAAGATCCCCCTAGCATATCCCCCTCATTTCATGCTATAGTAAATCCGCACGGAGACACGCCGCCGACGCGGCATCTGCAAGGAGTTCGCATGGCACAGAACACTATCGGCACGATATTCAAGATCACCACGTTCGGCGAAAGCCACGGCGCGGCGTTGGGGTGCGTCATAGACGGCTGCCCCGCAGGTATTCCGATCGACCTGGGCGAAGTGCAGCGCGAGCTTGACCGCCGACGGCCCGGCGCGCAGTTCGCGGGAAAGCCGAACGCCGCCGTAACGAGCCGCACGGAAGCCGACGCGGCGGAAGCCCTGAGCGGCATCTTTGACGGCGTGAGCGAAGGCACGCCAATCGCGCTCGTGATCCGGAACACGGCGCAGCATTCCAAGGACTATGCGAACCTCGCGCGGACGTTCCGGCCGGGACATGCGGACTACGGGTACTTTGCCAAATACGGCGTGCGCGACTACCGGGGCGGCGGACGGTCGAGCGGGCGGGAGACGGCGGCGCGCGTGGCGGCGGGCGCGGTCGCAAAACAAGTCCTGCGCGCGCTTTCCGGCGGGAAAGTCACGATCACCGCGTACACGGAACGCGCGGCGGGCATCAGCATTGAAAAAGTCGATTTCTCGGAGATCGAGCGGAACGCCCTGCGCGCGGCGGACTGCGCGGCGGCAGAAAAAATGGCGGCGCGCATAGACGCATACCGCCGGGACAAGGACAGCTGCGGCGGCATCGTGGCATGCCGCATAACGGGCGTTCCCGCAGGCATCGGCGAGCCGGTGTTCGGCAAGCTGGACGCGGAGCTGGCAAAGGCGATTCTTTCAATCGGCGCGACCAAGGGCATCGAATTCGGGGCGGGATTCACCGCCGCCGACAGCACGGGAAGCGAAAACAACGATGCCATGCGCGTGGCGGACGACGGGTCGGTTGCGTTCGGGAGCAACCATGCGGGCGGCATCATCGGCGGCATCGCAAACGGCGCGGACATCTTTTTCCGCGTCGCCGTCAAGCCCGTGCCGAGCATTTTCCGCGCGCAAAAGACAGTCAGCGTGACGGAGCACGGCCTTGCCGACAGCGACCTGGTGATTGAGGGGCGGCACGACGTGTGCCTGTGCCCGCGCATCGTGCCGGTCATCGAGGCGATGGCGGCCATCGTGCTGGCGGATTTGTTCTTGCAGCAGCGGGCGAGCAGAGCTTAAGACACTTGGAACAATGGCGAAACGGAAATGTTGACCGCAGTCGTTTTTTCGCGGTATAATTGCGGAAAGGCACGGAGGTGATTGCGATGTCTGATATTGCGTTCAATGATGTCATGGCGCGGGTTGATGCATTCTCCTGCGAGCAGAAAAAAACGCTGCTTGCGCACCTAAAGCACTCCTTAAAAGGAAAGCTCACCGAAAAGAAATTCCGGCTCGCCCGGGGAAAGAAAGCAAGCCCGTGGATTGCGCGGAGTCTTGCCGGCATTGTCAAGGAACTTCCTGCCGTATCAGGCAAAGACATTCAGACGGAACGGATCGTCTCAAAATATGAAAGTCTTGTTTGATACAAATGTCCTGCTCGACGTTCTTCTCTCACGCAAGGGGTTTGCGAAAAACTCGCTGGCGTGTATGGAACTTGCGGAGCAGAAATGCATAAAGGGATTTGTATCCGCCTCCGCAATTACTGACGTGTACTATATCATGCAGAAAGCGGTGCGCGACCGGGAAGTTGCGATTGACGGACTTAGGCGGTTGCTGAGAATTCTTGGAGTGTTGCCAGTTGACAGAAAAGACATTGGTCTTGCCGTCAGCCTCGGCTGGAAAGACTTTGAGGATTCTGTCCAGTATGCCGTTGCACGCCGCCGCAGGATTGCCTGCATACTCACGCGGGACAAGGACGGTTTTGCGCTCTCAGGCATTCCTGTGCTTTCGCCGGACGAATTCCTTGCAGAAGTGGAAAATAACTAATTCCCTTTCACCCAAACGGCATGGTTGAAACTCAAAATTGCACTTTATCTTCCAAAATCAACGTCATCGTTTTTTATGCAATAAAAATAATTTAATTTATTCGCGCGGAGTTTTCATATATTGGCACTTGCTTCATATATGTTGATTTTCTAAAGCTGTTCTAAAAGTGAGACGATTTGACTTTTTATATGGCGGTGGTTCTGCTCAGTTTCGGATTCAAACAGCGTGGCGGGGGATATTTCAAGGGCATTGCAGATTTTTAGGATTGTCAACACATTTGGACTGCGCTTTCCTGTTTCAATGAATGCTACGATATTTTGCGAAAGACCTGCTTTGAGCGCAAGGTCTATTTGTGAAATATGACGCTTTTCACGCTCTTCCCGAAGCCGCGCGGCGAGACATTTCGCTTGTTTTTCTGGTGACAACATTTTATTCAGAGTAATGATTTTTTTGTGTTGACAACATACACAAAAAGACGATAGCATATATAATTATGTGTGTATTAGTCATCACAAAACAGATGTTCCGCGCGAAAAATCGAAGTTTTCAAGGAGAGTGCTTTTGACACGCTACGCAATCCTCGTCGGGGCGGCAGACCTTTCGGACGGAATGCAGAAAAGCCTCATCGGATTCAAGGACTTCCTCACAAGCGACGCGGGCGGCTCGTGGCGTGAGGACGAAATTATGGTCTGCGGGCCGATGGACTGGCAGCTCGTGCAGTTGCTCCAGTTGCGGCTTACGGAGTACGACTTCGTGCTCGTCTACCAGTGCCGTTTCTCGCACGGCGAGGCGGATTCGGACTGGAGCGGAAAGCTGCGAAGCGTAACGGACGGTGGGCGCGGCGTGTTCATCAGCGACGTGTGCGACGATGTGGTGAGCATGGAGGAACTTGGCTATGAGCGGGCGGAGGCTTTTTCAAACGGCAGCTGGCAGGGTAGGAATTTTTAGTCGTTCAAAATTTTGAACGATTGAAATTTGCGGGGCAGAAATTTTTAACCGTTCAAAATTCCTTAACCATGCCAAAATTTTGAATGATTGAAAACGGCTAGTTTTAATCATTCAAACTAGCCGTTTTTAACGGTTAAAACTAGCAAGTTTTAATGGGTGAAACTAGCCGTTTTGAATGGTTAAAAATAACGGGTGTAAACAGCCGTTTTCACGACGTGCGACAGGCTACGGCACGGACTGGAAAAGCCACCCGTGCGGATTTCGCAGGGCTTGTTCCTGACTGGTGCAAGTCTTGTGCGGACATGGCATAAGGCTTGCAAAAGGACTGCGCAAGCCTTTCAGAAGAATGCTGCAAGGCTTGCAGAAAGATTCCGTAAGCCTTGCGGAATCTTTCTGTCAGTATGTGGCAGTCGTTCAGAACAGTACGCATTGCCCCGTGAATACAAGGGCAAGTGTTATAAGAAAAAGCCCAATTTATTTGATGGAGCAGAACAGAGCTAGCATGAACAGTACAGGCTCGGTGAAGACAAATGCAGTTCTCAACATGACCCGGACGCTCATGGGGTTGGCGTTCCCGCTCGTGACGTTCCCCTATGCATCAAGAATCCTGCTGCCGGAGGGAATCGGGAGGGTGAACTTCGCCCTGTCGGTCACCTCGTACTTCGCAATAGTCGCGTCACTCGGGATAGAGAACTACGGAATCCGCGAGGCGGCGAAAGTGCGCGACGACCGGCAACGGCTGAGCCAGCTGGCGAGGGAGATACTCGCGGTGAACATGGTTTCGACGGCGGCCGCATACGCCCTGCTCGCCGCCGCGCTGATCGGCATCCCGCGCCTTGCGGAGTACAGGGAGTTGCTGTGCGTGTGCAGCGCGAGCATACTGTTCACGACGATCGGGGTCGGCTGGCTGTATTCCGCGCTTGAAGACTACCTGTACATCACGGTGCGGAGCGTCGCATTTCAGGTTCTGAGCGCCGTCCTGCTCTTCTCGTTCGTGCGCACAAAGGACGACTGCGTGCAGTATGCCGCCATAGCCGTCGTGTCAAGCGCGGGGTCGAACATCCTCAACCTCATCCACAGCAGGAAGTTCGTGGACTTTTGGGGACATGGGCGGCTGAACATGGGAAAGCACATCAAACCGATTATGGTGCTGTTCGCCATGGCCGTAACGGTGAAGCTGTACACCGCACTCGACACGACGATGCTCGGATTCATGAAGGGCGACCGGGAGGTCGGCATATATACGGCAGCGACGAAAATCAACAGGATGATCCTTTCGCTCGTGACCGCCGCAAGCGCAGTCCTCCTGCCGAGGCTCTCGTTCTATTCCAGGCAGGAGGACAAGTCCGCATTCCTGCGCCTGTCATACAAGGGGTTTGATGCGGTGCTGCTCATTGCGCTGCCTTGCGCCGTGGGGCTGTGCGTCCTGAGCACGCCCATCGTCCATATCCTGAGCGGCGCGGAATATGATGCCGCAATCGTCCCGATGCGCATCATGAATCCTGTCATACTGATAATCGGGCTGAGCGGGTACATCGGCATCCAGCTGTTCATGCCCCTTGGCAGGGAGCGGTGGACGCTGTGGTCGGTCATGGCGGGCGCGGCCGTCAACCTCACGCTGAACCTATTCCTGATACCGAGGCATGGCGCAACCGGCGCGGCGGTCGCCACCGTAATCGCGGAAAGCTGCGTCACCGCCGTGCAGCTATGTTTTGTGCGGAGGTATCTTGCGCTGCGGCCGGTGCTCGTTTCGTTCCTGAAATATCTTGTCTGCTCGTGCGTGATGTCGGCTGCCGTGTTCCTGTGCATGCGCCTCTCAGGGACGGAATGGCTTGCCCTTGCAGTCGGAGTGCCGGCCGGTATCGCCGTCTATTCCGCGCTGCTGGTCGCATGGAAAGACTCGTTCGCCATGGGATTTCTCGGTGCGATAAGAACGAGGCTCCAAAAACGGAAAAAGGAGGTGTCATAATGCATTACGACTGGCTGATAGTCGGATCCGGGCTGTACGGTGCTGTCTTCGCGTACCTTGCGAGGCAGAACGGGAAGAAATGCCTTGTAATCGAAAAGCGTCCTCATCTTGGCGGGAACGTCTTCTGCGAGGATGTCGGCGGAATCCACGTGCACAAGTACGGCGCGCACATCTTCCACACCTCGAACAGGAAAGTCTGGGACTTCGTGGGCCGCTTCGCCGAATTCAACCGCTACACGAACTCGCCGGTCGCGAACTTCCACGGAAAGCTCTTCAGCCTGCCGTTCAACATGAACACGTTCTACCAGATGTGGGGCGTCACTACCCCGGCGCAGGCGATGAGAAAAATCGAGGAGCAGAAAAGGGCGAGCGGAATAACAAATCCAAGAAACCTTGAGGAGCAGGCGATCTCGCTTGTCGGGCGCGACATCTACGAGACGCTCATAAAGGAATACACCGAAAAGCAGTGGGGGCGCAAATGCAGCGAGCTTCCAGCGTTCATCATAAAGCGGCTCCCGGTGCGCCTCACGTTTGACAACAACTACTTCAACGACGCGTATCAGGGAATTCCCGTCGGCGGCTACAACAGGATCATTGAGGGGCTGCTGGACGGGATCGAGACAAAAACGAACGCGGACTTTTTTGCCGACCGTCAGGAATGGGAAGCGTCCGCGGACAGAATGGTCTTCACCGGCAGGATTGATGAATTCTACGGCTACAAATTCGGCAGGCTCGCATACAGGACGGTGCGGTTCGAGACGGAGGTGCTGAACGTCCAGAACTATCAGGGAAACGCGGTCGTGAACTACACGAGCCACGATCAGCCTTACACGCGGATCATCGAGCACAAGCATTTCGAGCCGGAAAGCCCGTCCTACTCGCAGAACAAGACGGTAATCTCAAAGGAGTATTCCGCGGAGTGGAATGACGGGACGGAGCCGTTCTACCCGGTGAACGACGGCAAGAACGCGGAACTCTACGGGAAATACAAGGCGCTTGCGAATGCCGAAAGCGACGTGATTTTCGGCGGAAGGCTCGCGGAGTACAGGTACTACGACATGGACGATGTGATTGAGAAGGCAATGGAAGATGCAGAAAGGGTGCTGGGAGAAGAAAAATGATTGAGGCTGAAAAGATATACGTAGTCTGTCCTGCGAATTCGAAGACAGGCGGACCAGAACTCCTTCATCAGCTTGTACACGAACTGACGCAAACTGGGCATAAGGCTTTCATCGTTTATACGGGAATTTATGACCATAGCTATAAAATCATAGGTGAGTATTCGAAATATATAAATTCATACCTGCTGCCCGACGAAATAGAGGACAATATAGAGAATATGGTTATTGTTCCAGAGACGAATGTCCTCATCCTGAGGAATTATAAACATATTCAGAAAGCAGTATGGTGGCTGAGCGTCGATAATTTTTATTTCGCTTACAAAAGCCTGTCGGCAATGAGGATATGGATTGGGAGTTACGGAATCTTAAGGGCGGTAAAGAACAATCTCCTTAAAATAAAACCGATACTTTCTATGGATTCCCGGATGATCCGAGAAATTCCGTATCATCTGTGTCAGAGCCGGTATGCAATGGAGGAATGCGGGAGGCACGGGTTGAACGTCCTTTATCTTTCCGACTATCTAAATACAAGTTTTCTTGATGATGACGCGGCCTGTACGCGAACAATGAAGCAGAATATTGTCGCCTATAATCCCAAAAAAGGATACCGCTTTACGAAAAGAATCATACAAAGCAATCCTGCAATAAAATTCATTCCCATTAAAGATATGACACGGGGGCAGGTTCGGGACTTGCTGAACAAGGCGAAAGTGTACATTGATTTTGGCAATCATCCTGGCATGGACAGGATTCCGCGTGAGGCTCGAATGCAGGGATGTGTTGTCATAACAGGAAAGAATGGCTCAGCGAATTATTTTGAGGACGTGCCGATTGAGGAGAAGTTTGAAAGGAAAACGAAGAGTATAAAACCAATTTCAGATCTGATAAGGACCGTTTTCTTTGATTATGAACACTGGGACAAAAAGCAGATAGGCTATACAAATTTTATAGGAGGACAGAGGGACAGGTTTTCTGAGGATGTTAGGATAATTTTTGGATAATTATGTTGTGCGGCGTGAGGATAAGAGGGCTTTTATGGTTGATAAAATGATTTCAATCGCTATGGCGACATATAACGGCGAGAAATATATCCGCGAGCAGTTGGACTCAATCCTTGCGCAGACTTTCCAAAACTGGGAATTGATTATAAGTGATGACAGTTCAACTGATTCAACTGTTAAAATTATAGAAGAATATGCAAACGCAGATGCTAGAATTCATGTTGTTAAGAATATATTGCAACATGGCTGTGCAGGAAATTTTGAGAATGCTTTGCATTATTGCACGGGCAAATACATAGCCTTCTGCGATCAAGATGATGTATGGACTGATGACCACATTGAGTACTTATTAGCAATAATTGGACAAAAACCATGTGCATTTGCGAATGCGGAGGCGGTCGATTCGTCACTGAAATCCCTGAATTTTTTTTTGGGGGAAAAATTCATGATTTCAGAACATCACCTAAAAAATGAGCTTTTTTTTCATCTTATTTTTTTAAACTTCATGCAAGGTACAGCAGTTCTTTTTAAACGGGAATTACTCTCTTTTTTACCTTTCCCAAAGGGATTGTTTCATGATCATTGGACTGCTATCGCTGCCGTTTTAAACGGCGGCATTGCCTATTCAAACAAAAGTATTTTGAAATATCGTCAACATGAAAATAACACTTGTGGTGTTATGGGGCATTCACTTTTTTACAAAATAAAACATCTGAATTCAGAAGGCGTTGGAAGAATTACCCGTTACTATGCGATTTTGCAATTTGTGCAGACGCATTCAGATTTGCTTCCAACCGAAATGAAAAGTTATGCAGAAAACTGTTTGAATGCTGCCTATAGCATTCTTTTCCAAAAGAGCATTTTTAATTTTAGGAAGTATTATCATATAATCTTTTGGGATTCTGATAGACGTAAATTCTGGTCACGTTATTTAATGTATTGCGTTTTATTTCCTGTTTTTCGGAGAAAAATAAAATGATTTTTGCGTTGCCATATATTTATTATTTTCTTTCCGCCTTTTTTTGTATTTTCGCATCTAAAACGAACAAAGAATCTCATGCCTTTTCAAAATTCTTCTTTGTTTTTCTTACTATATATTTTATTGGGTTAAGAGGATTTATAGAAGCTGACTGGCTTGTTTACTATCCAGTTTGGAACGAGGCACCGACATTATTTTCCGGATATAGTTCTGTATGTTCTTTTTTGAGTTCGACTTTTTATGAAAAAGGGTTTGCCTTTTTATTGATAATCTGCAAAACAATTTGCAATAATTATCTGTTTGTACAGTTTATTGTTTTGTGCTTCATGCTCCTTTGTCTGAGCAACTTTATAAATCGATACTGTAAGGAATATTTTTATATTGCAATTTGCATGTTCTATCTGTTTGGCGGTTATATTCTTTCAATTATTTTAATTCGTAACTGTATTTCTGTTATGATTTTCCTGCTATCCATTCCTTATCTTATAAAACGTGAGTGGAAGAAGTACTTTTTATTAAATATCCTGGGTTGTTTTTTTCATACCTCATCGGTTTTTTATATCCCTCTTTATTTTTTGCTGGGGATACATTTTTCTCCTATACTCATATTTTCTGTTTGGCTAGTTGGAAATGCAGTTTTCTTTTTGCAGATACCTGTTGCCACAACTTTGTTTACAGCAGTTGGCGAGAAAGTTTTAGGGAGAACAGGTAGTTTGATTATTTCGTACCTTAATAGCAAGCAATACTCTGTATCTTATGGTATTTCTATCGGATTTCTTGAGCGAACGGTAACATTTCTTGTGTTCTTTCTTAACAGGAAGAGATTTTGTGAAAAATCAGACCTTTATTTCTTGAATATGCTTTATCTATATTCGCTCATATTTCTATATTTTTCGGATTTTAGAATTGTTGTTGATAGAATTCCAATCCTTATTTACTGCTGTTATTGGATTCTTTATCCAAGGCTTTATGGAATCTTAAAGAAGAAAGAGAAAGGTTTTTTCTTATGCCTTTTGCTGCTTTACTCGGTCATAAAAATTGTAATGTTTTTTGGTTCTCCGATTGCATATTATGAAAACATTGTTACTGGAGCAATGGATTATAAATCAAGAAAAACTTTTACTTTAAAAGAGGTGAAACTTTGAAAATCCTGCTTTATCTTGGCGATGCTTATTTTATAAATTGCAGAGTGGGAGTTGGAACATATCATAGCAATATTATATTCGGACTGAATGCGGCCTATGATATTGTCGTTCCCGAAAACTGTTCTGTAAAACTTCCGAAAAACGCACACCCTGTTCATCTTTCAAAGATAAAGAAAGGCGTAATTTCTCTCTTCAAATGGTTTTTGCCCATAAATGTCTTTTTTAAGAATTATGACTGCATAATTACCGATTCATTTTCATTTAAAAAAGGAAAATGCGATACGCGACTTTTTATGATAGTCCATGACTGCATGGTCTTTACCGAACCAAAAAACTATACTTTTTTTCAACGTCTTTATGCAAGGATTGCATCGAAAACTTTTAAACAGGCAGATTGTATTATAGCTGTTTCAGAAACAACCAAACAGGCTTTGCATGATATTTTTCGCCTTCAATATAATAGGATAAAAACAATCTCTAACATCACAGATTTTTATGTTGAAAGTAAAAAAGAAAAGAATTTTTTATATATCGGTGATATGAGAAAAACAAAGAATCTCCACAATTTAATATGTGGCTTTTCTGCATTTCTCAAAGATAGCAACAGTTCAGATAATTTGATTATTGCCGGACGCAAAAAATATGAATATGAGTTACTTCAGAAACTAGTAGAAGATTTGAAGCTTGAAGACAGGGTTGTTTTTACCGGGTATGTCTCAGAAGAAGAAAAAAGAAAACTGTTTGAAATAGCAAAGGCACTTGTTCTTATTTCTGATAACGAGGGTTTTGGGATTCCTTTGATTGAAGCCGCTTTGAACGGGCTTCCTGTAATTTGTTCTGATATTCCGATATTCCATGAAATTCTTGACGAAGAAAATGCGATTTTCGTAGACAACAAAAATGTTCAATCAATATCAAATTCATTTTCAAAAATAGAACAAAAAAACATATCGCCTCAGGCATGTCAAAGGCTCAGGGATAAATATTCATTAGAAACGTTTCACAAAAAAATAAACGAGCTTATTTTGCAAGCTGGAGGCAAAAAATGATTACAGTATTCACCCCGACCTACAACCGTGCGTATATGCTCCCCAAGCTTTATGAGAGCCTTCTGGCACAAACGTGCAGAGACTTCGAGTGGCTCATTGTTGACGACGGAAGCACGGACGAAACAATAAACGTTGTAAAAGAATTGCTTATAAGGAACGAAGTGAATATACAGTATCATTACAAAGAGAACGGAGGTTTGAATTCTGCATACAATTATGCTGTTACACATACTGACAATGAGATATTTTTTCGTGTTGACAGCGATGACTCTATAAAAAAGGATGCTATCCAGTCTATCTATGATAATTGGCATTTTGTAGAAAATGATACTCGACTTTGCGGTCTTGTGTTCTTGTCTGTATTTGATGACAACAAAACTGTCGGATTTCATCCCTTTGAGTATGATTTTGAGACAAACTTTTTTGATTATCGCTATAAGTATCATGCAACAGGCGACAGGGCAGAAGTAATCAAAACAGAAGTCTTGCGACAATATCTATTTCCTCTGTTTAAGGACGAAAAATTTGTTCCTGAAGGCTTAATGTGGAATAGAATCGCGAATCGATACAACTGCGTATATGTAAATAAGCCGATTTATGTCAGAAACTATGGAGGGGATTCTATAACTGCAAAGATTGTAAAAATATTAAAGAGGAATAACAAAGGTGCGACTCTGTATTATTCGGAACTACTTAAGCACCGCCAGCCCATTTTTTTCTTCTTCAAGCATTCGCTTTTGTACTGGCGGTATGCTTTCTATAAAAAATGCAACTTTGCAGAAAAAACCAAAGAATCGGGTCTCACTGCGTTTGTTGTCGGTTTTTTACCGTCACTTGTACTTCTTGCATTAGATAAGATGAAAGGCAGGTCAATATGATTCCCCCAAAAATCCACTGCTGCTGGTTCGGCGGAAAGCCGCTACCGGAGCTGGCGCAGAAATGCATCGCCTCGTGGAAGAAGTTCCTGCCGGACTATGAAATCATCGAATGGAACGAGGGCAACTACGACGTGCGCAAGATTCCGTATACGGCGCAGGCGTATGACGCGGGAAAGTACGCGTTCGTGAGCGACTACGCGCGGTTCGACATCCTGTACCGGCATGGTGGCGTTTACTTCGACACGGACGTGGAGGTGATAAGGCCGCTTGACGACATACTGGCGCGCGGGGCATTTGCGGGCGTTGAGAGCGCGGACCATCCGTCCCGCGCTCTCGCCGCAGGGCTTGGCTTGGCAAGCCCTGCGGCGAGTCCCGTCTACCGTGAAATCCTCGACTCCTATGAGACCGCCAGTTTCCTGAATGACGACGGCTCGATGAACCTGACCACCGTCGTGGAGCGGGTGAGCGGCATATTCCGGCGGCACGGGCTTTCAGACAGGAATGAGATTCAGGAGGTCGCGGGAATTACCGTGTACCCGGCGGAATATTTCTGCCCGATAAATCCCGCCACGGGCATCCTCACTGTTACCGAAAACACAAGGACGATTCACCACTATGCCGCGACATGGACAATTCCCCTGCGCAAAAAATATATGCTCGCAAGAAATTTGCTGTCAAAGAAAATCGGCATACGGGCGGCGAAAGCGGTGCTGATCCCGTTGCAGGCTTTGTGCGTGGTCAAGGAAGTCGGCTTGAAACAATTTGTAAAAAGACTATTTGGGAGAATATAATCTTATGGAAAATTCTGAAACAACATCCGCCATTCCGCGCCGCGTCCTCTTTCTCTCGAACACCGCGAACTTCTCAAAATTCAACCTGCCGTACATGAAATGGTTCCACGGGCAGGGCTGGCAGGTTGACTACTGCTCGGCGGGCGAGGAGCCGGTGGCGGAGTGCGACCGCCAGTTCTCGATTCCGATTGCGCGCTCGCCGTTCTCGCTCTCCAACGTCGCGGCGTACCGGCAGCTCAAGAAAATCCTCATGGAAAACGGCTATGACCTCCTCCACTGCCACACGCCAATGGGCGGCGTCCTCGGTCGGCTCGCGGCAAAGAAACTGTGGAAACAAAAGAAAATCAAGGTCATCTATACCGCGCACGGCTTCCATTTCTACAAGGGCGCGCCGCTCCTGAACTGGCTGCTGTACTACCCGATGGAAAAATGGCTTTCGCGCTGTACCGACGTGATTGTGACGATAAACGAGGAGGACTACGAGCGTGCAAAGAAATCATTCTGAGATTTTTAAAATCGACGGCGTGGGCGTGAACCTCGCAAGGTTTCACCCCTGCACGGCGGAAGAGAAAATCGCGCTGAGGGCGCAACTTGGATATGCCGAAACGGACTTCATCATCACGGTCGTCGCCGAGCTCAACAGGAACAAGAATCAGATCATGCTCGCAAGAGCCGTGCCGGAATTGCGGCGGACGATTCCCGCCCTGAAGATCCTGCTCATCGGAAAGGAGACGCTCCCCGACGTGCGCGAATTCGTCGAAAGGGAGCGGCTGGGCGACACCGTGCAGTTCCTCGGCTACCGCCATGACGTTGACCTACTGACGATGGCGGGCGACATCGCGTTTTCGGCGAGCCTGCGCGAGGGGCTGCCCGTGAACATAATCGAGGCGATGGCGTGCGGAATTCCCGTCGTGTGCAGCGACAACCGCGGCCACCGCTCCCTCGTCCGCGACAAGGAGATCGGCTTCATATTCAGCCCGAAGTCGGAGAAAGAGATGACGGACGCGATTGTCCTGCTCTACAAGAACCCCGCGCTGCGGAAAGAGATGGGGAGGAGGAACGTGAGCGAGGCAAGGAAATACTCGGTCGGCATTGCCGTGGAAAGGATGGCGGGGATTTATAAAGAGTGCGTGGGCGGGGAATGAGTTGCGGAGGATAAAATGGCGCTGTAATTGATACCACTATGCAGACAAAAAAACTAACGAATTTTCTCGGCAATATCTGTATGGCTACCTAATTTTGTATTAGATAGAGTTATACAAATATTTTGTAAAAATTTCTTGAAGTTTATATATTCTATAGTATACATTGTTAATTCTATATAATAATCATATATAGTAACAGTTATTATGAATGCAATAAGACCAGAAGTAAATAATAAAATATTCTCATGGGCAATCGCTAGAAAAGGACTGACACCAAGTGATGTCGTTTCCATATATCCGAAATTTATCGAATGGCAAAACGGAACGGCTCATGCCACAGTAAAACAGCTCAAAGACTTTTCTAAACGATATTATTTTCCATTCGGTTATTTCTTTTTGGATTCCGTGCCGGAAAATGCAAAACCAGCAATTCCTTTTTTTCGATGTGCTGATGAATACAATACGGCGGAAGATATAAATGTCAATGAAACCGTGGAAATTTTGCAGGAAAGGCAAGAGTGGCTTTCAGATTATTTTAAAGAAAACAATGCAGACAAAAATCCAGTCATAGGAATATATAAAAACGAAAAAGACATGACGACAATACTACAAGGTATCTGTGCCTATCTAGAACTTGAAGATGACTGGAATCTGAAATTAAAGACTCCCGAAAAAACACTTGCATTTTTAAGAGACAAATTTGAAGAAAGAAATATAATTGCAACTTTCAACAGCGTCGTAAATAATAATGCGCACAGGGCGATTCCCGTAAAATTGTGTAGAGGATTCTGCCTTGTAGATGATTACGCTCCATTCATATTTGTCAACAGTGCGGACAGCAAGAAAGCACAAATTTTTACTATGCTCCATGAACTGGCGCATATCTTCATTTCCTTTACGTCAGGTTTTGGGGATTGCGGAGCGGAAAAACTGCCCGATTCAAGGGAATCTCTCTGCGACAAAATAGCGGCCGAAATTCTTGTGCCGAAGAACATATTGTTGAAATATAAAGCCAGCAAAAGCAATGCCGAACTGTCGGATTTTTTAAAGCCAACGAAATTGTCATATTAAGAAGAAAACTCGACTGCGGCTTGATAAGCAAGTCACAGTTTTTTGCAGAATACAATAATCTTCCTCCATACAAAAAAAACAGGTCGTAGTGGAGGAAACTTTTATGCAACGGCAGAACAAAGAATAAATCAAAAATTTCTGCGCTGCCTGAATAATGCCATGCATGACAGGGCAATAACGCCCATGGAAGCATATCATTTGGCAGGATTGAAAGGAGACACTTTTACAAGACTAGCGGCTGGAGGAAACAAATGACTTATCTAGTGGATTCCAGTTGCTTTATGACAGCATCTCAGACGACATATCCGTTTGACATAGCCGAATCGTTTTGGCTAAAAATGGCAGAATGCGCACAAAGGTATCTTTTTTATAGTATTGATAAAGTTGCAGATGAAATAAATGCAAATATCGATGCCTTATCCCAGTGGTGCAAAGAAAATCTTCCTGATGATTTTTTTATTTCAACTGAATCAGAATCTGTGTATCAGCAATATGCAAAGGTTGTGAAGTGGGCGCAAAAGCAGAAGATAAAAACAGCAGGATTCAATCAATTTATTGATGCAGAAAAAGCCGATATTTATTTTGTCGCGTTCGCCGCTTTGAAGCCGTCGGAATATACTATCGTCACAGAAGAAAAACCCGATCCATCATCACAAACAAAAATAAAACTCCCCGATGCCTGTTCTGCATTCAGTATAAAGAGCATTAATTTTATCCAAATGCTTAGGGAACTGAAAATTCGTTTCTGAAAATGACATAAAACCATGCACATAGCGGTGCAGCTTGACGGCACGGCGGAATGCGTCGTGGAAGTCCCGCTCGCGGACGTGGAGCTGTTCAGGACTTCAACCGGTGCGGAAATCGTGCTGCCAAACTGACTCGTGCGGGCATACCTCCCCCTCACGATTTATCCTTTACATAAATCCAAATACAGTAAGGATAAATCGATTTATCCTTACTGTAACCTATGGTTATCCTTACTATAAATTGATTTATGGTAAGGATAATTTTATTTATCCAAAG
>JAAVAM010000056.1 GCA_014804085.1 Treponema sp. | reverse complement strand
CCACGACGAATGTGGTACGGATAACCAATACCTGCCTGAAATATGGGCTTGTGCAGAACAACACGCTTCAGACGGTGAACGGGTTCACGTTGTTGCCAAGCGACTACCTTTGCCCGAAAAGCTTGCAGGACGGAAAAATCAGAATAACGAAAAACACCGTGGCAATACATCATTTTGATGGCAGTTGGATTTCTCCATTTTCCAAACTGAAAAGCAGCCTTATCAGAATCTTTTATAGAATTTTAGGTGCACGAGGAACGTCCTTTTTTCGGAAAAACATTTTGCACCGGGATATTTAAAGACATGATATACGATTTCGTCTTTTTCTTTTTTATACTGAGCATTTTTTCAATTTCTACAAATAGAAATTCGCTTTTGAAAAAGTGCCAGACAGAATCCATTTTTGCCGTCTCGCTTTGCACCATCCTTGTAATTTCATTCATGGCAGGAACAAATGACAGCCGTGCGGCTTTCGCTGCATACTTAAAATTCTTCCAGAACTCTCCGTACTTGTTTTCTGACAACTTTTTTGAATTTGCGAAAAGCCAACACACAGAAATCGGATACAACTATTTTCAAGCCCTTGCAAAAACTGTATGCAATTCGGCTACCGTTTTTTTCATTCTGTTTTGTTTTGTGAGCCTCCTTTTCCGTTATGCATTTTACAGAAATTTCGTTTCGCTTGCTGATATTGGGATTGCTTTTTTTATTTTCTTCTCCCATGAATTCTTACGGAAAGACTGCGTGCAGATACGAAACGGATTGGCATCCGCAATTGTATTGAGCTCGCTGATTTTTCTATACAGAGGGCAGAGATTCCGATTCGCCCTTATGGTGATTTTTGCGTCTTGCTTTCAGGCTACCGCATTGGTTGCCCTGCCTTTGCTTGTCGCTCGGACAGAGAATTCCAGAAAGTATGAGTTGTTTTTGACTCTGTTCTTTGTCTTTGGCATTGTTTTTACCGTTCTGTTTCCTGTCAAAAATCTTCTTTTTGTTTTTGAAGGAATGGGCTTGCTGCCGAAGACCGTCGTAAACTATTTGTACTGGTCAGAATATTCAAAGTCGATGTCTTTGATGAATCCGATGCTTTTAAAGCAGGTGTGCATATCATTGTGGATTTTTTGCAAAAAGAAAAGGCTGTTTTTCGATAATAAAATATTTTTCTTAAGCCAAATTTATCTTGTGAGTACCGTTTATTATCTTGTTTTCCGCGACTTTGAGATTCTTGCAGGACGTTTCGGAAGTCTTTTTTATGCAGTCGAAGCTCCTTTGTTGCTGTCAATAATTGAAAAATCCGGAAAGAATGTCGTTGTAAAGAAACTCTTTCTTCTGACGTTTTATCTTTGTTTCTTTTTCCTGAATGTGCTGACATATCAGGACACACTTGTGTAACACGCAACGAAAAAAACATATTTTTGCAGCGATAACTGCCCCATAAAAAAATCACGCTATGTGCAAAGTGTTTACACATAGCGTTTTTCTTTCTCACTCCAGCATCACGAGTTCGGGTCTGAACAGCCGCGCGTTCTGGTCTGCGGGAGGCTCCCAGGTCGCGAGGCTCTCGTCCTGCGGTGTCGCGCTGTATTGCCCGCTTTCTATCATGCGGAGCGTCTCAAGCACGAGTTCCACGCCCAGCGGGAACAACGTCTCGCGCCACAAGTCCCTGTAAGTCCACTCCCTCTTCACAAGCACCGAACGCTGAAGCACTATAGCCCCGCCGTCCACCTTGTCGCCGAGTTCGTAGACTGTGCCGCCAGCGACGGCATCGCCGAAGCGCACCGTCCATTTGACCGCGTCTCGCCCACGGTGGCGCGGAAGGAGCGACGGATGGTAGCCGACCGCATACCTGACCCTGCCACGCGCCTTCGCGCTGATGAAGTGGTGGCTGTGGGCGGCGACTATGACATCCGTTCCGTCGGGAATGTCCGACGAGCGCAGCCTGTCCGAATCGATTATGACGGGACGCGGGCTGTCGCAATACGCGGCTTTCTTGAGCCTGTCGTAGTGCTGACCGTCGGCGGGGCAGGCTACGCCAGTCACCGCATGCCCCGCCTGTCTGACCGCCTTGTAAACAGCCGCGCCGAACGACTTCTGACCTGCAATGAACACTTTAAGCATCCTTCGCCCCCATATATGCGAATCCCTGCACGGCTCGGAAATGCCCGCCATACCAGCTGTGCCCGCCCCCGTTTCCGTTCCTGAACACCGTTCCCGCCTTCTGATACAGAACCGCGCTTTTCTGCGCCCACAGCGGGGAACGCCGCAATGCCGCCGCAAGCTGCGGATGGGAAGTATGGAACAGCACGGGGAGTCTCCGCCCGCAGCGACCGTTCCCGTCCAAGTGCCACTGACATACCGCGTTCAGAAACCGAGTCCCGATTCCCGCGCCCTGCCATTCGGGCATCACCACGAGCCGCGTCGCCCTGTAATATCCGCTCTGGAAGAACGGCGCGACCGCGACGTGCGCCACCGGCTCGCCGTCCACAAGCCCCACGAAGTAATGGGCGGCAATCGGCATCGGAAGGTCTAGATAATAATGCGGCTTAAAGTGTTTCCACGGACTTCCATCGGTCTGCCTAATCTCAAGTTCGAACCGGGGTCGCCGAAGACACCCCCTTTTATAGTTCTTCCTGTTGGTGTCTATAATCCAGTCGGGTTCGAGCCACGGCAGTATGTCATAATGCGGCGTGAGTATGACCGCCTGTCTGCCGTCCTTCCGTCTCCATGCCTTCTGGAACGCTCCCGACGCGATACGCGCGACCTGCCTGTCAATCACCGAAGTGAACTCGTCAAGCACCGCCGTCTTTTCGTCCGAGAGCAGAAGCCGCGCAAGCCCCGCGCGGAACTGCTCGCCGTTCGACAACACGGAGAACGGGCGAAGCCACGACGGAACGCTGCCAAGTCCGACCGCCGAAAGAGCCGACGTTACCGCATTGAAGTCGCCTTCGGGCGCGATTGCGTCAATAATGGGCTTGTCGGAATCCCAGCCGCTTTTCAAGTCATGGATTTTTCCGTCAAAGAATGTCTGCCCGATTGATGTTTTTCCAGTCCCCGACGCTCCGACCACAACGCCAATCTGCCAGTCGAATTCGTCAATATCCGTATCGACCGAAATGCTGAACTTGTGACCGTATTCCGCGTTGAAAAGGCTCTTGACGCGCTCCGCGCGGTAGGTCGTGTAATTCTTGCATTCTTTTTCCACGCCGATTGTTTTCATACGCTCACCACCTTGATGGCAAGCCCCATCTGCTGCAACTTTTCAAAGATTGATTTTTGTTCAATCTCGTCCTTGCACATTACAATGACCGCATATTTCGGCTTGTAAATGAATTCACCCATATTTGAATACCCCCTAGAGTGATAAAATTGACCTTATCAATGGGGACTAAACCTAAAGACGAAAACAACCGATATTCCTAGTATGTCTGGGTGGAAGCAGGTTATCCTGTAAGTGTGTCTGCACTTGTCCGCGAGTTGCCGCTCGCGGGTTTCTGCCCTTTGCTTTTTTATAATCCAAGGATAGCATTTTTTCAGATACGGAATATATTAAATCCTGTTATTTATGCTTTTCAAACCACTGCTTCTCCAAAATCGTAGGATGCCCGTGCTTTTTCGGCGGCTCGGTGAGTGGTTTTGGCGGTTTGTCGTACAGATGCAGTTTGATGAAACGGTCAAGTGTACACCATGTAACGCCAAGTTCCCGCGCGATTGACAGTTTGCTCCGCCCTTCTTTGAGCCATCGCCGTATCTTGTAGCGATGGGGCGTGAGTTTGTAGTGGAGCGGTTTTTGCACTGGCAATCTTCCGATTTGCTTGCCGTTTTTTCTAGCCCGCTCCAGCCCTTGCTTCGTGCGTTCTGAAAGCAGTGTGCGCTCTATTTCCGCTGACAAGCCGAACGCGAATGCAAGCACCTTTGACTGAATGTTATCGCCAAGTTCGTACCCCTCTTTTATGGCGATGACACGCACTTTCTTCTCCAATAAATCTTGAAGTACATCAAGAATCATCATCAGCGAGCGACCGAGCCGAGACAACTCCGTGACGATGATAGTGTCGCCCGTTTTCACTGTTTCGAGCAATCTGCCGAGTTTGCGTTTTTCGGGCTTTTTTGTTCCGCTGATTGTCTCCGAAATCCATTGTATGTGGCGAAGCCGTCTGTATCGGCAGAAATTTCTTATTGCGAGTTTTTGATTTTCAACCGTCTGCCCGTCGGTCGATACGCGGATATATCCATAAATCATTGTTTTGCCTCCAAGTAGATTATGGCAGGAATGTGCTTTTTGGGTGAACGGCTTATTACTGCAATGGGGAACTCACAAAAACAATAACACAGGTGTGACATCTTCGGAGGCTGTAACGCTTCCTGTTGCGTATTCTAACACTGCTTATGCAATACTTTCCGCTTATTATCGTACAGATTATGGTGCATCGGGGTTCAATCATTACAATAATGTGACACAATCGAGCTTCAAGATTGCTCACGATTCGTCGTCAGAATTGAAATGGATGACTATAGGATTCTAGTAACCGATAACTATCCATGTTATTTTTGAGTTAGCATTAGGAACTCCATAGACATATGTAAAACCTGTTAAAGAATAACTAGCCATATGGTCACCCGCCTCGCCAGGNGTGTTNGTNCAAANCCAATCACCAANGGGNAAACAANCNGTTTTGTATGCTATCGGAAATACAACNGAANCACCGCTTGTTATTGCTCCCCATTGCAGNAATAAACCGTTCGAATATTTTATATACCCTGATGACGTGCCAAAATTCGATGCCGTGACATAATTATTGTTCAGGCGTGACTTGTCCGTCGCGCTCATCAATCCCGCTGCGCTTGCGGTTGCTTCGCTATATGTCGTAATGCCGTCAAGTTTCTTTTTGTCGGCGGCGGACATAAGTCCGTTTGCGGATTGCGTTGCATTTGAATATGTAGTGTTCGTATCAGTGTTGATATCGCCTACAAGTTCGTACTGTGTGCCGTTATAACGGAATGTGTAGGTACGGTTTGCAGCGAGATTACCAGCCGCGATTGCCGCACCACGGTAGTAAATTACCTTTGCGCCTGTGCCGTTCACATTGAGCGTTGGATTTGCTTGTGTGTTTGTATTTGTAAATTTGACGGTGATTTCCGCTCCTGTCACAAGTGCAAAACCCGCGCAATCACACGCTTTCGCCTGTGTTCCCGCCGCCGTGGAACAGACGGCATAGTTTACTCGGTCTGTGTCGCCCTGTACAGACATTCCGTTGATGTTCCGCGCGGTCTGCCACTTGGTCGCGGAGGCGGCGTTGCCCGAGCAAGTCGCAGCGGATTTCACGGACTTATCTTTGTCGGCGGTGTTATCCACATTTCCAAGTCCGACCTGTGTCTTCGTGATACCATGTGGGTTGTCTTTGTTGTGCGTATGATTTGACAGGCTCGTGCTGATGGCAATATCATCATCGGAGCGCGTTTTTGCCTCAGCGTCAATCTCGGCTTTTCGTGCGATGTCGTCATCTTCAAGCGGCGCGGCGACCTTTGCCCGTCCACGTGAGTCGCGTTGAACGCCGCGCAGAGCAGTAGCCGCCACGGTGAACAAAGCCGCAAGTTGGTCTTTGTCGGTGTTATTTGCCGTACCTCCGAGTTGCGCAATAAGGTTGTTCAGATTATGCAAAATTAGATTTTGCGTTTCCGCGTCAATGTAACTCGGTGGCGTAGCGGGATTGTTGAAGTCGCCGTTGGTGTATTCGCCTTCATCCGTCACGCCTGGAAATCGAATGGTATTTCCGAAAACGGTAATCTCTTTGTTTGTCGGGAACATTCCTGCCATAACCTAATCTCCATACACGAAAAATATTGTTTGATTTGCGAGCATTACTCGCCGAACCGCAGTTTCAAAGCCCGTCCTGTTCGTTTCAGGAACGGAGCAATGAACAAACACCACCCACATTCCAGCGATTGACGACATATAAGTAAGCCCGAACCGTGCGTGAGCAAATGCGGCGGGCATATATGGAATCTCCCACTTGCTGACCGAGCCACCATAGGTTTCGGCAATAGTCTTTAAAATTGAGATATTTATGCCGCCAAACTTTTGCGCTCGCAAGAGCGACCGTCTTTTCTCTAGTTCCAAGTCGTCATTTTTATAACCGAAATAAATGCGCTCCCAGTCGTCGATGGTCTCATCGGCAAAATCGAGGAATGTCTCACGCTGTAATTGGTTCATCCGCGCCTTGAATTCAGCAAGGTTTTCTGCACGGACTTTGCACACAAGAGAGATGTCGCTCGCTTCGTCTGAAAGCAGTTTGTCCCAGTATTCGCCCTGCGGAAACAATTTTTTGAGCGGCTCAATGTATTCAGCTGCATCGGGATTTTTTATAACCATGAGACTTCCCCCAAAACGGGATATTGCAGAACCGTTGTGGCGACCTCTCCGTGAGGAAGCGTCAGTTCCGCCTTTGATATGGTCTCGCCGTCAACAATGACGGTCTGCAAGACCGCTTGTGTTATCGTGCATCCTGGCTCTGCTTTCGCGTTCAGATACACCTTGAGCCGTTGAACTGCAAGATTTCGATTTGATACGGTGTCCTCGCTATCTGAAAGTTTTATCATAGGCGTGACTTCCACGAGTTCGGGTGTGCAAACAGTGAAGATGATTTTTGGCGCGTACTGCTCAATATACGACTGCACCGCTGAGATATTGTGAACCTGTTCCACGCCGTCAATCTGATTTCCGTGAATAACCTGTATCAGAAGCGAACCGAAGATGCCGAAACTCGGAATTTCAAATGCCTTTGTCACTTCGCTCGTGGAATCGACCGCCCACGCTGCGAAGTCGCCCGGCTTTCCATAGCGAGTTGTGCTTCGCAGGGCTGTCATAACGCGGCTTAAATATTCTTCGTCGGTCTCTCCGTTTACGCCGCCTGCAATACCGTCCGAAGCGACCTTCGCGGTGGAATCAAGCCCTGCCGAGAGCGCGGACGCGACGGTAACTTCCGAGCCAGCGTTAAGGTTTGAATCCTCCCCCGATTTTTCAGCCGTTACCCACACTTCAACCGTGCCGTCGTTCCCGACAGTATATGAACGGCTCGTGTAATAGCGTTTTCCCGCCGCCGATGTGTAGACTAGACCTTTGGGAACTGATGCGCCCATAACGCCCGTCTGAATGACTTTTCCTGTTGCCACGCTCGCATAGAGCGGCGAAACTCTGTCAGACCAGTGTGCCCGCAAATATTCGCCAGTGGCGGTGTCGGGAAATATCTGCATGGAAAGGAAATCTAGGTCGCCGAGCAATTGATGCACATTGCCACCTTCGGTGTAGGCAAGTACCTTTAAAAGATTGTAGCGTGGTGTCTTGTCGAGCGGCTTGAAAAGGCTCATGTAGTTTGAGTAAGTCCTGTCGAGAATCGAATGCAATGTCTCGCGTTCAAATGCCATTCCAACTTTCCTCCACGCTGATTGTCTTTCCATCGGGGCGCGTTACAACCACACGATACGCGATTGTATTGCGTCCCTGCTGTTCCGCCTCGCACTTAATGTCTGCGGCAAGCCCGTCATCAATAAGCCACTTCACACTGTTAAGCACAAACTGTCGGAACGTACCGACAGTTGTGGGCGTTATCTTTCCGACTTGTCGAAGTTTCCAAATTTCCGAGCCGAATTCCTTATCCGCCCACCATCTGCCCTTGTCCGTGCCGATTGACATCAGCACAAGTTCGCGTATGTCTTGCCAGTTCTCAAGCCTTCCGATCGTCATTTTTTTGCCCCCGTGCCGTGCTTCACTTTGTCGCTTTCGATGTTGGAGAAGTCCTCTTTCTGTGTGACTGCGGAAAGAGCCGTGACGATTGCAGATTTATACGCCGCGCCGCCGTCCTGCGCGGTGGTCGGTGATTTCTGTAATGCGTTGTAGATTGCGTCCACGCGGGCTGTCATTGCAGAAAGTTGCTTTTTCAGTTCTGAGCCGATGACTACACCGCCGTTCTGCGTTCCGTTCACTTCCGTCGTGCCATCCGCGCGGCATATCACACACGCGCCGCCTTCGGAATAAAGAGCCACATCGCCGTCTTCCAGTTCGGGCGCGTCTTCCATGTCCTCAACGGGAAGAACTTGTACCGCGTCCAAGTTTCCGCCCGCGCAAAGCACCGTAACCTTGCCCTTCGTCGCCTTTGCCTTAAATCCATAGGGATATGACGGTTCAACATTGTCAATGACACGGTTATACGCCGTCTGTATCTGTAATGTGCCGTCATCGTTCCGNTTTACGAATTCGGCTGGCTGAAAAATATTTCTGATTTTCGCGGCGATGTCTCCCCAACTCAACGATATGCCTCGGGCTTAACAAGCGTTACGTCACAAGAGAATGCGGACTTGTCAGCCGTGTATTCCACTTGTGATATAAGCATATTAGCATTCAACTTGCAGGATGGTAGTTTAACAGGGATTAAAAGATTTACTTCCCAAAAGATTTCTTTATGGTATGTGTCGCCAAGTTTCTGAATCTGCGCCTCGGTTAAGCCCCAGCCCGAAAGGGTACAGACAACCTTGTCCTCGCGGCGGCGGAGCATTTCGGTTTTTGCGCGGCGATTCAGTTTTTCTTGGTCGATGATGAATTCCGACAAATTGATTGTCAGTTTGCGATTGTTCGGGCAAGTGCTGTCTGTTGCTTTGCCGACTTTGCCACCGCAATTTACGATGTATTCGTGGAACTGTTCCGCACCGCTTTCGCTTCGTCGCGGGTGGCGCACGTTCACGCCTTCTTCAATGGCGAAGCCCCAGTTACACGCACTTCGGGCGGGCTGTTCTATGTACAAGCCGCCGAGTTGGTTAGACGTGATGATAAATCCCTGCGCGTCCGCTACGGTGAGCAACTTTGCCCACGGACTTTCATTTTCCCAAGAAAAAGAAAAAACCGGCTTTGTTGTGTCGCCCGCCGTTGTCGGCAAACAGATGACATCTTTATCTTCAAAACCGAAATCACCCGCAATCTGCCGTAGGATTTGGAGCAGTGTCGGCTGACCGAGAATCGTGCCGCACCACTTGCTGTCAATGATGTCACGCGCCGCGCTCCGTCCTGTGACGATAATGCCGCGCGTAGACTTTTCAGTTTCCTCGTCTATTTCATCGATGTAGACAGTAGTGACAGGGTGGTAGCCGTATTTTCCCTCGTATGCGTTGCGGCTTTCCGTGATGTATTTGCTTAAATAACGCACTTGTATGATGCCGTGTTTGTGGACAAGCGTCCGCTCCGATTCGGGAATTTCGATTTCCGCATAGTGACAGATTTCGTCGAGCGACTTCCGCACGAACACGCGGCGGAAAGCAATGTCCACATATTTCCGTGCCGATGAATTCCACACGGCGACTGCTACTTCAGACATAGATGACATCCCCTTTTATCAAGAACGAATCAGATACGGCATTAAGCGCGCGTATCCTGTCCGCATCACATCCAAGATAGAGCGCGAGCGCAAGCAACGGCATTTCCCGTTTGATGTGCCGTGTCAGTTCCATATCATAATTGCAGGACAGTAGCGTCTGCGCACAGGCGATGCGGCAGTTTTCGACCGCCGCATAAACGTCGGAATCTTCTTTGTTGATGGAATCTTCGAGTTTCTCAAGCAATTTCCAAAGTCCGTCCTGTCTGTTGTAGGTTTCCGCGCTTGCATCGAGTTTGGTGAGAAGCTGTGCGCACACACCAAAAGCAGCGGTTCTGTACAGGTTTTCCATTGCGGTTTTCGTGTTATATTGCTGTTTGGTAATTGCCGCTTCATTAATTTCGTAACTTGCGGCAGTGAGAAATTGCATCAGTACATTCTTTTCGTTCCGCGAGATGAACTTCTGCATGACTGATTCCGATTGCATTGCGGAAAGGGTGCTTGATGTGCTAGAACTGTTGCTCGATGCAGATCCGCTTGAATTATCGTCATTGTCGCTGTCGTTTTTCATAAAGTAAGAAGCGGTTTCATCCGCTGCGTTCTTGATTTCAAGAAGCCCTGTTAGAATGCCAAACATTGCCGATACAAATGCCTGCGCCAATTCCTTTGGCAGACGCACCCCCTGTGCGATAAGGTTTGTAATTGCGTTGATTTTGTTCGTCATATCATTGAGAATGTTCCGTGCGCCCTGTATTCTGCCTATGATTGCCTGTAATTTTTGGGTGATTTTCCCNAAGCCCTGCGCGAGCATAGTAACATCCTTTGATTTCTCTACGACGGTTGTAAACGCAGAAACAGCCGCGCTTTTCAAATCTGCAACCGCGCTTTCAATATTTAGCGAGGTCAGATTACTTGCNGCNACATCAAACCGTCTTGTATCCGAGTAGCCNGCNCGTANAACGTCAATGGAAATGTCGGAAAGTCCCGTTCTTGCCTTTTCCTCGTCCACGTTCCATTCGGTTACGACTACNTTGAACCGTCCCCACAGCGGCAAGTCGATAGTGCCAGGGTTGTCGTCGTCGGTGGCGACTTGGAATGCACTGACTAGTTTTGTGCGCTCGGCGATGTACTTTTCTCCGATTACATGACCTTTTATCTTGAGCGACTGCGGTTTTTCGCCGAGCCGTGTGTTTGACCAAAAGCCGTATGGATATTCTGCGGTGTCTACATTCTGCCCGCCACTGAGCGATATTGAATCGTAGGCGAAAACGACAGGCTCGCCGTTCGGTGCTTGATATGACGAAAGGCGATGCGTGTCCTCGTTCTGACCGTAGGCTTCGCGCCATGAATCGCTGTAAGTACGCGGGAGCGAAGAATCGAAATTGAGGGCGGCGTTTGATGTACTCATAGCATGTTCCTCGCTTCAATCGCGCTTCCTGTGTTAACACGGATATTCCGCGCGGTGTTCCGTGATGTCTCTGCGGTGAACATGGTGCGCGTGTCGGTCAGCGTAAGTTTGAGATTGACATCTGCTGCGCCCGAAAGTTCGGCTTTCGCGCCCGTGTATTGCGGACTTTCAGCCATATAATTGTTTGTGATTTCGGATGGTAATTCCCGCGCAGGAATCGTTTGTGGCATATTCGGTAGTTGTGGTTGTCCGTCAAGAACGGTTCGCTCAACCTGTATCTGTGCGTCATCCTTTCCGGCAACCGCGTTTCCGATTCCTGTGCCGATTGCGCGCCCCGCCTTGCCGCCAAGCCAGCCGCCCAACGCTCCAATTCCCGCGCCTACAAGCGCACCGACCGCCGTACCGAGAACGGGAACAACTGAACCGACAGCCGCTCCCACTGCCGCACCTGCGGCAACGCCAGCAACGCCGCCCGCCGTTGCGCCCACGACAGTTCCTGCCGCATCACCAATCGCACCGCCTTTTGCCGCAGACTTCTCTTTTTTGGTCAGCGTTTCGTCCGCGTTGATTTGCGACACTTCGCTGACGGCGTTCGGAATTGCGACAAGCGCGGTGGCGATTCCTGCCGCCGCTCCGCCCATCGCCATTTGTTTTCCCGACAATCCCTTGACCGCCTGTGAAGCCGCTCCGCCCATTTTCTGAAATGTATTCCCCTGCGAACCGACGTTGAGCGGTGTTCCTGCCGCCTGTCCTGTCGGTGTTTTTCCGACGGGCTGATTGACCGCCGCACCCGCATTTGGAAGCGGGGATGCGCCCGCTTTGCCGCCCCAATTCGTCACATACACGGGCATTCCAAGCCCGCCTACATTCGAGCCGATGTTTATGTTCCCGCCGCCTTTTTTGAGCGATACGATGCTTGATATTACATTCATAACGCTCGCAAGTCCTTTGACTGCGGCGATTGAGCCGATGCCGACCGCGATTCCCGTGAAAATCCTGTTGAACGCGTCGGGGTCTTCGGCAAGTTTGTTCAGCAAGTTCGTCAATTTTTCAAGCGGCTCGGTAAGTTTTGCATCGGCGAAGCGCACGAATGCGGTCTGTACCTGCTGCAAGTTTGCGGCGAGCGTGTCAGCCATTTTCGCGGACTTCGCTTCCATCGCTCCCGTGGTGTCGCCCAAATCCATCAACTTGGGATACATATCCTTGTAAAAGTTGCCGTAAGCGCGGATTGCTTGCATCGAAGTATGCCCGAAAATCGAACCGAGGAAATCCGTGTTGCCGACCTTTTCAGACACGGCGAGCAAGTCAGCCATGATGTCGTTGAAGTCACGGAACGCTCCCGATTCGTCACGGACACGAACGCCGATGGACATCAATTTTTGCTGTTTGTCGGGACTGCTCAATTCAGCCATTGCAGAGCCGAGTGCGGTGACGGCGATCTCCGCGCTTTTCGTGCCCATCATAATAATCTGCATTGCGGCGTTCGCGCGTTTGATGTCGTCGGGCGCAGTTCCAATCGGCGAGTATGCGGAAATGACAGCAGACCCCGCCTTGGCGAATTCGCCGAACGTAAACGCGCCCTGGTCTCCCTGCTTGACCATATCGTCCATAAGTTTGGAGATTTGGTCTGCCGTGTAGCCGAACTTCTGAAATTCCGCGAACACAGAGCCGATTGACGCTCCCTGCTCGCCAGTCGCTTGGATTGCGATGGCGATATTACGAATGTTGTCTTCGGTATATTTTAGGTCGCCCGTTTTTGTCATAACGACATCGAGCGCGTCATTTATGCTTGTGGTGTCTATCTTGATTTTTGAATCGGATGCGGCTTCAAAGACTTTCTGTTTGAGCGCGTTTACCTGTTCAGCCGATGCGTCGGCTGTCAGTCCGATTCGAGTAAGCCTGTTGTCTAACTGGATTATTTCTTTGGTAGCCGCGCCGACAGAAAGCGAAACGCCCAACGCGCCCGCCGCCGTGCCAAGCCCCGAAAATGCCTTGTCTATGCCTTGAATCGCGGAAGCGGCGGACGATGCGAATTTCTGCACCGTCCCGCCAGCGTCCTTTATTCCCTGAGAGAACTTGTCTTTCAGAGAGAGCAGTACGCCCGCCTTTATCTCGTTCATCCATGTCCTCTCAATCGCTGTGTCTTTGTGTGCCAGTATTTCAGTTCGTCCCAAGTGAAATTCATCACCGTTTCGTAACTTATACCATGCAGAACCGCCAGCAAGTCCACGACCATATCAGCAACGCAGTCTTGGACTTGCTCCAACGTTAGGATTTCTCCGTCATCTTCTCTGCTTCCGCGCCCGCTTTTTTTGACGATTCTTCCGTGGGCTTAATCCCGAAAAACTGATACCAAATCTTTTGTATTTCCACGCGAAGCACCGCCCAGTCGTCAATGTCGATTGCGGAAATAATGGTTTCGGGTTCTCCCGTAAGAGATGAGACCAACGCCACATCCGCGCCAACGCTGTCAATTTGGTGTCCGTCCGTGCGCAGAAAGTCGCGGGTTTTAGGACGATGGAATTTCAGTTCCGTAACCGTCCGCTCGCCAGCGGTAGCGGGCGTTTTGAGCGTGTATTCAAAAATTGTTTCCATACGCGCTCCCTATGCCAATTTCTGACTTTTTGCGGAATGGAATTCGACGTCGAATTCGCCCTTGCCGAGTTCGCCCATATCCACGCTCCACGCATTTGGCATGACATGCTGATGTCCGTCCGCCGTAAATATGGTGAGCGTGTCGTCGCTTGTGTCAAGCGTCTGCGGGTCAACCGATGCGTTGAGTTTCAGCTTCAACTCCGCGTGTGTCGGCGTTTCGACATAGCCCGTGTTTTCGGGCTGTTCCGCGTCCTGCGTCTCGCGCTTGTGACCCGACGGCTTGAACGTGCCGCCGTCCGCCTTTATGGGCAGTTCGCCGAATGTGGACGACACCACCCGAATAACCTTGCTTAATCCTGCCATTGTTCGCTCCTATTACTGAAACTGGTTCAAGCCCGCGCCTACATAGAATTGACCGATGAGGACGGGTCTGTGCCGATATTCAAGCCGCGTCTTTGAATCGCTCTTGACTTCCACGATAATCGAATCCTTGTAGGCTTCAAAATCTTGACACCACTGCACTTCTTGAATGAAGTGCGACTGATATACTTCCGCAAGGAAACTGCGCCACACGGCAGGTGTCATAACCTTTGAACCCGCGCCAAAATTCTCGTTCGTTCGCGCGAGTTTCCAAGTCTTGAACCGTTTGCGGGCAAGTTGGTTGATGTAGGTTCTGATTGCCGATACGGTTTCAACCACTTGCATATCAAGATAACTGGTATCGCGCGCTCCGTCGGAATTTTCCGTGTAACTGGTGACGACACGCTCCACAAGCACGTTCCCCGTGGTATCCACGCGGTAGGTGCAGATGCCCGCCGCAAGCAGTGCCTGTCTGTCGTCAAAACTGAATTCATCCGCCACCAAGTCGTTAATCTCAATGTCCGTCGTGTTTGCGGCAGGGTCGTCGGCAAGACAGCGCGAGACAACCGCGCACCAAGCCGCCGCCCAAAATGCGGGGTGTTGCGGAGCAGTGCCGCGCGGTACGGGAATGATGTGCGGACAGTTGATTGCCTGCGCCGCATACAACAAGGTTTCAGCCGTCGAAACGTCGCCGAGTTCGCCCGAAAGCGCGATGAAGCACCGACCGTCAATCTGCCGCATTGCTGTGTATCTGTCGTCCAGTTCGTTTGCGAGAGCCTTCAAATTCTTCGCATCAGTGAATTCACTCGCAAGGTAGTGGTAGCGTACCGAGCCAAGATTTTTGAGCGGCGTTTCGATTTCGGGCGAGAGCGTTCCAAGCGTTGCGGCTTGCGCGGTGACAGCGACACCGACCGCCCCCGATGTGATTGCAACCGTGTTGAAGTTGCCAGTAACGCCCTTGACGACGGAAGAAAGTTTGACCGCGACAGGCGTGTTTTCGGTGGCTTCCACGACTTCCGCTTCAACAGGGCAGTTATCCGCGCCGTTGANTGCGGCGACGATTGCCGATGCGACATCGTTTGCGCTCGCTCCTTCCGCGACAGCCGCATACAGTTCCTTCGCATTGATTGTGACTGTGACCGAGCCAGTCGCGGCGTTGGCGGCGGCAACCGTGAAGTTCCGCGTCCATTTCNTTCCCGCGCTTGGCTCTGCAATCGGCAGGATGAACAGTTCTTCGGTGGTGTTGTGCGCAAGAAATTCCTCCGCCATGACAGCGGCAGGGCTTCCGTTCCCGAACAGTTTTTTCGCCTTGTCCGCACTGCGCACCTGCACGGCTTTCCCTGCGGTCGCCGTCCCCGATGATGTCATTGTGCCAATCATAAGTGCGCGTTTNACATCGCTCACGCTTCCCGCAAGCGAATTGTCGATTTCCTGATACTGCCCTGGCACGAGCAGGTTTGCAGGAATTTCTCTAAAAGAGATTGCCATTTAGACCTCCATATCTGCTTTTGANCCGACCGCCCGTTCCTCAACCTNAAGAGTTCCGTCCGCGCCTTCAAACATTTCAAGNTCATCGTCTGTCGCAAATGTTCCGTCTGGAATCTGCGTCGCACGGACATTCCAAGTCCAAGCCACAGCCCACATCGATATGTTGATGTTGTCAAGCGTTCCGCTGTAAAGATTTTCCGCNTCGATGTCCGTTACGTCTGTTCCATTGTACTTTGATTCGTTGGGTATACTTCTGATAACAGGGATTAAAAGCGAAGTNTATTTAAGCCCTTCGTCGTAGATTTTGTCCGCGTTGCTCGCGCGGCACAGCACCCAACTTACAAAACGGCAAGCGGAGTTGTCCGTTCCCTCGCCGTCGCTTATNTGCATGAGCGATGTGATTATTGCGGGTGTCTGTGTTGCGAGCCGTCTGATTTCCGCTTCGGTGAACCGCCCCGCGTGTGCGATGACTTTCATTGTCTTGTATTTTTCTTTCGGGAAGTGTTTTTCAATNAGACTGACCGCTTCGTTCCGTATGTCNANATAANTGTANTTGCTCACAAGCCCCTCTTTTCCAAGAATCCGAGTATAATCCCGGCAATTTCAGTCTTGTCGTCCGCGCTCAANCCGATATAAGTTCGCGCAGGAATATTTNTCCACATATAGCCGTACTGATGCACGGCGGCATAGATTTTTGTCGCNCCCACTAATACATTCCATGAGCCGACTTCCTGCGTCATTGAATCCATCAAACCGCCCTGCCGCCACAAAATGCCNTTGCCAGGGTCGCTCGTTCCGAATTTCCGCTTGTAATAGTCCTTCGTGGATTGTGCTATGTCCGCCCAGTCGTCGCCGTCGGGCGTTTTCTTTTCCGCAAACCTGTCTTTCGTCTGCGTTATCATTTCTTCACCGACAGAGCCGAGCAAAGATTTCCGCTCGCTCGGTGTCAGTGCCATCTTGTTGAGCCGCGAGCATAACGCCCGCAACTCGTCGTCCTGTATCGCTACAACNGCACCCGCCACTAGAACAGCCGTCCTTTTTTGAAGAAGCGCGTTTCNGGTATGNCCTGCGATTCGTCCGCCTCAACGACGAAACTTTCCTGCAAGCCAGGNCCCGAAAGCCCGCCCTTGTATTCTTTGTCGATTTTTTCGATAAGGCTCATGGTCGTCTTGAACCANTCGCGNTCGTCCTCGCTTGACGAAACAGTGTCAGCCAGTTTGTGCCGCGCGATGTCCGCGCAGAANGAGCGGATAGCCGCATCGAACTGCGGCGGAATTTCGTCACGCAGGTCGCCAGNCTTTTCGTCCAAAAGCCACGGCAACTGTGCCACGATTATTCCTGTCGCATCGCCAAGCGCGATTTCTATGCGCTTTGTGTCGAGCGTCTCGCCGTCATCNGCAAGCGGAAGNGTCGCGGCGGGCAACCGTTCTTCGAGTTGCCCGACCGTCAAGAGCGTTCTCATTTCGCNCCCTTGACTTCAATCCACTTGTCGCCCTTGATGCGCTCCACACAATCTTTGGGGACTTCGTATTCGGCGAAAACCTTTGTGAGCGTAAGTCCACAGCGATGGTAGTGCGGCGTGTGGCTCTTGTGGCGGAGCATCATCGTGACCGTCTTNTCTGCCGTCGCACCTTCGGTGGGTGCGGGCGGCGTTCCGCCTGTGCCGTCCGTCTTGTCTGCGTCGTCGCCTTTTTNGTCGGCGGGCGGAACTGCGGNAACGACAGNNGCGGGCGGATTCGCANCGTTGTCGNCGGTGTCGTTTCCTGTANNCGCNTTGNNCTGCTGTTCGGTGNTGCTCTGAATTTCCGTGGCAGTTGTCGTGCCGTTTTCTTTNTCNTCGCCGTTGGCGGCGGCAGCCTGTACGTCGGCNGANTNATTCCTGTTCNGATTGTTCTTGTTGCTGTTTCCCATTTTTCGTTCTCCTTATGCAAGCCACTGATTGACGATGAGTTCAACCTTGTTGTAGTTGATGTTTCCCGCACCGTTGTCAAGNGTCGTGCGNTTCAAGATTTTTTCTGCCGCGCTCTGCAAACTCGGCGGCACGACAAGTGCGGTCGGCATAATGCCCATCGGGTCGCCGCCATCGCGCTTGAAACTCTGCATGAGTTCATACGCCTTTTCAAACGCGCTGCCGTCCAAATCCGCTTTGGAAGCCACTGCCTGCTGCCANAAGCCNTAGCCGAAATTTCCGCGATAGCGGATTCCGTAACGGTACACGTCTTCCATAAAGACGGATTCGTCCTTTGTGTCGGTAAGCGATTCCATTTCCATGCCNGTGCGCTGTTGGTGGATGAGCGGCTTGAGCGGGCGGTTGAGCGAGAGCAAGAACCACGGCGTTCCGNCGTCCGATGCCGNNTTTTTATAGATGTTNGAGACGGTGCTTGCCGTTCCCGTTCCGTCCGNATTCGGATAGACNGGATGCTCGTCGTCAAAGAAATTCTGACCGTCATAGCAGGTGGCGGTAAAGCCGTTTTTCAGCAGTTNGGCAATNTNGCGGTCAAGAAAGTCGCTCGCTTCCTGTCCCATGCTCTGNGCGATGGTTGAATACAAGCCNAGATTGTCGTCCTCAATGTCCGTGCGCTCAACGCCAAGCGTTGATTCGTANNTCTTGTTCGTAATNTGNTAACTTGATTCAGCCATGTCTTTTACGACACGCTTNCCGACCCATTCGCGCATCTGCGGGAACTTGCCGAGCCAGNCGTAAGTGTTGGTCTTGCTTGNGGACACGATTGTCGTCGCAAGCCGCTTGTACATTGAGTTCGCATTCGCGTTTTGAAATGCAACTTTGAATTCCCCGCGAATCGTGGTGCGGAGATTGTTAAGGGTTGTGGTGTTNATGATANCCATTANTTACCTGCCTCTTTGATTTTTTTCCAATCTTCCTCCGTGTAGCCCATGGAAGAAGCCCATTCCTTTTCTGCCNCGTTCAGTTCGACTGATTCCGCGTNTGCNGGCGGCATGTCGGGAACTTGCGCCCCGCCCGTGATTGACGGCGTTGCCGCGACAATCTTTTCAAACTGCGCAAGCCCGTCCGCCGTAGCGCAAAGTTCCATATAGACATCTTTGCTTGCGGGCGCAATCTTGCCGTCCTTTACCGCCTGTTCGACGGCGGCGGTCGCCTTTGCCTTGAGGCTCGCCGCGTTCAATTCGGCGAGTTCCTTTTCCGCCTTTTCCGCNCGTTGCTGTGCGGCGGCAAGGTCGGCTCTCGGTGCATAGGCGGTAAGGTCTACCGTCTTGCTCTGTGCGCTGTTCAACTCGGTTTTGAGTNTGGCGATTGCCGCGAGCGCGTCTGCCGTTGTCGCCGTTTCGGGAATGTCCAAAGCGGCGCAAAGTTCTTTTTCCATATTCTTCTCCTCCGCAGTATCCTGCGATGAATTTAATGCGGGATTGTCAAGGTTCGGATTGTTNGTGAGCGCGGCGCGTAGAATTTCCAAGATGTTTCCGTCTTTGTCGCGCGTGAAAACAGGGCTGATATATCGGTATTCTTTGTTTGCCACGGCTTGCTCACCGCGCGAGTTCCACTCCACGTCCGCCCAAACCGAGCCGTCGGCTTCGACCGTGAAATTCTTGAACCACCCGAACGCTGGGGCTTCGCCGCCTTTTGGCGCGGCAAGGTCGGTCGAATGGTTTTCATCGATGACACAGCCGTTCTTTACGGTCACGCGGTCGCTCGCGTTCATCTTGGCGCAGAGCGCGGCNGGGTCGTGATTCTTCCAATGGCGACCGTCAATGCCCTTGATTTCCGTCCCTGCGGGCAGAATCTGAATGCGGCTCGGAACTTTTCCGCTCTCCGCGTTGAGGCATAAAAAAAGGCTGTCAGTNTTTTTCATACTGACAGCCTACCTCATTTTTTGGCAGCACATAGTTTAACCGCCGTTACAAATCATCAAATAANNNCGGNTGNTTTTTCTGCCNNTTAAGTTCCAACGCTCGCTCNCGCAGACGATAAATTTGCGTGAAAGTTATCTTGTAGTCGCGACAGATTTCGCCACGCGACTTGTCCGTTCCGTCATACTTTTCATAGATTTCTTTTGCCACCTCGTCCCTAAATGCCCGAATTTCTNGNGGAATGTAAATCTGCACTCCGCCGAACTGCGACATGATGACATCGAGCATTGTTTCCGCCGCGCCGTCNCCCACCGCGTCGGCAAGGATTCCAAAAAGGCNTNCCGCCGTCTTGGAATTGTCACGCTTGAACTTGGGGAGAAAAATCATCTGTCCGCCATAATACTGACAGATTGCGCGAATTCCTTTGACTGCCGTTTCATGCTCGCCCCTGCCAAGCCGCGCGGAACAGGAAGCGACCATCTCGTTTGCAAGGTTCAGTTCATTTGTCATTGGCATTCTCCTTGTGATCGGGATTATAGCCCGNGTCCGCCATCATCTTTCGCAGGGCAAGGATTACTTTCTGCGCGTCGGTCGCATCCATGAAGCGCGGGTGCGACACTCNCGTTATGCGCTTTATGAAACTGTATAACGCACGGTCGGTCTTTTCGCGGGCGACAAGTTCCCACATTCCCTTGATGTAATCCAACTGCTCCCTGCTCGTGTCCCATCCAATTTCGATTTCCTTTGTCTCAAGTTTTTTTACACGAAAGCCGAGTTTTTTCATCGCCTTGAGCGTGTCGTCAAGTTCTGAAAGNGTCATTTCGGAACAACTTGATTTCTTTGCAGTGCTTTCAAGNACAGCGCGGTAGTCCTCGTCCGAAAGCCCGACCTGCGCTTTCGCAATGTGTATCAACTGAATTATTTTTGCCCTGCCTATCCTGTCTTTCATCGTACCTCCTTCGCAAAAAATCACCNCNCTATTGCGCNCGGCTGTACAGCCTAAAAGCGCACGAGCGNGAGGNGANAAAACCCCTTTCGCACTAGTGCGGAAGCCCTACAGCGCGTCCGTTTGGCTTTGGTTGATACTTTTCCCTGCCAATGCCTTTTGAACCGCCGTGAGCGGATTTCTCTGCATCCACGCTTCCATTGCATACCCCGCAAAACTTTCGACAGAACCGAAGCGTTTTATTCTTGCGTATTCAGCAATTTCACCGAAATTGTCNAGNGTGACGGCGATTTCCTTTGTATNGCCGTNNCGTGGTGCNTTCGCCTTTTTCAGTGCTACGCTTTTCACGAGCGTCGANACACGCCCAAGACCTTCTCTTTCTGCTANTGAACAAAGAGCGTTGTATTGCTCTTTGGAAACCGTGATGGTGATTTTTATTCCACCCATTTNAAAATCCTCCTCACAACAATGTTGGTTGCGCCGCCTCAGCCAGCCTTTTCTTGCGTTCGGCTAGCGCGGCATCAACTTCCTTTTCANGTNGTTTGCTCGTAGCCAAGTCTGACGGCGAGTGAAACTTGAACCATGATTTCTGCGCGGAACGCATACGCTCTACCAAGTNCGCAAATTCGCCCGTCGTCATTCCGCGCCCCCTACAGTGAGTTCACCACGTCCCTGTCCACGCAGTCCGCCCCGAATTCTGCGGCTTGGTTCATTGCCATGCGCGTCCAGTTGTTTATCAGAAGCGGATAGCCCACGCTNTAGACGACGTTTCGCCGCGTCTGTTTGCGGAGTTTCTCTGCGATTGCCTCGCACCCGTCATNCGTTATGATTTTGNCGCGTTCCTTGCCGAGCCGTTTGAACTTGATTTCAAGATAGTCAGCGATTTCTTTGCCCNTGCCGAGNGGNTTCANNTCCANCACTTCGATGCGGCGGATAACCTCGCGGGCTTCCCAGTTCTGCGATTCGTCGAGTTTNGCTTTCATTTCNGTCTGACCGATAAGCACGATAGCAAGCAATTTNTTGAAACCGTCTTCCAGTTCCCAAAAACGCTTTAGGTATTTGAGNGTCCAAATGTTCAAGTCGTGCGCCTCTTCTATCATCAGCACATGGTTGTATCCTGCACGTGAACTGTTTGTGAGGATGCGTTCAACCTGCCGTGACTTTGCTTCGAGCGTCCGCTTTGGCTTTTCGGCGGAGCAGTCTTGAATGATTGCNTCGCATATCGCGCTTGTGGTGAGCCGCGCCTTGTCGATTGAGCGCGGGGCGATGATTTTTATTTTCTGCCCTTCGGCTTGGATTCTGTCCATGGCATAGCGGCGTATTGTCGTCTTTCCGCTTCCGCTCTCTCCGAGCAGTGCGACCATGCCGCCCACTTTCGCGGTCTGATACAGGAACTCCGCTATAAAGCGGGTTTCATCCGTGAGGTAGACATCATCCGCTTTTGTGACATCCCCGCTGAACGGGTCTTGGAAAAGCCCGAATTTCTTGTACGCTTTCATCGTCAACACAATTTGCTCCTTTGGCTGTTATGCCAGTTTTGCGGCGTTCGTGCCGCTCGTATATTCTGCGACCAAATCATCAACAAGTTGCGCAGGAACTCCGTCGGGATATTCCTTTTTCAGACTTGCGATGAAACCATCGGGAAGATAGCCCGCCCGCGCTTTGAACCGCTTCGCCATCTCCACCGCGCTGATAAGAATGTCGTGGACTTCCACAGTACTAGCGGCAACTTCAATTTGNTTTCCAGTCTGCGGCTTGAACCATGGATTTTCGGCNTGAATGAGGCTGTGCGTCTTGAAGCCTTGCCCGTCCGTGACTTTTGCGAAAGGAACTTCCGCCGNGCCGTCCGATGCGGCAAGCGTGGCAAGAGCCTTTGTGTTCTTTTCGCGAAGCGTGTCGGGCTGGCTCTNGTATTCCTGCCCGAACACAGGCGCGGCAATGTCAAAGCCGACTTCGTTGTATTCAATGGGCTTCACCTCAAAACTCAGTATCTCATGCTGTGCGTTTTCGTAACTGACAAGAGCAAGTGCCTCATCGGAAACAAGAATCGGCTGGACGTTTACCGTCTGCCCAACCATGATGTCGGGCAAATGCGACAGGCTGTATCGCGTCGCAACCTTACGCTTTGGATGAACAAAACTGATTGCAAGGTCTCCGCCNACCGTGCGCACTTGTACGCCTGTCGTGAATATCTGNCGGCAGACTTCCTCGTCGGGAAGTTCGCGGAGATGTCTTTTTTCAATCCTGTTCCAAATCTGCGTCCTGCTTCCGATTTTGCGTCCCGCCCGCACGATTCTCGTATCGCGGTGTTCCAGCATATTCGCGTTGAAAGCCGCGCACCACCGTTCCGCCGCGTNGTTCAGTTCTTCGATAGAGCCTACTTCTTCAAGGCGGAGCAGGCTTTCAAATTGCCGCTCTACAATATCATTTGCTTTTTCGACNTGTCCTTTCGCTCGCGGATTGCCNGGCAGATGCGGCTTTGTCTCTACGCGCAACGCTTTCAGCGCGTTCGTCACTGGCTTTGAGATGTTGGCAGAGCCGCANTCCCAAATCAGCAATTCGGGCAAGCCGTGAAAGTTGTAGAGCGGGTCTTTNTTCTTTCCCCATGCGTAAAGAAGAAAATCGTACATGTTCGCCGAGTTCTCTCCAGCCGCCGCGTAGTATCTCACGCAGATTGTTCCCGAATAGTGGTCGGTCAAAACATACCGCCAGCATTTTAGGTTCTCCCTGCCTTCAAGGAACGGCTTGTTCTTGTAGACTTCATCGTCGCGCAAAAACTTCTGCTTGCCGTTCGGGGCGAAATACATCAGCGCGACTGATGGNTCGGCAAAATGCACTTGGTTCGGATATTCCGAGCGCATCCGCTGATGCGGNCTTGGCTTTGCGGTGCTCTCGGTGGACAGCGTTCGANTTTTGAGAAGCCCGCTCAACTGACGGTTTCCCACAGGAATGTCAAAGCCATTCTGAAGCATTATGCTTCGTGCGTTTTCAACACTCATAGTTTTCTTTCCGTTTTTGCGGAGGCTGTTCTGCAAGAGCGCGGCAACGGTACTCAAATTCTCATTGCTGATACTTGACGTTCCCGCATCGCTCCGTTTTTTGCGGTTGCTCTCCCAACCGTTTTCTTTCAGAGCGCGATATGCGCTGTCTTTGCCGAATCCGAATACACGGCACATTTCGGCTATGACCGCGCCCCGCTCCTTTGCCGAACGCGCCGCTTTCATTTGCAAAGCAAAATCCTCGTACACGGCAAGTCCTCCTATTTCGCGGGATGGATATTTTCCATGCCTTGCACAACTTCCTGATAGGTGTCATCAAGAGTGGCGGATATCCAGTCTGCGTCTTCAACCCATTTGTCGAGTTGCTCAACTGTCACTCCGTCAATTTCTTGTGCCTTCATGATGAGGATTCGCGCACTGGTGAGGTTGTCTTTTGCAACTGAAAGCGCACCGACAAGACTTTTGCGCAATTCGTCAAGATACCGCTCCGCAACCTGTTCTTTGGTCGGCGGCTGTATGCCCGCCGCTTGCATTTCAAGAGCCGAGATTGTGCTTTCTTTTTTGCGCACGACCTCTTCAAGAGCCATGCGTTCATCTTGATGTTCTTGTTTTTCCTTACGGAGTGCAGCGCGGAGTTCGCGGACTGACATTTTCGCGATGTCGTCAATCGCTCCAATACCATCCACTTCATCACCGTCTTTCAGTTTGCGAATGTCGTCATCCTCAAGAACGGTAAGGGCTTTTAATTTGGAATACTCCAAATTCCCCCACGTGGGGGAATTTACGCCGAACTTGCGAGCCGCTGCCATCGCATAATTTGCGGATGTCTGCGCCAAGCCCAGTTCTTCAATTGCCGCCATAAAATTTCCGTGCTGTTCGTTTTCTTTGATTAACAGCAACTGCGCACCAAGACCGAGCATTCCGCTCGCCATTTGGTCTTGGTACATACGTGCCTTTTCCAAACAGACATGGAGATTGTAGGTTTCGCCAGGCGCAAGAAATTTGGCATTGATTTCTTGCTTTGCCACTTCACGCGAAGCCGCCGAACTCGCCACCAAATCCATCACTTGCGCATCTTCGTTTGTTTTTTCCAATGGTTTTCTACCCATAATTTCACCTCGCGTTCAAATTCCCCCACGTGGGGGAATTTGCTTTTTTTATTGCATCACAGAAGCGTAACGCGCTTCTTCTTCGCTCAGCGTCAAGCGGGCTTTCTGATAACTTTTCATTATCTGCCCAGCAATTCCGCCGAACTTCTCGGAGAGCCGCCATCGCCCTTTGCCGTTTCGGGAAACAAATCCGAATTTTTCAAAGATTGACATATCCCTGCAAATATTTGTTTCCGAAGTTCCGAGCAACGAGGCAAGTTTCTTGTTGCTCATTCCGTCTTGATGGTTTTCGCTCAAAGCCTTCGCCTCTGCCAAAATCCGTTCTTGGCTTGAAAGTTTCTCGTTCATACGCTTCACCTCGCGTTCATTTTGAGCGCGACATTCTTAATCGCTATCCCCATGCGCTGAATGCCGCTGTTGTGAATGCGCTCGCCGAAGTCCTTTATTCTGATTCCCACCCGATAAATAAAGCCCATCATACGCGAGCCTCCTTACAGTACCGCTATGCCAAGCGGAATTTGTTTGAAACTGCCGTCCTGCAAACGCTCGTAAAAGCGCATGTAGGTTTTTGAACTGGCAACCTGCATTGATTCTGATATTGCTTCCATAGCCTTTTTCCATGTTGCGTCCGTGATGTGGAGACGGCGCAAGCCCAATACTCGGCTTGTGCTGACAAGACCGCTCTTGCCCACGTTGAAAGCGTCATCCACAATCGCGCGGAGGTTTTTGTTCGCGCCCTCGCTCCAGTCGGCAATGCATTTGTCGATAAGTTGTTTCGCAACTTGCAATTTTTCGTTGAACTGGATAGTGTCGTTCACAGCCACAATGACTTTGTATTTGCCGTCAAAACTCGTAAGCGTGACATTTCCCTTTGCGCCGCCGAATTTGCGCGCTCCGCTGTCTTTGGCGGATTCCGCAAGGAACTCCTGCACCCGCATCCAAATGTTCCGCTTGAATTCAATCAAGCGGTCGCGTTCCGCGAAAGTGTCTTTCATAATCGAAAGGACAGCATCGTGTCGCTTTTTGTCAATGGGTTTGACGGCTGACATAGGTATAAGCCGTCCCTGCGCATCTTCCAAATAATCTTTGTTGGTTGCCATATAAAACTCCTTTAGTTTAGTTTGCTCAAAATGTCTTGCATCAAGGCTTTGGGCGAATCGCCGACCGCCATGACCTGTTTTCGTGTTCCGTTGTTGAACACAATGTCGATGTAGCCTTCGGTTTCACTCCACTCAAGACAGCACACACATGTTCGCGGCGTATTATGAAGCAGTCGTCCGAAATGGACGCGCGTGTACTCCAATTCTTCCTGCCATCGCGAAAGGCTACGCCTTTTTTCCGTCTTGGGCTTCGGAAACATCGGATTTGAAAAATCCCATTTCATATTTTCTCCTCCGTATGCACCCCGCAATTTTCACAGCAAGGTTCGTGGAGTTTCTTTTTTTGTACCTCGTCAACGTCTGGAACAAAAGTCCACTTGCCGTCTTCTTTGAAGTACGCAGTTCCAATCGACGCTCCGTTTGAACCGCCATCGATATGCTTGTATGAATATTGAATATCCATCCAGTAATAGACTTCTTTGACGGGCTTGCTGTAATCCCTGTCATCAAGGCAGTAAGGTTCGCTACAGCCAATTCCGCCGCCAAAGTTTTCTATGATGAATTTTTTCCAAGCAAAGCGGATAAAAGGTCTGTCTGAAAGGTCTACACCAGAGGCGATATTGATTTTTCGTTTTTCAACATCCACTTTGTAGTGGAAGTCCATGTCCTCGCCGAAAAAGTTATTGATGATGGCAAAGAGTTTTGCCATGTTCTCTGATTTTGAGGCTTCTTCAAAAAGCCGCTCTTTGCGACTTTCTTTGTCATCCTCATAATCACAACGCTGATTCCATTTTTCAGCACCATACTGTTCGATTCCCCATTTGCAGTTTCTGTCCGCCATTTTCATATCGCGCTCCTTTTCACATTTGTTAGAAGTTCGCTTATTGCGGACAAGCCCAAAATCGCGCAAAGAACGACATAGACTTTTATCGAGGATGCGCGACCCGCAAGCACATTCGTGACTGCCGATCTTGTGCAGCCAGCCCTACGCGCGATTTCGGCATGCGTAATTTTGCGAAGCCGAAGTTGGTAGGTGACCCATTTGCCCTTGTCCGCGTCAAGCCGTTGCAGACTTGGGCTTCTTGTGTTACAATACATAAAATCTCCTTGCAGGGAATTTCCCTGCGTTGTGGTTTAGCCCGAAAGAAAAGCCTTTGCAGAGTGATTTTCTTTCGGGCTTTTTGCAAACTGTTAAAAAACTTTTGTTTTTTACCGATAATTAAAGTATAGCAATATTTTCGCTAATGTCAAGCGAAAATATTGCTAAATGAGGTAAATTTTGCAAAATTTAACGAATTATTTGCTAGAAACGAGAAAATCGCTAGGCTTAAGCCAAACAAAATTGGCAAAAGAATTGGGAATACCACAGACAACTTGGGCGAGTTATGAAATCGGAAAAGCGAAGCCACCTATAAAAATACTTACCAAACTTGCGCAGATGGGATATCCATATTCAGAATTGATGGCTGGCAGTTCAGCACAAATTCTTGAAAAAATTTCAGAGCGAACAGGGGTGTCAAAAGAGGAAATAACAAAACAACGTTTTGAACAAATTAAAGATTACCCGGCGGACACGCCGATGGAAAACATGCCTGCACCTAAATATGCAAAAACTTTCGATGTGTTCAGGCTCAAACACGGCACTATGATACCCCTTGATGCAAAAGAAACGGACTTTGATGCTTTGGTTCTGCTTCCTGTTTTCACGCAAACGGCAGCCGCAGGGCGAGGTCAGCCCGAAACGCAATTACAGGAAGTTGACAAATACATTCCAACCGTCTTGGAAATGCTCGGCGGGGCGAATCCGAAGAACTGCGGCATCGTGCGCGTTGTCGGCGACAGCATGACGGATATGAATCTGTTCAACGGCGACTTCGCTGTTTTCGATCGAACGCAGATTGACGGCGACGGCGTATATGTCATCAGCATTGGTGCAGATGTCCGCGTGAAACATCTTGAGTACCGCCCGCTTGAGCGCAAAATCGTCATCAGTTCCGAAAACGCAAAACGCTATCCGAATCCCGAAATCATCAGTTATGAACAGGCAGAAAATATGCTACGTATTCACGGCAAAGTCATTTCTTGGTTGCACAGAAATCCGTATTAAGAAGGGATATTGATTTATGTATTACATTTTAGGATTTATAGCCTTTTTGCTTTTAGTGGTTGGCATTTTTTTACTGGTCTCAAAAAATCGCAAGTTCACAATCGGTTTTATTTGTGTTTCCCTTGCGGTCTGTGCTTTTGTCGCCATTCCGATTATTGCCGTTCATTCGTTTTTCTTTTCTCCTGCAAAAACGGAAACGAAACAGGAAAATAACATTGTGGATATAGATTGGAACGCAACCATCTCAAATTCTGTACACGGTGATGTCGATGCGCAAGTTTTGGAGCAAATACTAAAATCTTTTTCGCGCCGCTGTATTCCTGTTCTTCAAAAATATCCCGATTGTGTAGAATATGCAAAGGCAGAGATTGTTCAGTACAATGCAAATGACAGATACCCGATGTATCGACAAGAAGATTATGGCTGGCTTACAGAAATTGAGATAAAGATAAAAATAAAAGAAAACACATCTGCCATTGAAAATGATTATTTGTTATCGGGGCAAACAATGACATTTGTTATTGGAGCGGGAAATGCGCCTGGAATTGAAGCAGATAAAGGCGAATCCGCGACTTTTATCGGTGTTTCAAAAAGTGAAATTCCACGTGGTCAAAAAATATTCATTCCTGTTGAAGATTATAAAATCGTAGACCAACTTGTAAAAGAATAATTGAGAGGCGGCATATCAGCCGCCCGATTCTTTTATACCGCCAGTTTGGGAAATACCACTTCTTTCGGAAATCCGTCCTGTTTGGTTGTGTCGCGCAGTTCCTGCACATAGGCAAGAATTGCGGCATAGGCTTCCGCAGAATCGGTCGTTTCGATTCCGAGTGCTGACTGTTGCTGATATCGCTGTATGCGCCACTCCACCTCGTCAATCAGTGCGTCGCGCTTTGAGCGGATTTGTGNCGCAAGTTCCTCATCGCTCGGTGGCGGCGGGTCGTCAAGTGTGGGCTTTGCACCCTTGTGAAAGACAATGACTTTCCCNGCCGACTGTCCGTCCATCAGTTCCATGTGTTCCGCGCCAGTCAGAATGACATAATCNGTAAGGCTTATGCTCCCGTCTGCGTTTGTAACAGTATCGGGAAGATAAAAGCCGTAATTCTCGCCNTCTTTCGTCCCCGCAAAAACAATATCGCCGTAATCGCTCACGGCTTNTTTCGCTTGTTCATGCCCATCATAGATGTTCTCACCATCTCCCGAAACTNCTTCATCAANATCAGCCATTNTCATNCTCCTTGCAAAAGATACCCACAGTATAGACCATAAAAAAACAAAAAGTATTTTAACAGCCGTTAAACCATGCAGAAATCCTCTTCCTGTTATCCTTACAGGTGGAGGTGAACGATGCTAAAATTTGAAGTATGGCGAAATCGCAAGAGTTACGATTTCAAGGCAGACCCCAAGAAGCCCGACGGTTTTGACAACAACTGGAAGAACAACAGTTTGGACTTTTTGCTGCTTTTCAACGATTCGGAAATCCTGTTCAAAGCCCCCGCGCAGACGGTGGCGAACTACTGCTTTGGCGACCAAAGCCCCGGCGACAATCTTCCGCATGGCGATACGGTGGCGGCAGGTGAATTTACCGTTCGTTGCTTCGTAGAGCCGAGGGCGTTTCACGGCGAAATCCACGCAATTACGAACACGAAAGACCTTGACGGTCAGACCATCGACCGCAACGCCATGCAGACATCAGCGGACGGCTTCCAAAACGGACGCTGGCTTATCCATGACCGATGGTCAAAGAAACTCGGTCGCGACAGCAATTACGCTTGGAGCGCGGGCTGCTTCATTCTCTCATCCGCAGACCTTGCGCGGCTGAACGACGTTCTCAAAAGAAATGGCGTAAAGCCTAACGATGAAATCAAGGGAGAGGTCATTGAAGACTTCTACGGGAGTTTGGTATGAGCGCAAATTTGACACAGTACATTCCTGCGGCTGTCATTGTCGCAATCATTCTCACGGTGCTTCTCACCGAAATCATCAAGACGGCTGACACAAAAGACAGGCTCAAGGGCTACAGGATTTATGTCCCTGCGGTTTTGAGCGGCGTGGAATCAGTCGTTCTTGCGTTCGGGGAATTCTTCACTTGGAAGCAGACACCGTTTTATTGGGCGGTCATTTTTGCGGTGAGCGTGTTCGGCTACGAGGCGATTTACCGTAAATTCAAAAAGTGGATTGGCACGGATGAGCAAGGCAATACAGATAATTAAATCGGTGCTTGTGGTCGTCGGCTTGTTCGCGCTTGGACTTCTCACAGGTGCTTTGCTTGTGAGAAAAAAAGACGTGCAAAAAACTGCTGACGCGGAAAAAGCAAAAGAGGACAAGAAAAATGAGATTGAAAACACTCCTGCCGCTGACCTTGTGTCTCGTGCTGACAACGCAGACGGGCTTCGCGCAGAAAAAGACAGTTTCAAATCCGATTTCCGCGAGCGAATACGGAATAGACTTGCATCAGAACTACACAGGCTCGCAGGTGGAGCGGCTGATTCAGATTGTGGAACAGGAAGCGGAAGAAGCGATTGACCGCGCGTTCAATGAGGGCTACAAGCAGGGATTGCTCGCGGGAGTTCCCGAAGCAGAATACTGGCGCGTGAAAGCCGAACGGTACGAGGTAGAAATCAATCGCCTTAAACGCGAGCGGTTGATTTTCGCTTTTGGCGGTTTAGGCACGGGCTTCCTTTTGGGCGGCGGCTTTGGTTTTATGATACGGATTCAAAACTGATTCTTTATTAACGCCTGTTAAAGCACGGGCGTTCTTTTATTTTGGTAACATACTTTCAACGGAGTAATTATGGAAATTGCAAAATTCGTCCTGTCCTGCATCGGAAGTTTCATCGCCGTGAGCGGCTTCTTCATGGGAATATGGAAAGCCTACTCAAAGAAAACCGACGACAANATAAGTAGCATGCGGGCAGAGGCTGACAAAAAAATAAAGGAAGCNGAAANNGCGGCGCGNCNTGAAATCAACGAAGTTCGCGAAGGTGCAATCGCAAAAACGGAAAANTTGGAGCGACGTATTGCCGCGCTCGAAAAAAACGTGTCCGACCTCCAACGCGATGTCAACCTTAATCTCGGACAACGGCTCTCAAGCATTGAGGGCGAAATAAAAGGCATGAACAACATCTTAAAACAGATACAAGGGTGGTTCATCAGCAACACGCCGAGGGGCTAGAGATGAAAGACATTTTTATCGGNAACCAGCGCATCATCATCTTGCAGGGAATTGAAAAAAGCATAACGCTTTCAAATGAAATGGCGCAACGACTGCTTCGCGTCTACGGACACACGCTTCCACTTGAACGCGTGAACGCAATCTGCTTTTGGATGGAGCAACGCGGACTTGTCAAAATCGAAAGACTGGACACGAACATTTTCACCATGCGGCTCACCAAACACGGGCAGGAAGTCGCGCTCGGCTTNGCNCGCGAGGACGGCGTAGACCTGCCCGTGGAGGACTGACTATGGGACAAAAATCCAGCATCGACAGGCTTCCCGAAAATATCCGAAACCGTCTGATTGAACTNCTNCAAAATCCCGCCGTCACACAAAAAGAGGTCGTGGAACTGATAAACGACGAGGCGGGCGAAACCGTCGTGAGCAAAAGCAGCGTGAACCGNTACAAACTCCGCATGGACAAGTTCGCCGCCAAGAATCGACAGGCGCGTGAGGTCGCGGACGCTTACCTAGAAAAATACGGCGCGGACAATCGGAACAAACTCGGCAAAGTGACGAACGAGTATATCCGTCTCATGGCATTTGACCTCATCACCGACATAGAGGAACTTCGCGACACCGACAGCGAGATAAAGCCCGAAGATTTGTCGGACATTATATACAAGGTTTCCCGCGCAATCAAGGAACTGGAACAAGCGGAAAAACTGAACGCACAGCGCGAAGCGGAAATCAAAGCCGCCGTGCAGAAAGAGACCGCAGAAAAGGTGGAGAGCGTCTGCAAACAGAAGGGCGTTACGTCCGAAACAAAAGAAGCAATCTTGGCTGAGATATTCAGCATCACNGAAAAATGACAATACAGGAAGCGATGAACAAGGCAGTCCTGCTGCCGTATCAAAAATCATGGTTGCTCGACAAGGCACTTGTGAAAGTATGGGAAAAATCACGGCGAATCGGCGCGTCTTATGTGGAGGCTCTGAACTGCGTCCTCATTTCAATGCTTTCAAAATCGGCTGGCGGAATGAACTGCTATTATCTTTCGTATTCAAAGGAAATGACACAGCAGTTCATAAATGACTGCGCTTTTTGGGCGCACATTCTTGGCATCGCCTNTTCAGATATGGAAGAAGTTGTGGTCAAGGACGAGGACAAAGACATCATGGTCTACAGAATCCGCTTTGATTCGGGATTTGAGATTTGGGGCTTGCCNTCCGTTCCGCGCTCGCTCCGTTCGAAGCAAGGTCATGTGGTAATCGACGAAGCCGCATTCGTTGACGACTTGAGCGAACTTCTGAAAGCGGCTATGGCACTCCTTATGTGGGGCGGCTCGGTGTCAATTCTATCCACGCACAACGGCGACGACAATCCGTTCAACATTCTCATTCAGCAGATTCATTCGGGCGACAAAGACTATTCGCTCCACCATACCACGATAACGGACGCGCTTGCGGACGGTCTTTACAAGCGAATTTGCGAAGTAAAGGACAAAGCGTGGTCGGAGGAAAAGGAAAAACGGTGGCTTGCACAACTTGAAAAAGACTATGGCGACGCGGCGGACGAGGAATTGTACTGCATACCGACACGGAGCGGCGAACGCTACTTTCCTGCCGCGCTTGTTTCATCAGTCGCCGTCAAAGACAAGCCTGTGTTTCGTTTCTCTGCCGATGATTCCTTCACATTTGAAAAAGCAAGCCGCCGCGAAAAGCAATGTCGCCAATGGTTCAAGGAAGTAAAGCCTGTCCTGCTTGCGACGGACTTGCCCGTCTGTTTCGGCGAGGACTTCGCTCGGTCGGGCGACCTTACCGTGCTTCATTTTGACAACGAACTTTCAGACGGAAGCACCGACACGCTCTGTGTGGTTGAACTCCGCAACATTCCATTTGCGCAACAATGGCAGTTTATAAAACTGTGCTGCGACACGCTAAAAGATTTCAACGGCGCGGCNTTTGATAGCCGTGGAAACGGACAGATGATAGCGGAACTTGCCGCGCAGGAATATCCCGGCTCAATTTTTCAAGTCATGCTCACGCGCCAATGGTATGCGGAAAACATGCCACGCCTAAAAACAGCATTTGAGGACAATGCGACGAATATTCCCGATGACATCTTTATCAAAGACGATTACAAAGTGGTGAGCCTTGTACAGGGCGTTCCGCTCATAACCGACAGGACTGGCAACAAGCGAGCAAAACGGCATGGCGACCACTGCATCGCAAAGGCTATGTCGTTGTTCGCGCATAAAGAACTTGAAGGCGAGGCTTATCAAGAAATGACCTACGAGGCAGTTGAAACGCCGAACAGATTTAGGTTTTCAAGGGAGGATGAAGAATGGTAGACGGAAATTCACAGGAATACAAAAAGCACGGAAAGGAAAATCTCGGTATTGAACAGGCTTATGCCGTAACATACACCAACAGAACGCCATGGGCGGACTTTTCGATTTTGAACCGATTGTCGCCCGAAAAACTCGCATCAATCCTGCGCGACGTGCGGAGCGGCGAATGTCCCGCCGAATACTTGGAGTTGGCGCAGGACATGGAAATGCGTGACCTGCACTACCGCTCCGTCCTTTCCACGCGCAAGGATGCGGTGTGCGGNTTGGAAATCAAGGTAGAGCCAGCGAGCGACGACAAACACGACATGGAACTTGCCGATGCCGTAAAGACCGACATCATACAGAACAGGTCGGCGCGGTTCAGTCGCCTTGTACGCGATATGCTTGACGCGCTTGCAAAAGGCTTCTCCGCTTGCGAAATCACATGGAATACGAGCGGAAAGAACTGGAAGCCGCAAAAATACGCGTGGAAAGACCCGCGCTGGTTTCAGTACGACAAGGAGACCGGGCAGACCCTCATGCTCCGCGACGAGGCGACGAGCGAACTTCACCCGCTCCTCCCGAACAAATTCATAATCCACGAGCCGCACTTGATAAGCGGAACGCAGATTGCGGGCGGGCTTGCGCTGCCCGCGCTGTTTTATTTCATGCTCAAGAGTTATGACGTAACAAGTTGGGCGGCGTTCATAGACCGCTACGGTTTCCCTATCAGGCTCGGAAAATACAGCCGCAAGGCTACGAAGGACGACATCACCACGCTCCGCCGCGCGGTCGCGTCAATAGGCGCGGATTTCGGGGCGGTCATTCCCGAAGGCGCGACGATCGAAATCATAGAATCCAAGACCTCAAGCGAGAATTCGGAAGCCTACCAGAAAATGGCGACATGGATCGACAAGCAGGTATCAAAACTCGTGCTCGGTCAGACCATGACGACGGACGACGGCTCAAGCCGCGCCCAGGGCGAGGTGCACGAGGAAGTGCGGCAGGACATCGCGACCGCCGACGCAAGCGCAGTCGCCGACACGCTCAACTCGTGCCTCGTCGTCCCGTACATCAACCTGAATTTCGGGGAGCAGGAACGATACCCCGAAATCGTGCTCTACAAGCCCGACGAGCGGAACATCGAGCAGGTGGTGAACGCGATAGAGAAACTCGCGCCCCACGGACTTACCGCAAAGGCAGACGAAATCCGCTCCATGCTCGGACTTTCCAAGCCCGATGACGACGACGAGACCATAGGCGGCAGGATTCCGACCGCCGACCAAGCCGACGACGGCATAGAACGGAACGCGACGGAACTCAACGCCGCAGAGAAACGAGGGCAGCCGCACGGCGGAATCGTCGCCGACATCGAGGCGGACTACGAAGGCGACCTCGTGCCGATAAGCGACGAAATCGCGGAAGTCCTTGAAAAAGCGGCGGACAGGGCGACCGACTTCGACACGTTCAAGGCGGAACTCGGGCGGCTCGCCTCCGACTGGTCGCCCGACAAAATCGCCGAACTCATGGCGGTCGCATTTTTCTCCGCGCGGGCAAAAGGCGACTCAAGGTTTGAGGGATAGGCGATGGCTGACAGNCTTATTCCGCGCCGCGCGCTGGACTATATCAAGAANAAGTCGCTCCGCCCCGCGTTCAGCTACAGGGACGTGTGGAACGAGGAACACGCGACCGCGTTCACGGTGGCGAAGGCAATGCAACTTGACGTGCTGTCCGACCTTAAGAACGCCGTCGAAAAGGCGATCGAGGGCGGCACGACATTCGAACAGTTCAAGCAGGAACTGAAGCCGACCCTCATGCGGAAAGGCTGGTGGGGCAGGAAAGAAATGACCGACCCGCTCACGGGCAGAACCGTGGACGCGCAGCTCGGAAGCGACCGGCGGCTGAGGACAATCTACCAGACAAATTTGCGCAGCGCGTACCAGAAAGGACAGTACGACCGCACCATGGAAAGCGACGCGCACCCATANCTCATGTACCGAATCGGCGCGAGCGTCCGCCACCGCGAGCAGCACCTGAAGTGGAACAACCTNATNNTNCCNAAAGACGACCCNCTNTGGAATTCCATCTTTCCGCCGAACGGCTACGGATGCAAGTGCNACACCGTCGCCGTCACACAGGCAAGAAAAGAAAGATACGAACGGGACGGCGTTCCCGCATACAATCCCGACACGCGGAAAACGGTCAGAATGCCCGCGCAGACCAGTGCGCCAAAGCCGAACTACCGCAATTATTTCAACGAGCGAAAAAGAACGCTGGAGCGAATCCCCGAAGGCATNACGCCCGGCTTCAACTGGAATCAAGGNCAGACAGGGCGCACCGTTCCCGTCATGCAGGAGTGCCTCAAAAAGGCACAAAAGGAAATGCCGCAGGCGGTCGATTCCGTCATCANGNCNTTGCAGAACTCCACGATTTACCGCGACCAACTCTCCGACTTCGTAGACCAAGCCTACGCGAACAAGGCGGCGGGTCGGGTGAACAACAAGAACACCGCGCCCGTCGGATTTCTGGACAGGAAACTCACGGATTTTCTGCGGACGCANGGCATAGACACAGGCGGGCGGAACATCATCGTCCTTGAGCAGAGCCTCATAACGAACGACAAATACCTTGTGCGCCACGCGAAGGCGGGCAACGCCCCGACACCGCANGACTGGAAGAACCTCATGGACTATCTCGCCGACGCGACGGTGTATTGGGACAACAGACACGGAAAGAAGAACTTGCTATTTCTCAAAAAACTTTCNGACCTGGAATATATCAAAATTGCAGTTGATGTGGAAGCAACAGAAAGATATTTGAGGCTTCCAAAAGTGGACACGATGTTTTATCTAAGGCTTGCAACGGAAGATGATGTCGGAATCGGAGATTATCGTCAGATTATGGAACTCAAAAAAATAAGGTAAGCAAAGGCGGTTGGTTTCGAACCAACTGCCAACGCCTTGAAAAGCCGTCCGTCGCTCCTATACTCGGTTTCTTCCTTCGCTTACCGTTATATGAATGATACGGCTGTCCGCGCAGAAAGTCAAGCACATTCCGTAAAAATAACCGCCGTTAAAACACGCCGCACACCCTTTTCTCATATACTCTACCCATACGCTTTCATCGGTCAGCGGGCAAGTCGGCAAGCCCAGCCGCGAGCCGCTCTGCCCGCCCTTTGTCCGTGGAAGCCTTTCGGGGCGGATGGCACGAGAAGTGTCGGCAAGGGTGTGTGCTTGTCGGCGTTTTTGAATCTGGTGCACAAGGTTCAAGTGTAAATCGTCTATGGTGGTTCAAATCCATCCCGCCCCAATAAACCAGCCGTGAGAACGGAAGGAGGTGCGCCCATGAAAAATTGGCTCAGATGTCTTGTCGGTTTTTGGCTGTGGATTGCGGTTACGCTCGTGTCATTTATGATGCTCGTCGTCTCCGTGGTCGCAAGCCCGATTCCGAAGGCTGCCGTAACGGTGTTCGCCGTGGTGATTTTCGCGCTTTCCATCGCAGTGCCGATCATCAACCCCGGCATATTCGCCAGGCAGACCAAGACGGCGACGGGCGTGTGACGCCCGCGCCTTGCGACGAGAACTTGTGCATTGTGGCGGCGGGGACGGTTCTGCCGCGCCGCCAATCTTGAGGATGACAGAGAGGAGCGCAACGGATGAAAGTATATGTCGCGGGGAAAGTCACGGGACTTCCCAACAGCGAGGTATTCAGAAAATTCAACGGGAGCGTTAGGACGCTCAAAAAAGACGGGCATGCCGTCATGTCGCCCGCCGTTCTTGTTCTGAACGAGGACTTCGAACATGAGGACTACATGCACGTCTGCTACGCCATGATTGACGTGTGCGACGCGGTGTTCATGCAGAGAGACTGGCGGGATTCCGAGGGTGCGCGGATGGAGCGGAAATACGCGACCGACCACAGGAAGCGAATCATCTATGAGGACGAATCGACGAGTGACGACAGCCCCACAAAAAGGCAAAGGGAAGAGGCATGGTTTGACGAGAACCCGATGTACCGTCAACGACATGGCTGACGACCGAACGGGGAAGGACTGTAGCGCATGGAAGAGTCGGAAAGCATAAAGCGCAGGGTGAGGTGATGGGAATGGAGATTAAGGGCAAAGTCCACTGCCTGTTCGAGCAGAGCGGTACGTTCAAAAAAGAATTTCAAAAACTTGGTTATTCTGCTTATGATTATGACATTCAAGATGATTGCAATGAGACGGATTACGTTTTAGATTTATTTGCGGAAATAGAAAGAGCATATGCAGATGGAGCATTTAATTCGGATTTTCCTAGCATATTTGACAATATGCAGAAAGACGATTTAATCATCGCGTTTTTTCCGTGCATAATGTTCTGCCAAGCAAAGCAGACATACTTCTATCTGACCTGCAACAACTACGCCAAACTTACTGACAAACAAAAGATAGAGAAAGTATTGGAAAATTCAGTGAAGCGCACTGCCTACTACAATCTGCTCGTAAAGTTGGTGGGCGTTTGCCTAGAGCGAGGGTTGCGACTTATAATTGAGAATCCGTGGACAGCCCCACATTTTTTAATGCACAACTTCTTGAAGCCCCCTGCAATCATTGACAATAACAGAATGGAGCGCGGCGACTACTTCAAGAAGCCAACCGCCTATTGGTTCTTCAACTGCGAGCCGACGCACGGATTTTCCCATCAAAATGACAAAAAGCAGAAGATTGTGCAGGATTGTGAGAGGAGTGCTGGCAACGGGTTTTGCTCTAAAGAGCGGAGCATGATAAGCCCCGACTACGCCCGCAACTGGATATGCGACTTCGTGCTCGGCAGGGAGCAGCACTTGGATGCGAGTTTGTTTGGCGAAATGTAAAATGAGCGGAACNCGCAGAATCGGGGGATGGTGAAATGAGAGATGTAGTCTTTATCATCTGCATGACAATCGTTCTTGTCGTGTTGCTGACACACTAGCCGTTTTAGGAGCGTAGGATATGAAACGCATTCCGACACAAGCCGAATGGGTGCGGAAATTCGGAAAGCCCGCGCTCATCCTGCCGATCAAAGGCTGCTGGCAGAAAAGAATATGGAGCGGGGAGAAGCGGGAGGAATACCGCGACGACAAGCCGTACTACCGGCGCATGCTTGAGAAATACAGGGACTGCCCTAATTTTACGGTCGGCTTCCGTGTGGGGTACTCCATGGATTCCCCGATGGTTGTCTGCCTTTGCAGGCTGCGGAAAGGCACGGGGCTTGAGGAATGGGGCGCGGAAAAAGGCTGTCGGTATTACATCTTTGACATACTGAAAGTCTGTGACTTTGAGTAATTTTCCGTNCAAATTCCCCATCGTGTGGGAATTTGAACGCCCTTTTGCGGTTGGATTTATCGCACATTGTGCAAGAGCCTTGCACTATATTCCCGATAAAACCCGCCATTTCCCGAAAAATCCCGCCTTTTCGCTTCCAAAACTCTATATTTTCTATGCTTTAATCACACTTGGTTATCATTTTTCTTTTTATTGAGGTGATTATGAAAATAGCATACATCCTGCCTTCATTGGACTCCAAAGCGCCGATTTTTGTCGCGAAATTCCTTGCCGAATTTTTTGTCGGACAGGGCAATGAGGTCGCCGTGTTTTATTTTGATGACATCTGCAAGGTGGCGTTCCCTTGTGGGACGCGCAGAATAAATTGGGGCGACAAAATTTCCTTTGACGAATTTGACATAATCCACTCCCACATGCGGCGGCCTGATTTGTATCTTGCAAAGAACGCCCGCAATATCCGCCGCGCGAAAATTGTATCCACTGTCCATTGCGACATAAAAAATGACCTTGCAATTTCTTATGGACGCTTTGTGTCCGCGATTTTCTCCCGTCAATGGATTAGGGCACTAAAGAAATTTGACGCGACCGTTCAGATAAATGACTTTCTTATGAAAGTCTATGCGCAATTCAAGCACAATGCGCTGATTTACAACGGAGTAAAAATTGACTTGCATGAAACCGAGCGGCATAGGGAAATATGCGAAAAAATGCTTGCGTTTAAAAGCGCGGGTTTAAAAACAATCTGCTCTTTCAGCGTGATTGTAAAGCGAAAGGGATTGATGCAGATTTTGCGCCTTTTGGAGAAAGACGAATGCTTTGCGTATGTTTGCATTGGCTCAGGAGATTATAGGGCGGAACTCGAACGGTTCGTGTCCGAAAGAAAGCTTCAGAGCCGGGTGGCGTTTTTTGATGCGGTCGAGCGACCGTATGTCGTATTAAAGGAAGCCGACATTTTTTGCTTCCCATCATACGCTTTTCGCTGGCTCTTTTGGAAAGCGCTCTGGTCGGCGCGTCCGTTGTCTGCTCTGACATTCCCGCTTTCAGAACTTTTTCTGAAAATGAAATTTCGTTCTTTGCCCTGGACGATACAGGTTCGCTTCAAAAGGCATGCGAGACTGCCATTGAAAAACGCGATGCAAAAATTGCTTCGTTGAAGAGGCGAATCGAACAGGATTTTTCACAAGAAAAGATGCTTTTGGAATATCAGGCACTTTATAAAGATTTGACTAAAGAACATACGGAGGATAAGAAATGAACTACATTGCGCCGGACTTATCGAAGCAAAATTCCTTTACATTCGGCCATGCATGGCAAATATCGGGTATCAATGCTCATTTGGCAACGGCAAGAAGGCTGTGCGACATGCCCCCTACATTTTCACTATGTTCATTTTGTATCCAAGGCAGTTCAGAATCGCAAGAAATGTCTTGTAGTTTATCTTGTCCGCGTTCTTATTGCTACGTATTTTTTGGATTACCGTGGGCGATACCTGCGCCTTTTTCGCCATGCTTCGGACAGACAGTTGCTCCTCTTCCATTTTTTCAATCAGGAATTCGGAAAGCAGGAATTCGTTGTATTCCTTGTCGAACCGGGCTTTTTCTTCGGGGTCGCGCGTTATGAATGTGTCGAACGTTGTCTCCATTTCAGTCCTCCTTGTTTCTTTGCAGATAATCTTCCCTGTGTTTTATGCACGTATTCTTTTCCTGCTCAGGAAGTTTTGCCGTTTTCTTTGTAAATGCGTTGGTAACAATAATTTTCTTTCCCTTGATAAAGAAACACAGATAGCGGTCAGGCTGCGGCTTAAATTCATAGATTTTATCACCCTCGCTCCTGAATTTCGTTTTGTCCGAAATCTTCCCGAAGTCTCCGATCCGTTTCGCAAGGATCAAAAACTTGCGGCGTTGCTCCTGCGTTATGGCAAGAAAATACTCATACGCCTGGCTGTATCCGTTTTTGTCGTAATACCACTCAAGCGTAAAATACTGCCCGATGTAAATCGTACAATTGGTTTTGTCCATTCAAATATAGTGTATCATAATTATGGTACATCTGTCAATTCTTTTTTAAGGAGCATATATGCAAACACTCAATGAAAAATTACCCCAAGTCCCGAAAGAAAACGCTTTCCACTTTATTAGGCTCGCCTGCTGCCTGATCGTGATTTATGAGCATGCGGCAGTGCTTTGTGACGCGGGCATTCCCTGCCTGAACCTGCGCGGTATGGCGGTGGACGTGTTCTTCATTCTGTCGGGCTTTTGGGTCACGCTGTCATACTTGAAAAGCAGTTCTGCAAAAGGGTATGCGCTCAAGCGCATTAGGCGGATTTTTCCGCAGTATGCGGCGACGGTCGTTCTTGGAGCAGTGTTGCTTGCTTCATTTTCCTCGCTTGAGTTGCGCGCGTATTTCTCTTCCAGCGGATTTTGGAAATATCTTGCGGCGAACTTATGCACGCTGAATTTTTTGCATCCGTCGCTTCCCGGCGTGTTCGGCGACGTGGCAGTGAACGGCTCGCTGTGGACGATAAAGATTGAACTTGCGTTTTACGTATTGTTGCCAGCTGTCATTTTTTTGGCACACGCAGTGGAACGGAAATTTGATATGTGGGGGGGGGGTATTGTACTTGTCGCACTGTACCTGCTTTCAGTTTTATGGGAGGTGTGCATGCCGCGCATAACTGAAATATTCCGGCTTCCGTCAGAGATTGCGCACCAGTTTCCTGCGCTTTTTTCGTATTTCGCAAGCGGAATGCTGTTCGTTTTCTGCTGGGAAAGGCTCGTTCCGCGCCTCAAATATATTGCACCGGTGTGTGCCGTCGTGCTCGCGGCTGTTTCTGCGGCGGGCGTTCCGTTCGTAGTGGAGTTTGTCCGTCCGTTCTGCCTTGCCGCCGTTGTGATGTTCGTCGCGCTGAAGGCATGTCCGCTCTTCGGAGTCGTGAAAAATGATTTTTCGTATGGAATGTACCTTGTCCATTATCCTGCCGTTCTGTGCGTCGCCTCGTTCGGCGTGTTCGAGGAAAATCCTGCGTTCGCTTTTTTATTGGTGCTTGCGCTCTCGTTTTTCTGCTCGTATCTGCTGGACTGCTTTCAGCGTGCGCTGGAAGGATTGAATAAACTACACAAGGAGGCTCGCCCATGACCACCGCCAGCCTTGTCCTGTACAAAACGCCGCGTTCCCAGATCGAGTCGCTGCTTTCGAGCGTCCTGCCGTCATGCGCGGAGAAGCTCATCATCGTTGACAACTCGCCCGACGACCGCTGGCGGGAGCTTGAGAGCCGCTCGGAAAAAATCCGCTACATCCACAACGAGAACCTCGGCTACGGCGGCTCGCACAACCTTGCAATGCGCCTTGCGATTGAGATGAATGCCGACTACCACGTCGTCCTGAACCCCGACATCCGCTTCGAGCCGAGCGTGCTCGCGACGCTCGCGCGATACATGGACGGGAATCCCGATGCGGTGTACGTCCTGCCGAAAGTCGTCTATCCGAACGGCGAGCCGCAATACCTGTGCAAGCTGCTCCCCACGCCGTCTGACCTCATTTTCCGCCGCTTCGTCCCGTCCGTCGGCTTTCTAAAGAAGTGGAAGGAGCGGAAGAACGCCCGCTACTGCCTCATGGATTCGGGGTACGACCGGGTGATGAATCCGCCGTGCCTTTCGGGGTGCTTCATGTTCATGCGGCTCTCCGCGATTTCTGCGCACGGCATCTTCTTTGACGACCGGTTTTTCATGTACTTCGAGGACTTCGACCTGATCCGCCGCCTGCACCGGGTGGGGAAGACCGTGTTCCTGCCCGATGCGGAGATCGTCCACGACCACGCCGCCGAAAGTTACAAAAGCCGGAAAATGCTCGCGGCGCACGTGAAGTCCGCGATCCGCTACTTCAACAAGTGGGGCTGGCTTTTTGACCGGGAACGGCGCGCGATGAACAAGAAAATCTTGGAGGAAATAAAGGATATTTCTGTCATAACTAGGAGATCTTGAAAATAATGAATAAACAAAACATGAAACTAAAATCATCGCGCTTCTTTAGCGACAATTTTAAACCTTGACTTTTATACCGATTCAATATTATCGTGTAAATACGGGAGATTGCTATGGAAAAGCTGAAGAAGAAAACCGCAAAGAAAAATTCTGTTCCTCATGCTTCCACAAAGTCTGATTTATTGCAGGATAAAATTCTTGCTTATTGTGGTTATAAGCTTGCCGGTAAGAAACTTGTTGCCACCGGCAGTTATAATCCTGTTCCTTATCAGGGCTTGTAGTTTCGGTGTATTCTGTAAAAGACAATCTGATATTCGGGTTTCACGGCTGTGATGAGTCCCTTTGCAATAAGCTTGTAAATGGTGATTTGTGTTTGGATTATAGCGAGAATCCTTATGACTGGCTTGGCAAGGGAATGTACTTTTGGGAGAATGACCCAGCACGTGCTTTGCACTGGGCAGAATCTGCCATGGAACATCCTCACAATGAAAAACAGATAATCACTAAGCCTGCTGTTGTGGGGGCTGTGATTTGTCTTGGCAAGTGTCTTGATTTCATGGAGATTGCAAATCTTCAAAAGCTGAAAGCAATCCATAATGAACTGACATCTTTAGGAATTGATTTGCCAGAGAATACTGGCAGAGATTTTTACAAACGTAATTTAGACTGCTTTTTGATCAACTATCTTGTTGCTCAGGAAAAATTACAGGGAAATGAATATGATTCTGTGCGTGGCGTGTTTTTTGAGGGAAACGAACTTTACAAAAATGCCGGCTTCCGCGAGAGGAATCATATTCAAATCTCTGTAATCAATCCCAACTGCATAAAAGGTTATTTCAAAGTAAAAGAAATTGACCCGAAATTCCCGCAAGTTTAATCTGACTTTTAGCGCGAGCGGCTTTGTCTCTGAACTTGTTTGCACCCCCTCCTCACAATTTATCCTTTACATAAATCCAAATACAGTAAGGATAAATCGATTTATCCTTACTGTAACCTATGGTTATCCTTACTATAAATTGATTTATGGTAAGGATAATTTTATTTATCCAAAGGATAAATCCTTGCGCACCGCAGGACAATAAAAACGCCCTTTTCACGTTCCTCCCGCGATCCTTTTGCCGCAAAACGCAGGTGAAAGCTCCCGAACATTTCGAGTCACGCCGTCATCGTGCATCAAGCGACGAAGAGGGATTTCAATCAACTTTGAACAAGATTCCACCACGCCCGTTGGCGCAAAATCGTACACCCGATGGCAGATTGTATTACAGCAATACGAAAAGATTGCATCATGTGTGCGCATTGCGTGCATCGACCGCGCGAAAGTTTTCGCTCATCCGTGTGACTGTTGTCATTAAGCCGTGTGAATGTTTGTCATAAGCCGTATGACCATTTGCGTTAAGCCCGTGGCAGTGGACTACATACGCCTTTTACGAAGTCCGCTTGCTCTGTGCGGCTTATTTTTTCCGCTTTCCGTCGATAACCTGCATCATTTCTGCCGGTGTCACGACGAACGGCTTTATCGGGAAATCCTTGATGTTGCCGGTGACGAGGTGCGCATCGTGTTCCCGCCGTGCGTCCATAGTCACTTCGTAGAAAATGACGTCCTTGGGATCGGACGGCGTTTCGTCGGTCTGAATGCCAGAGAGTTTGATGCCTGTTTTTACTATGGCTTCGATAATGGCTGAAATGTTCCGCGTCGTGAAATTATACTTTCCTTCTTTTCTGTGGAGGACTTCATAATACTCTTCAATTATTTCTTTGCTGTAGACAGGCTTTATCACTCCGGAAAGTATTGCCCGCAGGACTTTCACCGTTCCTGAATCTTCGTGTTTCGAAAGCAGTGCCGAAACGAGAACATTGGTGTCTATGACCGCATAATACTTCACCGTTTATTTCCCCGCCCTGTACGCTCTGATTTCCGCATTGATTTCATCAAGCGACATACCTTGAAGCCCTTTTTTCTTTGCCTCTCTTCTGAGTGCGTCAAACGCTTTCATTCCTTTTTTGAGACTTGTCTTTTCAGAGTTCATTTTCATGCTGAACGGAATTCCGCGCTCTTCCACGGATTTCTTGAGGAAAATCCTAAACGCCGTCGGAAGATCCAGTCCGAGCCGCTCAAAGATGCTGACGGCCTCGTTCTTCAAATCCTCGTCAACCCGTATCTGTACCAACGTGCTTGCCATAGTTTGCCTCCCGAAGTCTTTTTCGTGTTCAGTACAAGAGTATGTGAAAGTAAGTCATTTGTCAATCAACATACCCCTCCGCACAAATAAAACTATGATAACCACGGCTTTTTGTATCCGCGTCGGGATTTTAAATATGATATATACCTTAGCGGCGTAAAGTATATACATTACGGAGCTAAAGTATATACTTTAAGGGTGCTAAGGTATATACATCACGCCCGTAACATATATACCTTACGGGATTATCATATATATGATAATTCGGCGCGCTGCTCGCGGGCAAAAAAGAAGCCGACCTGCTGCTGTTCAACGGGGACGGCTGTGCGCCCTTTGGTCAGAAAGCGTCCTGGCTTTGCCGCCACCATGCTTCGGCAGCGGCGAGCAGGGGGCGCACCGTATGCGGCGGCAACCGCCATTTGTGTTCCGTGCCATGCAGGAACGAAAGACCGCCCTGCTGGATAATCCTGCCCGCAACATGGCGCGGATAAGCAATGACTGCCGCACGTATGGCGGCACACGCCGCGTCGTCCGTCAAAATTCGTTTTTCTTCCGGTTTGACTTTTTGTAGGCACTCGCGCCCACGCGTTCCGTCGGCGTATGCACGTTCACGCGCCCGTGGTCGCTCCTGAATCCGCGCGATTTTTTGCCGTCCCAGTCGCCCCGACCAAAATGCCGGTCTCCGCCGCCCGCGCCGAACCGTCTGCCGCCGCCAAAGCCGCGCCGTCCGCCACGGTCCGCACCGCCGGATTCCTGCGTGTCCACATGGATATGCGGCAGCGAGCGGTCGTCCTTTGCCATTTGCAGCACTTTTTCGGCAGAGGCAAGCGGCAGGCTTATCAGGCTGAAATTCTGCGTCACNTCTATGCGNTCAACTTTGTGTCCGGGAATGTGCAGCAGCCCGCTGAAATATGCCGCAAGCGAGCGNGCGTTGTAGCCGTCGCGCTTNCCCAGCTGCACGTACAGCCGNTTNTGATCCGGGTCAACNACGACGCTTCTNCNGCCTTTGCCCGACCGTGCGCCCGNACACTCGCGGATGTCGCCGTAGTGGCTTTTGTCCAGCGTCTTGCCGTACCAGGCGGAAAGCACGCCCGCAAGCACGGTCTTTGCGTCCTGATTCTCGCACAAATCTTCTGCCATCTGCGCGTAGCCGTCGTCCGCCGGCTGTTCCANNTGCGTCTTCAAATGCTCCAGCATCCGGGCNCGCTTGGTGTTCAGCACGTCGTCCACGCTCGGCACNGTGCCTTCCTGCATCTCGCCNTTTGCGGCNCGGCGCACGNCATTGCGCAGGTACTCCAGGCGGCGGCGTTCTTCGGGACGGAGGAANGTGACGGCACTGCCCGTCGCGCCCGCNCGTCCCGTGCGNCCGATACGGTGCACNTAGGTNGCCGCGTCAAACGGCAACGAATAATTGACCACGTGGCTCAGCCCGCTGATGTCAATGCCGCGCGCGGCAACGTCNGTCGCNACCAGTACGCGCGTCTTTTTGCTGCGAAACCGCGCAAGGATTTTTTCGCGCTGNCCNTGCGGAATGTCGCCGTGCAANGCCGCAACCTCGTANCCGCGCTCGTCGAGCAGGCGGCTCACCAAATCGGCATCGTTTTTCGTCTGCGTAAAGACAAGCCCGTAAAAATCGGGCGCGATGTCGATCAGGCGCACGAGNGCTTCGATTTTGTCGCCCTCGCGCACGAACAGATAACTCTGNTCNATCAGCAGCGGCTCTTCGACAAAGCCCTCTTCCTCGCAGATCTCATAGTCGCCCATGAATTCTTCGGCAATCTTGAGGATCGGCTTGGGCATGGTCGCGCTGAAAAGCAGAATGCGGCTGTTCGGATTCGCCTGCGCAAAAATCGCCTCGATGTCCTCAACAAAGCCCATGTCGAGCATTTCGTCGCCCTCGTCCAAGATAAAGTAATCAATCTTGTCGATTTTGAGCGTGCCGCGCTCCAAATGATCCTGCACACGGCCGGGCGTACCGACCACGATTTCCACGCCGCGCTTAAGCTCGTTGATCTGCTTGTTGTATGCCGCGCCGCCGTACAGCACGCACACGCGCGGAAACTCGCCGTCACCGAACGACTGCAATTCCTTGCACGTCTGCACGGCAAGCTCGCGCGTCGGCTCAAGCACGAGCGCGCGCACGCCGTCATGCTGCCCCCGAATCCGCTGCACGATCGGCAGCCCGAACGCGGCGGTCTTTCCCGTCCCCGTGCGCGCCTTTGCGATGATGTTCGCATCCCCGTTCAAAAGGCGCGGAATCGCCAGCACCTGAATCGGGCTGGGCACTTTAAATCCTTTGCGCTCAACGGCGGCAAGCGTCGCTTCGTCCAGCCCCAAATCCTCAAACGAAATCTCTTCGCCGTCGGCGCGCTCTTCCGTCTCAACCGCTTCNGTCTCGACTGCATCGGTATCGACCGCCTCAGTGATTTCCGTCTCTGTCTGTTCAACCTGTTCTACAACCTGTTCGGCTGTCTCTTCTATTATATTTTCCATAAATAAGTATCTCACTATAAAGGAAAGGAAGAATAATTGCAAGTTCTTCAATTTTATGCTATAATGCGATGATATGAGTGAGTTACAGTTCAGTATCGACCAAAAAATCGTGTATCCGAGCCAAGGCGTCGGCAGGATTATAGAAGTTTTTGAAAAACAGTTCAACGAAAAGACGACGCAGTATTATAAAATCTACATCGACGTTTCCGACATGATCGTGATGGTTCCCGTGGACAACGCGACGGGGCTGGGAATCCGGCCGATTGTCGGCGAGGCGGAGGCACTTGCCGCGCTGGAGCTGCTGGGCGAGACNATCGAGCCGATTACGTCCGACTGGAAACTGCGCTATCAGCAGAATTTGGACCTGCTCAAAAAAGGCACGATTGCCGACATNGCGAACATCGTNCGCAGCCTGTACCACCGCTCCAANGTAAAGGAGCTGCCCATTCTGGAGCGCAAGCTNTACGACAACGCNCGCAAACTGCTGATTGATGAGATTGCGTCCGCAACGGGCAAGAGCGAAAAAGAAGTGGAATCGATGATCCACGCAAAACTTGAGCCGCTCGGCACGATAAACGTCAAAAAAGCAATCCTNGACCCCAACGACGAAGACGACGATGACGAATTCTCCGACGAATTCAGCTCCTCAGGCAACNACGATGACGATGAAGAGGACGACGANNCNNNNGACGACGCAATGGACGANNANGNCNNANNNATCNGNCGGAACGCGCCGTGCTCGTGCTNGTGGCGGCNGGTTCNTCAAGCAGAATGGGCGGCAAAAAGAAAGAATACTTGCCGATGAACGGCGGCACGGTGCTTTCATCTGCCGCCNNTATTTTTTTGCAGGCANTTCCNTTTTCAGTGGTGGCNGTCGCCTACCCCGCCGCGCAAACNCCCGGCAAGNGCGAAGAAAACGAGCGCGCCTGCCGCGCGGCCTTGTTCTCCGACCAAGCNGTCGCTNCGTTCCATNCGTCCGCGCAGACGGAATTCTTGTTCGTGGAAGGNGGCGCGACGCGGCAGCAGAGCGTCCTNAACGCGCTCGAAGCCGTGGCGAAGCAATGCGGCACNGAAAATCCGNTGGTATTCATTCATGACGGCGCGCGGCCGTTTGTCTCCGCGCAGATTATCCGCGACTGCCACGCGGCAGCGGCACACTATGGCGCGGCTGCCCCCGCCATACAGCCGACCGACACGCANAAAGAAACNGACGAACAAGGATGNATCGCCCGCCACCTGACCCGCGCCCGCCTTGCCGCCGTGCAGACACCGCAAGCATTCCGNTTTCANCCGNTGNTGNNCGCGCACCGGGCTGCCGCACAACAGCACATCGACNGCACNGACGACACGGAAATNTGGGACCGGTTTGCCGCCGACGGAAAAACATACCGTCCGACTAAAATAGTGGCNGGNTCNCACGAAAACANAAAAATAACGTACCCGTCGGACATTCCCGCGGCGGCATCGGAGAATGTGCCACGCATTCGCACGGGACTGGGGTATGACAAGCACNTATTGGTTNCCGGCAGAAAACTNATGCTCGGCGGCGTGGCAATTCCGTCCGACAAAGGCGAGGCGGGNCATTCTGACGGCGACGTGCTNCTCCANGCCATTACCGACGCGCTGTTGGGGGCGGCNGCGCTCGGCGACATCGGGTCGTACTTTCCCCCNGACGACGCACAATGGAAAGACGCGGANTCAAAANAACTGCTCGCGACNGTGTGGAACGACATTACCGCCGCGGGGTGGTCGCTCGGCAACATAGACTGCGTGATTGCGCTTGAGCAGCCNAAATTCCTGCCGCACCGCACNGCCGTGTGCGCGTCAATCGCCGCTGTCNTNGGNGTACCAACGGAACAGGTTTTTGTCAAGGCAAAAACCGGCGAAAAAACNGGCGANGTNGGNACGGGCAAAGTCATTGAAGCNACCGCCACGTGCCTGCTTTTCAGACGCTAGTTGCTCGGCATTTCCAAAATCAGCTCGACCTCGCCTTCGCTCCGCTTCATGCGGCGGGCGATTTCGTCAACCGTCCAGCCCTGCCGCTTGAGCTGAATAATCGTCTCGCGGTCCTGCGGCGTAATGCGGCTTTGCTGCGGCCCCGGATTTTTCGCCATGTCCGCCTGCGTCGCCCGCAACAGCAAACTCATCTTGTCGTCAATCTGCTTGTCCAAATTCTGCAAACGGGTTTCCGTGCCCGCAATGCCGTTCCGGGCCGCCTGAATCTGCTGCATCCGCGCTTCAGTGTCCGCGAGCAGATTCTGTATCGACGTAACCTTATCCACCGCGTCGTTGACCTTGCCGCTGCTCGCCATGAGCGAATCGATGTCGCGCTGTATAGTCTTAATCGCCTCGGGAATACTGGAGGTCTGCCGCAACGCATTGCCCAGACGCTCTTCCAAATTTTTGAGGTTCTCAAAACTCCTGTCCACATCGTCTGAAATCTGCTCGATCACTTCCTGTTTTTTCTCCAGGCGATCGTAGCGGCTGGAAATATCGCCCAGCGTCTCCTGGAATTTCCGCACCGAAACCTGCACGGCCTGCAAATCGTCGCTCGTCGTGGTCAGCTCGCGGATTTTCTCGTCCATTTCAGTGCTCATGGTGACGAGCCGGTCAAATTTGTGTTCCATTGAATCGATATGATTCTTTTCCGTGTCAAACCGTTTGAGCTTTCGGTTCATGTCATCGTTCAGCGTCTGAATCTGGCTGAAATGCGCCTGCAAATTCTGCACGGCAGACTGATAGTTTTCTATCTTGGCAAGATCACTGTTCAGCATGCTGATTTCAGAATCCAGCTTTGCCTTCANCGCGTCCGCCGTCTGATACACCTGCATCTGCGAGGCGAANGCCTTGACTTTCTGGTCGATTTCGCTGAAACGCATTTGCAGGTCATTGGCATCGTTCTGTAAGCGCATTGTCATCTCAGCCTCATGGTTCTGTATGAGCGACGTTATATTGGCCTCCTGCTTATCGGTTTCTTTGGTNATGTCCTGAATTTTCATGCGCAATTCGCGCAGGGCTTTTTCGGACTCGGCATTCTGCTCGCGCATGTGCCGCTGTGCTTCTTGCAGCATTTTCTCGTACATTTTCTGCTGGTCGGCGAGCGTCTGTTTGGAGCGGGTCTGATAATCCGCGAGCGCGGCATCGATTCCTTGCTGTATCTTCTCGTGCATATCCCGGTGCTCGGCAAGCGTCTGATCGGAGCGGGTCTGATAATCTGCAAGCGCGGCTTCGATTTTTTCCTGCAAACCGTCCACGTCGGCAACAATGCCGCGCTGCCTTGTCTGCGCCGACTCCTCAAATTCCTTGAGGTTCTGGTCAAACTCATTACGGATTTCCTCAAACCGTTGATTTGAAGCGGCATGCAGCGAGCCAATCTGCTTGGTGAACAATTCTTTTGTCTGGTCAAACTGCACTTTAAGCTGCGCGCGCCACGCCTGAAAATCGCCGAGCATCGCGTCGATATTGGACTTGTGCGCTTCCTGCCGATCCTGTACGCTCTGCTCAATGGCAGCCAGTCTTTCGCCGGTTTCCCGCTGCGTCTTGGCAATCTCNTCGTCAATGCGCTGCGTGTAGGCTTCCAAATTCGTCTTGACGAGCGAATCAAAGCCGTCCGTCGCCATCTGCAAACCTGCATTCATCTGATCCGTAAACGAACGGACCGTCTGCTCCGCGTCCGCCACCCGCTGATGGATGTCCTCCAGCGANTTCGTGAGNTCCGCCTCATAGCGTTCCGTCTGCTCGCGGTTCTTCGCCTCCAGCTCGGAAAAATTCGCCTTGATGTTTTCGGCATATTTNTGCTCAAGCTCGCGGCGACCGTTCTCAAAATCGCCGGTCAGCACGACCAGCTTTGAATCAAGGTTCTGTTTCCACGCGTTCAGGTCGTCGTCAATCTTGCTGCTGCGCCGACGCAAGTCNGTGGTGAAATTCTCCTCAAAATCCTTGAGCGTCGCGCTCACGTTGTCGCTTGCGGTCGCCTTGATTTTGTTCAAATTCTCTTCCAAAAGGGCAATCTGCGCGACAATGCCATCGTTGTTGTCCTTGACGCTCTGCGCGAATTCGGCCTGCCGCTGTTTCTGCGTCTCCGTGAATGCCGTAAATTTGTCGGTCACGCGACCTTCGGTCATTTCCAACGCCTGCCGCAGGTTCTTTTCCAGCACGTCAACGTCCGCGCCGATCTGCTCCAGCTTGCCAAAACGATATTCAAGATTGTTGCGGTATTCGGCAATCTGACCTTCCACGAGCGACAGCAGTTCCGTCTGCTTTTTGTCATACACGGCAGAGACTTTTTCCGTGAGCTGCGCAAGTTTTTGGCTGACGGCGGCAATCTGCTCGTCCGCCTGCTTTTGGAACGCCTGCAAATCCGCCTTCGTCCGCTCCGCCGTCTGCAAACTGCCTTGCAGCACGGCGACCGTGCCGTTCATGCTGTCCTGCATTGCGGACAGTTTTCCCTTGACTTTCTCATCGACGGCAGTAACCGCCACCTGCACGTTGTCCTCAACCGCGCTGATTTTTTGCCGGAGTTCCCCGCTGACATCGGCGACCGTCGCGTTCACATTGTCTTTTATCGCCGTGATTTTTGTCCTGAACTCGCCGTCAAGGGACAGAACCGCCGTGTTCACGTCGTTCTGTATCGCGCTGATTTTGCCCCGGACTTCTTCGCTGATGTTACCGACCGCCGCGCTCACGCGCTCCTGCATCGCGCCGATTTTTTCCCGAACCCGATCATCAACCGCGCTGACTGCCGTGTTCATATCGTTCTGAATCGTGCCGATTTTGTCCCGGACTTCTTCGCCGATACTGCCGACCGCCGCNTCCAGGCGTTCTTGCATCGTGCCGATTTTTTCCTTGACCTCGCCGTCAAGCGCGCTGACCGCCGTGTTCACCGTGCCCTGCACCGCACTAATCTTTCCGGTGAGTTCCGTGCTGACGCTGCTGATCCTCGCGCCCACGCCGTCCTGCATCGCGCCGATCTTCTCATCCACCGCCGCCTTGTAACTCTCCAGCTGCCGGGACGCGACGCGCTCCAGCTGTGAGAGCGCAAGATTCCCTTTTTCGTCCGCGTCCGCGAGTGCCTTCTCGTACAATTGGTCGTACCGCCCCTGTATCTCCGCCATCTGCTTTTCAAGCGAGGCGCGCAACGTCTCCAACGTCTTGCCGTTGCCGCTCACTTCCGCGCCCAACTCGTCCGCCATGCGCTTTGCCTGCTCGATCGACCCGCCGAGCTGCTCCCTGACGGCTTCGGTCGCGTCGCGCAGCTGCCCGGCAAGCTCCGCCACCTTTGTCCGCACCTGCTCCTCATGCCCCACGAGCGCGGCCTTGAGGTCGTCGCCGTATTTCGTCTCAATGGAGCGGCGGTCGTTCTCAAAGTCGCCCGCGAGTGTGGCGAGCCGCTCCTCCATGCGCTGCTTCCAGGCGCTCAGCTCATCGTCAATCCTGCCGCCGCGCCGCTGCAAATCCGCGCTGAAATTCTCTTCAAAGTCTTTGAGTGCCGTACTCACGTTGTCGCTCGCGGTCGCCTTGATGTCGTTCAGGTTCTTCTCCAACAGCTCGATCTGCCCCGCGATGTCCTCGCTGTTCAGCTTCACCGTCCGCGCGAACTCCGCCTGCTTGCGCTCCTGTTCCGACGTGAATGCCGCGAACTCGCCCACCACGCGCCCCTGCGTCTGCTCCAGCGTCAGCCGCAGGTTTTTCTCCAGCGAGTCAACGTCCAGCCCGATCTGCTCCAGCCTGCCGAAACGATATTCCAAATTCTTGCGGTATTCGGCGAGCTGGCTGTCCACCAGCGACAGCAGCTCCGTCTGCTTCGTGTCGTACATGGTGGACAGCCGCCCCGTCAGCTGTTCGAGTTTCTGGCTGACAGTGGCGATTTGCTCGTCCGCCTGCTTCTGGAACACTTCCAGCTCCGCCTTCGTCCGCTCCGCCGTCTGCAAACTTCCCTGCAAGCCCGCGACCTTGCCGTTCATGTCCTCCTGCACCGCCGAGATTCTGCCGGTGAGTTCCGTGTTGACGCTGCTGATCCTCGCGCCCACGCCGTCCTGCATCGCGCTGATCTTCTCATCCACCGCCGCCTTGTAGCTCTCCAGCTGCCGGGACGCAACGTTTTCCAGCTGCGAGAGCGCCATGCTCCCTTTTTCGTCCGCATCCGCGAGTGCCTTTTCGTACAATTGGTCGTACCGCGCCTGTATGTCCGCCATCTGCTTTTCAAGCGACGCGCGCAAGGTCTCCAAGGTCTTGCCGTTGCCGTTCACTTCCGCGCTCAGTTCGTCCGCCATGCCCTTTGCCTGATCGAGCGAACCGCTGAGCTGATTCCTGACCGCTTCGGTCGCGTTGCGCAGCTGTTCGGAAAGCTCCGCCACCTTTGCCTGCACCTGCTCCTCGTGCCCCACAAGCGCGGCCTTGAGGTCGTTGCCATATTTTGTCTCAATGGAACGGCGGTCGTTCTCAAAATCGCCCGCGAGCGAATCGAGCCGGTCTTCCATGTGCTGTTTCCATGCGTTCAACTCATCGTCAATCTTACCGCCGCGCCGCTGCAAGTCCGCGTTGAAATTCTCCTCAAAATTTTTGAGCGACGTGCTCACGTTGTCGCTCGCGGTCGCCTTGATGTCGTTCAGATTCTTTTCCAAAAGGTCAATCTGCCCCGCAATGTCCTCGCTGTTCATCTTGATAGTACGCGCGAATTCCGCCTGCTTGCGCTCCTGCGCCGACGTGAATGCCGTAAAATCGTTGAGAACGCGCCCCTGAGTCTGCTCTAACGTCAGCCGCAGGTTTTTCTCCANCGANTCCACNTCCGCGCCGATCTGCTCCAGCCTGCCGAAACGATATTCCAAATTCTTGCGGTACTCGGCGAGCTGGNTGTCAACCCGCGACAGCAGCTCCGTCTGCTTGGTGTCGTACATGGTAGACAACTGTCCCGTCAGCTGCTCAAGCTTTTGGCTGACGGCGGCAATCTGTTCGTCCGCCTGCTTCTGGAANTCCTCCAGCTCCGNCTTCGTCCGCTCCGCCGTCTGCAAACTTCCCTGCAAGCCCGCAACCTTGTCGTTCATGTCNTCCTGCACCGCNCTGATCTTGCCCTTGATTTCCCCGTCAATGGCCGCGACCCTTGTGTCAACTTCGTTATGCATNTCGTTGATTTCCCGCTCGACCTTGGCTTTGAAATATTCCAAATGCCGCGCGGATCTTTCCTGGAACTCGTTGTATTTCGCCATTTCTTTTGCGTCCACGTCCGCGACCGCCTTTTCGTACAATTGGTCGTACCGCATCTGCACGTCGCTGATCTGCTTTTCGAGCGACGCGCGCAGCGTCTCCAGNGTCTTGCCGTTGCCGTTCACTTCCGCGCTCAGCTCGCTCGCCGTTTTCTTTGCCTGCACGAGCGTGTCGCCGAACTGTTTTTTNATCGCGTCCGTCTCTCCGCGCAGCTGCCCGGAGACTTCCGCGATTTTTGTCCGCATCTGCGCCTCAAGCTCTTTGGTGCGCNCGCCCAGCTCCCGGACAAAGGCATCGTTGCGCACCTGTATCTGCTCGCTCAGCCGCTTGAACGCCGCGTCGTCCAATTGCGCCGCCCGCTTCGCCGCATCCTCATACGTCCGCCGGATGTCCGCTTCCAGCTTGGCAAGCATCTTTTCGCTGCGNTCCGCCGCCGCCCTNGTGGACTGATCGACCTGCTGCGCCCGCAGNTGGTACTGGTTCAGCAGCTCCGTGCCNAGCAGCTTGAGGTTCTCTTCATTGCGCGCGGCGAATTTCTCGTTGATCTGCGGGATTTTCTTNTCNATNGCNTCCACCGTTTTTTTCTGCGNGGCAATCGATNCCGAAATTTTGTCGATGACNTCCGATTCNTNGCGGATATGATCCAGATTCTCTTCCACGCGGGCAGTCATGTCCATCAGCTCGNTGATGACCGTNCCGTANGACGCGATTTTCTCCCCGATCGCGTCCACCGCAGAAAAATGCCGGTCAAAGCCGCTGCTCATCTGCTTGAAATCCTCAATCTGCTGCTCNAGCCGCTTCACCGCCGCCGCNGCCGTCGTCTGCCGCGTGTCAAGGTCGGCNTTCAGCCCTTCCAAATGATCCTTCTGCCCGGCAAAATACGCGTCGCACTCACCCATNTTCCGCTTCACATAATTGGTGATTTTGCCCATGCTGTTGTTTTCCTTGTCCAGCGACCTGAACAGGAAGATGACGGCGACTGCAATTGCCGTAGGAATAAAGACTGAGAGAACGGTCACTTTTTTACCCACCAAAAAAAGTTATCGTTATATTATAGCACAATCTGCAAGAATTGACGATAGGTAGCGAATGAAATATCGGCTTTTGGGTGCTTTAAATGCAGGATTCTCCGCCAGAACGGCAACAAGTACGCGCTTTTCATGCCCGCATTGTTCGCCCCGGCAACATCATAGCGGACGCTGTTGCCCACGTACAGGATGCGCTCTTCAGGTACGCCCAGCTCCCTCGCCAACACGCCGAACGGATACTTTGACGGCTTGAGCGCGCCGATTTCCTCCGAGCCGAGCACCACATCGCAGCACGGCAGCAGCCCCCACAGGTCGCCCTTCTGCGACGGCGGAAAATCCGACAGCAGCGCAATGCGGTAGCCGCTTTCCTTGAGCCGCGCGAACGTCTCGCGCACATGGCGGAACGGCTTGATCCGCCGCGCAAAAAACGGCTTCAGCCCGTCGTACACAATATCCTGAATCCGCCGCCGCGCCACTTCCGGCGCGCAATGCAGCTTGTCCGCCAAAAGCCGCGCCTGATACTCATAAAAATCCGCGAGCGGAGCCGTCTCATGCATCCGCCGCCGCACCGCATTGAACTTGAGATAGAACGAAAAATGGCGCAAGACATGCGGCAGCAGGCGCACATTGAGCGCCCAGGAAGGGTACAGCGTACCGTCAATGTCAAACGCAATCACCGAAATATCCGCAAGCATACCAAAAGTATAGAGGAGATGACGGGAAAAGTCTATCACCCCCGCAAAACCCCGCCGCCCGATTTTCTGGAGGGGCGAAGTCTCGCCCCTGCGCCGCACGCCGTTGCGGCGACACCCCACTCCAGCGGCCCCCCCCGCAACGCCCCCGTCCGCCCTCATTGACAAAATGCTTTTTTTTTGTATGGTATTTTAATTCCTCGCAGTATGCGGGGCAACATTACCATACTAGGAGGATGCAATGAAAAGCATCAAGAAGTATCTGTTTATCATGGCTGCGCTCGCCGCAGTCTTTGGCTTCGTCGCGTGTAGCGACGAGGACGACGATCCGTCAACTGCGGCGGAGTCTGCCGTGGCTGTGTATAAGAATAATTCTTATGGCGACGTAACATATATGGTGACGTTCCTTGACAACGGCACTTGGTCACAGGTTTACGAATATAGCGGCAAAAAAGAAACCATGGCAGAAGGAACGTACACGGGCGACCCCACAAAAGACGGCACAATCAAACTGACTTTTTTAGGTGGTGAACACCTTAATGCAGTATATAAGGGCAAAACGATTGACCACACGATTGAAAACGGAAGAGTTACTATCACTGGTCTTGTCTACACCCGCCAGTAAGCGGCAGGCAAACCGAACAAAAGGCGCGGCACACCCCGCGCCTTTCTTTTTTCGCCCGCCCTTTCCCCGATTAAGGAACAGCATTCCGCCGTTCGTCAAAATTCCGTCTGGACAAACAACGGCATTTTGCCGTTCGAGGAAAATGCGTCCGGGCAAACAACGGCATCTTGCCGTTCGGGGAAAATACGCCCGGACAAGCAACGGCATCTTGCCGTTTGAAGAAACTGCGACCGGGCAAGCAACGGCATCTTGCCGTTCGAGGAAAATGCGCCCGGGCAAGCAACGGCAAAACGCCGGTCGTAGAATTCTGATTGGACAAAGGAAAACACATTCGGGCAAAAACAAAAAATGTTCATTACGTGCGACAGTGGGTTCTTGGGGCGGCCGCCCCAAGCCGTGCTGGGAAAGGGTGAGGGTTTTCCCTCTCCAAAGAACAGTTCCGCCCGCTTCCAAGCGGGAAAACACTACCGCGGCGAAAACGCCTCCGACACAAGCACGCGCGTCAGGTGCACAAACGAATTCTTGTATTTCTGCACGAATGCGTTGAACGGCACTTCCGTCCCGTTCTCGAACACGGCAACCGCAAAACGCCCGTTCTGGTCAAAATACGGAAACAGCACGGCAGTCTGGTCGAATTTATACAACTCGGGCGCAGCGCCGTCCACGCTCACGTAGCGGCGGCGGACGGCTGCAAGGTAGCAGTACGTCGGCTCGGTCACGGCAAGCACGTACAACACCGGGCGCAGGCGTGCGATCGCATAGCCCGAATTGCGGATATAGCCCGCCGTCTGCATGATGCCGTTCTCCGTCATCTCGCCGCTGAACGGTTCAATCGCCACGTCCACGCCGGATTCCCCATAGCGGTAATCTTTCCGCGCCTGCACCGAAACCCGCGCCGCCGCAAGGTTGCGCGTCCAGTCCAGCATGAACGAAATGCTCTCCTCCGCCTCTTTCATGCCCGCATAGCTGAGCGGGTCGTACACCACCGTCGGCTGCACGAGCGGCAGCATCTTGAGGCCGCTCCCGCTAATCGGCTCGACCAGGCCGTCCACCACCCACTTGACGAATCCCGCCGCGGACAGCGAAAGCGTGTCGTTCTCCTGTTCGCCCGCATCGACCACGCGCGGCTTGCCGTCAGAAATGCGCACGGGCTTGCCGTTCTCGTCATACGCCGCGTCCTCCGCAAACGAAATGCGGCTCAGGTTCTTGCGGATCGCGCTCATCATGCTGTATTTGGGCGCATACGCGCCGGGAAAAATCTCCGCATACCGCCACGGCAGCGCGTTCTCCGTCATCCGCAGCACGTCCGCGAGCGAAGCCGTGTACAGCTGCTCAAAGACGAATCCCACGGGCACGGAACGCGCCGCGTAGCAGTCGTCAATCACGAAATCGCCCAGCACCTTGTTGCGCCCGGGCGCGAACTGCACGTACACGTCGCTGTTGTTCGTGACGTACCAGCGGATTTTTTTCGCCTTGCCCGTCGCCACGTCCTTGAACAGCAGCCATGCGCCGCATGCGTCGCCGGGGTATTCCGTGGAAACCTGCGTCTCCACGCCGTGTTCCGTGTAAAAATCCACGTTCATCCGCACTTCGGGCGCGACGATAATCACGTAGTCCGTGGCGTTCTCTTCCAGCCGGACCTGAAACCGCTCGCCAATCTCGTTCGTGCGGATTTCCGCGCGGAACTGGCGCACCTCGTCAAGCGGGGCAGAAAACCACCGGTCCGCGACCGCACGGCGGATTACCGCAGAATCGGGAACGCCGAGCCGGTTGTATTCCGCGCACAGCGGGAACACGCACAGCGCAATCAGCATCGCCCCGACACATCGTATTCTCATCGCCNTTGCCCTCCCCCGACCGTCACGCGGAGACCTCGCTCGTGACCGCAGGAACGTTCAGCGCGCTGACCGGATCGTCGTCGATGAACGCGCCGCCGCCCGCCGCATACTGGATAGTCGGCTCGACCGGACCGTTGCGCGTCCAGATCTTGCCGTTCTTCATTTCGTCCGGGTTCTTGCCGATGGGCGCGTTGCTCAGCAGCAGCTTCAGCCGGTNCAGCTGGTTGACCTCGGACGCGCCGGGGTCGTAGTCAATCGCCGCGATGTTCGATTCGGGATACCGCCGNCGCAGNTCNTTGATGACGCCTTTTCCCGTGATGTGATTNGGCANNCACGCGAACGGCTGAATNCACGCCACCGTGGGCGCGCCGCCATGAATCAGCTCCACCATNTCCGCCGTCAGGAACCAGCCCTCGCCGGAAATNTTCCCCGTCTGCACGATGCCGTCCACCAGCTTCATCATCTTCCANATAGACGTNGGCGCGTCAAACCGGCGGCTGCGCCTGAGCTGGCGGATCGTATAGCGGCGGTACAGACCGAGCGCCCACACCANAAAGCGCGACATCCGCTCCTCTTTCTTGGGGAACGCGAGCTGCTTGTGCAGGAACACGCCGTCGCTCATCGCATAGAAGAAAAAGTCCATGAAATCGGGCATGACGCATTCCGCNCCCTCGCGCTCGATCACGTCCACNATGTNGTTGTTCGCCGTCGGGTGGAATTTGACCANNATCTCGCCGACNACGCCCATGCGGGGCTTTTTGACCGGCAGAATCGGCAGGTTGTCAAAATCCCTGATGATGCCGCGGATGACCTTGCGGTACGCCCGGAACGACGCNTTCTTGAGCATTTCCGTCGCCTTTTCGTTCCATTTCTCATAGAGCGCGTTCGCNCTGCCCGGCTCTTTCTCATACGGGCGCACCCGGTACAGCACGCGCATGAGCACGTCGCCGATGAACATCGACATCAGCCCGCGGTTCACCATTTTAAAGGAATACGTCCAGCCCGGATTTTTCTCAAAGCCCTGCACGCTCATCGAAATGACGGGAACGTGCCCCCAGCCCGCGTCGTTGAGCGCGCGGCGGATAAAGCCGATGTAGTTNGTGGCACGGCAGCCGCCGCCCGTCTGGCTTATAATGAGCGCGGTNTTGTTGATGTCGTACTTGCCGCTCTCCAACGCCGCAATCATCTGCCCCGTCACCAAAATCGACGGATAGCATGCGTCGTTGTTCACGTACTTNAAGCCCGCCTCCACCGCCTTGGGNTCAACCGCGTCCATGACGACAAAATTGTANCCGGAATACTGGAACGCCTTTTCCAGCANGCGGAAATGNATCGGACTCATCTGCGGGGACAGAATCGTGTANTCGCCCTTCATCTCCTCGGTAAAGACCGTGCGCTGNTAGGCGGCNGATTTCTTGACGACCTTGCGCGGATTGCGCTGNCGCGCCTTGACCGCCGCAATGAGCGANCGNATNCGGATNCGGATCGCGCCGAGGTTCGAGCCTTCGTCAATCTTGATGAGCGTGTACATCCGGCTTTTNGACCGCATGATTTCGTCCACCTGATCGGCNGTCACCGCGTCAAGCCCGCANCCGAACGANGTGAGCTGCACCAGCTCCANNTTGGGCATNCCCNCCACNAAATTCGCCGCGCGGTACAGCCGGTTNTGGTACGACCACTGGTCGATGATNCGCAGCGGACGCTCCACGCTNCCCAAATGCGCCACNGAATCTTCCGTAAAGACCGCCAAGCCCAGCCCGTGAATCATCTCCGGGATGCCNTGGTTGATTTCGGGGTCAAGGTGATAGGGCCGNCCCGCCAGCACGATGCCGCTGCCGCCCGTCACGACCAGCTGCTCCAGCGCGTCCTCCGCCGCCCGCTCAACCTCGCGCTTGAATTGCTCCTGCTCGTCCCAGCCGGCTTCCACCGCCGCGAACACCTCGTCTTTCGTGAGCGCGGGAAAGTGCTTGTGAATCTCCTCGTAAAAACGCTCGCACAGGCGCGGCTTGTCGTAAATCGGNAGGAACGGATTCATAAAGAGAAGGTCGCTGTTCTCGCGCAGTTNGTCGATGTTGTTTTTCAGCACCTCGGGATAACTCGTGACGACGGGGCAGTTGAAATGATTGCCAGCGCCCTTGTCCTCTTTTTTCTCATACGGAACGCACGGATAAAAGATGAACGTGCAGTCCATTTTGATGAGCGATTCCAAATGCCCGTGCGAAATCTTCCCCGGATAGCAGACCGACTCGGACGGAATGGAATCGATGCCGCGCTCGTAGACCATGCGGTTTGAGCGCGGGCTGAGCCGCACCTGGAATCCCAGCTTGGTAAAAACCGTAAACCACAGCGGATAGTTCTCGTACATATTGAGCACGCGCGGAATGCCGACCGAACCGCGCGGCGCGTCCTCCGGGCGCAACGGCGTGTAATGATTGAACAGCCGCTTGTATTTCCAGTCGAACAGGTTGGGCAGCTCAGCCGCCTCGCCCGCATCCACGCCCGTGTTCTCCTTGTTCGAGCCGTCAACCGCCTTGGTGTCTTTCAGCTGATGCCGCTCCAAGCCTTTTTCGCAGCGGTTGCCCGTAATGAACTGCCGCACCGCCCCGTCCGTGGAGAACGTATTGATAGTAAGCAGACAGTTGTTCTGACAGCCGCCGCAACGGGTCAAATCCAGATCGACCTTGAACGATTCCAGCTGCTCGATCGTCGCGATATTGGAAACGATTTTTGGCGGAACCCAGCCCTTTTCCTGCCCCGGTTTGGGCGCAGTCAGGTCGCGCCACTGGTCATAGGCAATCAACGCCGAACCGTATGCGCCCATCAGCCCCGCCACGTCAGGACGGAACACCTGCACGCCCGCCACTTTTTCGAACGCGCGCAGCACCGCGTCATTGTTGAACGTGCCGCCCTGCACCACCACTTTCGTGCCGATTTCGCTCGCGCGGCGCAGCTTGATGACCTTAAACAGCGCGTTCTTGATGACTGAATACGACAGCCCGGCGGAAATGTCGGCAATGGTCGCGCCCTCTTTCTGCGCCTGCTTGACGCGGCTGTTCATAAAGACCGTGCAGCGGCTGCCCAAATCCACCGGCTTCTGCGCGAGCAACGCGATCTTGCTGAATTCGCGCACGTCCATGCCCATTGACCGGGCAAAATTCTCCAAGAACGAACCGCAGCCCGCCGAACACGCCTCATTTAATTGAATAGAATTGATCGCGCCGTCTTTCATGCGCAGGCACTTCATGTCCTGCCCGCCGATGTCCAGCAGGAATTCCACGCCGGGAACGAAAAAATCGGCGGCGCGGTAATGCGTGATCGTCTCCACCTCGCCCGCGTCCACGCCGAGCGCCGCCTGGAACAACGCCTCGCCGTAACCCGTGGATACCGACCGCGCGATGTACACGTTTTTCGGCAGCCGCCGGTACAAGTCCTTGAGTACGCGCACCGCCAGATCGACCGGGTTGCCCGCATTCACGTCGTAAAAATCCCACAGGATACGACCTTCGGTGTCAATCAGCACCGCCTTCGTGGTCGTCGAGCCGGCATCAAGCCCCAGAAACACCGGTCCTTCCGTCTCGTCCAGATTGCCGCGCTTCGCCTTTTCCTGGCTGTGCCGCGTCCTGAATGCGCCCAGCTCCGCCTCGTCCTTGAACAGCGGCTCCAGCCGCTGGACTTCGTGCATCTCCGCGCCTTCCAGCTTTCTGAGGTTTGCTTTGAATTCGCCGATCGTGGGGAACGCGACCGGCGCATGACCCGGCGCGAGCGGATTCTGATTCCGCTCCGCAGAATAGGCGCATCCCGCCGCCACGAACAGCTGGCTGTCATCCGGGACGATCGCCTGCTCGCCCGTCAGGTTGAGCGTCTTGATGAATGCCGCCCGCAACTGATCCAAGAAATGCAGCGGACCGCCCAAAAACGCCACGTTGCCGCGGATCGGCTTTCCGCACGCAAGCCCGGAAATCGTCTGATTGACCACCGCCTGAAAAATGGATGCGGCGATGTCCTCGCGGCGCGCGCCCTCGTTGATGAGCGGCTGCACGTCCGTCTTGGCAAACACACCACAGCGCGCCGCAATCGGATAGACCTGCGTCGCGCCCGCCGCCATGGCGTTCAGTCCGGGAGCGTCAGTCTCCAGCAACGCCGCCATTTGGTCGATGAATGCGCCCGTGCCGCCCGCGCACGTACCGTTCATGCGCTGCTCGATGCCGCCCGTAAAATACGTAATCTTCGCGTCCTCGCCGCCCAACTCGATTACCACGTCCGTCTGCGGGATAATCTTGCGCACGGCGGCAGTCGCGGCGACCACTTCCTGAATGAACGGAATGTTCAGCCACTGCGAAACCGAAAGCCCGCCCGAACCCGTCACGCGCACGCTGACCGTCTGCTTTTCGCCGAGCGGGAATTTCCCCTCGACCGCCTCCAACGCTTTCGTCACGACCGTAATAATCGTGTTGCGAATATCGGCACGGTGACGCTGATAGTCGCCGTACAGCATCTTCCCGTCATCATCAAGAATCACCACTTTTACCGTGGTTGAGCCGACATCGATTCCCATGCGAATCGGTTTTACTGCCGGCGTAAATTTCGTATCGTTATCCATAAAAAATCAGCCCTTACTGTCCTCAAAAAATGCTTTCGCACTGCATACAAGCATGCTCTTTCTAATAATACCTACCTTTCGCGGAATTTTCAACTAAAAAAGAAAAAGCCCGTCCTGCAAGCAAGACGGGCGTAGCGCACACAGGCGCGATTACAGTTTCCGGTCGTCCAGATAGATGTGGTGCGGCAGACCGCTGACGTAAATCGGGGTCAGCTCCGCCTGCACGAGCGGCATCGCGTACTCGATGAACGCGGGGAGCATCTGCGTGTGGTCGGCGTTGACCCACTCCATCGGCACTTTCTTCTCCAAATTCGCCACTTCGCTGATCGGGTGCAGTTCCGTGGTACACTGGTACGGATGGTTTGAAATGCGCTTGATGGCGACCATTTCTCCCGTGTGTCCCTCGAACGCCGCCTTGACCGCCGCGCCGCCCACCTGATACGCCTCGGTAATATCCACGCGGCTCGTCAGATGACCCGCGCACCGCTGGAGCGTGGAAAGCTCGATTGAGCGCGTCTTGGTGTCCAGCTTGCGGGCGACCGTGTTCGCCAAGAACCGCGCCGTACCCGTCAGCGACTTGTGCCCGAACGCGTCAACCGCATGCTCGTCGTCGGCAAGCTCGCACACGTAGCGTCCGTCCTCCAATTTAACGCCCTCGGAGACGGCAATCACGATGCTCGCCTTGTCCTTCTGCATCTTCGCCACTTTCTCCACAAAGCGGTCCACGTTGAACGGCACTTCCGGCAGACAAATCATGTCCACGCCCTCGCAGTCCTCCGACTTTGCGAGCGCGGCGGCGGCAGTCAGCCAGCCCGCGTTGCGTCCCATGATTTCCACGATCGTCACATAGTTCGTGCCGTACACGGTGGCATCGCGGATAATCTCCTTCATCACCACGCCGATATATTTTGCCGCGCTGCCGTAGCCGGGCGTGTGGTCGGTGACGCACAGGTCATTGTCAATCGTCTTGGGAACGCCGATAAAGCGGATGTCCGACCCGATGTCCTTGCCGTAAATCGCCAGCTTGTTGATCGTGTCCATGGAATCGTTGCCGCCAATATAGAAGAAATACCCGATGTCCAGCTTGTTGAGCAGGGCAAAAATCGAATCGAACACTTCCTTTGCGTTCGGGGCATCCAGTTCGGGCAGCTTGTAGCGGCAGCTCCCCAAGTAACTTGACGGCGTGCGCTTGAGCAGCTCGATGTCGAGCGCGCCGTGCAGCTTCTCTTTCAGATCGACGTAGCGCCCCTGCAACAGCCCCTGAATGCCGTGCACCATGCCGTACACGTGCGGCGCACCCCGGTCGCGCGCCGCCTCAAAAACACCGGCCAAACTCGCGTTGATAACGGATGTCGGACCTCCAGACTGCCCGACGATTGCGTTTTTCATAAAAATCCCCCTAAGATTTCGCGTTTCGCTTTCTTCTGTCATTTATTCTAGCACAGGATTTTTGAAAAAGCGAGAAAAATCATGCAGGAAAGCCGCGCGGGGCGATTTGCCCGCTCTGCGCGGCGGTCTTGAGGGCTACGCTGTGGAGGTGCTGGCGTTCGGTGGGATGCCGGTATGTTTAAAAACCGTGCGTAAATTACTCACTACAAAAAATTATAAACCTGCTACAATACCATATTTTGGGGAATGCCCCGTAAACGATGAAGCATTACACGAACGCTCTTACAGGACGAAGTTCTCTCGCGATATGGCGCACGGTTGCCGTGGACGGGCGACCGCATTCTGCCGCGCCGTTCTCCGTGCGGAACGTGGCGGAGCGCGATAACCTGTCAATAATTACCCCCCCCCATATTTTGTAGCACCGCAGGGCTTTTCCGCAACGCCGCGCATGTTGGCGCATGGCGGGATGCTTT
>JAAVAM010000040.1 GCA_014804085.1 Treponema sp. | reverse complement strand
TCGAAATAGTTTGCAAGTTTCTTCGTGCCTTTTCCGATTGCATCGAGCAGCGCGAGCATATGGCTCATTTGGTTGGGTTTCAGATTCGTCTCCCTGATCGTGGTGATAATGATGTCGGGGCGTACTTTCTGTTTCGTAAGGGAGTCCAGGTACTTGCAGAACTCATACATGCAGTCGTCGTTGTCCGACCAGGAGTTCAGCACGATGTGCTTGCCGCCTTTCTCGTAATGCGCGAAAAGGTCGGGCGCATACGGAACTTTCTTGTTGGTTTTCTTAAAGGATGGGTCTGTAGCAATCATGTTGTCTAGCTCGATACAGACGTTTGTCTTTCCTGTGTTCGATCTTCCACTGATAAGCATAAATGTCATAATTGATTCTCCTTTGGGAAGGTTCTCTGCCTTCCCCGTTTGTGTATGTACTTTCCGCGCCGTTTTTGGCGCGGAAAATGCCCCGCCCGCAAGAATGCGGACGTTTTGTGCTACAGAGTACCGTCCGAGCACTGGATATTCGTTTTCGGTTTGCCGCTGCCGCTGATTGCGTTCCACTGCGCCTTTGTGCCGTCGTACTGGATCTTGAGGTTCGGGCTGCATTTTGAGAACGCGCTGTCGCCGATTTGCGTGACGCTGCGCGGAATGCTCACGCTCGCGAGCGACGTACATTCGTAGAACATGCCTATTGAGATTGCCTTCATGCCGCGCGGAATCGTCACGCTCCTGAGCGACTTGCACCCCCGGAATGCCTGCTCGCCGATCTTCGTCACGCCACGCGGAATCGTTACGCTTTTGAGCGACGCGCAGTCCTGGAACGCCCTTTCGCCGATTGCCGTCACGCCGTCGGGAATAGTCACGCTCGCAAGCAACGTGCATCCGCCGAACACACCGTAGCTGATTTCCGTCACCCCGGCGGGAATCTCCACGGCCGTGAGCGACGCGCAGTCAGAGAACGCAGCACTGCCGATTGCCGTCACGCTTTGGGGAATGGCTATGCTCTTGAGCGACGCACAGTTATAAAATGCACCTTGGGCTATGGTCGTCATGCTGTCAGGAATCGTTATGCTCTTGAGTGATGTGCAGTTGAAGAACATATAGAACGGTATCCTCACCGCACCGTCAAGGATTGTCACGCGCTCAAGATACGTGCAGTCAGAAAACATGCCGGTGAATTTGTCCTTTATGCGAACCATTTCATAGCTGGCATCGTCTATCCTACTGCGCTGAGCGTCAGCCAGTACGCTGCCCGGAATGGTCACGCTCTCTATGTCAAAGCAACCGCTCAATACGCCGCGCTCGATTTCCGTCACGCCATCGGGAATGACGAGGTTCGCGGGGAGCGTGCCGGTATACCCCGTTATTTTCGTACCGTCCATTTTAAAGTAGTCGGGAACTGCTTCAGCGCCTATGCCTATGTAGCCGTCACTACAACGGATACCTGGAATCTTTACATCGTCGCTTCCTCTAACTGCCTGCCACTGCGCTCTCGTGCCATTGAATTGTATTTCCTTGAGCGACGTGCAGCCACTGAATACATCCTTGTCGATTGCCTTAACACTGCCCGGAATGGTCATGCTCACAAGCGACGTGCACCCATAGAACGCCCTTTCGCCGATTCCCGTCATGCCGTCGGCAATCGTAACGCTCTTGAGCGACGTGCACTCATAGAACGCCCAATAGTTGATTGTCTTTACGCTGGCAGGAATGATTACGCTCTCAAGCGCCGTGCAGCCGGAGAACGCACAGCCTCTGCCATCCTCGTGTTCAAAATAGCCGATTACCGTCACGCCGTCAGGAATGACAAGATTTGCGGGAACAGTATTGGTATATCCCATCACATATATCTCCATACCTCCCCTTACCCCAGGGAGTTTTTCTATTTCGAGGTACGCAGGAAGCTCTTTAAGGCCTAGGTAACCGTCGCTACACTGAATGCTCATAACTTTTAATCTGTCACTTCCTTGGATTGCCTGCCACTGCGCGATTGTACCTTTAAATTGTATTTCCCTAAGCGACGTGCAGCCCCGGAACGCCTCATCGCCGATTTCCTTCACGCTGCCGGGAATAGTCACGCTTACAAGCGATGTACAGTCCCGGAATGCTTCGTCGTCAATTTCCTTCACGCCGTCTGGGATAATGAGGTCTGCGGGTATGNCGCCCGTATAGCCTTTCACCGTCGTTCCTCTCACGATAAGGTATGCGGGATACTTCGCTTTCGCCGCAAACGCCACCGCCGTCACTGCCATTGCCGCAANCACGGCAACCCATTTCTTGTTCATAAAAACTCCTTGTCGTTTTACATCCGCCGATGCTCTNTGCAACACGNCGGNANGCCGCCGTGCATTGCCTTATTCGTTTGCNGAAGCNGCCTGNTTTCTTCTTTGACCCGCCCAANACTTCCTGCTTGAANTGNTCGATCTCCGTGTTNGCGTAGTCGATGAACGCNGCNTAGNCNNCNTCGCCCTCAANNAGNGCGTGNGCGTTCACGTGCATNGTNAGCAGCNNGTACGCCTCNTCGCTCGCNNNCCGCGCCNCCTTGAGCGCGCCCGCCGNCTTTGCCGANCGCTCGTCCGTGCGCTGNCCCGTCAGCTCGCGCACCTCCTCGTTCGCNGCNTTNAGNTTNTCCACGAACGCGNNNAGCGANAGNGCNTNCACCTGCNCNNNGNACTTGCCCTCCAANTCNTGNATNAAATTGACNAGCAGCCCNGTNTCNTTGTCCANNTGCGCCTGCACGTCAATTTTGTAGTCCTTGATGTGCTGTTGCAGGACCTTTGCCGCGTCCGCGAGCGACTCCACCGGGAATCCCGCNTANCCCGCCACNGCNTTCTTGTAGCCCGCGTANANNTGGTCGCGCAGCNGGTCNGCCGCCGCNATNTTNTCCGTNGTCAGGCTCTTGGCGGAGNNCTGCAANTTCTCGTCCTCCGCCNNCACNGCNGNNCGAAGCGCGGCNACCTGCGCCTTGCACTTCTCGGAGACGGCGGAGTCCTTCTCCGCCCGCTCCGCCATGTTGGACACGAACATGAAGTGCGCCGCGTTGTTCATGCCGCCCACATACACTGTCTGGATTTCTTTCATAGGAATGCTCCTTTGCCATATTGTTTTGCCGCCGCATACGCGGCGGTCGTTTCCGGGTTCGTTTTGACGCGTTCGGGGAATCCTGCGTACCCGTCCCGCGCGCCGAATTCGCACTTGTTGAATGCTGAGAAAGCATCTTGTGCGCCAAATTTGTACTTGTCGAGTGCTGAGAGGGAATTTGTTACGCCAAATGCGTATTTGTCGGTTACTGGGAACGAATTTGTTGCACCAAATTCGTACTTGTCGGTCGCTGGCAAGGAATTTGTTGCGCCAAATTCGTATTTGTCGGTTTCTGAGAGGAAATTTGGTGCGCCGAATGCGTACTTGTCGGCCGCTGAGAGGAAATTTGTTGCACCAAACGCGCACTTGTCAGGTGAGGAACGCCTGTCAGCAACAGCTTTTCGGGTTCTTAGGGCGGTAGCCCTAAGCGGTGCTGGGGAAGGTGGGAGGTTTGGAGGGAGGAAACCCCCGCTTCCGAGTAGAGGGGTTCCCTCCCTCCAAGACGTTCCACCCGCTTTCAAGCGGAAACCCCTGCCCGCCGCGGGTGCATGGGGAATGTATGTGCGGGGGAAACGACCTACCGCGTACCGTGCGGCAATACGCGCGGTGTTGCGGGAACGTCCTGCGGCGTTATATGATAGGGGGGGGTAACTATTCTGCTCTTGGCGCAAGCCGTCCGCTTCATGCGGGCAGTATACCACGCTCCCCCTGCTTTTTCAAGGTAGCGGGGCAGGGTAACGCCTTGCGTCATTATTTCCGCAGCTGGGCGCGGATTGCGGCGAGCAGGTCGTCGTATTCCGTGAACGCGCTCAGGGCAGGGTGGTCGGCCTTGATCTGGTCGGTCGTGCGGAACAGGAAGCCCGCCGCGCTCGCCTCGATCATCGCGAGGTCGTTGTAGCTGTCGCCGCTCGCGATCGTGTCGTAGCCCATCGACTGCAACGCGCGGACGGTGGTCAGCTTGCTGTGCTGGGTGCGCATCCGGTAGCCCGTGATCGTCCCGTCCGGCGCGACGGTCAGCTCGTTGCAGAAAATCGTGGGCATGCCCAGCTTGCGCATGAGCGGCGCAGCGAACTGCGTGAACGTGTCGCTGATGATGACCGTCTGGCATTCGCCGCGCAGCGTGTCAAGGAACGCCTTTGCGCCGGGCAGCGGGTCGATTTTTTCGATCACCGCCTGGATTTCGCGCAGTCCCAGTCCGCGCTCGCGCAGCAGGTCGAGCCGCCAGCGCATCAGTTTGTCGTAGTCAGGCTCGTCGCGGGTCGTCCGTTTCAGTTCCGGGATGCCGCTCTCCTCGCTGAACGCCACCCAAATCTCCGGCACCAGCACGCCCTCAAGGTCTAGACAGGTAATGTACATCGTAATCTCCTCTTTTGCAAAAATTTTGGGAGGGAATATCCCTAAGCCCCCGTTTGTACCTGCGTGATTTCCTCGTCGGTCAGCTCACGGTACGCGCCCGCCGCGAGCGTCGCGTCCAGTTTGAGCGCACCGACTGCTACGCGCTTCAGGTACGTCACTTCGTTCCCGACCGCCGCAAACATGCGCTTTACCTGATGGAATTTGCCCTCATGCACCGTGAGCAGGCAGTCGCATCCGGCGGCGTTCCGTGCGGTCGCCTCGTCAAGCGGCGCGCCGTCGCATGGCCACACGAGCACCGCGCTTTGCGCGTCGAACGCGGGCGCGTTGCCCTCGCTGTCGATATGCAGTCCCCGCGCGAACTGTTCGGTATAGGCGGCGCGTGTCGCCTCGTCCGGCGTGTCGCGCAGGCGGACGGCGTAGGTTTTGGGAATGCGCGATTTCGGCGAGATGAGCCGGTGCGTGAGCGCGCCGTCGGTCGTCAGAATAAGCAGTCCCTCCGTGTCGATGTCGAGCCTGCCGACATGGTGCAGCTCGCCGCTGAATGACATGCGGCGCAGTTCGGGGGCGAGCAGGTCGAACACGGTCTGGTGCTCGCCGTCGCGGTTCGCGCACACGACATCCCGGCACTTGTGCAGCATCAGGTACAGGTCGCGCCGCAGCGTGAGGGGCGTGCCGTCAATGGCAATCGTGTCCGCCGCCGGGTCGATGTGCGTCGCGGGGTCAAAAATCTGCGTGCCGTTGCAGGTCACACAGGCGGTGCGCAGCAGTTTCTTTACGTCCTTGCGCGTGCCGTAGCCGTGGTGCGCCAGGATTTTGTCAATCCGTTCCATGGCGGGCTACCGTCCGGCAATCGGGANNTANGCGCGCGGCTCGCCCACGTTCTTGTACGCGGGGCGGTAAATGCGGCTTCCGGCGACGATTTCNTCAATGCGGTGCGCNCTCCAGCCGGCNATGCGNGACACGGCGAACACGGGNGTGAACAGNTCGCGCGGNATGTTGAGCATTTCGTAGACGAAGCCGGAATAGAANTCCACGTTCGCGCAGATNCGCTTGCNGTCGCCGTGCAGNTCGTAGACNACNTCGGGNGCNANGCGCTCGATGATGCGGTGCAGGTTGAATTCTTCGAGCAGTCCTTTTTCTTTGGCGAGGACTTCCGCGCGCTCGCGCAGGATNGTGGCGCGCGGGTCGTTGACGGTGTAGACGGCGTGTCCCAGCCCGTAAATCAGTCCCGTGCGGTCAAAGGCTTCTTTCCGCGCGATTTTTTGCAGGTAGGCGCGGATTTCGCCCTCGTTCGACCAGTCCTTGACGTTCGCCTTGATGTCGTCCATCATTTCCCTGACGCGGATGTTCGCGCCGCCGTGCCGCCGTCCCTTGAGCGAGCCGACTGCCGCGCCGACGGCGGAGTAGGTGTCCGTGTCCGCCGAGGAGACGACGTGGATCGTGAGCGACGAGTTGTTGCCGCCACCGTGCTCCGCATGCAGGATGAGCGCGAGGTCGAGGATTTTTGCCTCAAGCGGCGTGTAGGTCTTGTCGCTGCGGATAAGGCGGAGCAGGTTCTCCGCCGTGGAGCGGTCGGGCGCGGGATTGTGGATGTACATCGACTTGCCGTCATAGAAACGCCGCTTTGCCTGGTACGCATAGGCGACCAACGTGCCGAAGCGGGCGACCAGTTCCAGGCACTGGCGCAGGATCGTCTGGATGCTGCGGTCTTCCGGGTTCGCGTCATACGAATAGGAGGCGAGCACGCCGCGCGCGAGCTTGTTCATGATGTCGCGGCTCGGCGCTTTCATGATCATGTCTTCGGTAAAATTCTGCGGCAGGTTGCGCATTGAGCCGAGCAGGAGCGTGAATTCGTCCAGCTCCGCCTGCGTGGGGAGCTTGCCGAACAGCAGGAGATAGACGCACTGCTCGTAGCCGAACTGATCGTGCGATTCGGCATCCTGAATCAGGTCGGCCACGTCGTAGCCGCGGTACAGGAGTTTTCCGGGGACGGCGACTTTTTTGCCGTCCTCAATGGTATAGCCGACGACATCGCCGATGCGCGTCAGCCCCACGAGCACGCCCGTACCGTTCGCGTTGCGCAGTCCGCGCTTGACGTCGTACGTCGCGTACAGTTCGGTCGGGATGGGGTCGTTGTCCAACGCGATGTCGGCAAGTCTTTTCAGCAGTTCGTTTTCGGTCTGTGTCACGGATACCTCGGCTTCNCGCATGAATNCGCATGCNGTTGTCTGTTCCCCAATGATACGATTTTCTGCGGATATGTGCAATATGTCCGCTTTCTGATTGCCCAAACGGCGGAAAAATTCTACAATGACCTACTTTGGAAGACTGTTACGGCATTTTGGGCGTTCGTCCCGGCGCGACGGCGGCAGAAATCAGGCGCGCGTACCGCAAGAAAGCAAAGCAGCTGCACCCCGACGCGTCCCGCCGTGAGGACACGACGCGGCAGTTCCAGCGGCTGGTGAGGGCGTATGAGACGCTTTCCGATTCCAAGCAGCGCTCGCTGTTCGACGAGGCGTTTTTCATGCGCCAGCACGCGCGCGCGCGGCAGGCGGGCAGCTCGTTCGACTACCGCACCTGGCTTCTCGCGCGGCAGGACGAGGAGAGCCGCGCCAAGCTGATTTTCTTTGACCTGATGCACGAGCGCGAGGACGATGCCGTGGCGGAATTCAAGCGCATGAGCATGCAGCACGCGGGCTTCCGGCTGGCAAAATGGTTCACGCGCGAGGATTTTATGGACTACGGCTTTATCCTTGCCGAGGAGCTGGTTCTGCACGGCGAGTATTATGACGCGTTCGTGCTGCTCGAGCAGATTATCCGCATGGAGCGCAGCTACGAGTATTTCCGCCTGTTCTTCCCCGAAGTGATGGATCTGGCGCGCACCGTGCTGCGGCAGCGCATTGAGGGCAACATGAGCGACGAGCTTGCGCTCGACAGCTGGGAGCGCGCGCTTGAGCTGGGATTCGGCAGCAAGGACGACGCGTTTTTCCTGCGCAAGATGGGCGGCGCGTACCGCAGGCTCGGCGACGAGCGCACCGCGCGCCTGTGCGAGGAAGCGGCAGTCCGGCTGGCGGGCTGAAAAAGCAGAAAAAGTAAGGTAAGGAGCATAACACGATGATTCGCTTGAAGAATGAGAAAGAAATCGACGGAATCCGACGGTCGTGCCACGCGCTGGCCGATTTGTTCCGCGCGGTAATCCCGCAGGTTCGTCCGGGCATGACGACCAAGGCGATTGACGATTTGGTGGTCGCTTACATCAAAAAAATCGGCGGAAAACCGGCATGGTACCGCGAGGATTTTCCGGGCGCGGCGTGTATCAGCGTGAACGACGAGGTGATTCACGGCGTGCCCTCAAAGCACACGGTCGTGCGCGACGGCGATCTGGTCTCGCTCGACATCGGCATCGACCTTGACGGCTATATCAGCGACTCCACGCACACGGTCATGGTGGGGAACGTCCGGCCCGAATACCGGCGGCTGGTGCAGGCGACGCGCGAAAGCCTTGCGGCGGGCATTGCGGCATGCAAGGCGGGCAACCGNATCAAGGACATTGCGCTCGCGGTGAGCGGCGTGGCGCACGATACCTACGGATTCGGCGTGGTCTATGATTATTGCGGCCATGGCGTGGGCTTGGACGTGCACGAGGATCCGTCCGTGCCGAACGTGTGGAAAGGCGGCGCGAATCCGCGCATTCAGGCGGGCATGGTGCTTGCGATTGAGCCGATGATCAACGTCGGCACGGCGGACGTGGTGCTCGACGAGGCGACCGGCTGGACGGTGCTGACGGCGGACGGCTCATGGAGCTGCCATGAGGAGCATACGGTCGCCGTTTTCAGCGACCACACGGAAATCCTGACGGACTGCCCGGGCTTGCCCGCCTGGGCGTAAAAAGCGGTTGCAAAGACGGTGCAGAAACGATAGGATAGGGGATACGAAATTATGTTCAGGAGCGTATATTTATGGAACGATTAGCAAAGATTGCCGCGCTGACGATGGTCGCGGCGTTGTCCTTTTCTGCGGCGTTCGCGCAGGAAGCGGATGTTGCCGATGCTCAGCCCGTTGCGGAAGCGCAGCCGGTCGCCGAAGTGCCGCCCGTCGCGGCGACGCAGGANANNGTCGCGAAGCTGGATGCCGTTCCCGGNGTGCAGACGATGTTCAGCCAGGTGTTCGTTGACAAGTCGTTTAAAGAAATCGACATTGATTTGGGGNCGGAAGATTTCGTGCTGATCGTCGCGCCGTCTGACAGGACGACGCTTGAGATTAAGTCGAACAAGCATGATTTCATACCGCTCGTCACGCAGGACGAAAAGTCGCTCAAAGTGGTGCAGAAAAACAAGAAAGTAAAGACCGAAGGCAGAATCTGCACGGTCGTGCTGACCGTGCCGCAGAATTTTCCGCCGGCGGAATTCGAGCTTTCCATGCTGAGCGGCGTGGCGACGCTCGACCCGATTGTCGCCGACTCGGTGGAGATTGCCGTGGGGAACGGTACGCTGACGGCAAAGGACATTCTGGCGAACAAAGAATTCGAGCTTTCGCTCAACGCCGGCAAGGCGACGCTGACGAGCGTCGAAGCGGGCGAGGCAGAGATTGCGGCGGGTAACGGCACGGTCACGGTTGAGCGCGTCCGTGCAAGCAAGAAGCTTGCCGTCGCGGCGAACGCGGGCAGCCTTGCTATCGCGCATTCCGAAACGCCTTCGTTTTCGGGGGCGGTGAAGAAAGGTCTGCTCACTGCCGCAGACGTGACGGCGGACTCCATTGCGGTCGCGGTTGACAGCGGCAAGGCGACGGTAGACCTTGCCAAGGTGTTTGTCCGCGCGTCCTCGCTGCTTGTCGGATCGGGGAAGTTCTCGCTGTCGTTGCCCGCGGACAGCGTGTTCTATACCACGGCTTCGGTCAACAAAGGTCAGTTCGACTCCGAATTCCCGTCAAGCAACAAAGGTCCTGAGCTGAAAGTCAAAGTCGGCAAGGGCACGGCGGCGGTCACCAAACGCTGACGCAGCCGCTCCGTACAAATCCCGCGCCGCGTTGGCGCGGGATTTTTTGTCCGCGCGCAGTTTTTGTAACCGAAATGGCAGTTTGATATTATCTTTATAAAAGTGAGGTGGAACATCCACTGACAATAAAAAACAGGAGGTTTCAGCATGAAATCATGGAAAAAACTGTTGGGCGTGGTTGCGGCCGGTGCNTTTGCGTTTGCCGCNGTTTCTCTGTCCTGCTCAAAAGTCCGGGTGCACGGCAGCGCGGACACGGCGTTCGCCGACACAAAGCCCGCCGTCTCCATTCCGGCGGACAGCCTGCGCGTNATTGAGGCGTTGCAGAATTCGTTCCGCTCAATCAGNGCGGGCGTGCTTCCCGCGGTCGTAGAAATCGACGTGACGGAAAAGAAAGCGATAACGTCATCGCCGTTCGACGACTTCCCGTTCTTTTTCTTCGGGATGCCCAACGATTCAGAGGGCGGGCGCGGACGTGGGCGGACGCGCGAATACGAGCAGAAAGGCTTGGGGAGCGGCGTTATCGTGCGCAGGACGGGCGACACGGTGTACGTGCTGACCAACAATCACGTNGCGGGNAGCGCCACGCAGATTTCGGTCAGGCTGAACGACGGGCAGACGTTNGACGGCAAGCTGGTCGGCGCGGACGAGCGGCAGGACATCGCGCTCGTGTCGTTCGAGGCGAAAAAAGANTCCNNCATCGTGGTGGCGACGCTCGGCGACAGCGACAAGGTGCAGACGGGCGACATCTGCCTTGCCATGGGCGCGCCGCTCGGCTACAGCCAGTCCGTGACGCAGGGCATTATCAGCGCGACGGGACGCAGCGGAAACCAGATCGGCAACATGAACGACTTTATCCAGACCGACGCGGCGATCAACCAGGGGAATTCCGGCGGCGCGCTCGTGAATATCTACGGCGAGGTCATCGGCATCAACACCTGGATTGCGTCGCAGTCGGGCGGCAGTCAGGGGCTGGGATTCGCGCTGCCGATCAACAGCGTCAAGCGCGCGATCGACGATTTTATCAGCAAGGGCAAGATTACCTACGGCTGGCTCGGCGTTTCGCTCGTTGACGTGAAGGACGAATACAAGGAATCGCTCGGGCTGAAAAAACAGAGCGGCGCGTTCGCCTCGCAGGTGTTCATCGGTTCTCCGGCGTACAAGGGCGGCATGCAGGCGGGCGACTTCATCATCGAGCTGAACGGCAAGGCGATCAAGAGCCAGAACGAGCTGGTGCGCGAGGTCGGCTATCTGCCCGCGAACGAAAACGTGACGTTCAAGGTCATCCGCGGCGGCAAGGAAAAATCGCTCACCGTGAAGATTGAGGAGCGCACGAAGGAAGTTTCGGTTGACAACGCCAAGCTGTGGCCGGGATTCATCGCCGCGCCGCTCACCGACAAGATGCGCGAGGAACTGAAAGTCGATGACAAGAAAATTTCCGGCGTTGTCGTGTCGGGCGTGATGGAAAAATCACCCGCCGCCGCGCTGCGCTTGCAGAACGGCGACATCATCACGGCGGTGAATGACAAGAAAGTGGCGGACGTGAGCGAATTCTACGCCGCGCTCGACCTGACCAACACCAAGGAAATCTGGTTCGACGTGTACAACGACGGGCACACGATTACGACGGGACACTACAAGATCGGTCAGTAACTGAAAACGGACGGCACTGCGCCGTCCGTTTTTTATCTTTTGTGCTGTATGCTCGCCTTGATGAAATCCCTGAACAGCGGGCCTGCCTTGTTCGGGCGGCTTTTGAATTCGGGGTGGAACTGCCCGCCGAGCATCCAGGGATGATCCGGGGCTTCGACGATTTCCACCAGGTCGCGCTCCGGGTTCACGCCGGCGATAATCAGCCCCGCGCCTTGCAGTGCCGCGCGGTAGGCGTTGTTGAATTCGTAGCGGTGGCGGTGGCGTTCCCAGATGGTCGCCGTGCCGTAGGCTTTTTCGGTCAGCGTTCCCGGAGTGACGGCGCAGGCGAACTTTCCCAGGCGCAGCGTGCCGCCCAGGATTTTTCCGTTCTGGTCGGGCATCAGGTCGATGACGGGATGCGCCGTGTCCTTGTTCATTTCGGTCGAATGCGCGTCGGCATAGCCGAGCACGTTGCGCGCGTATTCGATCACCATAATCTGCATGCCGAGGCAGATGCCGAAGTAGGGCACGCGGCGGGTGCGCGCGTATTTTGCCGTGTTCACCATGCCTTCCACGCCGCGCACGCCGAATCCGCCCGGAACGATGATGCCGTCCGCGTCCTTGAGCCGCTCCGCGGTCGTGGCATCGTCTTTCAGCTCCTCGGATTCCACCCAGTCCAGGTCGATTCCCGCCTCATTGGCGATGCCGCCGTGCACGAGGCTTTCCACCACGGAAAGGTAGGCATCGTGCAAATCCACGTATTTTCCCACGAGCGCGATTTTGACGCGGGTCTTGGGGTTGCGGAACACGTTCACCATTTTNGTCCATTCGGTCAGCTCGGTGGGCGGCGTGCGGAAGCCGAGCACTTTGCACACCGCGTCGCCGATATGCTCGNTTTCCAGTTGCAGGGGCACTTCGTAAATCGACCGCGCCGTGGTGTTCTGGATAACGCAGTCGGTGTCCACGTTGCAGAATCGCGCGAGCTTTTCGCGCGTCGCGCGGTCAATCGGCTCGTCGCAGCGGAGCATGAGGATGTCCGGCTGGATGCCGAGTTCCTGCAATTCNTTCACGCTGTGCTGGGTCGGCTTCGTCTTGATTTCGCCGGCTTTTTTCAGGTAGGGCAGGAGCGTCAGGTGGATGTAGCAGCAGTTCTCTTCGCCCACCTGGTATTTTATCTGCCGGATTGCTTCNATAAACGGGAGCGATTCGATGTCGCCCACGGTGCCGCCGATTTCGGTGATGATGACATCGGCGTTCGTCTCCGTGGTGGAGAGCAGCATGCGGCGCAGGATTTCTTCGGTGATGTTGGGGATGACCTGCACGGTGCCGCCGTTGTAGCCGCCCTCGCGCTCGCGCTGCAAGACGGTCATGTAGACGCGCCCGCTCGTGGTGTTCGAGCTTTGNGAGAGCGTCGCGTCGGTGAACCGCTCGTAATGTCCCAAGTCAAGGTCGGTCTCCGCGCCGTCGTCGGTCACGAACACTTCGCCGTGCTGGAACGGATTCATCGTGCCGGGATCGATGTTCAGGTAGGGGTCGAATTTCTGGTTCACGACCGTCAGCCCGCGGCTTTTGAGGATCAGTCCGATAGAAGCGGCCGCGATTCCTTTGCCCAGCCCGGAAACGACGCCNCCCGTGATAAAAATGTACTTGGTCATCATGCACTCCAAAAACAATACGGCAAATTATAGTGAAAAACGGTCCGTTAGTCCATAAAGCGGAGCCGCCGCGGTGCTGATGTGTCCGAGCAGTTTGCGGGCGACCTCGCCGTTTTTGGCGACCATTGCCCGGAACGTCGGTGCGTCAATGCGCACTAAATCCACGTCCGTCTCACAGGTTGCGGTCGCNTCCCGCCGCCTGGGGTACAGGCACGACGCTTCGCCAAGAAAATCGCCGCGCGCGTAGAACGAAAATCCGTTCTGCCGCCGNTCCTGCACCGTCCCGCGGGCAAGGTAGTAGGCATCCGTCCCCCGGTCGTCGGGCGTAAAAATCGTGTCGCCCTTTTTCAGGTGGATGACGTTCACGTCTTTTGCCAGCAGGTAGTCGGGGCGGATGAACAGAATCCGCCTGACGGCGTTCATGTTCTGCGCGTCCTGGCGGGGAAGCAGGTACAGCTCGCCGAGCAGCAGGTCGTCAAAAAACTGCCAGACGAACAGCAGCTGCGCGAAGACGAAAAACAGGACGAAAAAGATGAACACGTCGAGCATGGTGACGATAAGGTTCGCGAGCACGCCGTAGACGAGCGCGTACCGGCTCACGTCCACGGCAAGCCGGATGAGCGAAAAACATCCCCAGAACGACAGGTCGCACAGCAACGCGCACAGCAGGCAGGCTTTGAGCGGCGGTTTTGTGCCCGATCCGGTTTTGTACAGCGTGGCGACGACCAAAAACAGCAGCACGTTCGGCAGCCGGTTCACGTGGTAGCGGAACAGGATCGTCGTGACGGGCAGCAGTTTTTCCTTGAGCGCGTGGAGGACGGGCAGCGTGATGATCGTCCGCATGAAGACGAGGAAAAGCACGATTGCGGCAATCAGCACGACCGTCGCCGCCTCGATGACCAGCATGATGACGAGCCGCGGCACGGGGCGCGGCTGCTGCTCGCGGTGGAAAATATCGTGCAGCCCCTGGAATATCGTTGCGAACAGGCTGCGCGCCGCCCAGAACACGAACGTGCCGATGACGATCTCAAACCAGCCGATGCCGTGGGTCGTCTGCGTAAAATCGATGACCGCCGCAAGGTCGATGTACGGCGCGAGTTCGGGCAGGAGCGCGAAAATCGCCGGGATCGTTTCGGGGGAGGCGTGCAGGATCCGGGTCAGCACGGTCGCGCTCATCATAAAAATCGGAATGAACGAAAACAGGAACGCAAAGGCGCACGCCCGCGCATGGGAGACGAGCGAGTTGCGCAGGTAATTGCGCCCTACCAAATAGATGGTCTGCGCGACCGTTATGGGCGTGATGCTGCGCGTCCTTTTTTTGCCGGCGGTCTGCCGTTCGTCCTGCTCCATTACAAAAAGTATAGCGGAAGCGGTCTGTTTCGGCTAGTGCGGGTCGGCGCGGGTGATTTCCTCTTGCATAAAAAGTGAATAAACGCTATTATTTCTGCATAAATATTCATTTTTTCAGCACAAGAGGCGTTTTATGGCAAAGGAAAAAGTGGTTCTCGCCTATTCCGGCGGACTGGATACGACCGTCATCATTCCGTGGCTCAAGGAGCATTACGATTACGACGTCATCGCCGTATGCATTGACGTGGGGCAGGGCGACGACTGGGAGGCGATAAAAGGACGCGCGCTCAGGACGGGCGCGGCTGCCTGCTACGTGGTTGACGCGCGGCAGGAATACATTGAGGAATACATCTGGCCGGCGCTCAAGGCGAACGCCGTCTATGAGGACGAATATCTTTTGGGCACGTCAACGGCGCGCCCGCTCATCGGAAAAATCCTCGTCGAATACGCGCGGCAGGAAGGCGCGGTGGCGATCTGCCATGGCGCGACGGGCAAAGGCAACGATCAGGTTCGGTTTGAGCTGGCGATCAAGGCGTTCGCGCCCGATTTGCGCGTGATTGCGGCGTGGCGCGACGAAAAATGGGACATGGACAGCCGCGAGGCGGAAATCAAATTCCTGGAAGACCGCGGGCTTGAAGTCCCCATGAAAAAAGATCAGTCCTATTCCCGCGACGAGAACATCTGGCACATTTCGCACGAGGGCTTGGAGCTTGAGAAGACGGAGAACGAGCCGCAGTACGCGCACATGCTCAAGAACACCGTCGTTCCCGAAGAAGCGGGCGCGGGCGAGTACGTCACCATCGACTGGGAGAAAGGCATTCCCGTGGGCGTGAACGGCAAGCAGATGAACGGCCTTGACATCATGCTTGAGCTGAACAAAATCGGCGGGCGCAACGGCGTGGGATTGGTTGACATCTGCGAAAACCGCTGCGTCGGCATGAAAAGCCGCGGCGTGTACGAAACGCCGGGCGGCGCGATTCTGTATTTCGCGCACCGCATGATGGATCATATCTGCCTTGACCGCGACACGTACCATTACAAGCAGCAGGTTTCGCTCCGCCTTGCCGAGCTCATCTACGACGGAAAAGTGTTCACCCCGCTGTACGACGCGCTGATGGCGTTCGTGGACAAGACGCAGGAGACGGTCACCGGGCAGACGAAAGTCAAGCTGGTCAAAGGGCAGATCCGTGCCGCCGGGTCGCAGTCGGCATTCAGCCTTTATAATGAAGACATNGCTTCGTTCACCACGGGCGCGCTGTACGACCACAAGGATGCGCAGGGCTTTATCACGCTGTTCGGGCTGCCGCTCAAAGTGCGCGCGATGATGGAGCAGAAAGTCGGCGCGGGCAGGGCGGTCGCCGCGAGCAAGGACCTGAAAAAACGTCCGACGGAGTAATCCGCGTGGCGGCGTGACGATTTTCGCTTTGCTATCGCTTGACCAACCGTCTGTTTTCTGATAGCATAGCGTATTCGTATTTTAGTCTGCGGAGAACCCGTTATCTTTCGCGGCACTGTAGAGGTTTGAGATGTACGCACTTTTTGAGTATAAGGGCAAACAGTATAAGGCAGAACAGGACGCTTTGATTCAAGTCGATAAGATTGACGCGGAAAAAGGCGCGAAAATTGCCATTGATTCCGTGCTTTTGGTGAGCGACGGGGACAAGGTGAGCGTCGGTGCGCCGTACGTGCAGGGCGCGAAGGTCGAGGTCGAGGTCGAGGATTCGTTCCGCGACAAGAAAGTACTCGTGTTCAAATACAAGAGCAAGAAAGACTACCATCGCCTCATTGGTCACCGGCAGGAATATACCAAGGTGCGCGTAAAGAATATCGTCGTCGCCTAAGCGATGACGACCGTGACGCTGGTCTGCGGCAAAGACGGTGCGTTCCGTTCGTGTGAGGCGGCGGGGCATGCGGGCTTTGCGGCAAAAGGCTCCGACATCGTGTGCGCTGCCGTTACGATATTGCTTCGGACGGCGGCGGACGTGCTTTCGGGGATGGACGGCGTTGTGGTACGGGCAAATACGGCTGGGCGCGGGGAACTGGCGTTCACGGTCGTGCGGGCGGCGGCGGAGAAAACAGAACGCCTTGTCTGCACGGCGGATTTTTTGGAGCGCGGTTTGCGTTCCTTGCAGTCCGAATACCCGCAGTTTGTCAGACTGCAAAAAATAGTACAGTAGCCGCTGGTGCGGCTGAGCGGAGGAATAATATGGGACGCAGTAAAGGCGGCAGCGGCGCAAAAAACGGTCGCGACTCAAACCCGAAGCATTTGGGTGTCAAGAAATACGGTGGCGAAAAAGTTACGGCAGGCTCAATTATCGTGAAGCAGCGCGGTACGAAAATNCATCCCGGTGACAACGTGCGGAGAGCGGGGGACGACAGCCTGTTTGCCGTTGCGGACGGAACGGTCGTTTTTGGCGANCGCAAGAACCGAAAAATCGTTTCCGTCGTAAAGGCTTGACTTTCGGCCTTGATGCTTGTACGTACCCGAGTTCACGTGCTGAATTCGGGTATTTTTTTAGGAAACGGCGATGAATGTGTTTGCAGATGAGGCGATAATCGAAGTGCAGTCGGGCAAAGGCGGAAACGGCTGCATTGCGTTCCGGCGCGAAAAATACGTTCCCATGGGCGGACCGAACGGCGGCGACGGCGGCAAGGGCGGCGATGTCGTTTTCTGCGTGCGCCGCAATGTCAAGACGCTTGCCAATATCCGGTACAAGCGGTTTTTCCGCGCNAAGAACGGCGGCGACGGGCAGGGGTGGAACAAATACGGTCGCGACGGCGACGACGTGACGATTGCCGTGCCGCCGGGAACGACGATCCGCGACGCGGAGACGAACGAGCTTATCCATGATTTTGCGACTGACAGCGAGGACGAGTCGTTNACGTTCNTGGTCGGCGGCAAGGGCGGCTGGGGAAACGTGCATTTCAAGTCGTCCACCAATCAGGCACCGCGCCGGGCGAATGCGGGGCAGGAGGGCGAATACCGCAAGCTTCGCCTTGAGCTGAGCATTATGGCGGACATCGGGCTGGTGGGCTTTCCCAACGCGGGCAAGTCATCGTTGCTGGACGCTTTTACCAACGCCCGTCCNAAAATCGCGCCGTATCCGTTCACCACAAAAATCCCGAACCTTGGCGTNCTCCGTGCCGACGACAAGACCGACGTGATTATCGCCGACATTCCGGGCATCATCGAAGGCGCGAGCAAGGGCGCAGGGCTGGGGACGCAGTTCCTCAAGCATATTTCGCGCACGGCGGGGCTGATTTTTATGATTGACTGTAGCGAGGACGCATGCTTTGGGGCGTTCGCTACTTTGCGTGGCGAGCTGGAAGGTTTTTCGCCCGGCTTGCTTGAAAAGCCGCATATCGTCCTGTGCAATAAAATCGANGAGGATGGCGCGGCAGACCGTGCGGAAAAAGTCGCCGCGGAAGTGCGCTTGATTGAGCCGGATACGCCGGTGCTCAAGGTGTCGGTCATTTTGCATGAGGGGCTGAACGACGTGCGCGTTGCGATTTTGGACATCATGCGCGCGCTTGAGCAGGTCGGCGCGGAAGTCGCGGTAGCGGGAAAGACGGGGAAAAGCAGTTTCTTGCAGTCCCGGTCGGTTGATGAGACAATGGAAGTGCAGTTTCCGGGGCAGGAGTCGTGAGAATCGCGATTTTGGGCGGGAGTTTCAATCCGCCGCATTTGGGGCATCTCATTCTGGCGGACAGCGCGTGCGTTCAGCTGGGGTACGACAAAGTGCTGTTCGTGCCTGTGTTCAACCCGCCGCACAAGGAGATGAANCACGCGGCAAGCCCGGCGCANCGGCTGGCAATGGTGCGCGCGNTGGCGGCGGANGACAGCCGTTTTGCCGCCGANNCGTGNGAGATTGACCGNGCGGGCGTTTCGTTCACGTATGACACNGTGCGTTTTTTGGAAGANAAATACAAGGACGTGCTCACCGACAAAATCGGCGTGATTATGGGGCAGGATTTGGCGCAGGATTTTGGCAAATGGGAGCATGCCGCCGAGCTTGCGGACATCGCGCAGCTGATTCTTGCGCTGCGTCCCACGGAAATCCGCAACAAGGCGTTTGAGAATCAGCCGAAAGGCGCGTATGCGCANCATGAGCGCGAATTCGGCATTGCGCATTATCCGCACGTGGTGCTGGCAAATCCCGAAGTGGCGATTTCTTCCACGGATATCCGCGCGCGCGTGGTGCATGGCGACGCATGGCAGTATCTGGTGAGCCGTGGCGTGCGCGACTATATCCGGGACAACGCGCTGTATGGCTATGGACTTTTGGATCGCGTGCAGTCGTTCGCAAAAACGCACCTGAGCGCGGCGCGCTACGAGCATTCGGTGCGCGTGGGCGAGACGGCGGAGCAGATGTGCGCGCGCTACGGCGAGGATCCGTTCAAGGGCAGGTTTGCGGGGATTGCGCATGACATCTGCAAGGAGATTCCGGGGGAGGCGATGCTCGCGCTTGCCGCGCAGGACGGAAAGCCAATTACTGACTTGGAGCGCGGGAAACTTTCGCTCCTGCACGGTCGCGCGGCGGCGGTCAAACTGCGGCAGGAATTCGGCGTGACGGACGAGGACGTGCTTCAGGCGGTGGCGAGCCATACGTTCGGCGACGAGCGGCTGTGCGATCTGGCAAAAATCGTCTTTGCGGCGGATAAAATCGAGCCGGAGCGGCCGCAGTCCACGGACGAATACCGCGGCAGGCTGCTTTCCCTGCCGCTTGACGAGATGGTGCTTGCGGTGGTGGAAGAGAATATCGGGTACCTGGAAAAGAAAGGCCGGGTGGTCGCTGACAGTTCGTTGCGTTTCCGCGATGAGCTGCGGCGCGGGGCAGGTGCGTTATGAGGCTGCGAAAAACGACGGGGAACAAGGGCGGTTTTGTCCTGCTTTTGATCGTGCTGATTCTTGCCGCTCTGATGGTGTTTCTTGCGCTGTCGCTCCGTACCAACATCATCGACGAGAACCTCAAGGGCGACCGCGTGATAAAGACGCTGTTCGTCATGGAAGACCGCAATCAGGTGCTGTTCACCGACGTGCTGATTTATTATCCCGTCTCAAAGCGCGGCGCGCTCATCGACATTACGGGCAATACGGGCGCGATTTTTCAGTCCATCGGGCGGGTTGACCGCATNGACGCGATTTACACCGAAAAAGGCATCGAGACCTACAAGGCGGAAATCGAAAAGCTGATCGGCATGACCATTCCTCTTTCCGTGGTGCTGCATCTGGATGATTTCGGCGAGCTGACCGATATGCTCGGCGGCATGAAANTGTTCGTGCCGTCACCCGTGGACGAAGTGGCCGACGACGGCACTCGGATGCTGCTTCCGAGCGGNGCGGTCACGCTTGACGGCGACAAAATCAACACGTACCTGACGTACCGCACGGCGGACGAGACGGATGCCGACCTTGAGGAACGCCGCCAGAACGTGATGATCGCGCTGCTGAGCGCGTTTTCCCGCAATGCGTCCGTCATGCTNGCCAAGGCGAATTTCCCGCAGTTCGCGANGCGGCTGGACGCGAATATTGACGGCAGGGACTTGCATCGCCTGCTGAGCGAGATCGCGCAGGTGGATGCCGACCACCTGGTGCCGCAGGTGATTACCGGCTCAAAGCGCGTGGTTGACGGAAAGTCGCTGCTCTTTCCTTTTTATGACGGCCAGCTGATAAAGGACGTGGTGCGGCAGGTGACCAACTCCCTTATCTCACTGGAGGACAACGGCGTCAACCGGATTTATGTGCTTGAGATTCAGAACGGGACGACCGTGCAGGGGCTTGCGCGCAACACGTCGGCATTGTTGCAGAGCGCGGGCTACGACGTGCTGAGCACGCTGAACGCGGACAAGAACGACTACGAGAAGACCGTGATTATCAACCACATCGGCAACGCGGAAGTCGCGAAAAGTCTGGGGGATTTTATCCACTGCGAGAACATTCTGGAAGAGAGCGTGCAGTCTGAGGCGGCCGGCTTGGAAGTCGGCGCGAACGTTGACTTCACGATTATCTTGGGCAAGGATTTTGACGGACGCTACGTGCGCTAGCACGGCAAAGGAGACCATATGGCAAAGACGATACAGGAACAGGCATTGGAGCTGGCACAGGAACTGGAGAACGGCAAGGCGGAGAACGTTACCGTCATTGACGTGTCCGAGCTGAACAGCTGGACGGATTTTTTCGTGATTGCGACGGTGCGCAGTTCCGCGCAGATTCAGGGCTTGCAGAAACAGGTGAAAGATTACGTGAAGGCGAACGATATGCAGATCCACGTGACCAACCGCAAGCAGCCCGACGGCGACGAGTGGAATCTCATCGACATCGGCCCGGTGGTCGTCCATCTGATGTCGCAGGACGCGCGCGATTTTTACGAGCTGGAAAAACTCTGGCACGCGGGCACCGTGCTGAAATAAGCCGGTCGCCTAAAAGTCGTCGGAGTCGGTTTCGTCGGCAAAACGCGCTTCGTCGTCGTCAAAATCGTCCAGCGACTCATTGAAGTCGTCGTCAAAATCGTCGTCGTACAGCATTTCGTCGTCAAAGTCGTCGTAGTCGTCTTCGTCGGCAAAAAAATCGTCATCCCCGTCTGCATCCGAAAGATCGTCGTCGTATTCGTCGTCATACGAGAACCCCATTCCTGCGGACAGCAGAATAGACGTGTCGTCGAAAAAATTATGGCCCATATTCCCTTCCTGCAAAACAGCGGTGCATTTTATGTGGTACAAAAAATGTAGATGAGACGGCGGCTTTAGTCAATGGATTTTGCGCGATTTTTGCGGAATTTTTGCGTGCGGCGGCAGAATAGTGAAATCTATTGACTTTCTAAGAAAACTGGGTATAATTGAGTTGCTATGTCGCCCGATTTTGTGATTCGTGCGCCGGCAAAGGTGAACATCGGTTTGCGGGTTCTGCCTGAGCGCGGGGACGGATTTCATGGTATCGAGAGTATTTTTCAGACGGTGGACGNGTGCGATGAGCTGACCGTTTCGCNGCTCGCGGAAAAAAACAGGTGCGTGGTGGAATGNGATNNTGCCGTTCTGCCNGCCTGCAATACTTTGACGGCGACGTATGCNGCATTCTGCCAGCTGACGGGCTGCGATGCGGGCGTACACGTGCGTCTGCGCAAGCGGATTCCGATGGGCGGCGGTCTTGGTGGCGGTTCTTCCGATGCGGCGGCGTTTTTGCGTGTGCTTGCAAAGGTGCATGGCATTCCGCTTGCCGATGCCTTGGCGGATGCGGTCGCCGGACAGGTGGGGAGCGATGTGTTTTTTTTTCTGCATTGCGGAAAGGACGGCACGGGCGCGGCACTTGTATCCGGGCGTGGCGACGTGGTGCGGCCGATTGCGCCGCGTACTGATGTGCATTTTGTTTTGGTCTTTCCGGGCGTACATTCTTCTACCAAAGAAGCGTATCGTCTGGTTGACGAGGACATACGGGCAGGGAACGTAGTTTCTTGTCCTGATTTTTCAGCATACGAAGCGNTATACCGCNGTNCGGTTTCNCNCTGGACATTCGCGAACAGTTTTACCGCNCCGCTGGAAAAAAAATATCCCGTAATCGCGCAAGCCCTTGCGGATATTAAAAAAAGTGGTGCCGTGTGGTCTGANATGACGGGCAGCGGCGCAGTAGTGTTTGGAGTTTATGAGGCTGCCGAAGCTTCAAAAGAAGCNTTTGCCAAACTGAACAGGACGTGGAAGTCATGCTTTTTGGCATAATGTTTTGTTTACAGGTTCAAAGTCTGTTTTGAGTCTATAAATGTGAAGTGGAGGTGAGTCATGGAAGTGACCGAACTGCGTATCCGCAAAATTACTGCGGAAGGCAAACTGCGCGCCTATGTGACCGTGACGTTCGACAACTGTTTTGTTGTGCATAACGTCAAGATTATTGAGGGCAAGACGGGCTTGTTTATTGCTATGCCGAGCCGCAAGACGACGGATGGTGACTACAAAGATGTTGCGCATCCTATCAGTCTTGCGTTCAGGACGGCACTGCAAGATAAAATCCTTGCCGAATATAACGCGGGACATGTTGAAGAAGGCGGTCCTGACGGCGAGGACTGATGCGGCGACGCATAGAGTGGGTATATTTTTGGGACGTCGGCAAGCGGTAAGCCCCCGGCTTTTGGTGCCGGTATTCCACAGGTTCGAATCCTGTCGTCCCAGCAAAAGAAAAAATAGATTAACGTAAGGAGCACCTGAGATGGAGCAGTTAGTTATTGAGGCAAACATACGCAAAGAAACGGGCAAGAAATTTGCGCGGCAGTTGCGTTCGAGCGGTCGTATTCCCGCTGTTATGTATGATGAGGCGGGAAAAGCAACGTCGTTGGATGTTGATACCGTGCAGTTCAACAAGGTGTGGCGCAACATCACTGCTACCACGCTCGTAACCTTGCAGGCTGACGGGAAGTCATACGATGCGTTTATCCGCGACACGGAATATGATATCAAAACCGATTCCGTGTTGCATGCCGATTTTTTTGTGGTGAGCAACAAAAAGCCGGTCGTCCGCACGTTCCGTTTGCATTATGACGGTACGCCTGCCGGTGTGCTGAAAGGCGGCTTTATGGTGCGGCACATTCCCGAAATCAAGGTGAAGAGCCTGCCCAAGGATATGCCGGCTCGTGTGTCTGTTGACGTTTCCGGCGTGAATATTGGCGAGGCATTGTTGGTGAAGGATCTTGATTTGGGCAAGAATGTCACCGTCCTGACTGACGGCGAAGAGAAAATCATCAGCATTGCGCCTGCCCGCTAAGCGGACGGCGTAATCGGAGAAGCTCCCGGAAGGGGGCTTTTTTTGTTGGGGCGGTCGGTTTGCGCACGTGTGATGTGACGGATTTTGAGAGGCAGGTACTCGGTGGCTTGGCACTGTGCGGCATTACGGTGGATGCTGTTTGTGCGGAGCGTCCGCTCGGTATTGCGGTGAGCGGCGGCGCAGATTCGGTTTCGTTGTTGCGCGCGCTGCTGGCGGCGTTCGGTGCGGAACGGTTGCGCGTGATTACGGTGGATCATAACCTGCGGGAAAAAGAAGCGTCGGCGGGGGACGCGCAGTTTGTGGACTCGTTGTGTGCACGTTCGGGTGTTCCGTGTACGACGGTCGTGTTTGCCCGTGGCGATGTGCTGCGTGAGGCGGATCGTCGCGGGCGAGGCGTTGAGGAAGCGGCGCGGTTCTTGCGCTACCGAGCGTTTGACGATTTTATCGCGCGGGAAAAACTGACCGCGCTTTGCCTTGCGCACAATCAGAACGATATGCTTGAGACGCTGCTCATGCGCTTTTTGCAGGGAAGCGGATCGGAGGGCGGATTCGGCATCGCGCGGCGGCGGGGGGCTATCGTTCGTCCGTTGCTTGACGTGAGCCGTGCCGACATCGAATCGTACTTGCGCGCTCTTGGGCAGGAATGGCGCACGGACGCGACCAACGACGACACGCGCTATCTGCGCAATCAAATTAGAAAAAAACTGCTGCCGCTGCTGGACGAATCGTTTGCGGGCTGGAAGACGGCGGTCATGTGCGGCGCGGAAAAATCCTTTGACGATCATGCCGCCTTGCAGGCANGGGCGGACGCATATTCATGGACGCGTGACGGCGATACGTTGTGGATGAGCGCGGCGGCGTTTTTTGCGGAGCCGCGGGCGGTGCGGCGGCGGATGCTTTTTACGGCGTTCAATCAGTGCGGTGGCGCGGAACGGTTTCCGTATCGCGTGGTGCGGACGGTGCTCGGCTGGTCTGCCGATGAAAACCATGCGGTTTGCGCCGGCGGCACGGAAATTTCGGTGGTTTCGGGAAAAATTATGGTAAAAAATCGCCAAAACAAGGCGACTGAAAGCGGATTTCTTGCTATACTGAACGACGGCGGGGCTGTCCGCGTGGTGCGGAGCGTACAGAGTGGCGACCGTATCCGCATGAAAGACGGCACCATGAAATCCGTGCGGGATGTCTTCGGCGACTGGCACGTGCGCCGTGAAGACCGTGCGCGGATTCCGCTCGTGCAGGACGTGTCGCTGCCGGGGCAGCCGATTGTCGCTCTTTTGGGCGCGGAATTGGGGTATTCGGATTGGATAGTAACATGAACGTGAAAAAATGGTGTTCCGTATTGTTGTGCGCTTTTTTGTGTATGGCGGCATTTGCCCAGGCGGAGACGAATTCTGCCATGAGCGCGAACCGTCGCACGGCGTTTCGGTATGTGCAACTGGCAAAGCAGTACGCCGCCCGGAAGCAGTGGGACGAGGCGGACGCGCAGGCACGGCTCGGACTTGCCTATGACGATTCGATTGCGGATTTGTGGTATATCCGGGCGGTCAGCCGATTTCATGCCGGGGCAGAGCCGAAGGCTGCCATCCTTCCGTTGGTCGTCACGGCATTGACCGAGGCGGAATGGGTCGATTACAACCGCGACAGTGCGCGTATTTTTTATGCGGATTTGCTGAGCGATATGCTTCAGTTTGACGCGGCGCTTGCTGCACTCAACGGCGAGCCGTTTTTGTATTCTGCCGACGCCGAATATATCCGCGCGAAATGTTATTACCATTTGCGCGGCGCGTATGTGCAGCGGGCGCGGGAGAAAATCGACGCGGCGCGGAGAATCTATCCCGCCGACAGCCGTTTTGCGGAGCTGTTTTTCCGCTTTGAGTATCCGTTGCACCGAGCGCTTTTGCAGGAAGCGGCGAGTGGCGGACAGGCGGATCGTCTGCCCCCTGCCGTGCGGAAACTTGCCGACGCGTTTATTCTTGCCATGCCTTCATACAAAAATCCGACGGCGGAGCTGGAACTGTACGCGGCGATTTTTGCCGAGGGGGAGAAGCAGTCGCGGCTGTTCAAGTCGTTCAAGGCGCGCGGGCGCAACGCGCCATTGTACGCGGAATATGCGGTGCGCACGGGATTGCTCGTGCAGGATGCCGCGCTTNANGCNTTCTTTTCTTTTGCCGACAATCAAATCTCCCTGCCGGTGCTGGAGCAGTTTGTCCCGGTGCTGACGGAAGANCAGCCGCGGCGCGATATGAGCGAATACCTGACCGAATATCATGGGACGATTGCCGCCGACCCCGACGGAGACGGCATTGACAACCTGCTGGTGACCTACAATCGTGGTCGGCCGGAGCGTATTTGGTACGATGAGAATCAGGACGGCGTGGACGATTGGACGGCAACCTGCGATTTTGGTACGCCCGTTTCGATTCAGCTGCATACGGACGCGCTGGAGATTCAGTACGGAAACTGGCCGTATTTGCAAAGCGCGCGGTATGCGATGAAAAACGACACGGCATTGCAGTTTACGTTGCTTGCCGACACGTTGCGCTGGTCGCCGTTCACGCTGGAGACGGTCGCTCCCGTGCAGGAACAGTTGCACGTGGATTTGTATTTTCCGCAGGTACGCGATGACATGCCGCCCGTATCCGCGCCGGAGTTGTTGCATGCGTCGTCAAGTTATACGTTGCCGTCGCAGGAGCGCGAAAATGCGCTTATTACGGTGCGCCTGCTTGACGGCGTTGCGCAGACCGCGCAGTATGCGGTCGGTGATCGGATTTATGCGCAGGCGCAGTTTGAGAACGGCATTCCCGTGGCGCGCACGGTGGATGCCGACGGCGACGGGCTGTTTGAGACGACCGAGTGTTACGGATTCAGCCCCGACCGCACCCAGACGGTGCTGTGCGCCGCGGACGAAATGCAGGTCGTGACGAATTTGTTCGGTGCGCCGTCGTCGGGGACGGGATTCTACGTGCGCATGATTCAGATCGACACGAATGGCGACACGATTCCCGATTTTACCGAAGAATATGTGGACGGCGGGGGCAAAATCGCCTCGTGGGATACGGACAACGACGGCGAGTGGGACATGCGCTATGTCAGGCACGCCGTTTCCGACGACGGCATCGTGCGTGAGGATTCGCTGTTTCATCAGCCGTTTACGGACGCGGTGGTGACGGTCTCGTTTGCGGACGGCAATCCCGTGGGTGTGCAGGACGGCGCGCGTTCGATTGCCGTGATTCGTACCGAGCGGGACGGGTTTTATTGGCTGGGCGCGGAGCATTCATCGGAGGATGCGGAAAAAATCGTGCGGGCGGTTAACCAAACGGGGGCGCAAGGTGTTTCCTGTATAATAGAAAATGCGGAGACAAAGGCGCGTTTTCTCGGCGTGCGCATCGGAACGATGATTTTTGGTGAGCGGCTGCCGGAATCACTGGTAAGCGAAGATGAAGAAGAATAGATTGCTTTTCGCGCTGTGCGCGGGATTTTTCTCCTGTACGTCAATTCAGCAGCCGAGTCACGTGTATTCCCGCCCCGATTATACCGCCGAGGACGTGCGCAAAGAAGAAATCAAGCGGATTGATGCATTGCGCGAGCAGGATACCGTGGAAGCGTTGTGGCGCGCGAAACTCTTGGACGATGCGGAGACGGTTGCGGTCTGTGAGGCAGCCGTCGTCGCCGAATATCAGCAGGATTTGGAAGAAGAAAAGTGGTATGAGGCGCGCCGCCTGTACCGGTCGCTTGCCGCCGCGCAGTACAAGGACATCGCCTCGCTCGCAAAACAATCCGCCGAATTGGACGCGCTCACCGTCGCCGATGTTCCTGGTCTTGCGAACGTTGCCGCACGGGCGGAGCGGCGGGCGACGTACATCAGCGGGACGGTGACGATTTGGGTTGACCGCGGGCTGAAAGTGCAGAACGGAGTCGGTTTTGCCGACCGCGTGATCGGGTCGGGGTTCTTCATCTCAAAGGACGGCTATATCGTCACGAATCATCACGTTATAGAAGATTTGGTCAACACGAAATACAAAGGATACGCGCGCCTGTATATCAAGCTTTCGGGCGACAGCGACACGCGGCTTCCGGCGAAGGTGGTCGGCTGGGATCCCGTCGTCGATCTGGCGCTGATAAAGGCGGAGGTCGATGCGCCTTACGTGTTTTCGCTCGGNTCGAGCGAGGATTTGCATGTGGGCGACCGCATTTATGCGATCGGCTCGCCGATTGGCTTGGAGAGTACGCTCACGAGCGGCATCGTCAGTTCCGTCGATCGCAAGCTGCTCACGGTGGGAAACGTCATTCAGATTGACGCGGCAATCAATTCCGGCAACAGCGGCGGACCGTGCATTGACGAGCACGGCGCGGTGCAGGCAATTGCGTTTGCGGGGATGCTCCAGTACGAGGGACTGAATTTTGCCATTCCGGTGGAATATTTGAAGGCGGTGCTGCCCGCGCTGTACAGCGGCGGCAAATACGAGCATCCGTGGCTGTGCGCGTATGGGCATACCCGGCGGGACATGGGCAAGGACGCGGGGCTTGCGGTGCAGTACGTGATGCCGGGCGGCAGCCTNAGCCGGGCGGGCTTGCAGGAAGGCGACGTGATTACGGCGATGAACGGGCAGCCGGTCGATTCGCTTGAGGNNATGCAGCGGNTCTTGTTCCAGTGCAGCGCGAAAATGATCGTGGANATACNGGCGACGGGCGCGGACGGCGAAGAAAAATCGGTGCTNGCCTATCTTGCCGANCGTCCGAAAAATCCTGGTTACAANGTGTACCAAANCGACATCCTNGCCCATTCGTTCGTGCCGATTTTCGGCATGAANCTGGTGCGCGTCTCCACGGCGAGNAGCCGCAAATACGCGGTGCAGTCGGTCATCCGNGGNTCGGTCGCGGACGAAAGCGGCTTTTCGGAAAACGACCCGGTGGACATACAGGGAGTCGAATTCAACGAGGACAATTCCGTCATCTTTTTGCAGGCNTACGTCAAGAACAGCAAGAAAGGCTATTTGGATCGGAGCGTGGGAATGCCTGCCCCGCTCGACAGTCCGTACTACTTCTGACGACCGTTTTCATTTCCGCCTCATTGTCATTTCCCGCATATTTCATTACAATGGGAAAAAACGTGCCGCAAGACCGGGTAGCTGGTGCGGCGGTTTGTGAGGGACTATGCTTACACTAAAATTTGGCGGCACTTCCATGGGAAATGCCCGCAGGATACTTGATTCCGTGGATATTATGATTGGCCGCGCAAAAGACGACCGTGTGAGCGTCATCGTCTCGGCAGTCGCGGGCGTGTCGAACCATTTGCAGGCGGCGATTGACGGCTGCGTCGTGGGAACGGGAACGCCTGCCACCTTTGTGGAAGCAATCCGCCGGACGCATGAGACAATCTGCGATGAAATCCATGCGAACGTGCAGGGCTTTGTTGTCGCCGACGTGCTCAAAAAGATAGAACCGCATTTTGCCGAGCTGGAAAAACTGCTGAACGGCGTGGCGACGTTCGGCGAGTGTCCTACGTCGATTCACTGCCGCATTATGGGCATGGGCGAGCTGTGCTGCGTGCCGATCGTGAACGCGGTGCTGCTGGCAAAAAAGCAGCGCGTGCTCCTGCTTGACAGCCGCGCGTTTATTTTTACGACGGGCGACCAGAAAGAGGGTGAGCCGGATTATGCGCGCACGTCGGACGCGCTTGGGGCATATCGTGACGGCGCGGAAAAAGAGCAGCCGCAGATTTTATTGTTCCCCGGATTCGTCTGCTCATGGCGCAAGCATGCCGAAGACAAGGATGCGATGGGCTTGCTCGGTCGTAACGGCTCTGACTTCAGCGCGGCGATTATCGGTGCGGGACTGGGCGCAAAAAAAGTGGAATTCTGGACGGACGTGGACGGCATTTATACGGCCGACCCGCGCATCGTTCCCGACGCGATTCTAGTGGAGAACATGACGTATGAGGAGGCGATGGAGCTTTCGTTCTTCGGCAGCAAAGTCCTGCATCCCAAGACGCTCGCACCGCTTGCCGCAAAAGGCATTGAGGCGTGGAGTCTGAACAGCCATAATCCCGCGGCGCGCGGCACGAGGATCGGCAAAGGACCGTTCGGGGGCGACGACACGGCTGACGGTGTGCGGGGCATTTCCAGCCTGAAAGGCATTGCGATGGTCAGCGTGAGCGGCAGCGGCATGAAAGGGCGCACGGGAACGGCGAGCCGTATTTTTGCCGCCGTCAGCCGCGCGGGCGTTTCGCTGCTGCTCATCACGCAGTCGTCGTCCGAATATACGATTACGTTCTGTGTGCGGCAGAGTCATGCGCTGATTGTGAAGGACGTGCTGTCAGGCGAATTCGACCTTGAGATTCGCGACGGCGTTATCAATCCGATTGAAGTGCGCGAGAACTGCGCGATCGTTTCGATTGTCGGCGACGGCATGAAGCAGAATCGGGGCGTGGCGGGAAAATTCTTTGACGCGCTTTCGAGCCGGGGCATCAACATTCTAGCGATTGCGCAGGGGTCGAGCGAGCGTTCCATTTCTGCCGTGGTGAACGGCGATGACGGCGACCTGGCGGTCAAGGCGGCGCACCTCTTTTTCTTCAATACCGCGCAGCCGATCGAAGTGTTCGCGTTTGGCGCGGGGACGATTGGCGGCGCGTTGCTCGACCAAATCCGCGATCAGCAGGATGCGTTGCGCGCGCAGAATGTTGACATCAAAGTGGCGGCAATCTCCACGCTTGACGGCATGCTGCTCGACGGCAACGGGCTTGATCTGACCACCTGGCGCGACGACATCAAGAAAGCGGCGAAAAAGCCGAATGTGGACGAAATCCTTGCGTTCGTCAGGGAAACAAAGCCGCTCAACCCGATTTTCGTGGACTGCACGGCGAGCTACGACCTGCCCGAACGCTATTTGGACATTCTTGCGGCGGGCATGCACATCGCCACGCCGAACAAGCGCGCCAATTCGATGAGCATGGATTTTTACCACAAACTGCGTTCGGTCGCGAACGCGGCGCACCGCCGCTTCCTGTACGAGACGAACGTCGGCGCGGGACTTCCGATTATCGACACGTTGCAGAACCTGTTCAAGAGCGGCGACACGCTCACGGGATTCAACGGCATTATGTCCGGCTCGCTTTCCTATATTTTCGGCAAATTGGACGAGGGCAAGAAATTCAGCGAGGCGGTGCTTGAGGCAAAAGCCCTGCGCTACACTGAGCCGGATCCGCGTGACGACCTGAAAGGCACGGACGTTGCCCGCAAGGCACTCATTATCGCCCGTGAGGCGGGCATGGACATTGAGCTTTCCGACATCAAGATGAATTCGATTTTCCCTCAGGATTTCGTCGTCGAGGGTACGACCGAAGATTTCCTGCAACGGCTTCCGCAGCTGGACGACTATTTTGACCAGAAAATGGCGGAACTCAAGAAGCACGGCAAAGTGCTCCGCATGGGTGCGTCCATCCGTGACGGCCGCGTGAGCGTGGGTTTGCTTGAGGTGGGCGCGGACGACCCGCTGTACGGCGTGCGCGGCGGCGAGAATGCCTTTGTGTTCGAGACTGCCCGCTACAGTCCCATTCCGCTCACGGTGCGCGGCTACGGCGCGGGCGCGGGCGTTACGGCGGCAGGTGTTTTTGGCGACATTCTGCGCACCGTCAGCTTCAACCCGGAGCGGTGAGGTCGCCCCGAATTCTCCGCAAAACCGATAGCATTCTCCCGGCAAATCTGTTATACTGCTGCTATGATTATCGTACTCAAACATGATGCGAGCGATGCCGAGAAGGCTGCCATAAAGAGCGTACTTGCCGGGCGCAACTTCAAGGTGAACGAAGTGAAGGGCGAGGAAAGCACGATTTTGGCGGCGGTGGGAAAGCTGGCGATGGACATCCGCGAGGTGGCGGTGTTGCCGGGCGTGGCGAACGTCATTCCCATTTCAAAGCCGTACAAATTGGCTTCCCGCGAGTTCCGCCCGGAGAACACGGTGGTTGAGATTCTGAACGGGCGCGGGCAGATTATCCGCGTGGGCGGAAGCCGCGTGGTCGCGATTGCCGGTCCGTGCGCGGTGGAGAGCCGTCAGCAGATGCTGGATGCGGCAGCGGCGGTCGCCCATGCGGGAGCGGTCATGCTGCGCGGCGGTGCGTACAAGCCGCGCACGTCGCCTTATGCGTTTCAGGGCTTGGGCGAAGAGGGCTTGAAATATCTGAAAGAGGCGGGCGAAAAATACGGCCTGCCCGTGGTGACAGAAATCGTTGCGGCGGAAAATATTCCCGTGATGGCCGATTACGTGGACGTGTATCAGGTGGGCGCGCGCAACATGCAGAACTTTGAGCTGCTCAAAAAGCTCGGCGCGCTCGGCAAGCCGGTCATCCTCAAGCGCGGGCTTTCCGCCACGATCGAGGAACTGCTGATGGCGGCGGAATACCTGCTTTCTGCGGGGACGGACAAGGTGATTCTGTGCGAGCGTGGTATCCGCACCTACGAGAAGGCGACGCGCAACACGCTTGATTTGAGCGCGATTCCGATTATGCAAAGCATGACGCACCTGCCGATTATCGTCGATCCCAGCCACGCGGTGGGCATCCGCGACAAAATTCCCCCGATGGGGCTTGCGGCGATTGCGTCGGGCGCAGACGGTATCATCGTGGAAGTGCACTGCCACCCCGAAAAGGCGCTGAGCGACGCGGCGCAGGCGTTGTATCCCGGACAGTTTGAAAAACTCATGCGCGACATTGAGGCGCTTGCGCCCGTGGTGGGAAAATCGGTGGCGCATATCCGCGCGGCAGCAAAGCCGGTGGCGGAAAAACCGGCGGGGACGAAAAAAGAGCGGATTACCTGCGCGTTCAGCGGCAANAANGGNGCGTATGCGGANCAGGCNATCGACCGCTATTTTGACGGCAGCGTCACGGCGGAGGCGGTGGATTCGTTCCGCGANTTGTTCCAGGCGGTGGTNGACGGCCGNGCNGACTATGGCATGGTGCCGATTGAGAACAGCCTTGCCGGTTCGGTCTATCAGAATTATGACAATCTGACCCAGTTTGAGGACGTTTCGATCGTCGGGTCGGTCACGCTGCGGATTCAGCACGCGCTGCTTGCCTGCAAGGGGGCGACGCTCGATTCNATTANGACNGTCTACTCGCATCCGCAGGCNTTGAGCCAGTGCCACGATTTNCTGTTCGCCCACAAGGACTGGGCGCAGGTGGAGGCGGTCTCCACGGCGACGGCGGCAAAACTGGTGGGCGAAAAACAGTCGCCCGAAAACGCCGCGATTGCCAGCAGCGTGAACGCGCGGCTGTACGATCTGACGGTGCTNNGGGACGGCATTGAGGACGACCCGCGCAATTACACGCGCTTCGTGATCATCGCCCCCAATCATCTGACGGGNGGCGCGGCGGATCAGGCGTTCCGCCAGCGGCTGGGCGAGGGCACTGCGCCGAACATGGCATCGTTCATGTTCAGCACACCCAACGAGCCGGGCGCGCTGTATGAGTGCCTCGGCATTTTTCAGCAGGCGCACCTGAACTTGAGCCGCCTGGAGAGCCGCCCGATTGCGGGTAAGCCGTGGCGGTACTGGTTCTATGCCGATGCCGTGCTCGACGAGTCGGTCGCCGACAAGGAATCGTATGTGCGCACCGTGCTGGACGCGCTCAGGGCAAAGACCGAGGACGTGCGCCTGCTCGGCGTGTACAACGGAAGCTAGCACCGCCGAATTGACACGGCAAGGAGTTTTTATGTCGAAATATGTACTTTCTGTTCTGGTGGAAAACCACGCGGGCGTTCTGAGCCGCGTTTCGGGGCTGTTCAGCCGTCGCGGGTTCAATATCGACAGCCTGACCGTCTGCGAGACCCACAATCCCGGTCAGTCGCGCATGACGATTGTGGTGGACGGCGACGAATACACGCTCGACCAGATCCGCAAGCAGCTGGCAAAGCTGGTGGAGGTCATCTCCATCGCGCATTTCCACAAGGCCGAATCCTGCCGCCGCGAGATGGCACTGATAAAGGTGCGGGCAAAAGGCACCGACCGCGCCGTCATCATCGAGACCTGCGACATCTTCCGCGCCCATATCGTTGACGTTGACCACGAGTCCGTCATCGTGGAGGCGACCGGCAGCGAGGAAAAGCTCGACAGCCTGATCCGCCTGCTGGAGCCTTACGGCATCATCGAGCTGGTCAAAACCGGCCTGACCGCAATGCAGCGCGGCAGCGGCGTACTGCAATAGCCGCGCGCAACCGTCGTCCGCTGGGTGAATTTTGGCAAGCACGGCGAGCCGAAATCGTCCGCTGACTGAATTTTGACGAATACGGCATGCCGAAANCGTCCGCTGANNGAATTTTGACGAATTCGGCGAACNGAAAACGTCCGCTGACTGAATTTGGGCGGACACGGCANGCCGAAAACGTCCGCTGAGTGAATTTTGACGAATNCGGCANGCCGAAATTGNCCGCTGAGCGAATTTTGGTGAATTCGGCAAGCCGAAAAGCCCCGCTGACNGAATTTTGGTGAACACAGNGAACCGAAATCGTCCGCTGCGCGAATTTTGACGAATTCGGCGAACCGAAATGTTCCGCTGAGCGAATTTTAACGAATTCGGCGAGCCGAGCGCAATCATTGCCAAAGTCGNCGCGTGNNCTNGGCTTTTTTCGTCACGTCCACCCAGGCGGCGNAGNNGGAGAATGTTTCCAGCTGNGCGATGGTCANCTTGACGGCGGAGTTCGTGCTGCCGGCGGCGGGGTACACGAAGTCGTAGGCGCGCAGGCTTTCGTCNAGGTAGACGGTGCAGCCGTCGTTGAGGGCGAACGGGCAGACACCGCCGACGGCATGGCCGGTGANCCGCTCCACGTCGGCNGCGGGAACCATCTTCGCCTTCGCGCCGAAACGCGCCTTGTATTTTGCGTTGTCTATCTTGGACAGNCCCGATACGACCACGACGATGCAGNCATCCCCGATCAGGAACGAGAGCGATTTTGCGATGCGGTCAGGCTCGCAGGAAAGCGCGGCGGCGGCGAGTTCCACGGTGGCGGACGACTGCGCGAGTTCCATGATTTTGCNTTCCATTTCGGTGCCNGCNAANCGGGCGCGTACTTTTTCCAATGACATGGGCTGCTCCTTGCTGGTGNGGCGGNTTATTTTTTGACGCTGGGCGGCAGGATTCTTCCGTAGGCGAAGAAATGCTTTTTCCAGTACCGNTCGCTGATCAGGGTGAGCTGAATGCCGGTCTTTGGNCCGTCGCTGACNGCCGAGATNAAGACGCGCTTTCCGTAGAACGCCTTTTCCTGCCCGCGGTATACGCCGCAATAAATGCCGATGTGCGTGATTCGGTCGGANTCNANGTCGCTTTTGAAGAACATCAGGTCGCCCGGCTCCCGCTCTTCCCGCGGAATTTTCTTCACCCGCTTGGAATTGTAGATTTCATTCGCCGTGCGCGGAAGCTGTATGCCAGCGACGTTGCTCGCGACGTACCGGATATAGCCGGAGCAGTCAAAGCCCTGCTCAGGCGACTGCCCGCCGAACACGTAGGGCGTTCCTTGCAGCTGCAACGCGAACGTGATGAGCTTGTGCCGTGGCTCGGAAAGTTTTGCCGCCGAAGCGGTCTGCACCGCCATGCAGGAAAGCACGGCGAAAAACAGGAGGCGAAGCCGGTTTGTTTTTCTCTTCATATCTCTTTTTCGGAAGAACGGCGCAAAAAGTGAAGCCGAGTTCGTTGCGGCGCGGGGTCAGCCCATGAATTCCCGGCGGATGGTGTCGGTCACGGCGGCAATCAGCTTTGATTCGAGCAGGTGGCGGGAGAAATCGTCCGCAGGGGAAGCGTGGGGCGAATCGTTCGGCTCAAAGAGCGATTTGTACTCGACCCCGAGCGCGGAGGCGAGTCGCTCAACGATGTCAAGCGAGGGGGTGCGCTTTCCCGCCTCAATCTGCGTGATGTACGGTGCGGAAACGCCGGTCTTTTCGGCGAGCAGTTCTTGGGTCCAGCCGAGTTTTTTGCGGAACGACTTTACGTTCTCCATGGTAACTATCATCATACTTATCTGGAGGAATTTTGTATGAAACGGAGCATCGGATATGCTATGGTTCTTGCCGCGCTTGCGGTGATGTTTTCGGGGTGTATGTCGAACGAGGTGCGGCAGTATGGCATGGAAGGCAACGATACTATCGCGCTGAACCTAACGAAAGACCCGGACGTGGGGACGATTTTCGTCACGCACGTGAACGGTGAGGCAACGGGCGCGGTGTACAAGGCGGGCTTTATGGGATTCGGCGGGCAATATCATTCAGCAGTCAATTCCGACATTTAACTGACCGCAGACGACCATGGCAACGCATTTTCTTGCGTGCCGTGGTCGTTTCGCATCCTGCCGTGCAAATAATCGGCCGCATTTGGATCAGTTTGTTTTCTTCGTCTTTACCCATTTGCTTTCGAGTACGGTCCATTCCGTGCGCGTTTCTGTCTGCGTGAATGCCACGCGCGCTATGCGGAACACGGGCAGCCTGAGGGGGAGCGCGTCGCTTGCGGGCAGGTGCGGCGTGTCGTGTGTGGCGATGGCAAGTCGCTGTGCTATCGGCAGCGTGAGGTGAGCCGTTCCCGTTGGCGTGGCGGCTTCCGCGTCAAGCACGATGCGGTCGCCGTCGCGGCGGGCTTGGGTAATCGTGCATGCGCTCACGACGGCGTTTTCGGCAAGTCCGCGCACGTAAGGCGGAAACAGCGGCAGCCACACTTCGCCGCCCGCCGTATGCGCCTGCACATCGCGCAGTATCTGCCGCTGGAGTTCCGCGATTCTGTTCAGTTCGTTGGGGTGGGGAATAATCACCGTTTCTGTCCGCGCGTCCATCACAAAGACTATAGCGCAACGGCAAAAAAAAGTGTAGTATGGGCGTATGGCATCGCCCGGAACGGCGCGCGGTGCGAGGAGTGCGATGATGATAAAAAACGTGGTTCTTTCACTGTTGCTCGGTGCGCTGCTCATGTCCTGCTCCCGGAGTGCGTCGTTTGCGCTGGAAGTCCCCGGCGTGCCGCTTGAGCCGGTGTCGTCATTCGTTTCGGGCGGGATGCAGTGCTTTTCGTTTACGGCGGCGCAGCAGCAGGCGTTGCGGGACTATGTTGCCGTGCAGGGAGATGCCGCCGTGCAGGTTACGATTGCGGTCAGAGGTCAGAAGCGGGCGGGGCTGAGCGGCATCGGCTTTTTGTATGCGGAGGATTTCTCGGCGTTCGGGCTTGCCGCCGACCGCGCGTCGCACCCGCAGGTCTCGGCAGATTTCTCGCAGTTCGCGCGGCTTTCGTTTTCGGTCGCGTTCTGTCTGGGCAAGTCATCGCCGCTGCCCGCCGGGTTTTACGTCAAGACTGATGCGCGCTGCACGGTGCTTTCGGCACAGGTCGTTCCCGCGCGGGTCGGCTTTGACTTCCGGGAAGAGATTCCGCTGTTCGCGTTCGCGCCGAACGGCGGCACGATTGAGAAGCCGTATTTTAAGACTGATTTTACGGGCGTTCCGCTCGCGCTCAATACGACGGCGACCGCGCAGTCAATTCCGCCGCAGATTGAGGTGCATTTCCGCCGTACCGACGCGGAGCATGACCGCGCGCCGGTCGTGCTGACGGTCGGCGGCGAGCGGCTGACCGTCCGTCCTGACGGCGGGGGCGTGGTCATTCCGTGCGCCGCGCTCAAGTCGCCGTTTTCGCCGGTGACGGTTGATGAGAACGAGGTGAAAGTCGCCGCGCTGTTCGTGCGCGCAAGCGACCCGGAGTTGCTTGCGTTCAGCGCGGGCACTCGTTTTGTCGTCGCGCCTATCCGCATTGATCCTGGGCTGATCATGGCATGGCCGCGGGACCGGTGGCGCGGGAACGACTACGAGCTGTTTGAGTGGGACCGCTTTCCCGGCGTACTGTTCTTCGACACGGCGAACTATGCGGTGCAGGACGATTTTTTCCGCCGGCTCGCCTATTTTGTGGAGAAAGCGGGTTACCGCGGCCGCCTGATGAGCGACGATTTTCTGGCGGGGAAGCACGGGTATAACGCCCACGATTACCGCGCGGAATCCCTTGCCGCTTTCTTTGAGGCAGCCCGTGCCGCGCGTTTCCCGCTCAACAAAAAGGAACGGTTGCTGTACGAAATTCTGGTGCGCAACGGCGTGCTCGTGCAAAATCCCGATGGCTCGGTGGGCGCGGGCAGCGGCGCGGTCATCTCGGTGTCGCAGGAATCGTCCCCCGCCTTGCGCCGCCAGTTTGTGGCGCATGAGGGGTGGCACGGCATTTTCTTTGTGGACGACGCGTTCAGGAATGCCGTCGCCTCCATTTACTACACGATCGACCCACAGGCGCTCGCGTACCTCAAGCGGTATTTTCAGGTCACGCCCACGCTCGGCTACGACGTGCAGGACGAGTACCTGATGAAAAACGAATTCATGGCGTATATGCTGGAACGCCCGGTCAGCGCGATTGCGGAGTATTTTGTGAGCAAGGCAAAGGCGTACCATTCGCAGACGCAGGTAAAATCGCTCGCCGACTACATCATCGCGACGGGCGCGGAGGGCTTCGTCTCTGCCTCCACGCTGCTTGAGGAGTACGTGGGCGACCGCTGGAACCTTGCGGCGGGCAGGGTGTGGCTCATAAGCCGCTGAACAGGTTCTCGCGCGGCAGCGGCTGGTGCGCGTCAAGGTTGTATTTCTTTTCCGCGCCGACGGAGGTCATCGGGCCGTGCCCCGCCATGATTACGGTGTCGTCGGGGTGGGTAAAGATCTTCGTGCGGATGCCGCGGCATAGCAGGTCCTTCGCGTAGGTGCTGGTCGTCTCGCCGATTTCCCCCGCGCTGATGGCATCGCCCGTGAACAGCACCGAGCCGATTTTGTAGACAATCGAGTCCGCCGTGTGTCCGGGAACGAAAATGTACTCCACGGTAATGCCGCCGAAGCGGAGCGTGCCGTCGCCCTTTATCGTCGTCTCTGCCGAGCCGGACACGTCAAGGTCCGCCGCGTAGATGGGCAGGTCGTAGATCCGCATGAGCGTGGCAAGCCCGCGCGTGTTCTCTTCGTGGTTGTGCGTGATCAGCGCGGCGCAGAGCCAGTAGCCGTCTGTCTCTATCTGCTTGATCATCTCGTTGGTCGGCTTGCCGGGGTCGATAATGAGCGCGCATTTGCTCGCCTCATCCACCACGATGTAGGTGTTGGAGAACGTGTCGATGTTCAGGTGGAAATAGATTTTCATACGCGCGCCCCCACGGGGTTGTCCAGTTTTTTCATGCCCGTGAACAGCGCGCTGCCGCGCTCGTCAAAAATCGCCTCGTTCGTGTTGGACAGCTTGAACGACAGGTTCTGCTGCTCGATCTCGCGGAAGACGGTCTTCTTGATGTTGCAGTTGCGGATTGACGTGTCGATGAGCCGCGCCTTGACGAAGCGCGAGTTGTACAGGTCGGAGTCGTCGAACGACGACTGGAATGACTCCAGCCCCGTGAAGTTGTCCTGAATCATGTCGCTTCCCGTGAACAGCACGTGGCTGAATTTTGCGCCCGCGAACGACGTGAACTGCATGTTGCTCTCCAGCAGGTCGCAGTCGATGAACACCGCAAAGTCGAACGTCGTCATCCGGCAGCGGAAGCCCTGCGCGTGCAGCCCGTGGAACACGCACTGAGAGAAATTGCAGCCGTAGAACCGCTTGCCGGTGAGCCTGAATTCATGGATGTTGCTGAACATGACGCCGCTCGCGTTCAGCCCGATGATTTTGTCCGTGTGGTTGATGAAATGGTGCATCTTGCGCGTGATGCCGTCGGGGTCGCTCGCGTGCATCAGGCAGTAGTCGCCGTCGATGATATGCCCGTCGCCGTCAAAGTCGGAGACGGCGTTCTTCGTGCACCCGGGGCAGGCGCATTTTTTCCAGCTGAACATGGGGGAATTCTACGGGATAACGCGGGTTTGTGCAAGGGGGCGGGCTGCCCCCTTTGACCCCGTTTTTTTCCGCTTGGAAGCGGGGGAACTGCTTGGGAGAGGGAAACCCCTCTACTTCCGAAGCGGGGTTTTCCCTCTCCCAAACCCTCACCCTTTCCCAGCACGGCTTAGGGCGGCAGCCCTAAGAACCTGCTTTGGCTTTTGGAGCGGATTTTGGTGCTGTTTGCGTAGAGGTATTCCGGGGTGTCTGGCAGTGTAGGGGTGTGGTGTCTCACCCTTATAGGGGTGCGGTGTCTCACCCTTATAGGGGTGGCATATCTCACCCTTATAAGGGTGGTATGTCTCACCCCTGTAGGGGTGAGGGTGTTAGTCTTTGATGGCGGTGAGGGGTTTGTTGTGGCTGCCGCGTTTGAGGGTTTTGAGTGGCTTGCCGCTTGAGCCGAGGAGGCGCGTCCGCACTTCTACGGTGAAGTCGCCGGCCGCAAGGGTTGCGGGCAGCATGACCATGAGGCGGGCGGGCTTGTTCTCTATGACCGGCTCGCAGCGCACTTCGCCGGCGGCCGTGAGCGCGAACACGCCTTGCTCCGCGTCGAGCGGGTCGAACTTGAGGCGGTTGCCGGTAATCTCCATGACTGACCCCGCGCGGACGGAGCCGCTGTCGCCCGACACTTTGTCCGTCACGCGGGTGATGTACGGGTCGGTGGATGCGGTCTCCACTTTCTGCGTCTTTGCCTGCCGCGCCGCCTCGCGCAGGAGTGAGCCCGCGCTCGCGTTGAGCCTGACGGCGTGGCGGTTCTTGTCGAACGTGTCCGCTTGGCTGGCGAACACGCCGGTAATGCTGAAGCTGGTGCTGATGAGCGGGGTGCTGAGGTGGCCGCCGTTGGCGATGATGTCCTTGTAAACTTCCTGCTCCAGCTTCTGGTAGGCAACGATGTCCGCCTCGGTGAGCGAAGAGCCGCGCTTGATGATCTCGCGGTTGATGTCTTCCTGCGTGAATACCCGCGCGTCCACGACCTGCGCCATGCAGTCGTCCGGGTCGGCGGTCAAGAGGTTCTCGCGCAATGCGTAGTTGATAGTGTTTGCCATGGGTTTGCTCCTTGTTCGGTATTGGAAAAGAAAACCGCCCGCACCCTGCGGCACGGGCGGGAAGCCCGCAGAAACTTTCAAAAACTGCGGGCTTTATTTGCTTGGTCAGTGTGCCGCGCCGTGACTCCCGCGCGGCGGGGGAGAACGGGTTAGTTTGCGGCTTCTGCTTTGAGGGCAGTCACGTCGATGCCGCCACCACCTGCACCAGCGCGTGAGAACCCGACGATGACTTTCGTGCCTGCCGCGACGGTGGCATCAATGTCGAATGTGTCGTTACCAGTTTTGATTTTCACATCGCCATGATAAGCGAGAATTTTGTTGTTCTCATCAACAAGTACAACCTGTCCAACATCATCCGTGGCACTACTAGAATTTACCGCCTTCACGGAAATTGTAACCTTGACGTTCCCGCTTGAGGTGAGCTTTGATGTATCGACTCCCACATAGCGGTCGATTGTTTCGGCAAGCGTTCCGTCTACGTCCGTCGTTGCGAACGCCGCAGCGGTTCCGCCATTGTAATTCAGCGTATTGTCGTCGCGGACGCGGATTCTACCTGAGGGACTGTAGATTATGAAAGCTGTGTCCACCGTTTTTTCTGCAGTTACGGTTACTTTCGGCGGAGTGCTAGAGTCTTTTTCTCCACTGAGTTCAGTAGAGATAGCAGAGAGGTTTGCCGTCCAGTTGGTGAACGCTGGTGTGTTTCCTTCATCGCCGTTGTTGTCTCCACCAGTGGTATCTCCGCCAGTCGTGTCTCCGCCAGTCGTCTCATCGCCGCCGGTCTGTTCGGTCTCATTGCCGTCGTCATCATCCGAGCAGGCGGGGAACGCCGCGAGCAGGAATGCCGTCGCCGCTGCGAGCAGGGCGAGTTTTGAAATTTTCTTCATCATGATTTACCTCCAGATGAAATGTGTGATGATTACATCATACTATACACCGTAGAGAATATACTGTTTTTTTTTGTAGTTTTCCGACCAATTTATGTGCGGTTTTTCTTTCTCCGCTTGGAAGCGGGGGAACTGTTCTTGGGGAAGAGGGAGACCTCTACTCGGAAGCGTGGTCTCCCTCTCCCCCAACCCCCCACTCCCGTCCAGCACCGCTTGGGGTTGCACCCCAAGACCCCGCTTCGCTTTCTCGATGTTTGCTTTGCTCGCCGCGGCGCATTGCGTTGCGACGGGCATAGTCATTCTTTGCGTTCTGTGCTACCATAGGGTATGTGCTGGAAATGCAAGACATCCCTGCCGTCTGCCGCAATCTACCGCACGGCGACCTGTGCCGTCTGCGGGGCGGATCTGCACGTGTGCAGGAACTGCCGGTTTTATGCGCCGGAAAGCCATTACGGCTGCCANGAGACGGTNGACGAGGAAGTGCGCGACAAGGAGCGCGCGAATTTCTGCGATTCNTTCAGGGCGCGGGCGCAGTTTGACGGNGCGGCGGACGATGCCGCGCGGGAAGCCCGCANNGCGTTTGCGGGGCTGTTCGGNGNATAGGCGGCGATGGGCGGCATTGACTTTGCGTTTTTGGACAGCGGGACGGGCGGCATTCCGTATATGCTCGCGCTCAAGGAGAAGATGCCGTCNGCGCGGTGCGTGTACTTGGGCGACACGGCGCATTTTCCCTACGGCGAGAAGTCNCCTGCCGAGGTGACCCGCTGTGCCGCCGCCACAATCCGCCGGATTATTGCGNTGTGGCGGCCGCGCACGGTCGTGATTGCCTGCAACACGATCAGCGTCACCTCGCTCGACGACGTGCGCGCGCTGTTCCCCCACACGCCGATCGTGGGTACGGTGCCCGCCATCAAGCTNGCCGCCGCCGTGAGCNGGAACCGGACGATCGGGCTTNTGGCGACCAACGCCACCGTGCGCCATCCGTANTGCGCGCGNNTGATCCGCGACTTTGCGCGGGACTGCCGCGTNTTCAGCCGNGGNGANCCNGCGCTGATNGCGTTCGTGGAGCATGAGCTGTTCACGGCGACNCCGGCGGAACGCCGCGCCGCCGTCGCGCCTGCCGTGGATTTCTTTGCCGCGCACGGCTGTGATACGATTATTTTGGGCTGTACGCATTTTACGCACGTGGCGGAAGAGATTGCCGCCGTGGCGGGGAACGGGGTGCGCGTGGTGGACAGCCGCGAGGGCGTNGCGAATCAGGCAATCCGCGTGGANTGCNCGAACGCCGCNCAGGAATNGCCCCTGCGGGCGGANGCGCTTCCTGCCGACAAGACGTTCTTTGTTACNGCCTGCACGGCCGCGGACGAGTCCGAGTACAGCACGCTCTGCCGCGGCTACGATATTCCGTGGGGCGGGGTNCTAGAGCCGCTTCGCGATTTCGTCGATGTATTCCCATGAGTTGACGACGCGNTTTGCGGGCGGGTTTGCGAGCCGCGCGAGGTCGCCGGTCATCGTGCCGTCCTCAATCACGCCGAGCGTCGCTNCTTCCAGTTTNTTGGCGAATGCGGCGAGTTCGTCCGTGCCGTCNAGCTCCGCGCGTTTTTTCAGCGCGCCTGTCCAGGCAAAGATGAGCGCGACGGGGTTGGTGCTTGTCTTCTCGCCGTTCTGGTAGCGGTAATAGTGCTTCTGCACCGTGCCGTGGCTNGCCTCGTACTCGTACACNCCGTCGGGGCTGACNANGATTGAGGTCATCATGGCGAGCGANCCGCAGGCGGACGCGATCATGTCGCTCATCACGTCGCCGTCGTAGTTCTTGCACGCCCAGAGCATGCCGCCNTCGCTTTTCATNATGCGCGCCACCGCGTCGTCAATNAGCGTGTAGAAGTATTCGATTCCCGCCGCCTCAAACTGCGCCTTGAATTCGCGGTCGTAGACGCGCTGGAAAATCTCCTTGAACGTGCCGTCGTAGGTCTTGCTGATCGTGTCNTTNGTNCCCAGCCAGCAGTCGATGTGCTGGTCGAGCGCGTAGCGGAANCTGCTNCGNGCNAANTTTTCGATTGACTTGTCCAGGTTGTGGATGCCCTGAATGATGCCCGGCCCGCTCATGTCCTGTATGGTCTTGCGGATTTCCGTACCGTCGCTGCCCGTAAAGACTAGTTCCGCCTTGCCCGGTCCGGGGGTCTTGATCTCGCAGTTCTTGTACACGTCGCCGTAGGCGTGGCGGCCGAGCACGATGGGCTTTTTCCAGCCGGGAACGCCGCACGGGATATTCTTGACGAAAATCGGCGCGCGGAACACGGTGCCGTCAAGCTCACCGCGGATAATGCCGTTGGGGCTTGGCGTGAGCTGCTTGAGGTTGTATTCTTTGACGCGCGCGGCGTTGGACGTGATCGTCGCGCATTTTACGCCGACNCCCAGCCGTTTGATTGCGGCGGCGGCCTCATAGGTAATGCGGTCGTCGCTGTCGTCGCGGCTTTTCAGCCCCAGGTCGTAGTATTCGGTCTTCAGATCGACGAACGGTTCGAGCAGTTTTTCTTTGATGACTGCCCACAGCACTCTGGTCATCTCGTCGCCGTCAAGTTCGGCAATCGCGTTTTTCATCTGGATTTTCATAGCACGGAAAGTATAATCGCTTGCGCGGCTTTGTGCAAGCCGGTCTGTCGCCACTAGCATAATCCACCGATTTGCTATAGAATGACCGTATTATGATAGAAAGAAATCCTGGATTTGCCCACCTGACCGCGGGCTATCTTTTTCCTGAAGTCGCCCGCAGGCGGCGTGAGTATGTGGCGGCGCATCCCGACGCGCCGATTATCAGTCTTGGCATCGGGAACACGACCGAGCCGCTTTCTGCCCATATTGCCAAGGCGATGGCAGATTACGCGCTCGCTCTGGCGACGCCGGAGGGCTATTCCGGCTACGGCGACGATTTCGGCTCGGAGCGACTGCGCCAGAAAATCGCCGATGTCTTTTACAAGGGCATGGCGGACGGGAGCGAAGTGTTCATCTCCGACGGCGCGAAATGCGACATCGCCCGCTTGCAGACGCTGTTCGGCGGAAAAATGCGCATTGCCGTGCAGGATCCGGCGTATCCTGTCTACGTGGACGGCTCGGTGGTCGTCGGCGCGGCGGGGGCGGGCAAGCCGGACGGGTCGGGCTATGAGGGCGTGACCTATCTGCCGTGTACGCCGCAGAATCACTTTTTCCCCGACTTGTCTGCGATTGCGCCGAATACGCTCATCTATTTCTGCTCGCCGAACAATCCTACGGGCGCGACGGCGACGCGCGAGGAGCTGACACGGCTCGTGGATTTTGCGAACGAAAACGGGTGCATTATCATTTACGATGCGGCGTATGCCGCGTTCATCCGTGACCCGTCGCTTCCCCGGACGATTTTTGCGGTTCCCGGCGCGCGCACGTGCGCTATCGAAGTCAATTCGTTCTCCAAGCCTGCGGGCTTTACGGGCGTGCGCCTCGGCTGGTCGGTCGTGCCGAAAGACCTGCGCTTTTCTGACGGTACGCCGGTCAACAAGGACTGGGGACGCGCCATGACGACGCTCTTCAACGGCGCGTCGAACATCGCGCAGGCGGGCGGTCTTGCGGCGTTGGACGAGCAGGGCTTGCGGGACATGAAAGCGAGCGTTGACTATTACCTTGAGAACGGCGCGCTCATCAAAAAGACGCTCGACGGCGACAATTTCAGGAAAGCGGGGGTGGTCGCCCACTTTACGGGAAACGGTCCGTATGTCTGGGCGCAGTTCCCCGGCATGACGAGCTGGGGCGTGTTCGACCTGATTCTGGACAAATGCCACGTGGTCACCACGCCGGGCAGCGGATTCGGNCCTGCGGGCGAAAGTTTCGTGCGGTTCAGTTCTTTCGGGCATCGTGCGGACGTTGAGGAAGCGTGCCGCCGGCTGGCAAGGCTGGAGCTGCGCTGACGNTTGCGCGGGCGGGGTGTCTGCCGGGANGCGGCAGATGCCTCAGATCCTGCCTTTGTANCCCACGCTCAGNTTNAAGTGGTCTTTCCAGGTGTCCGCGCTCAGGTTCGTGACGGTCGCCTGGAGCATGGTATGCACCTGACCGCCCGCAATGGGAATGTCCACGAACGGCGTGATTTTCACGTTGAAATGCTCCGTGTCTTTCACCAGATCCGCGATGTGCTTCAGGTCGGTGAGATAGCGTCTGCGCCCCTGTTCGTCCTCACCGAATGACCAGGTGGTGTGAAAGCCGAACGTGATGTTCTTGTTCTTTATGTACAGGTTGTCCGTAAAGACGGCAATGTTGAATCCGAACGTGTCGGTCACAAAAAGCAGTTTTTCCACCGTCTCCACCGGCACACTGAACATCGTGATGTGCGTCTGGAAATTTTTCGTCACGAACCGCGGCTCGACGAGCAGATAAAGGTCTTTTGAGGCTATCTCATAACGGGTCTCGCCCGCTTTCAGCTGCAAGTTGGAGAAGCCGCTCTGCACGAACAGCGAGGTGGAATACTTGTTCCCGACCAGCAGGTTGATGCCGCTGTGCAGGTACAGCGAGTCGATGAGCACGATGACATCCTCGTTTCCCTGCTTGTGGGACATCGGTGCGCCCAGTCCGATGGCAAAATCGAGCGCGAGGTACGGATAGACTGTGGCGAAACGCCAGTCGAGGTTCAGCTGGTTTTTGTCCTCCCAGTTTTCGTCGTTCACGTACAGGTATGCGCCGGTGGCGATCGGCTTTTTGTTCAGGTGGACGATATACGAGCCGCCCGCCCCGTAGAACGGATAGGCCGTCGATCCGCGCAGACCGAGCCAGCTTTCCGTAATATGGGAAGAAATCGGCTCGATGCCGAAGTGCCGTTGCAGGAAGATGTCGTTGCCGATCGGCTCAAACGACCCCAAAAACAGGCTGAAATATTGCGTGATGTTCAGAAACGGCTTTATGTACGTGGCGGACAGCTCGTCGATGAAAAAATGCGAGGCAATCCCGCCGTCGGAGAACGGGCTTTGCTCGGTCACGTCGTCGGTCTGAATCGAAAATTCAAGCCGGAGCAGGAATGCCGGCGCGATGTTCAGCTGCCCGCCAAAATATCCTTGCAGGACGAACGCGGGGTCAAAGTCTTCCTGTGCGGGGTCGGCATAAAAATCGCCTTTTACCCCCGCGTATCCGCTGAACGAAATGTCCCGTTCCGCAGACAGCCGGGCGCAGAAAAGGCAGCACAGCAGCAGTGCCAGAGGAATCAGTTTGCCGTGTAGCGAGCGATGTTTCATATAAGACTCCCGGTTCTTGCAAAAATGCAGGGTACTCCGCAGAGAGTATCGGCATATTCCGGGCAAAACTTTATGGCGGGCAACAAAAGGAAAAAATCTTGCGCTATCCGGCGCTTTTTCACTTGACTTTACGGGCAGAACGGTTAAAATAGGGATATATGAGTGATTATCTAGATTCAGATAACGAAGAACTTCTGAANGATTACTTCTCTGAAGCCGAGCAGATGATTGAGAANCTTGAGAGCAATATCCTTGCGATNGAGAGCGATCCGTCNAANCATGATGCTATCGATGAAATTTTCCGTGCGGCTCATACNTTAAAAGGAAANTCNGCGGCGGTNGAATTCTCTGANATCGCGCACTTTGCGCACACTATGGAAGATTTGCTTGACGAGGTGCGTTCNGACAANGTGCAGGTGACCGGCGANATTGTTGACGTGCTTTTGAACGGGCTTGATATGATTAAGACGATGNTGGAGCATCGTCAGAACGGNAGCGTGTATCAGGAGGGCGTGGANGAGCTTTCTGCAAGGATCAATGCATTNATTCCCGGCAAGGGTGGTGCAGCCCCTGCGCCGAGTGCTCCGNCNGCTGCNCCTGCAACGCCGTCNGNGGNGGCAACGGCTNCTGCACCTGCCACCGTTTCGCTTTCTGAATANGANCTGGAAGAGNTGAAGCAGAATTGCGGCGNGGGCGAAAAACTNTGGCAGNTNAAAGTCGTCTTTGANGAGAATAACCCGATGAACAGCGTCGGCGGCATTCAGGTGTTTGCCGCGCTCAAGTCATGCGGTACGGTTCTTAAAACCGACCCCGATTTTGANGCACTGTACGAAGATAAATTTTGGAAAGAAGTTACCTATTATGTTTCTGCTCCGGCATCGGTCGTNGCNGATCAGCTTGAGGACGCAGCGTTTTTGGACGATGTGTCGCTTTCTACCGATGCGCAGGATATTACGAATGCGAAAGTCGGCGGGGGTGAGCCTGCGTCTTCTGCTCCTGCCGCAGAGCCTGNNCCGGTTGCGGCACCTGCCCCGGTTGCGAGTGTACCTACNNCAGCACCTGTTCCTGCCGCTCCCGCCCCTGTTGCGGAGACGGCAAAGTCTGCGGGAGAGAAGTCTGCGCCAAAAGCGGCGGCGAAGTCATCCGGCGACCATGCCCAGAGTGCCGTGCTTCGCGTGGATTCAAAACGCGTCGATTATCTGATGAATCTTGTTTCCGAAACGGTCATTACCAAGGCGGCGTTCAATCAGGCGGCGCAGCGGCAGTCCGAACTGTTCGCGCAGTTTCAGGGACTTTCCGCTTCTTATAAAGAAAAAATCCGCCGTATGTTTGAGCTGTTGCCGCAGTATCTTGAGCAGATACAGGACGGCGTGGCGGTTAAAGACATCAAGNCGAGCGTACAGGATGAATTCGGCGATATGCTCACGCACTTTGATTTGTTTGAGGGCAAATTCAAGGATTTGGGCGCGCGCTTCCATTCTTCCACGCAGAATTTGGGACGTATTGCGGGTGAGTTGCAAGAGGGGGTCATGAAAATCCGCATGGTTCCGATCAGCCAGATTTTTGACCGCTTCCCGCGCGTTGTCCGTGATTTGCAGAAAGATTTGGGCAAGAAGATCAACCTCGTTATTGAAGGTAAGGAAACGGAACTTGATAAGACCGTCGTTGACGACNNTATGGANCCGCTCANGCACTGCGTNCGCAANTCCTGCGACCACGGCGTTGAAAGTCCCGAAGACCGNAANACTGCGGGCAAGGATGAGACNGGGACGGTGTTGCTCAAGGCNGCNAATGAAGGAAACATGATTGTCATCGACATCATCGATGACGGNGCGGGCATCAANGNCGAGCGNGTNCGGCAGAANGCNGTCGANCGCGGGCTTATCCATCCGAANAAGGTCATTTCCGACCAAGAGGCGGCGCAGCTTATNTTTATGCCGGGNTTCTCGACGGCGGCGAAGATTNCNAATGTCTCCGGGCGCGGTGTNGGTCTTGATGTNGTCAAGACGATGATTGAAAAACTGAACGGCACGGTGCAGGTCACGTCNGAGNTGGGGCATGGCTCAAAGTTCAGTATTCGTCTGCCGCTTACGTTGGCTATCATNCAAGGTCTGCTCGTGCGNGTNGGGCGTGAGACGTATTCGATCCCGATTGCGTCGGTTGTTGAGAGNGTNCGGGTACGNAAAGAAGAGATCAATACGATTGATAACTATGAAGTGCTGAATGTCCGCAGNGAGGTCATCAGTGTCNTGCGGCTGAGCCGTTTGTTCGGCATCAATACGGGCGAGGACGGCGAGTATTGCTTTGTCGTTATCGTCGGCTCGCAGGATAANAAAATCGGCGTTATGGTCGATGCGCTTATCGGCGAAGAGGACGTNGTTATCAAACCGTTGAANGANCAGTTCACGCAGTCTCCGGGTGTCGCCGGTGCGTCAATCTTGGGTGACGGTTCGGTGTCTTTGATTATCGATGTCAGCCAGNTGCTGGAACTTGGTGTCCGTCAGGAAATTGAAGCCCGCCAGGAAAATGGCTATGATGAGGAATAGGGTATGAGTGACGCGGTAATGAATGCGGCGGCAGTTGCGGANGCGGCTGTAGAAGCACGGGAAGANAAGGTCGTCATTCTTGACTTTAANATGGTCACGTTCTCCCTTGCGGATAAGGATTATGCCATCGACATTATGCAGATTAAAGAGATNGTAAAAGCCGACAAGGCACTCTTTACGTATATGCCGAATGCGCTTCCGTTCGTGCTTGGCGTGTATAACTCACGTGGCGATATTATTCCGATTATCGATTTGCGTATTTTCTTTAATATNGAAATGGNTAATCACAAGAACAGTACGCTTGAGAATATTCTGATGGTTCGGGTGGGCGAGCAGGTGTTCGGTGTCGTCGTTGACAACGTGGATAAGGTTGTGTCTGTCCAGAAATCTATGATTCAGCCTCCGCACCCGTTGTTCGGCGACATCAANATCAAGTATATCCAAGGCGTTGTGGAAACCAATAANCGTATGTACGTTCTGCTTGACGTGGAGCGTATCCTCGGCTCNAAGCTNGCGGTGAAAGATACNGACAGCACGAAAGCGAATACTGACGTGCAGATGAAACTNTCGGCTGGCTCAAAGAAGGCAAAGCAGNCTGCNATGCCCAAAAAAGAGACNAAAGCGGTTGATTATTCGTTCATCACGAGCGGNCTGGCNACGTTGCGGAAATTCANCGTGACNCCNATCAATGANAAATGGGTGAANACNCGCTTTGACGAATGGTATAAAGAACGNGGCAAGGATANGTTGCAGTTTCAGGNTCCGNCCGATGCCGANGANTTCNTGAAGCCGTTCTATTCGCCGTANAATGGNNCATGGTGGAAAAAAGANTATGCGGACGCAATCTACAAGGCNTTGCCCGACAANACGGCAAAGCAGATTGTCGTGTGGAATCCGGGNTGCGGCAAAGGNCAGGAGTCGTATTCGTTGGCTTGNNTGCTCAGAAAACGCTACCCNGACGCACGGATTCGCATTTATGCGCACGACATTGATTTGCTGAGCGTGTCCAATGCGCCGCTTATTTCNATTCCNNCCGATGTGGCGAATGACTGGTATGCGCCGTATGTTACGNGAAANACNAACGGCGACTTAACCTTTACCCCGGAAGTGCGGGAAAGCGTCATGTTNGANTACCACGATTGTGTGAACACGACGGCTTTGCCCGACTTGGATATGGTCTTTACGAGAGANTTTGTTTCTTTCCAGCCTGAGAAAGCGCAGGAGGCATTGATTGAGGACTTTGCCGACAAGCTTAANGGCAACGGTATTGTCATACTGGGACAGAACGAANCTCTTGAGAGCAATAAAGAATGGACGGCGAAGNCTGTCGGTTCAATAAAAACTTTTGGAAAACAATAAAACAGGAGTAAAAGGCACATGAGAGTAGAGTACATTAATCCATTTGTTGAAACTTCATATCAGATTTTGACAGAGGTGCTCGGCGGTGCGAAAGTGACGCGCGGAGACTTGTACCTAAAATCTACGGCAATGCCGGTNATGGGCATTGCNGCNTTGGTCGGGCTTGCAGGTGACGTGGAGGGTCGTGTTCTGTTNGACATGACGTTTGANACGGCNTTGAACATCGCNTCTTGCATGAATGGAGAAAAANTGACCGAATTCGATGATTTGGCAAAGGCCACNATCAGCGANTTGGCGAATTTGATTACGGCGCAGGCCGTTACAAAGCTCCACGAGCTTGGATTTAAATTTGANCTTACNCCACCGGCTTTGTTCGCTGGCGAAAAAATGGAAATTGCTGCTCTTGGTGGCGGGCAAAACAGCGTTGAGGCTCTTATCGTTCCGCTGATTACGGAATTCGGTAAGGTTGAGGTGAATGTTGCTATCCGCGAGAGAATGTAAGGAGGATGAACGATGAAGACAAGAGCTGATTTGCCAGGTAATGACCGTCCGCCGGAGGGGATGCTCGCAGACGGAACCAAAATGCGTGTNTTAGTTGTCGATGATTCAATGTTCGTTGCNAAACAGCTTGGTCAGATTCTGACNAGCGAAGGGTACGAAGTGGTCGCGACGGCTGTAGACGGCAAGGACGGCGTTGACAAGTACAAGGAATTGTGNCCGAACGTCGATCTGGTGACGATGGATATTACCATGCCGAAAATGGANGGTATTACCGCGTTGGAGCAGATTATGGCATTCGACAAGAACGCGCGCGTCGTAATGGTCAGTGCTTTGGGCAAGGAAGAGNTGGTGAAAAAATCNCTGCTTCTTGGCGCAAAGAACTATATCATTAAGCCGCTTGACCGNAAGAAGGTTCTTGAGCGCATCAGCGCGGCGTTGAAATAGCGTATCGTCGGGNAAAAATGATGATGAAAACCGTTCCGTCAGCGGGACGGTTTTTTGTGTTTTGTGTCGTAACGCTTTGTTTTATCGCTCGTTACTTCCTGTTTTTTAGATTTAACTCGTCAAGAGAAAAAAATAATTGCAACAAACTTGGTTTTTCTTTGTCTAATCTGTAACACGAGAGAGAATAAAGCGAGGTTAGAATGGCACTTTATCAAGACTTTTTAGTCGAAAACAGAGAATTCANTTCTTACGAAGATTTGAAGGCGCATTGCCGATTGAAGGCTCCGCGCAATTTCAATTTCGCCTATGACATCGTTGACCGCTACACGATCACCGAGCCTGGCAAGCGCGCGCTTGTTTGGTGCGACGACAACGGCGAAGAACATTCNTGGACTTTNGAAGACATTTCGGCGGACTCNAAACGNACCGCGTATTTNTTGGCTTCGCAAGGAATCAAAAAAGGCGACACGGTTATGCTGATTCTGCGCCGCCGCTACGAATGGTGGTGGGCGATGATGGCATTGTGCCGAATCGGCGCGATCGCAGTTC
>JAAVAM010000015.1 GCA_014804085.1 Treponema sp. | reverse complement strand
GAAACCCAACCAAATGAGCCATATGCTCGCGCTGCTCGATGCAATCGGAAAAGGCACGAAGAAACTTGCAAACTATTTCGATCAGAATATAACGAAAAAATCGTCATTTGCGCCTACGACCCTCAGTCACCATGCGTTCACGCTGCATCTGAAGAAGCAAAAAGGAATCCAAGCCGCCCATAACAAGACACTGAAGCAATACTGGCACAACAACGCAAGCATAACAAAACAGATGCTCAACTTTGCGATTGCAAACCTGTAGCCGCTGCTGCCGCCAACGCACCGCTCATACACAGGAACACCACGGACAAAACTGCCCCCTCACGAGGGCGGCTTGTTTTTTGTCAGAGTGTTATATTTGCGGTCAAAACTCATCCACTGGCTCAGCAGCAACTTGCCGCCGCGCCCCGCCCGCGCCTCACCGCACCGGGCAGCCGCAGCCGCGGTGCTCGTCCTCCCANGCCTGCGCCACCCGCAGGAGCGTCGGCTCGCTGAACATCGCGCCCGCAAACTGAATGCCCACCGGCATACCGCCCTTGCTNGNGCCGGCGGGGACGGAGAGCGACGGAATGCGCGCCANGTTGACGAACGNGGTGAACAGGTCGCTCAGGTACATGGCGAGCGGGTCGTCGTACTTNTCGCCGAGCCGGAATGCGGTGGTCGGGCAGGNGGGGCACAGTATCATGTCNTACTGGTCGAANAANGCGGCGACCTCGCGCTGNATGCGCGCGCGCACGCTCATGCCNTTCTTGTACGTGTTCCCGCTGAACTGCTCGGAAAGCACGTAGTTCCCGATAATAATGCGCCGCTTCACTTCCGGGCCGAACCCCNCGCTGCGCGTGTCCACGTACANNTGGTCNTAGCCNGCGCCGTTGTCCACGCGGCGGCCGTAGCGGATGCCGTCAAAGCGGCTCAGGTTGGANGCNGCCTCGGACAGCGCGATGACGTAGTACGACGCGATNGCCGCGTCAAGCACCGGCACATCCACCACGGTGACCGCCGCGCCCTTGCCGGAAAACCACGCCTTCGTGTCGTCAAAGACCCGCCGCACGTCCGCGTCCATGCCCTCCGCNGCCTCAAACTGCTTTGGCACGGCAATCCTGAGCGACGAAAANTCGTCCCATGCGGCGAGCCGCGCGAGCGCGTCCGTCCCGGGCANATCCGCNCTCGTGTCGTCGTAGACATCCGCGCCCGCCATGCAGGCGAGCGNCGTGGCGATGTCCTGCGGCGTATGCCCNAGGATTCCCACCTGGTCNAGCGACGAGCCGTAGGCGACCACGCCCCANCGGGAAAGNACGCCGTAGGTNGGCTTCAGNCCGTAAATGCCGCAGTACGACGCGGGCAGGCGCACCGACCCGCCCGTCTCCGTCCCCANNGCGAANACCGCCTGGTTTGCCGCCACCGCCGCCGTCGAGCCGCCCGANGACCCGCCCGAAACGTAGTCGCGGTCAATCGGGTTGCGCGTCGGGCCGTACACCGANTATTCCGTNGAAGACCCCATGGCGAATTCGTCCTGGTTGCACCGGCCGAGCGGGATCGCGCCTTTTGCCGTCAGGCGGGCAATGACCGTCGCGTCGTANGGCGCGACATAGCCCGCCAGAATCCGGCTNGCGCAGGTGAGNTTCTTGCCCTTGCANGANATGTTGTCCTTGTTCGCGAACGGCACGCCCAAAAGCGGCTTGCGCGCGAACAGCGCGTCCACCGTNCCGTCCGNNNGNGCGGCGGCAATCTCCGCGTCCGCAGCCTTTGCCCGCGCNATCGCGTCGTCNTAAATCTCAAGGAANGCGTTGAGCGGCTTNGGCGATTTCTGGTCGGCGGCNAACGCATCNGCCGTCTCCCGCACCAGNGCCTCGCTCGTNACCGCGCCCGACCGCAGCGCGTCCACCGTCTCCTGTATCGTATAGAACATACTANGCCCCTTCCCCCAGCACTTTCGGCACCTGNAAATAGCCGTCCATGAATGTGTCGGTCACCTTCTTCACGTCGGCNACGGCAAGCCCCGGCACGACCTCATCCGCGCGCAACNNCTCCGCGTCGGTCGCCGGNTATGCGTCGTANGGATTCTCGCTGTCATCATATTTGGAAAGAATNTCAAAATAACCAACAATGTCATCGACCTGCTTTTTGAGCGTCGCCATGTCNGTGCTTTCGGGAGACAGCCGCGAAAGGTACAGCAGNTTNTCCAGCGTCGTCTCGTCAACGGTTTTGTGTGTAGCCATGCGCCCAGTATACCGCAAAAACAGGATTTATGGAATATGGCGGCGGGCGGANNAGTACCNCNCCAGTTCACGCCNCGCCCCGCAGCATCGCNTTGGNGATGTNGTAGACCGACCCGCAATTGTGGCAGGTGATTTCTATCGGGTCGGGGTCGCGGGCGATGATGTCGGCAAGCTCGGCGGGCGGCAGNGCGCGCACTGCCTGCACGTAGTGGNCGAGGCTGCACGGNCAGTCGAAGATAACGTCGCGGGNGAGGACGACGGACGGGCGNAACTCNCGGAACANNCCGTACACCACGTCCTCAAGGTCGCCGCCNTCCGCAAACCACGTCCCGACTGACGGCATGGCGCGGAACGCGTTCTCCACGCGGCGGAGCAGCTCGTCGGCGATCTCGTCCTTGTCCTCCGCGCCGCTCGCCGCCGTCTGCGCGCTCACGCGGCTGTTTCCGCCCGCGCCGGGGACTGCCTGCACGAACAGNCCGCCNGCCCCTATCACGCGNCCGNTCCCGTCAAAGCGGANGCTCGTGTTGAACGCNGTGCGCACCTGNTCGCTCTGCGCAAAGTACCANGCNANGTCTTTCGCGATGTTCCGGTACTTGATTTCGACCATGCCGGTCTGNGCNGCNTTCATGCCCTCGCCCAGGCGGGAAACCGANAGNGTCCCCTCGCCGAGGAACGGCGTNAANTCCCAGTTTTCGAGCGGCTTTTCGACGGGAATCCGGTTCTGGAAGAGATGCCCGCGCACGTAGCCCGTGCTGTCCGCCTCCACGCAGAATCCGGCGGCAGGCCCGTTCACGTCNTAGCGGAACGTCANNTGCTCGCGTCCTTTCATCGTGGGAATGAGCAGCGCGGCGCACAGCTCCGCCTGACCGAGCACGAGCGTCTCCAAAATGCCCAGGTGATGCTGCGCGCGCATCTGGTTGACCATGCGCGTNCCGTTGTAGAACGCGCCCCGGAACTGNCCGTCCGCCATGACGAACACGACCATCTCGTCGCGGTGAATCCTGTCCAAGTGTGCCGACAATNCCGCGTCGGCGATTTGCTGCGGTATCATGCGNACATCATACGGCAAATCGCCGTTCCTGTCAAAACGGCGCGGCGTTGCGCGAAATCCCGTTCCGCGCTACAATAGCACCATGCCGATGATTTCCCATCCNTTCGATATNNTNCCGCACCGCTTCATCTTCCGCGGCGACCAGATNCTCCTGCAAGACGNCGCGCTGCCCGACGANGAAACCNTGCGCCGCTGCGCCGACGAGCAGACGGCAAGCGACTGGTTCAGCGAGCCGNAATACGGCTTTTCGGCGGTCGAGCTGAACGCGGACGCGAGCGACCCCGCGCGCTGCGGCGGCATTCCCCTGCGCGAATTTTTCTGGCGGACGCGCGGCGAGCGGCAGTGCGCCCTGAGCGCGCGGGCAAAAGGGCTGCTCAATTTCCGCANNCTCAAGCGGTTCTGNTCAGTCTGCGGCNGNNCNCTCCGCGACGATCCCGCGCTCACCGCNCGCACNTGCACCGTCTGCGCGCACCAGTTCTTNCCGCAGATTGAGCCGGCAGTCATCGTCCTCGTCAGCAAGGGCGACCANATCCTGCTCGCCCGCCACCTGCACCGCGCGTTCGACGTNTACACGTGCATNGCGGGATTCGTGGAGACCGGCGAAACGATAGAAGCCGCCGTGGNGCGCGAGGTAAAAGAAGAGACCGGCATCGACGTAAAGGACGTGCGCTACGTGGCGAGTCAGTCCTGGCCGTTCCCCGACCAGCTGATGCTCGCGTTCCGCGCCGAATACGCCGGCGGCACGATCACGCCCCAACGCGACGAGCTGCGCGACGCGCGATTCTTCCCGCGCGACCACTTGCCCGCCACGCCCCCGCCCGGCAGCGTGGCGTGGAAACTCATCCACGGATGCTTTGAGTGATACTGACACGACGCGCGATTTGGGATATACTGGCGCATCAAGAGGACACGAGGACAGCATGAAACAGCAATTTGACATTGGCGAGGCGGTCACGACGACCGTCGTACAAGTCGCGGGCGACACGATTTTCATCGACATCGGGCAGAAAAGCGAAGGCATCGTAGACGCGGCGGAGTTCACGGACGATGACGGCACGGTCACCGTCAAGGCGGGCGACACAATCACCGCGTATTTTGCGGGCGACCGGCGCGGCGAGCTGCGGTTCACCACGCGGATCGGCGGCAGCGACGCGGACGGCACGATGCTGGAAAAAGCATACCGCGCGGGACTGCCCGTGGAAGGCACGGTCGAAAAAGAAATCAAGGGCGGATTCGAGGTCAAGCTCGGCACGGCGCGGGCGTTCTGCCCGTACTCGCAGATGGGATTCCGCACCCGCGAAGAACCCGCCGCGTTCGTCGGGCGAAGCCTGACCTTCCTGATCACCGAATACAAGAACGACGGCAAAGACCTCATCGTCTCAAACCGCCGGATACTGGAACAGGCGGAGCGGCAGAAGATCGACGCGCTCGCGCAGANGATTGCGGTCGGCACGAANGTCACCGGCACGGTGCAGTCGTTCCAAAGCTACGGCGCGTTCATCGACATCGGCGGCTTCCGCGTGCTGCTGCCAGTCTCCGAAATCTCGCATGAGCGCGTCAAGGACGTGGCGGACGTGCTGTCGGTCGGGCAGACGGTCGAAGCCGTCGTCATCAAGGCGGACTGGCAGCACGAAAAAGTCTCGGTCAGCATGAAGTCGCTCGAAAAAGACCCGTGGGACGACGCGGCGGCAACGATTACCCCCGGCACGAAAATCGACGGGACGATTGCCCGCGTCGCGCCGTTCGGGCTGTTCGTCACCCTNGCCAANGGCATTGACGGNCTGGTGCANATNTCNGCGCTGGAAGGCGTGAGCGCNAGCACGAACCTGACCAAGAAATTCAAGGCGGGCGACCCGTTCAGCGTGGTCGTNGAAAAAATCGACGCNNAAGAACGGCGCATCTCGCTCNTGCCCGCCGCGAGCGCGGANCAGGAACAGAGCGCGGCGGCGTACCTCTCGCACCAGAACGACGACGGCGAGCATTACAACCCGTTCGCCGCCCTGCTGAAAAAATAACGCNCGGCACGGCGTGTTCGCCNNANTCCGCCCAGCGGAANGACACAGGAGCAGGCAATGACCGAAAAAGAAAAAATGCTGGCGGGTGAGCTGTACGATCCGGGCGACGGCACGCTCGCNGCCGNNCGGACGCGGGCNAAAGACCAGTGCNACCAGTACAACCAGCTGCCGCCGTCGCAGACTGCCGCACGGGAACGGCTNCTGCGNGCGTTGCTGGGAAAGACGCGCGGCACGTTCGTCATCGAGCAGCCGTTCTGGTGCGACTACGGCTTCAANATCGAAGTCGGCGCGCAGTTCTACGCGAACCACGGCATGACCGTGCTGGACGGGAACAAGGTCACGTTCGGCGACCAGGTGCTTGTCGGCCCGAACTGCGGCTTCTACACGGCAGGNCATCCGCTGGACGCGGAGCAACGGAAGCAGGGACNTGAGTACGCGCGGCCGATAACGGTGGGGAACAACGTGTGGATTGGCGGCAACGTGTGCGTGCTGCCCGGCGTGACAATCGGCGACAATGCCGTCATCGGCGCAGGCAGCGTCGTCACCCACGACATCCCGCCGAACGTACTCGCCGCCGGAAANCCCTGCAAAGTCATCAGGCNGNTTGCCTGACGGGGCGCGTTCCCGCACGTCCCGTCAGCGCGGGCTACTGNGNNGNTGANGNCCCCGCATACAGCGACTGATAGTCATCGGCGTANCGCTTGATAAAATCGTAGCCATACGNCGCGTCTGTTTTCGGCTCGTAGACGACCATATCAAACATCTGCTTCGGCACAAAAGTCACTTGCGTNTATTTGCCCAACGGAGCGTCAGCATCTTTGTACAATGCTGCAAACGTTATCTCGCAGGGAACNTNAATTTTACCGAAAGTCGTTNNATCGGGGGAAANNNGTANNTATTGCTCCNTNTNNACGGCANCNGTCANCCTTCNNTCNTCATCAGTTACGGACGAACCTTTTACGGAAACACTGTAGTCCAACTGAGGCTTACCGCTCGCGTCATAATACAGGCTATTAATCGTAATCTTATTTTCGTACACGCTGCCGCTATTTGACCCGCCGCTTTTCCCCTCGCCATTTACGGACAGCTGATACGTTCCGTCCTCATAGCCGTAAAACCAAAAGAACGTGTCGCTCACCGGGTCTTTCAGCTTATACGCTATACTATTCTTTCCATTCTTTCCATTGTTATAGCTTCCGGCTGTCCAGTAGATTTCGTATGCCGCTTTCTCACCGACCTTCGTTNCCGTATAGGCTTTACTTTCAGAACGTCTCACTAGGTTGTCGTCCTCAAAAGCAACCGTTTGACCAGCATAGCCAAAAATATACGACTCATAGCTTTTTTTGGACAAATCGCTTCCGTAGACAGNCGTGTGATTTGAAATGATAACCGTACTCGGATCCCATTCCGTGCGCAACGTATTGCGTGACAGCTTCTCAAACGCCGGTATCCGTTCAGCAGAGGGCGAAGCCGCAAACATCCGCGCCGCATCCCACCGATGCTTAATCGTATAACAGCGACGATCCCCGTGCAGGATTGCGTAGCGTTCCTCAAACCTGCCAGCATTCACGTTTTCTTCCGTCTGTTCTGGATTCAAGTCATACAGCTCAACATATTCCGTCACGCCCTTTTTTTGCAACAAGCCCGCATGATACGNAGCCGCTTTTTCATGCGGATAATAGGTATTTCCGTCAACAATCACCGTCCCGTACTTCGCNCNCATTCCCGCCACCTCGGTATTCTTGGTGACCAGNTACTGCTTTTCCTCAAACGTCACTATCGTCCCGACCTCATACACCGCCGCGTCATTGCCATGGTTTGTTTCGTTCTCGTCTTTGTTCTCCATGCCGTCGCATGCCGCGCAGAACACCATGCCCACCGCGCACAGCACGCCAAACATCCTTGCCGTCACTTTCATCGTTTGCTCCTTAGCAAAAAAGATGTTTGATTTTACCCCCCCCCATTCGCGTTTTGTCAAGCCCCTTTCGTGCATTATGACGATTTTTTTGCGGCAGAACGGCGGACAGGCTAGCAGACTATGGCGCACTGTGCTATACTACCCTCTGACGGTGCGTGGCATACTGTTTGACGTTCCCGCCGCTCCAGTATACCGCTCAGCGGCACACGGCGCACCCCGCACCGCACTCCTGCCCCAGTGCCACCAAACACCACGAACAGATGACAGACACGCACCTGTACAGGTGCGCCCATAAACCATGCACAGGCGTTCCTCCTTGCTATTGTAAAGCGCATACTCCGTGCTACTTGCTATGCATGTCCCGTGCTACCGTAAGGCGCACACCCTGTGCTCTAGGTTATACACGTCCCGTGCTACTGGCTGTTCGCGTTCCGTGCGCTCGGCTGTTTGCGTACCGCGCTATCGGCTGTCCGCGCCGGGTGCAACTGGCTGTCCACATTCCGTGCGACCGGCTGTCCGTATCCGGTGCAACTGGCTGCCTACGGCGTGTGCGACCAGCTGTTCATGTTCCGTGCGACGGGCTGTCCGTGGTATGGGCGTAAGGTCATCAATGCCGCACGGCGCAGACGACCGGCTGTTTTCGGCGTTTTGTGGTAAATTTTTTCGGCGTTTTGTGGAAGTGTCCGCCAGCGTTTTTTCAGTCAGAAATGGCAAGACAAATCGGCTGAATGTGCGTTGCCCGCACACGCGAAAAAAATTCACTTTTTTTCTGAAAAAAGTGGGAAAAATGACATTTTGATGCATATAAGATGTCGGAGGCTTTTATGCAAAGATATGCGAAAAAAATGGTCGCCGCCGTGCGGCACGTGTTGTGCTGTGCGGGGCTGTGTGCCGGGGTGCTGTTCATGGCGGCACCGTTCTCTTGCAAGATGACGGACGAAGGCGTGGCGGTATCTGCAACGGACAAGGACGCGCCCAAAATCGTGTCGTTCAGGGGGACGCAGCGTTCCGTGCTGGCGATAGCGTGCGACGAGCCGATGACGCTCACGGACGTTGCGTTCAAGACGGCGGGCGACGGGGAGACGTTCGCGCAGGTCACCGACATCGCCTACGACGAAAGCAGGCAGAACGCGGAGCTGACGCTCGACCGTCCCATGGAAATTGGGGAGAAGTACGCGCTGACGGGCATTGTGGCGGACGCGAACGGCAACACGCTCGCGTTCAGCCTGCCGTTCACGGGCTACAACGACCACCCCGCGTGCGCAATGCTGACTGAACTGCGGTATGGCAACTCCGAAAAGACGGCAAAGGCAGAATTCGCCGAATTCTACGTACTTGCGGGCGGAAATCTTGCGGGACTGGAACTGTACGGCGGCTATTACGGCGAAAAGACGCGCTATGCGTTCCCGGCAATCGAGGTGGGGGCGGGAGAATACGTCACGGTACATCTGCGCAATTACGGCGGCGACGCGGATGAGACCGGCGACGCGCTCGACCTGCCGTCAGCTTCCCTCGATGCGAGCGAAACGGCGCGCGACTTGTGGGTGACCGGCACGGACGTCGGCTATTTTACCAAGAACGATGTCGTTGCGTTGGTCAATGCCGTGAGCGGAAACATCATGGATGCNGTCCTGCTGACCGAGGATGAAACCAAGACTGCNTGGTCNAAGAAAGCNCAGACGGCACTCGCCGANCANGCCGTTGCCNCNGGCGTGTGGCAGGGCGGNTCTGACCGCTCGTATGCGGCANNNTCNAAGGGCATGNGCNTTACCAAGACGCTTTCCCGGCANAACGTCGCGGCAGTCGTGNCGGCGTATGCGNCAGGCGGGGCGCAGGCNNTCACGGCAAGCAAGGCNGACTGGACGNTCGNNNCGNCGACTCCCGGCANGGANAACGTGAGCAAGTAAGCGNAAGCNCGGGGCAACNCAACCGCNCCGCNCACAGCAAAAAACCGGCGGGAATGCTGTCAGCNNCCGCCGGTTTTTTGTAACNGTTCACCGTTGNGGAGAAAAATATGCGATTGCGACTGCCCGCGCAGGCNGCAAAACGCCGCGNTACAGCCTGATCGTCTCGACCATGTACCTGATCGAAGTGCCTTTGTCGTCCGAAATNGTCTTTTCCACCACNAACACCANGTTGCGCCCGGTCTTGTCGCTGAAAATGCGGTCNATTTTGTAAGCNATCACATCNCGGCGTTTGATGTCGGGGTTGCCNACGACGTTCTTGCTGATGACCGCGCCGTTTTCGTCCTGTTTTTCNAGGTCGATGAAGAACGACGAGCGCGANCCGCCGACGGTGGTGTTCACTTTGACATGATAATACACCGCCTGNCCCGCAGACGATCCCTCAAANTCCTTGAAAATGATTTCCCTGCCGTCGCTCGTNTGGTCGTCGCGCACNTACAGNAGGTATTCCGGCGGCACGGGCTTGCAGTCGTACTTCCGNATTGCCCACCCGACTTTTGCCAGCANCTCATCGTANACNGNCTTGCCGCTTTTTGTGGCAGTGGCNGCCGACGGNTTCGTGCGGAACACGCCGCCCGAAACAAAATCATTCTTGCTAATATCGACGGTGTAGATTTCCGCGTATCCCTCAAAGTCTTTGTCCGTCCGTCCGTATTCGCCAAAAATGTACGTTTTTCCGTCTGAGGATATTCCGATGTCAACAAATGCCGCGACATCTCCCGCAAACGCGGCAAGCGCGGCAGCAAGGAACATACATCCGCACAATAGTTTTTTCATACTATTCCTCCCACTTTTTCAGCTGCGTGTACGCTATGCTAGTATAATCATCGGTATGAGTTTGGCGACGCTTTACATATTTTTCCGTTCCGTTTATTATTGCAGTATGACCATAAAAACCCGGAACCGCTTGCTGAAAGCGTTGTTTTTCTTTTCGATTGTCTGCTGCATCCTGCTTGCGGCAAGCCTGACCGTTGCCCTGCTGACCGACGCCATCGTTCCGCCGTCGGACAGTGCCGTGCAGACCTCCTTGCAGCGCGCGCTGCGGGGGCTGCCGTTCATGCGCTGCCAGTTTGCCGCCACGATGACGGCCATCGGCATTATGGCACTGTACGTGCCGGTGACGCTGTTCCTCATCATCGCGTTCTTTGAGAACACGCAGTCGTCGGAAATCATCTTTTTTGCGGGCGTGCTGCTCGGCATACTGTGCGAGGGCATCCGTATGCTTATCCCGCTGTTCGGGCTGGGGCTGTCGTTCTCCCATTTTCTGATTTTTATCGGGCGCGTGCTTGCCGCCGGACGGTTTGCCGTGCCGCTCTGTTTTTTCTGCATGGCGACATTCAGCGAGACGCACCAGCGGCAGGACGTGGAGCGAAACCTCACGGTGGTGCTTGCGCTGTCGGTGGTGCTTGCGGCGGAGATTCCGCTCAACACGGCGCAGCTGACGACCACGTGCGCCATTCCCACGGGCTTTGCGACCGTATCCGTGATCGTCCGTTTTCTGATTTTCGCGCTCGCGCTGCTGTCGTTCCTGCTGAACGCGCGCAAGCACGGCATCCTTGAGATGAAAAAAATGGCGTTGTATTATGTCGTGCTCGTCGCGGGATACGTGCTGCTGCTGCTCGCCGATTCGTTCGTGCTGCTGGGACTGGGAACGGCCGCGCTTGCACTGGGAACCGTGCAGTTCCTGCGCAACCTGCACCGCCTATACAAGTGGAAGTAAGTGCTGTGCAATGCCGCCGAGCAGGACGGGGATAATCAGGTTGTCAAAGTCCTTGAGCGGCAGCATCTCAATCGCCATGCCGACGAGCGCGATGACGAGCGAAACCGCGCAGTTCCCGCTCACGAAGAACGTGGTGCAGAAAATCGCCGCAAAGCACGTAAGGCTACCGGCGGCGGTCTTTCCGAACGTGAAGGGGATTTTTATGCGCCCGAACGTCTTGCCCGCCAGGCTTGCCAGTCCGTCGCCGAATGCCAGCGCAAANATGCCCACGGCCGCCGCCTGCTCGTCCCACAGCAACGCCGCCGCAAGAATGCCCGCCACCAACGTTACCGGCCCGAGCACAAAGGTATGCTCGTCGCGCTTGCGGGCGGCGGCGGCNGTAATATCGGAGACAACCGGAATGTACCGGCCTTTTGAGCGCAGATGCTCCGCCACCACGTAAAAAATGCCCGCCGCAAACAGCAGGCAAAGCGTCGGCACGTACCAGTAATGCAGCAGGAACGGCACGAACGCCGTNCACATATGGATTCCCTTTCTGAACACTTCCTTGCGGACATCATTAAGCCGCTTTTTGACGACAATGCCCGCCTGCACACAAAAAACCCGTATCATTCAAGCACCTTTTCGCCCGAAAGCGTCTTGGGAATGTCCGTGTAGATTGCCGGCTCGAATTCCGCATACGGATGCATGAGATATTTTGCGTTCTGCTCGGCGAGGTTGCCGCCCTCAAGCCGTTTCATCGTGGTCGGGTTGCGCGTGAGCGCGTCCCACGCCCGCATGGAATCGGACAGGCGCACCAGGGCTTCGGCATTCATGCCGCTGTTTCCCGTCTGACGCGCCAGCCGGTACAGCGTCACGCCGAGGTTGTTGTTCGCCTTGAGGTACATATCGACCAGCTCGTTGTCGTCCGCGTGTTCCTGCGGGAACAGCATCTCGTCGCGCGCCCGCANNTCGTTCAGGCGGCTGAGCAAATCCGCATAATAGCCCTGCGCCGCAAAATTGTCGCCGCGCACAGAGAGCGTGTTGCCGAGCGAAAGCAGGAGATTCACGTCGTTGCCTTCCGTCTCCGCCGTCTTGACGAACGATCCGAGTGCCTTGTCAAACTGCTTCCGGTTATAATGAATCGCGCCGATCCGGTAGTTGAGCGACGGAATATCGTACTTNGTGGCGACCGCCATCTGATAGTTCGCAAGCGCGCTGTCCATGTCGCCGCTGATAAAATAATCGATGTCGCCCACATCCGCAAACAGATGCCCGGTGTTCTCGTCGCCCTCCAAGCCCGTCCGCCCGTGNTCCTCGGAGAACACGTTGATGCCGCGCGTATAGGCTTCCTGCGCCTTCAGGTACTCGCGCTTTTCCGCGAACAGCTCGCCCAGAATGCGGCTGCCGTTGATCTCACGGTACGTGTTCTTTTTGGTGCGCACCGGCGCGCTGGCGAACAGGTCGAGCGCAATCTGCATCTCGCGCTGCGCGGACGCGTCATTGTTGTTGTGCAGGAAGTAGCGGGAAAGATTGTACCGCGCCACGGGATTCGCCGGGTCAAGCCGGACCGCCATGTTGAGCATATCGAGCACGTCTTCTATAGAAGAACGCAGGAATTCCTCGCTCTTGCTCAGCGTNCCGTAGAGTTTGTCCAGCAGATACCCGCTCAGTTCCGTCCAGTCCTGTGCGCCGAGCGCTTTCTTGGACTTCTTGTTGGCATAGAAGCGGTTCTTGAGCATGAGCACGTTCTGCAAGTTGTCCGTGCGGATAAAATAACGCATCATGCGCGACATATACAGGTCGGTCTGCCCGTACAGCTGAATCAGGTTTGCGTACTGCTCGCGCGCATCCTCGTACTTGCCCGGATCAAGCTCCGCCCATTCAAGGAATATGTCGCCGAGCAGCAGCAGCCCGTCCGCGTCGTTGATGTAATAGTCAAGCACGTCACGACGCACGATTTCTTCGGCGCGGGGATAATTGGCGCGGTCGTACAATTCCATCCGCGCATATTCCAAGCCCGCCTGCTTGTCGTGCTTGAAGAAATACAGGATATTGCGGTACATCTGCGCGGCGCGCTCGTACTGCTTGCGGTCACGGTAGCCGCGCGCATACTTGAAGAACCATTTTTTCATCGGCTTGTAGGAAACGGCCGCGGCAAAACGCTCCTCCGACTGCGGGAACTCGTTGTTCTCAAGCATCGTATAGCCCTGCTTGTAGTACGACAACGCCTTGAGCGGACGGTAGACGAACATCTTTCCCGCCTGGAACAAGAACACCGCAAAAATACAGGCGACGATGCCCATAATCGCCATGGGCAGGATACGGTTTTTCAGCTGATACTGGAACGACTGCTTGTACGCCTCATATTCCGCAACGGAACGNCGCTCGTAGTCGCGCGGAACGTCAATCGCGATGTCCAGCAGTTTTTCCATGTGCCCAGCAAGCTGACGGGCAGGCACTTTTTTGAGGACTTTCTCGACGACTTCAAAAATCACGTTGTCTTTGAATTCGTCCTTGACGATAAAATCCTCCACCGCAATGCGCAGGTTGAGCGGATAGGCGGCAAGGTTTTTCTTGAACTGCTCGTACTCGCGTTCGGTGAGCGTGTTCGGCGGACGGTCGGGATTCGCCTTGGAGGAATCGGGNGCACCGAANCCGCCGCCNTTTTTCTTTTCGACGGGAACGGTGTCNGTGTCGGAAAAGCCCGGAATCTCAAAATCGTCGGTCAGCTCAAAGCCGTCGTCACCGGCAGGAAGCTCGCCCGTCACCGGAATGTCNTCAAACGAAACCGGCGTGCTGGCATCGGCAGAAAAATCAAGCCCCTCCATTTCCGACGTATCGAACACTTCGGGAACGGACTCCGCCGCCGCGTCGGAAATATCGTCCGCCGNGGAAGCCGACGGCATATCGGGCAAATCAAGCGCGCTCGTGTCAAACACGTCGCTGATGTCGTCATCGGCAGNCGCNNCGNCGTCCGCCGCGGGCATATCNTCCGACGCAGATATATCGTCCGGCGGCGGCAANTCGTCCAAATCAGACANATCNAACAGCGATTCCGNNGNGGCATCNGCGCTCCCCGCCTCGGACGGCACNGNCGCATCCTCCNCGGGAACGTCATCNGTCAGNGCAAAATCTTCCGAANGGNCNGNCNCGGCCGTATCGTCCGGCTCGTGCGCCGCNNCTGCCTGNGGTTCGTCTGCCTCTGCCTGCGACCCGTCTGCTTCTGCCTGAGGNTCGTCTACTTCTGACTGCGGCTCGTCCAGGTCAGCGGCGGGCGGCANNTCCTCGNCAGCCGNTTCTTCGGCGGCGGGCGCGGGGGATTCCGNCAGNTCCANGCCGGTTTCCGGCACNAATGCNTCGGCNAGCGAAATATCGTGCGCCTGCAACTCGTCGGGCAGCGTCAGTTTGGTNTCNTCGGCAAANGNCGCATCGTCGGGCAAATCAAGCGTGGCGAGCAAATCGTCCACGGACGGAATNTCCTCNGNATCGGCAATGCCGCCCCCCGACGACGCNAACAGCCCGTCCGNANCATCNGGCNAGGCCGCCGGTTCGCNTTCCGCCGCACNCGGTTCGGCAGCCGCCTGCGGCGCGGGTTCGACCGGCTCGTCCAAAAANTCTGANAGGTCGGGCANNTCNTCCCCCATNGCGCCGCCACCGATGTNCAANAAATCAAGGTCGGGCANCGGATNGTCGGCAGACGGCNGNNCGGNAGTCTCCCCCGGAACNGCGGCGGNNANNTCATCGGCAAGCANNTCGNCNGNCNTCGCCGCNTCNGCNGNCTCCGCGTCCTGCNGGGGAAGCCCGCCGATAAAATCGTCGGAATCGTCGGCTTCGGAAATGCCCTGGGGCANCGGNAGGNAAGACGGCTTTTCGCCCCGTGCNGTACGAATGCGCACCTCATCGCCNAGAGANTCTATATCATTGCTGAATTGTTTTAACTGGTTAAGCCCGGGCATCTTCTTTTATTTTACCCCACATTCCAAGATGATACAAGTGCGCATAATCCACCCATTCACTACAATTTCGGCACAATCCGCGGGCNGGTTTAGACAAGAAAATCGGTAAGCATTTCNGCGCGGCATGCCGATAATTGCTATAATGAAACGGATAGGTGCGCTGCTCATCGTCTCCCTGCTCGCGCTTGCGGCAACTGCGGAAGAGACGATTCCTGAGCAAGACTTATATGAATATCACAACACGATTGCGGAAATCACCGGCGTGGGCGCGCCGTATCTTGACGGCGACTATATCATTTTCACCGCGCCCAAAACGTCGCGCTATGTCGGCATTGTCTTTGACTTTGAGGGATACAAGCAGATCCACGCGTACAAACTGCACAACACCTACAGTTTTGAGGGCGACATTACCGATTCCTGGTTTTTCTACGTACTCCCCAAGCCGAAAGACCGTGCGGTCATCTCATACCGCCTGATTATCGACGGATTATGGACGACCGACCCGAACAATCCGAACCGCGCGTTCGATCCCGAAGCGGGCATCGACGTTTCGCGCTTCGTGCTGCCGCCGATCGTCGTCCGCAACACCGAAAGCGTCCCCGACGGCTACACGCGCTTTGTCTGCTTTGCCCCGCCGGGACAGAAAATCCGGCTCGGCGGCACGTTCACCAACTGGGACTCCTGGATTTACGAAATGGTGGAAGTCCAGCGCGGCAAATACCAGCTCGACCTTCCCCTGCCCGCCGGAACGTACTACTACAATTATTACCGCGGCATCACGAGCTTCATCGACGAGACGAATCCCGCCAAAGGATACACGCCCGACGGACGAATCGCGTCACTGATTGAGGTAAAATAACCGCCTAGCGCATACCGCCGAACTGCTGCATCATTTTTGCCTGCATACCCTTGTTGCGGGCAAGTTTTTTCATCGTGAGCTTGGTCTTCTCAAACTGCTTGATCAGCTTGTTCACTTCGGCAACGCTCGTGCCGCTGCCCTTTGCAATGCGCTTGCGGCGGCTCGGCCCGATAATGAGGTGGTTGGCGCGTTCCTTTTTGGTCATGGAAAGGATTATCGCTTCCTGATGCTTCATGCCGTCCAAATCGAGCTTGCTTTCGTCAATCTGCCCGGACAGCCCCGGAATCATCTCCATGATTGACTGCATGCTGCCCATTTTTTTGACGCGCTGGAACTGTTCGAGCATGTCGTCCAGCGTGAATTCGTTGCGCGCCATCTTTTTTTCAAGCCGCTGCGCCTCTTCCAGCTCGACCGTTTCCTGCGCCTTTTCCACGAGCGAAACGATGTCGCCCATGCCCAGAATGCGCCCCGCAATGCGGTCGGGGTGGAACGGCTCGAAATCTTCGGTCTTTTCGCCCGTGCCGATGAACAGAATGGGCTTGCCCGTAATCGTCCTGAGCGAAAGTGCCGCACCGCCGCGCGCGTCGGAATCGAATTTGGTAAGCACCACGCCCGTCAGCCCGACCTGCTCGTCAAACGACTTGGCGATGTCCACCGCGTTCTGCCCCGTCATCGCATCCGCGACCAGAATCGTCTCCACCGGGTCAACGGCTTTCTTGACGGCGACCAATTCCGCCATCATGGATTCGTCAATCTGCAAACGGCCGGCCGTGTCCACGATAACCGTGTCCAAGCCGTTTTTCCGCGCAAAATCAAGGCTGTTTTTGGCGACTTTGACGGCATCGCCCGCGCCGTCTTCCGCATACACGGGAACGCCGATTTTCGCGCCGAGCTGCCGCAGCTGCTCCACGGCGGCGGGACGCACCAAATCGCAGGCGACCAGCAGCGGACGGCGGCCGTTCTTTGCCAGGCGGGCGGCCAGTTTGTGCGCGGCGGTCGTCTTGCCCGCGCCCTGCAAGCCGAGCAGCAGCACGACGGACTGCACGTCGGGATTCTTGAGCTGCAAATCGACTTTCTCGTCGCCGAGCAGCTTGACAATGCGGTCGTGGATTATCTTGACGAACTGCTGGCCGGGGTCAACGGCGCGCAGGACTTTCTCGCCTTTCGCCTCTTCCACCGTCGCGTTCACAAAACGGCGCACCACGCGCAGATTCACGTCCGCCTCAAGCAGCGCCATTTTTATCTGCTCGACGGTATCCTCGATATTTTTTTCGGTAATCGTCGATTTTCCGCTTACCGTGCGCACGATGTCGCTGAATGTGTTGGTCAGTTTTTCAAGCATTTACGTTTCCTTGTAACAAATCGCTGAGAAAATCCATGGGGGCGATTTCCTTGTTCAGAATGCGGTACAGCCCCTCGCAGATCAGCAGGTGCAGGCCGTGCTTTTCGCAAATCTGATGCACGAACTTACACGCCACCGCGCCCTCGGAAAGATAGCCCACTTCGGAAATGCGGTCGATCAAATCGTCCAGATTCTTGAAGCGGCTGAGCAGATCCGTCTTGATGATGTCCTGCCCGAAGCGGCGGTTGCGCCCGTATTTTGAGCGGCAGGTCACGTCAAGGTCGCCCACGCCCGCAATCGACGTGAATGTCTCGGCATGTGTCGCGCCCATCGCAAAGCCCAACGCCTGAATCTCGTTCAGCCCCGCCGCGAGCAGCAGCGATTCCGCGTTGTCGCCAAAAATATCGGAATGCTCGGCGACGGCATCAAGGCTGCCGTACACCACGGCGATGACGTTCTTTGCCGCCGCGCAAATCTGCACGCCCACCACGTCAAGGCTCGAATACGCCATCAGCCCCGGCACACGCAACAGCTCCCGGAAGCGGATAGTATTCATGGGATGCTCGCTCGCCGCAACCAAGCCCGTCAGCTTGCCCATCGCGACTTCCTCGGCATGGCTCGGACCGGAAATATACACGAGCGACCCTTTGTAGCTCGCGGGCAACGCATCCTCCAAAGTCTCCAAAATGAGCTTNGGTCCGTCAGGAGAGGCGACAAAGCCTTTGGTCAATACGCCGATCGTCGTGCTTCCGTCCTGAATGGTCGGCACGTCAAGGAACTGGCGCACCGTGTCCACCAGATAGAGCGACGGACTTGCCAAAATCAGAAACGCCTTGTCGCTCGCCACATGGCGGATGTCGGTAGAAGCCGACAGATTCTCAGAAAGCGGGAAGCCCGGCAGATAGCGTTTGTTCTCGTGCTCGTTGTTGATGGCATCCACCACGTCCTGCTCGCGCGCCCACAGCTCGACCTTATGCCCGCCGCGCGCCAACGCCTGCGCCAAGCCGGATCCCCATGCGCCCGCGCCAATTACGCCCACTTGCTTCGCATTCATCGTTATCCCCTGCCCGTCTAGTACCAGAGCGCGCTTTCGTCGTTCCAGTCAATCAGCTCATCTTCCGTAAAGAACAAGCGGATTTCCCGCGCCGCGCTTTCGTCGCTGTCTGACGCGTGGATGATGTTGTGATTGGTATGCGCGCAAAAATCGCCGCGGATCGTTCCCGGCGCGGCTTCCGACGGCTTTGTCGCGCCCGTAATTTTCCGCACCAGCGTCACGCAGTCGTCGCCCTGCCATACCATCGCCACCACCGGCGCGCTCGTAATATATGAAACCAAACCGTCGTAAAAATCTTTTCCCTTATGCTCGGCATAATGCTGCGCCGCAAGTTCCGGCGAAATCTGCATGAGCTTCAGGCCGACCAGCTTCAGCCCCTTGTTCTCAAGCCGCGTAATCACCTGACCGACCAGCCTGCGGTTCAGCACGCCCGGCTTGCACATCGTAAAACATCTCGTTGCCATTTTGNCATTATACCGCAGATTACGGCATTTGACAACAACAAGAATGATATAGCACAAACCGCGNGAATGCGCTACACTTTTCGTATGGCAAAAACAGGACTGATTCTTGAAGGCGGCGGCATGCGCGGGCTGTTCACGGCGGGAGTCATCGACGCGCTCATCGAAAAACAGCGGCGNTTTGACGTNATNTACGGCGTGAGCGCCGGTTCGTGCCACGCGATTTCCTTTCTCTCAGGNCAGAAAGANCGCGCGCGCCGCGTGAACGCGGATTACTGTACGCGCCCCGACTATTTCGGATTCGGCTGNCTGCTCCGCGAAGGCAGCATGTTCGGGTGGAAGCTGATTTTTGACGAAATTCCCAACAAGCTCGACCCGATCGATTACGACACGTTCTGGGCGCGGACGAACACGGAATCCGGCGGAACGGAATTCCTCGTCACCGTGACCAACGCGCGGACAGGACAGGCGGAATACCTGCGCCCCAAGACGACCCGCGAGCTGATTGACTTCTGCAAAGCGTCCTGCTCGCTGCCGTTCATGTGCCGCCCCACGATGCTNGACGGTACGCCGTATTACGACGGCGGCATTGCCGATTCCATTCCCGTGCGGAAAGCAGTGGACGACGGCTGCGAAAAACTGGTCATCGTGCTNACGCAAAGCGCGGGATTCCGCAAGCAGCCGCTCAAACACCCCGCGCTCGTCAGGCTGCTGTATCAGGAATANCCGAAACTGACCAAAACGTTCCTGCGCCGCCACGAAAACTACAACGAATCGCTCGGCATCGTGCAGATGCTTGAACAGCAGGGCANGGCAACCGTCCTGCGCCCGAGCGCAGAACTGAACGTGAGCCGNACCGAGCGCAATCCGCAGAAACTCAACGTGCTTGCACACGCGGGCTATGAACTGGCAATGAAACTGCTGTAGGCTACGCCAAAAACTGCGTCGCGCCCAGCGTGTCCAGAATCCGCGCGAGCAAATCCCANCTTCCCGCCGTCAGGCTCGAAAGATTGTCGTNTTCGGTGTGGAAAAGCCGCCATGTCTTGGGCATTTTTTCTATATATTGGGCATGGCGCGGGTCNNCGGCACTGCCGCCGTGCATCACCGCTTTTTCAAGCTGCTTGTCGTGCAGGAGCGCGCGCGCATAGTCGGACGCTTCGTCNGCGGGCAAAAACGTAATCGCCACGGCAGGAATGCCGCAGGCNAGAAAGCCCGCGTTGTCGCTGTACGGCACGGGGAGCGACATCCACCGCTGCGGGCTGACATCCCGCAACAGATTCTGCGTGCGCTCATACAGGCTCGCAAACTGTTTTTTGAACGCGCCGCGCACGTTNGCGTCCACGCCCGCCCGCGCCAAAACCGGCACCGTGCCGCGCCCGCAGCTGTCAAACACGTACACNTCATCATGCGTAATGCCCAATGCGCGGAACCGCTCCGCCAANCCGAACGCGCCCTGCTCGCTCACGCCGCCCGCACCCAGCTCTTCGCCGTCGGTAAAAAAAATGCGCACGTTGTGCCTGCCGCCGCGCAACGAAACCTGATACAGCCGCACGGCAAATTCGGCGACCGCCAAATCGCAGACGCTGTTATCGTTCGCGCCGGGACTGCCCGGCACACGGTCGTAATGCGTGATGACTGTCTTGATTTTTAAGGTCGGATCATACGCCGCCGCCGGAAAATTGACGTACAGATGCCTGCGCCCGTTGACGGGAACGACCGATGTCCGCACCCCGCGCGCCGCCAAATATGCCTGCAAAAAGGCAAGGCGGTCGCAGCCGGGCGCGATGTATGCTTCCAGTTCAGCGGGAAAACCAGCCATTATCGCAGCGATTCGAGCGGAATGCAGTCCGGGGAATTCGTCGCGCGCTCAAGGGCAGCATACTCCTGCAACAGGCGTTTCTGCTCGCCCGAAAGACGCGCCGGAGTCTGCACCACGATTTTGACGTACAGGTCGCCCTTGCCGCTCCGCCCCGAATACGGAACGCCCTCTCCCTTGATTTTCAGCAATTTGCCGTTGCCCGTGCCTTCGGGCAGTTTTATTTCGATTTTCTTGCCGTCAAGCGCGGTGACGAAAATCTTTTCGCCCAACGCCGCCTGCGCGATCGTCACGGGAACGGCGCAGAACAAATCCTGCCCGTCACGCTCAAAATACGCGTGCGGCTCAACGTGCAGCACCACGATCAGATCGCCCGCCGCACCGCCGTTCTTGCCCGCGTCGCCCTGATGCGGCACGGTAATGCGCCTGCCGTCGTCCACGCCCGCCGGAATCGAAAGCGTCATGCGCTTGCCTTTTTCTTCCACGCCCGCGCCATGGCAAGTCGTGCACGGCTTGTCGATGACCGTACCCGCACCGTGGCAGGTGGGACACGTCTGCTGCACGGCAAAGAATCCCGCGCTCCGGCGCACCTGTCCCGAACCGCCGCATGACGAACACGTCTTGCGCTTTGCGCCTTTCGCGCCGCCCGTTCCGCCGCATGTCGAGCACGTCTCGTTGTGCCGNAACGTGATTTCAGCCTTCGTGCCGTAGACCGCATCCTTGAACGAAATGTTCAGGTCGTAGCGCAGGCTNTGNCCTTGCAACGGGTCAGTCGCNGAGCGCGNGCGGGAACGTCCGCCGCCAAAGATATTCTCAAAAATATCGCCNAAGCCGCCACCGCCGCCCATGCTGCCGAACAAGTCGCTGAAGTCGTGGAACGCATGGCTGTACTGCGCGCCGCCGCCCATACCACCCATGCCGTCCANACCGGCAAAACCATACTGGTCATAGATTGGTCGCTTCTGGTCNTCAGAAAGGATCTCGTATGCTTCCGTCGCTTCCTTGAATTTTTCTTCCGCTTCTTTGTCACCGGGATTGCGGTCAGGATGATACTTTACCGCAAGCTTGCGGTATGCTTTCTTGATCTCTTCCTTGTCCGCCCCTTTNTGAATTCCCAGAACTTCGTAATAATCTCGTTTCGCCATGCCTGATTTCACCATTTTTGCGCGGTATGCCGGTAACCGGCGCAGCGACCGTTTTTATCCGCCCGCCNNNCCGATTACCGTACCCCGNACCATTGCCGCTTAGTTGTCGTGCACTTCGTAGTCTACATCATCAGCCTTGCCTTTGTCAAAGCCCGATGAGCTGCCCGCGTCGCCGCCGGATGCGCCNGCAGATTCGCCCGCGCCGTTCGGAGCCGCGCCGCCCTGNGCGCCCTGCTGCTTGTAGACTTCTTCGGCAATCTTGTAAGAAGCATTTTTCANCGCTTCGGTCTTTGCCTTGATGTCGTCGGTGTCGTTGCCTTCCATCGCTTTCTTCAAAGCCGCCGTCGCGTCCTCAATCTGCTGCTTGTCGGCCGCNGAAACCTTGTCGCCCAATTCCTTGATGCTCTTTTCCGTCGCGTAAATCAGGCTGTCCGCCTCGTTGCGCACGTCAATCGCCTCGCGCTGNTTCTTGTCCGCCTCGGCGTTCGCCTCCGCTTCCTTCACCATGCGCTCGATNTCNGCCTCGCTCAAGCCGCTTGACGACGTAATCTGAATGTGCTGCTCCTTGCCCGTTCCCANATCCTTTGCGGAAACATGCACGATGCCGTTCGCGTCGATGTCGAACGTCACCTCAATCTGCGGAACGCCGCGCGGAGCCGCCGGAATGCCCACCAAGTCAAAGTTGCCCANGGTGCGGTTCTGGCTTGCCATCTCGCGCTCGCCCTGCAACACGTGGATAGAGACCGCCGTCTGACCGTCCGCCGCCGTGGAGAAAATCTGGCTCTTCTTGGTCGGAATCGTCGTGTTGCGCGGAATGAGNTTGGTGAACACGCCGCCCATCGTCTCAATGCCGAGCGAAAGCGGCGTAACGTCCAGCANCAGCACGTCCTTCACGTCGCCCTGCAACACGCCGCCCTGCACCGCCGCGCCAATCGCGACCGCCTCGTCCGGGTTCACGCCCTTTGAGCCTTCCTTGCCGAAAATCTCCTTGACGATTTCCTGCACTTTGGGCATACGGCTCGATCCGCCGACCAGCAGCACTTCGTCGATTTTGTCCGCCGTAATCTCGGCATCCGCCATTGCCTTGCGGCACGGCTCTTTGGTGCGCTCNAACAGGCTGTCCGTCATCNTCTCGAATTCGGCGCGGGTGAGCGANTTCTGCAAATGCTTCGGNCCGGTCGCGTCCGCCGTNATGAACGGCAGGTTGATGTCCACGCTCGTCTGGTTCGACAGCGAAATCTTCGCGTTNTCCGCCGCCTCGCGCAGACGCTGCATCGCCATGGAATCCTGGCTCAGGTCAATGCCCGTGTCCGCCTTGAANGACGAAATCAGCCAGTCCACGATGGCGCGNTCCCAGTCGTCGCCGCCCAAATGCGTGTCNCCGTTCGTTGACTTGACCTCNAACACGCCGTCGGCAAGCTCAAGGATCGAAATGTCGAACGTGCCGCCGCCCAAGTCGTACACGGCAATCGTCTTTTCTTTCTGNTCTTTCTTGTACCCGAACGCCAGCGCNGCCGCNGTCGGCTCGTTGATGATGCGCTTTACGTCAAGNCCGGCGATTTTTCCCGCGTCCTTGGTCGCCTGACGCTGCGANTCNTTNAAATACGCCGGAACGGTAATGACCGCCTCGGTGACGGGCTGGCCAAGATAATCCTCCGCCGTCTTCTTCATCTTCTGCAAGATGAACGCGGAGATTTCCTGCGGGCTGAATTCCTTGGTCTGGCCGCCCTCCTGCACTTCCACGCGCACGTCCTGTCCGTGATCCTTCACCGTGTACGGCAGTTTGGTCGCCTCGCCCTGCAACTCGCCAAACCGATGNCCNATCAGACGCTTGACCGAATACACCGTGTTCTTCGGATTGGTGACCATCTGGTTCTTTGCGGGCAGACCGACGATGCGCTCGCCCTTTGCGGTAAACCCGACGATAGACGGCGTAGTGCGCCCGCCCTCCGAATTCTGAATGACGACCGGCTCTCCGTTTTCCATGACGGAGACACAAGAGTTCGTCGTTCCCAAGTCAATACCAATAATCTTTCCCATACTTTCCTCGCTCCGGCAGCCGCGCCGCCGTTTGCTTTCCGGCGGGCGCGGCAACCGTAATATACGTTATGCTTCCGGTTTCACGACCATCACTTTCGCGTGGCGGATAACCTTGTCTTTCAGCTTGTAGCCTTTCAGGTACACNGCGGCAAGCTGNTCTTTCTCGACCTTGCCCTCCTGCATACCGATCGCCTCGTGAATNTCCGGGTCGAACTCGTCGCCTTCTTTGCCGAACGACGACAAGTTGTACTTGTTCTCCAGCATATTCACCAAATTNTTGTTGACCATTTTGATGCCGTCCACGATGGCGGCGATNTCATTCGCCGTGGCAGCCGCCTCCAACGTGCGGTCAAAATTGTCAAGGCTGTCAAGCAGATCCTTGAGCAGATTCGCGTTGCCGTAATCGAACGCGTCCTGCTTTTCCTGCAACATGCGCTTGCGGTAGTTGTCGAAATCCGCCGCACGGCGCAGCANCTGATCNTTCAGCTCGGCGTTCTCTTTTTCCAGCGCGGCGATTTTCGCTTCNTCCGTCTCGGCTTCCGCCGCCGGTTCGGCCGTCTGCTCCGTCCCGCCGTCCGCCGGTTTCTCGTCCGCCGCGTCCTGTTCGGTCGTCGCCTCGGTCTCCGCCGCTTCTTTTTCTTCTGTGTCTTTCTGAAGCATTACTCCGTCCTAAAAAGTTTTCGTTAATTAGAACATACTAACACAAACNCGAATTCGTCAAGGAAAAAGCGCATTTTTTCCTATAATTTCATAATCAACGCCGCCGTCCGCAACAAAAACCCGGACNNTGCACGATTCGATGAACGCGTTTTCGGCAAACGACGCGACATGCAGCGCGGCGGGAGAAAGCAGGTCGTCGGGGGAATAGCTGAGCGAAAGCACCGTCTCCGNGCCCTCGCCGCAGCACCGGGAAAGCGCGCCGTTCAGCCGCACGATGTCGTCCACCACNGGAAAAANCTGCGCCTTGTTCTTTTCTTCCAGCTTGAAGCGCAAGAACGCGCACTGCATNTTCTCNATCTCGGCATGACCCGCCCGCTCGCAGTCCCATGACGACGACAGANCGCANTTGTTGACGCGCTGCCATTCGGCAAAGTCACGGAAAAACGCGGCGGCATTCATTNTGAGCGCGTCCAGCACGGACGAAAACCAGGCGACCGCACGNCCCGCGCTGTAGAACACCTTGCAGGCAAACGCCGTCTCCGTCACGGCGCGGATGTCCTGCGTNGAGAACGTCGCGCTCGGNCGCGNCGCAGGCGCACCGTCCGGCTCAAGCTGCGGAAAGTCGATGTGNTTNGGCATGAGCGACACGGCAAAATCGAGNCGNTCGCGGAACAGCCTGACCGAATCGCCCGCCTCACACGCAAACCGCANCGAAAAACCGAACGTCAGCCCCATCGTGTTGAGCATGTTCGCCCGCCGCGCATAAAACCGCTTGTCAAACAGATACGCGCCGCCCTTGCCCGTGCCGTCCAGCGGAATCTCAAGCGANCAGCGCACGNCCGCAGCCGCCTTTGCCACGTCCATGTCCAGCACNGNAGCATCGACCGGCAGCGTGAGGAACACGTCCGGCGCGGTTGCGGCGGCTGCCTGCAAAAAATGCAGCAGTTTTCCCTTATGCGACAGGATTTCCGCGTCGTGCAGCACCAGCTCGGTCATGCCGTCCGCCGCACAGGCGGCAAGGTTTTCCAGCTCGTCGGCAGAAAAATGCAGACTGCGTTCCACTACAGCAGTGTGATTCCGGCGGCGGCGCACTGTTTTTTCATGTCGTCCGGCCAGGAGCTGACCTGCGTCTCGCCGATATGCGCCTTGCGCAGGAGGAACATGCACAGCCGACTCTGCCCAATGCCGCCGCCCATCGTCAGGCTCAGTTTTCCGTCGCGCAACAGCCGGTGGAAATGCAGTTCCGCGCGCTCAGGACAGCCGCGCTCTTCCAGCTGCGCCTGCAACGATTCCGGGGTCACGCGGATTCCCATTGAGGAAATCTCGAACGCGCTTTGCAGCACGGGATTCCACACGAGCAGGTCGCCGTTCAGCCCGCGATGCCCGTCGCCCGTCTCGCTGATCCAGTCGTCATAGTCGGGCGCACGGCCGTCATGAATCGACCCGTCCGGCAGCTTGCCGCCAATGCCGATGACGAACACCGCGCCGTACTGACGGCAGGCTTCGCTCTCGCGCTCCTTGGGAGACAGACCGGGATACTGCCGCTGCAAGTCGTCCGCAAACACAAAGGTGATTTTTTGCGGCAGGTACGGCTTGATGTGCTCGTAGCGGTCAAAAATATAGAATTCCGTGCGCTTCAGGCAGCGGTAGATTTTCTCCACGATTTCTTTCAGGTGCATGACCGTGCGGTCGCTCTCGTCGATGCACATTTCCCAGTCCCACTGATCGACGTACAGCGAATGCGTGTTGTCAAGCTCCTCGTCGGGACGGATCGCGTTCATGTCCGTGTAAATGCCGAAATCGGGCATCAAGCCCAGCTCCGTCACCTTGACGCGCTTCCATTTTGCCAGGGACTGCACGATTTCCAGCGTCGCGCCGCCCAAATCCTTGACGAAAAAATGCACCGGCACTTCCACACCGTTCAGGTCGTCGTTCAGTCCCGTACCCGCGGGCAAAAAAAGCGGCGCCGTCACCCGGCGCAGGTTCAGTTCCGTTGCCAACGCCGTCTGGAAAAAATCCTTGATCATCACGATAGCGTGCTCGGTCTCTTTGGTGTTCAGCACCGGCCGGTAGTCTTCCGGCACAAACAGTCTAGCCATAATATCCCCGTGCGGACGGCGCGCCGCCGCGACACCCTATCTTACCACCACGCGCCCGTTTCGTCTAGGTTTGCGCGGGAAAAAGCCACGCGCGAATGCCGACGGGCATTTTCATGCCGGTCGCCAGCAATTTCGCACGCCGTCCGCCATCAGCACCTTATAACGCCCGCTATCAGCACCTTGTAACGTTCGGTATTACTACCCTGTAACGCCCGGTATCACCACCTTGTAACGCCCGCTATCACTACCCTGTAACGCCCGGTATCAGCACCCTGTAACGCCCGCTGTCACCACCCTGTAACGCCCGGTATCACCACCCTGTAACGTCACAAGAAACTGATACCGCAAACGCCCCTCCCCCTTTGATTTATCCTTTACATAAATCCAAATACAGTAAGGATAAATTGATTTATCCTTACTGTAACCTATGGTTATCCTTACTATAAATTGATTTATGGTAAGGATAATTTTATTTATCCAAAGGATAAATCCTGCTATCCCACCAGCGCGTGAATCATCTTGCGCAGCACGGCGATTTTTTCTTTGTCGAGCGCGAGCAGGTCGTCCACGATGTTCTGAATCTCGTGCAGCCGCGAAGGGCGGGAGGCATCCTTACCCGTCACAAGGTATTCGACCGACACGCCGAGCGTCTCCGCAATTTTGACCGCCGTCTCCACGTTCGGCAGTACCCCCCGCGCGTCGATGTACGACAGGAACGTGCTGTTGCTGATTCCCGCCGCAGCCGCGACTTCCTTTACGAGCATCCCCTTGAATTCGATTTCCTCTCTCAGCCTGTCCTTGAACGCCATCTGATTCAGCATATCAAAATAATGATTCCGACCCCCTTGTGAAAATTAAAATATTGTTGTAAACTAATGCTTAAACTTCAATATATTGTTGCTTACTCGGCAAAAAAGCACAATTTATTGAAGTCCGCAAAATATTTTTTCAAGGAGTTTTTTATGAAACGAAAACTAGTTTTGATTGCGATGGCAGTCATGGCGGTGAATTTTTCGGGATTTGCAAAATCCGCGAAAAAGCAGGCGAAAGAAGCGGCTCGGCAAAGGGAAGCCGCCATTGCGACATTAAAGCCCATTCAGACGATTCCCGAAAAGCGACCGTCATGGGTTGATTCCGTGCCGATTACGGGCAAGACGCTTGCTTTTGTCGGCTGTAGCAATCAGTATGCAACGGATGCCGAGGCCAGAGACGCGGCGCAGGGTAACGGACGCGATCAGCTCGTAAAATACTACGGCACGCTGATTTCGGACAAGGGAAGAAAGGCGACGGCAACCTATGGCATCACAAGCGATGTGTTTGACCCGCAGGTCGCCTCCCAGGAGCTTGAGGAATTCGTTGCGGAAGGTCTTGCGAAAGGACTTCCCGCAAAAGAATTCTACACGGAAGTGTATTTCACGCAGGCTTCAAAAAACGCATTCAAAGTGTATGCGCTCATGCAGATTGACAAGGAACAGGCGGACAAAGCGATGCAGGAATATTGCAATCAAAAAGCGGCTGAATACCAGTCAAAAGCAGAAGCAGAAAAAGACGCGGAAAAACGCCGTCAGCTTGAAAAGACTTCGGAACTGTTCGGTGGCATGTTGCAGCCGTCCTTGTTCTAGATTTATTCGGGTAAGCCTTGCATGAACCGTGCAGGGCTTGTTTTTGCAGATTTTATTAGGTATGAAAAAAATTTTATAGGGGGATGTATGCGGCACTTTTTTAGCATCCGATTTGTTTGCCTTGTCTGTTTCATATTCGCCGTAACGGGATGCCTGTCGTCAAAAAAACAGTTCGATTCGATTTTGCAGGAGGCTTCCGAAAAGAAACTGCTTGTCGCATCGTTCCCCGAACAGAGGCCGGACTGGTGCGATTCCATTCCTGCGTCAGACGCGAACCTTTATTTTATCGGCGTTTCCAATTATTTTTCGACGGAAACAGAAGCGCGCGGAGATGCCCGCACCAATGCAATGAATCAGATTGTCAAATTTTACGGCACGGTCATAAAAAGCCAGTCAAACGAAACAAAATCAGTGAAGGCTCTGTCTTCTGATGTTATCGACCCTTATCTTGAACGCGAAGAATTGATTCAGTCATTCGCGCAACGGTATGTCTCCCAAGTTGCCGCAGAAAATTATTATGTTGAACAATATTCGGTCGAAAGCGACAAAGAACAATGGCTGTGCTATGTAAAATGCAGCGTTCCAAAAGAAAAAGTTCAGAAAGAAATAGAATCGTTTGCCGCAGATATTTCGGAACGATATGCCGCGCTTCTGCCCGAAAAACAGCCGGGCAAATATGTTTCAACGGGAGCGGCGGCGGAAGCCTATCTGTCCGTGTGCAAAGCAGTCCGCGAAAATCCAATGTATCAATCGGTCGCGTATTTCAATGCAGAATCAGGGAAGACCGCCTTGGACGAATATGCGATAAGTCAGGCAAAGCGAATCATGCAAAACTGCGCGGTCGCGGAAACAAAATACGAAGTCACCATAGAAAAAGGCGAGCCGTTTTTGGGAACGGTAAAAATCAAGTCGCCCGATTATGAGAAGGTTTCGGGCATAAAAGCAAAAGTGTCGCTTGTCTCCAAGGGAAAAGTTTCGGGCACTGCGTTCTACGGACTGAATGCCGACAATTCCGTGGACATCATCATTCACACCGTTTCGCTCGATTACGGAACATATACGGTCGAAGTGCAATTGTTGAGCGACGTGAAAGGATTCGATGCGGACATTGTTTGTACCGGTTCTGCGGTGATGATGTTTGAAGTCGTCCCGGTTTACGCCGGAATCGAATTCGTCTATTCGGGCATGGCAGAAAAGAACGCGCACATCGAACAGAAATTCACCGACGCGATGCAAGGCGCAATCCGCAAAAATGAAATCCCGATATTCATCGACGGCTCCAAAAAAGAAAGCCGATGGAAATTTATCATACATTTGGACGGAGCGTCGCTTGCAAGCCATGAATCAGTCTCAAAAAGCAAAATTTCGGGAAACATTCAGATTCAGAAAAACGGCGTGACGCAAGTAAAAAGCGCGGATTTTTCGGGAATAGGACTGAGCAAAATGAAAGACGCTTCTATGCTTGACGCGGCGGAATCGTGCTACAAACAGCTGGACAAAGATTCTATTTTTTATAGCGAATTGAAAAGCAAAATGGAGGAAACCAAATGAAAAAACTATTGTCATCAATTTGCATTCTGCGGATTGGAATGTCATGCTTCGCGTTTGACTTTTCCGAGGAAGTGGCAAAAGCCGTCAACAAAATCATTCCCGCAAAGGATATTGTGATTCAAGTTGAAACGCCCACCTATTCAGAGACGGACACGGCATCGCAATTTTCGGTGTATCTGAAAGAGGTGATAGAAATTGCTTTGTCCGATGCCGAAAAAGAACTTTTCAATTTGGACGCGGATCGCCAGTCCGAACTGTTCCTCTCGGAACTGAAAGACAGCGGCGTGTACGAAATTGATGCCGAGAAGTGGGTGCAGCGAAAATTTCCCGCTGGGGTGCTTGCGTCAACATTTATGCGACAGAGCGACAAGGTACAGATATTTTTTTCTTACAAGCAATTTGCGGGAAATACAAAAAAGTCGTCCGTAATATTTTCCGCGAGCAGTCTGCGCAATATGAAATACGAACCTGACAACTACGAACTGGCAAAAGAAATCGCGGCGGATTTTATGGAAACAGAAAACGATATGTCTAGCGATTCTTTCCGTATTAAAGCCAGTATGCTCGACGAACATAACAAACAAGTTGACATCCTCCACCCGAATGACATCGTGCGCTTTATGATTTCCACGCAAAAGGATTCGTACATCGCGCTTTTGTGCATCGACGCGAACGGCGACAAAAACTGGCTTCCCGTGCGGGACAATTTTATGCGCGCAGACGAAGTGAAAGTCTTCCCCGACATCGCCGGGCAGGTGTACAAAGTCGTTGACGGCGTGTACGGCGCGGAGCAGATTCTTGTCTATGCCTCCACGTCTCCGGCAGGGCTTCCCGCGCAGGATTCTGGCGGTACATACAATCGTGGCGACATTCAGCAGACTTCGCGCGGCATTATGGCGGTCAAGCAACAGTCTGCGGAAGAGTATGAGACGAATGTCTATAAGATTACGTATACGGTGATGAATTAGCGTGGCGTGAAAAATCATCTTTAAGGAGAAACACCATGGAAACAGACAAGAAGCAGGCAGACTATTTTTTCATCGGAAAAGATGAAGTCCAAGATCTTGGAAAAGAATCGTTCGCGCACTTTACGGCAAGAACGCGCTTCCGCAAAATTTTTAAAGATTATTGTTCGGGAGATTATGAGAAGGACTTTTTGGAAAAGACGGTCAATGAGGCTCTTAAGCCGAAAGAATCAGACAATCCGAATTCATACTCGTTGCTTGACGACTACGGTGTCAAACATTTCCTGAACACCGTAAATGAAAAAATACAACGTCATTCGCCTCCCGAATATCCTAAAGAAAAACTAACAAGGGAGAGCACGCTCAGACAGTTCTTCAAGTGCGCCCCATTTTTTGAATCGGAAGTCCTGTTCTATCATGCACTGCTCGCTCAGAAAAAATACTTTTCAAACCAATATGACTTTTTCGCGACGGAGAAGAAAGACAGCTTGGAAAATAGTCGGGATGCATTCATCAAAAAACTGGGCGAACTTCCTTCACCAGGAACGCAAGACGGCTTCACCCTCAAGACCTTCCGCACATGCATCCAATACTGTCTGTCCGCAAACACGAGCGATTTGAGCCAGCTGAACGCAAAAGAACGCTTTGATTACGGAATGGAAGACGTCAATCTTCTGCACGATGACACGGAAATTCTGTTTCAATATCTTAATGCCAACAAAAAATTCAAACGCTTCGACATCATTTGCGACAACGCGGGCAAGGAACTGTTTTCCGACCTATACCTCGCCTGCTATTTTTTGTCCAACAACATCGTTGAAAAAGTTGTGTTTCATCTCAAGCCGTACCCGTTCTTTGTCTCGGACGCGACGAAAGAAGATTTCGGCTTTATGATGAACGCCATTATGCGGCATGATGGAACAGAGTGCGCTGCGCAGTGCAACAACTATATCCATGAAGGAAAAATCGAAATCGAAGACGATATGTTCTGGGCTGCGCCATACTGCTTCAAGAAAATGCCGGAAGAAAGCAAATTGCGCGAGCAGTTGTGCAACAGCGATTTGATTATCGTCAAAGGCGACTTGAACTATCGGCGGCTCGTGGAGGACAGGGACTGGCCGTATACGGATTCCTTTCTTGAACGCACGAAAGGCGTGTTCGGGGACGTGCCGATTTTTGCGCCGCGCGTCATCAAGTCGGACGTGCTTGTCGGCGTATCGGAAGCCGCCTACCACACGGCAAAAAGCAGCGATAGCCACGGCGCACCTGCCGACCAGCGTTTCAAAGGCAGCGGAAAATGGGCAGTTGTGCATTTCAGGTGCAATAGATACGATCACTATAAAAAAGAAGCGCAAAAAGAGAAAGAGAAAGCCTCACGATCGAAGCATAGCGGTGCGGACGACAGCAAGAATGCGGAGTCAAAGCCGCCCGCCACAAACGCCAGAGAACAACAAAATACAAAAAATCCCGACAATGGAAAAAAGAACGGGTTTTATATCACCATAAATATATGTTATACTATGGCAATCGTGCTGATTCTTGCCATGCTTGCAGTCAGCACCATTCCCGTGATAGCGCAGACGGTCGTCATAGCGCACGAAAATTCCGACTTGCCAAAAACGCAAAAAACTGAACACTTTCAAGAGACACAGCGAAATCAGAGAGGCATAATTATCGTCAGTCCCACCCCGTCGGAACAGTCAGAACCAAAACAGCCTGCGAAAACCGCAGAACTGAAATACGGAGACGTTGCCGGGCGGATTGATTTTACGCTCCTGCTGACGGGGTACGCCATTTTTCTCACGGGAACGCTCATTATTCCGAAAGTGCTTCTAAAGAGAGAAGTTGAGAAAGGTCTCGAGGAATACGCCAAGGAAAACGTGAAACAAATGGTAGATGAGCGTTTTCAGGAGCGTATAAAAGATACGCAGAACGAACTGCACCGCACGGACGCACATCTTTCCCGGATGGTCGCATTCCAATTGCATGAAAATTATCCTGTATGGAGCATCGGCTGGGCATACCGCTCGCTCAAACGGTACAAAAATCTTGACAGCAAGAAAACCGGCTTTATCGAATACCGCGACTTCATCCGTTTCCTTGAGGAAGGTGTCATCGCTTCCTCTATAAAAAAGTTTCACGACGAAGTGGCGGAAAAATTCCAATCCGAACATCCGTATGAATCTTACCACCGCGAAATGTTCCCATTGGCTTCTGCACAGCATATTTTGGAAGAAGAGGCGACAAAGGCGAAAGAAGAAAACTTGCGCCCTGCGCTCCGGGCGGTCAAGGATATTTCCGACTTTGAGTATGCAGTGCGTTTTGACAAAAGCAATGAAATCGGTGAAATAGAGATAGGCATCCTGCAACACATAGCAATGTGCGCCGGAGTTTTTGCGCGGGAACTGTGCGCCGTCATTCTGTGGAACTATTCCAAAACCAAAGCAAATTCCAACCTGCACGGAAGCACATACGATTCAGAAACTATGATGCAGGAACTGCTCAAAATTTCAAATTACGGAGAAAAAAGAGAGGTCAATCAAGAAGTCAAACAGAAATTCCAGCAAATGCTGAAACAGACATTGCAGCAAATTGCCGGTGACCGAAAGAATGCTCCCTATGATTATTACGACATAAAAAACTATTATGATACGGAAAACCGTCCCATTTTAATGTATTTTTTCGTAGATGAAGAGTCATCGCATTCCAAGGGATGACACCGCCGCAAATAAGCCAATTTCAAGGAGACATGATAAAAAGTTGTCTGAAGTGTCGCCAACTTTTTATCATGACAAGTTTCCGTTGGAAACTTGCATATTTAATGCACATTCTCACTGTGTTGCGAATGTGCGCAAAAAGCCAAAAGCGATTTTCCAAAATCGCTCTTGGCTTTTTATAGGAGAACAATTATGAACATTTCCGCCACCATTGCAAAAATACCCACTATCCGCGCTGTACTTGCCTGTGCGATATTTTGCGCAACTGCGCTTTGTCCTGCGCAAGAAACAGCCCGCGGCATTGTCGCGGAGAAGATTGGCACTGCGAAAAACGGCACGGAACGTCCAGAGCCGGAATTGCGATTTCAACATGGACACTCAGACAAAGTGAACTCCGTGGCATGGTCGCCCGATGGAAAATACATTGCCAGCGGGAGTTATGACAAGTCCGTAAAAATCTGGGATGCCGCAAGCGGCAAGGAGCTGTTCACCCTATCAGGGCATTCCCACTATGTGAACTCCGTGACATGGTCACCCGATGGAAAATACATTGCCAGCGGGAGTTATGACAAGTCCGTAAAAGTCTGGGATGCCGCAAGCGGAAAAGAACTGCTCACCCTGTCAGGGCATTCCAGCTTTGTGGAATCTGTGGCGTGGTCGCCCAATAGAAAGTACATTGCAAGCGGGAGCTGGGACAACTCCGTGAAAATCTGGGATGCCGCAAGCGGAAAAGAGTTGTACACGCTCAAGCATTCCAACGATGTGAACTCCGTGGCATGGTCGCCCGATGGAAAACATATCGCCAGCGGAAGTAGTGACAAGTCCGTAAAAATCTGGGATACCGCAAGCAGCAAGGAACTGTTCACCCTGTCAGGGCATTCCGACTCTGTGAACTCCGTGACATGGTCACCCGATGGAAAATACATTGCAAGCGGAAGTTATGACAAGTCCGTAAAAGTCTGGGATGCCGCAAGCGGCAAGGAACTGCTCACTCTGTCAGGACATTCCAGTACTATGTACTCCGTAGCATGGTCACCCGACGGCAAGCACATCGCCTGCGGAACTATTGATGCCTCCGTGAAAGTCTGGGATGCCGCAAGCGGCAAAAAGCTGTATACTCTGTCAGGGCATTCCTATCGGGTATACTCCATTGCATGGTCGCCCGACGGGAAGCATATCGCCAGCGCAAGTGGTGACAAGTCCGTAAAAATCTGGGATACCTCGAGCGGTAAGGAACTGCTCACCCTGTCAGGGCATTCCTATCTGGCATACTCCATTGCATGGTCGCCCGACGGCAAGCACATCGCCTGCGGGAGTTATGACGACTCAGTGAAAGTCTGGGATGCCTCAGGCGGCAAGGAACTACGCATCCTGTCAGGGCATTCCTATCGGGTATACTCCATTGCATGGTCGCCCGATGGCAAGTACATTGCCAGCGGGGGTGATGATGGCTTCGTGAAGATCTGGAATGCCACGAGCGGCAAAAAGCTGCACACTTTGTCAGGGCATTCCGACCCTGTGGACTCCGTGGCATGGTCGCCCGATGGCAAGTACATTGCCAGCGGGAGTTATGACAAGTCCGTGAAAGTCTGGGATGCCACAAGTGGAAAGGAATTGCGCACTCTATCAGGACATTCCTATCTGGTAAACTCCGTGGCATGGTCGCCCGACGGAAAGTACATTGCAAGCGGGAGTTGTGATGGCTTCGTGAAGATCTGGAATGTCGCGAGCGGCAAAAAACTGCGCACTCTGTCAGGGCATTCCGACGATGTAAACTCCGTGGCATGGTCGCCCGATGGAAAGTACATTGCAAGTGGGAGTGATGACAAGTCCGTAAAAGTCTGGGATGCCGCAAGCGGCAAGGAACTGCGTACTCTGTCAGGACATTCCTATCGGGTAAACTCCGTGGCATGGTCGCCCGATGGAAAGTACATTGCCATCGGGAGTTATGATGGCTTCGTGAAGATCTGGAATGCCGCGAACGGCAAGGAACTGCTCACCATGTCAGGGCATTCCTATCAAGTATACTCCATTGCATGGTCGCCCGACGGAAAATATATTGCAAGTGGAAACAAGGACTGCACTATCAAAATTTGGGATGCGCAGAACGGCACACTGCTTTCCACCACAATAAACGGCGAATACTACGAATGGCTCACATACACCCCCGAAGGCTTCTTCTGCGGCAGCGAGTGGGCTACGCAGAATCTAGTCTACATCGTGGACGGCATGGACGTTATCGGCATTGATCAAGTGTACGACACCTACTACCGCCCCGACTTGGTGGCGGCAAAAATGCGCGGCGAGGACATCTCCGCGTATGCGTCATCGGTGCGGCTTGCGTCGCTCGTGCGCAGCGGACGCGCCCCGGCGGTGTCGCTTTTAGACATTCCCGCAGAATCATCAGGGCGCGACATGACGTTCGATATTTCCGTGCAGAACACGGGCGGCGGCATCGGCGCGGTGAACCTGCTTTTGAACGGCAAGGCAATCCGCCTTTCTGACGGTATTGCTTCTGCGGACGGGGAGATAGTTTCGTTCCGCCATACTGTCACGCTTCAGAACGGAAGCAACACGCTTGAAGCGTTCGCACTCAACGGAGCAGGGCTTGTGGAAAGCGTGCGCTCTTCGGCGCAAGTTGTATGGCGCGGTGCGACGGCAAAGCCCGACTTGTATGTGCTGACCGCCGCCATCAACCGCTACCGTGACAAGTCGCTGTGGCTCAACTATGCCGTGCCCGATGCCCAATCAGTGGCAGAAGGATTCCAAAAGCAGAAATCTGGGCTGTACAGGAATGTCCATGTCTCGCAACTCAACGACAGCGAAGTGACGAAAGAAAAACTTGCGGCGGAATTCTCGCGCCTTTCACAGCATATCCGCGCGGACGACGTGTTCGTGTTCTTTGTCTCCGGCCACGGCACGACGTATGACGACGGCGACTATTATTATCTTCCGTCCGATTTCCGCTACACGTCCAAAGACAGCATTCCGAACGGCGGCATCTCCAAGAACGACCTGCTGGCGAACCTTTCCAAAATCAAAGCGGGCAAGACGCTCGTCATGCTTGACACGTGCAATTCGGGAGCGTTCCTTTCCGATTCAAACAAGCGCGGGCTTTCCG